>JAFXUZ010000028.1 GCA_017524725.1 Clostridia bacterium | reverse complement strand
ACTGAATCTCTTTCACGAAATCTCTTTAAGATTTGCTCCTACTTGACCATTGATTTGGTTCCTTTTTTCGTCCCTTTCGATATGCTCTCCAACCGGGGCATATCGCTTTTTATGTCCGCCTGCCCCGTGAACAGTAACGCGACGGACGTCATTCACAAATACAAAGGGCCTTGAGTTCCTTCGCTGTCCATGATACGATTAAAGCGCATTTGCCCGGTCCCGCTGCCGGAGAAGGGGCCGAAGGCGGACAAAAGCTTTTTTGCCTGATTCTTACAAATAAGGAGGTCAGGATCAGATGACGGAGCAGATCGCACAGGCCTACGCGCCGGAAATTGCCTCCTGCCGACTGTTCAGCGGGCTTGACAGTGGACAGACGTCCCGGGCCCTTTTGCTCCTTGACGCCTCTAAAGCGGATTACGCGCGGGGATCCTTCCTTCACAGCGCCGGTGAACCTCTATCCCGTTTCGGCCTGGTCCTGTCCGGGCTCGTCCAGGTGCTGACCGACGATATCAACGGCAACCGCATGATCATGGCTAATGTCACCTCGGGGGGGACTTTCGGAGAATCCCTCTGCTACCTGAAAGTCCAGGAACCGGATATCTATATCGTCGCACAAAGGCCTTCCAGGGTCCTGTGGCTCTCCTGTGAGCCCTTCCGCCGGAAAGCGGAAACAGAATTCAGTCTGGAAATGAAGGACCGATTTATTTCTATGCTCGCAGAACGCGCGCTTTCGATGAATACCCGCATCCAGATCCTCTCCCGCCTGACCCTCAGGGACAAACTGACCGCCCTTTTCACGGCTTTTGCCCACCGGGACAAATCGACTGTCGTCCTTCCGTTTGACCGCGCGGACATGGCTGCCTACCTCGGCGCCGACCGCAGTGCCCTTTCGAGGGAACTGTCCAGGATGAAGGCGGAGGGGCTGATCGATTACCGCAAGAACAGGTTTACCCTGCTGTGAGCGGTCTTTCCCCGGAACAGGGATAAAAACCCGGACGGTATTTTTTTTGTATTTTTTTTGTTTTATGCGTTTTCGTCGTTTTTCACCGGCCTGAGCTATAGTATAATAACTCGATTCGTTCCCCGGTCTCCGGGGGTTCGTATCCGGAAAAACAGGCGGTGTTCCTCTTTTAACCGCCCGTCCACACGCGAGGTTGTCCTATGAGCTCAAAAATGATGTTTTATGTCCTGAAAAGGGTCCTGCTGGCTGTAGTGACGATCTGGATCGTCATTACAGTGACTTTTTTTGTCATGCACGCCGTTCCCGGCGGCCCCTTTGTGGGTGAGAAAGCCATATCAAAGGAAGCGCAGGCTGCCCTGGAAGCCAAATACGGCCTGGACAAACCCCTGATGGAGCAGTACGTGACCTATCTGAGGGACATTGTGACCCGTTTCGATTTCGGTCCCTCACTCAAACAGCGCGGCCGTCAGGTGATCGACATCATCATGGACGGCATGCGGACCAGCGCCAGGCTCGGTATCATCGCCGCTTTTTCCGCCGGGATCGTGGGTATCGTCCTGGGGGCGGTCGCCGCCATCCGCCGCAATACCTTCATCGACAAGGTGATCATGGTCTTCACGACGGCTTTCGTGTCGATGCCGTCATTTATCATGGGCACGCTGCTTTTGATCCTGTTTTCGGTCCATCTGGGATGGCTCCCGGCCAACGGAGCGGCCAGGGGCGGCCTGGTGCTCCCCATCATCACCCTTGCCCTCTATCCGATGAGCTACATCACGCGCCTTACCCGTTCCTCCATGCTGGACGTCCTTGGGCAGGATTATATCCGTACGGCCCGTTCCAAGGGCGTATCCAAGCCGAAGATCATTTTCGGCCACGCGCTGAAAAATTCCCTGATCCCGGTCATCACCTATTTCGGACCGATGCTGGCCTTCATCGTAACAGGCTCCATGGTGGTGGAACAGATCTTTGCCGTTCCGGGCATCGGGCGCCAGTTTGTGTCCAGCATCACCAACCGCGATTACACCATGATTATGGGGACCACCATTTTCCTCGCTTCCCTGATCGTGATCATGAACCTTGTCAGCGATCTGCTTTATAAGGTCGTTGATCCCCGCATTGAATTTGACTGACGGAGGCTTCAGCCCTATGACCGATCTTCGCAAGCCTTTCTCCCTGCAGCTGGACCCGGACGCGTTCCGTCCGGCCACGGCCGAGGAAAAAGAATACATTTCCCGCATGCGTCCTTCCAGCACCTTCTTCCGTGACGGCTGCAAACGCCTTTTCCGCAACAAGGTAGCGCTTGTTTCACTGATCATTATCATCGTCGTTACACTGTCCAGCATCATCCTCCCCTATGTATGGCCCTATTCCTATGACAAGATGCTGGGCGTACGCCCGGGGAAGCCGGTGGACAGCTCCTTCAATAACCTGGCGCCCTTCACCTATGGCAAAACCGAACTTAAAAACATCGAAAAGGGCGAAAATGTCTTTCCGCACATCTTCGGCACCGACGCTCACGGACGCGATTATTTCATCCGGGTGGTCTACGGCACCAGGATCTCCCTGGCGGTCGGATTTTTCGCCTCCATCATCGTACTGATCATCGGCATGACCATCGGCGCCATTGCCGGCTATTTCGGCGGCAAGGTGGACATCATCATCATGCGGGTGGTGGATATTATTTATTCCCTGCCTGACATGCTGGTCATCATCCTTCTGTCGGTGGTCCTGGGAAAAACGCTTTCGGTGGAGAACACCATCTTTGAAAAGATCGGCTCCAACATCATATCCATGTTCATCGTTTTCGGCCTGCTTTACTGGGTGAGCATGGCCCGCCTGATCCGCGGCCAGATCCTTTCCCTCAGGCAGCAGGAATACGTCCTTTCCGCCCAGGCCACCGGCGCCGGCGGCAGGTGGATCATCCGCAAACACCTTCTTCCGAACTGCATCTCGGTGATCATCATTTCCACCGCCCTGCAGATCCCCAACGCCATATTTACGGAAAGCTTCCTCTCCTTCCTGGGCCTGGGTGTCAATGCCCCGATGCCCTCCCTGGGTTCCCTGGCATCAGACGCCCTGAACGGCATCACATCCTATACTTACAGGCTGATCATCCCCGCAATGGTCATCTGCCTGGTGGTTCTGTCCCTGAATCTGTTCGGCGACGGCCTGCGGGACGCTTTCGACCCGAAGCTGAACGCCTGATAATCCCGAAATCTCTGAAAGGTCCCTGATCGATTATGGCATTGCTTGAAGTAAAAGACCTGCGCACCTCCTTTTTTACCGACGCCGGTGAAGTCAAGGCGGTGGACGGCGTTTCCTTTGAACTGGACCGCGGCCGCGTGCTGGGTATCGTAGGCGAATCCGGTTCCGGCAAATCGGTGACCGCCTATTCCATCATGCAGATCCTCGCCCCTACCGGAAAGATTGTCGGCGGCAGTATCCGCTTTGACGGCCAGGAACTGATCGGCGCCGATGAAAACCATATGCGCAGGGTCCGCGGCAACAGGATCTCCATTATTTTTCAGGATCCGATGACCTCTCTGAACCCCACCTATACCATCGGCCACCAGCTGATGGAGGCGATCCTCCTGCATACCGGAAGGAACAAATCCGAAGCCAGGGACAGAGCCCTGGAAATGCTGACCCTGGTCAATGTCAACGAGCCTCACAAACGCCTGAAGCAGTATCCCTTCGAGCTTTCCGGCGGCATGCGGCAGCGAGTCATGATCGCCATGGCCCTGGCCTGTGAGCCTGATATCCTGATCGCCGATGAACCGACCACCGCCCTGGACGTGACCATCCAGGCGCAGATCCTCGAACTGATGCAGGACCTGCAGAAAAAACTCGGAATGGCCATCATCATGATCACCCATGACCTGGGCGTGGTAGCCCAGATGTGCGACGAGGTGATCGTCATGTATGCAGGCGCTGTCTGCGAGCGTGGGACCGCAGACGAGATCTTTTATACCCCGGCCCATGAATACACCAAAGGCCTGATGCGCTCCATCCCCCGGGACGAAAACAACGGCCAGCGGCTCCGTCCCATCACCGGCACGCCCATCGATCTTTTGAACATGCCCAGGGGGTGCCCCTTCGCTCCCCGCTGCGAAAACGCCATGAAGGTCTGCCTTACTCAGCGGCCCGGGATCATGGATCTTGGCGGAAGCCATACCTCCGCCTGCTGGATGAATTACAAAGACACCGCCGCGGCGTGCGCGGCCCCGGAAGGGGATAAAGCATGAATGTAAATCTTTCCAAAAAACAGGATCTGCTTGAGGTCCGCGGCCTGAAAGAATACTTTGACATCAACATGGGCTTTTTCCGCACCCGCCCCCTGAAGGCGGTGGACGACGTATCCTTCAGTATCCGCCGGGGCGAGACCCTCGGCCTTGTAGGTGAATCCGGATGCGGCAAGACCACCGTCGGGCGCACCATCCTGCACCTGTACAAACCTACCGCCGGAACGGTGGTCTATGACGGTATGGAGATAAATGATCCCCGCTCCCTGAAGGAATTCCGCAAAAAGGCCACCATGGTGTTTCAGGACCCTTATTCCTCCCTGAACCCCAGGATGACCGTATCCGATATCGTAGCGGAGCCCCTGGATGTCCATCACCTGTACAACGGCAAAAAGGAACGTGAAGAAAGGGTACTGGAACTCCTTTCCCTGGTCGGCCTCAACAGCGAGCACGCTTCGCGTTACGCCCATGAGTTTTCCGGCGGCCAGCGGCAGCGCATCGGCATCGCCCGGGCACTGGCGGTCAACCCTGAGTTCATCGTTTGCGACGAGCCGGTTTCCGCGCTGGACGTATCCATCCAGGCCCAGGTCATCAACATGTTTGACGATCTCCAGGACCGTCTTGGGCTCACATACCTGTTCATCGCCCATGATCTGCTGGTCGTTCGCCATATCTCGAACCGGATCGCTGTGATGTACCTGGGTAAAATGGTGGAGCTGGCATCCGCGGAGGAGATATACCGCCATCCGCTGCATCCGTATTCCCAGTCGCTGCTCAGCGCGGTGCCCCTGCCGGACCCCAGAAAAGCCCGGGCCAACAAGCGTATCGTCCTTACCGGCGATATCCCCAGCCCTCTGAACGCTCCGTCGGGATGTCCCTTCCGGACCCGGTGCCGGTTTGCAAAGGAATGCTGCGCCGAATCGATGCCTCCCTTTAATGAAGTGGAAAACGGTCACTTCGTGGCCTGCCACCGCATCGGTGAGCTATGATTTCCAACCCGTTTCATCAATGCGCACGCGCATTTTTGAAAAAATATTTTTTCAAGGAGGAACCCGTTCCTATGAAGAAGCTGCTTGCGCTCGTTCTGGCGCTGGTGATGGCTCTGTCCTGCGCCGCCATGGCGTCCGCTGATGAAGGCAAGACCACCATCAATGTCTGCATCGCTTCCGAACCCGACACCCTCGACCCGGCCCTGAACTCCGCTGTCGACGGCGCCACCATGATCGCCCATCTGTTCACCGGCCTTGCCGCCTGGGAACAGGATGAAAACGGCGCCCTGGTGATCGTTCCCGCCTGCGCGACGGAACTCCCCGCCGCCGTCATCAATGAAGACGGCACCGCCACCTACACCTACACCCTGGTGGACGGCCTGTGCTGGTCCGACGGCAAGGCCCTGACCGCCGGCGATTTCGCCTTTGCCTGGAAGCGCGCCGCTTCCTCCGCGCTGGGCGCCGACTACGGCTACATGTTCGAGATCGTCAAGGGGTATCCGGATGAGCTGGCCGTCGAAGCCATTGACGACAAGACCCTGACAGTAACGCTGCTGAACGACGTTTCCTACTGGAACGAGCTGCTCGCCTTCCCCACCTATCTGCCCGTCCGCGAAGATGTGGTGAGCAACGAAGCCTGGGCGACCGATCCCGCCACCTACGTCTGCAACGGCCCCTACACCATGACCGCCTGGAACCACAACTCGGTCATCACCCTGACCAAGAACGCCAATTACTTCCTGGCCGACACCATCCTGATGGATGAGATCAACTTCTACCTGTCTGACGATGCCAACAACATGCTGGCCAACTTCAAAAACGGCGACTGGCAGCTGATCGACGACGTGCCCAACGCCGAGATCGACGCCCTGAAGGCCGAGTATCCCACCGAGTTCTTTGTCGGTTCCCAGATGGGCACCTATTACGTATCCTGGAACGTCAACGCCGGCATCCTGCCCGAAGGCTGTGAACTGACCGGGGATGAGGCCGAAAAAGCCCAGGCCGAGATCCGTTTCGCCATCGGCCTGCTCTTTGACCGCAACTACATCGTTACCGAGATCGGCAAGGCCGGCCAGCAGCCCGCCTCTTCCTTCGTCGCCCTGGGCCTGACCGACGCTGACGGCATCGCCCAGTTCTATGAGGTTGCCGGGCCCTCCGCCGAGTACTACGGCTACTGGAACACTTCCGAAGACGCCTACGAAGGCAACTGGGACCAGGCCATCGAGACCCTTCGCAAGTACTATACCTTCGACGAAGCCACCGGCATGTTCACCAACTTCCCCACCATCGAATACCTCTACAATACTTCCGAAGGCCACAAGGCCATCGGCGAATACCTGCAGAGCGTGCTCGCCGGCATCGGCATCCAGATGAACATGGTCAACCAGGAATGGAACACCTTCCTGAACACCCGCAAGGCCGGCGACTACACCGTCGCCCGCAACGGCTGGTTGGCTGACTACAACGATCCCATCTCCTTCCTGGATATGTGGACCTCCGGCTCCGGCAACAACGACTCCCAGTTCGGCAAGGGTGCCAACTCCGAAGCGCACATCTACTCCATCGACCTGACCCCCTTCGGCGTGGACGTGAAGGTTGAAAACGGCACCTGGGCCGAGACCTATGACGCCGCCATCATGGCCATCAAGACCTGCACCGACAAGGATGCCCGCTATGGCATGATGCATGCCGCCGAAGACCTGCTGATGTCCACCGGCGCCATCACTCCCATCTACTACTACACCGATATCTACATGATCGACGACGCCGTCTCCGGGTTCTTCTGCAACCCGCTGGGCTACAAGTACTTCATGTACTGCACTGTCGGCAAGTGATCTTCAGCAGTTAAGCCCGGGCTCGCGGCATGCGCCGCGGGCCCTTTCCTTTTCTTTCATTCCTCAGCGCAAGCATTCCCGGATCCCAAATTCATACTGATCCTGTTAAAAAAAGGCTATATGCCTTTTTATAGCACCGAAGGCGCATTCAGGATCGCATGAGCTTGCGTAGCACGCAGATTCTCAAATTGATAATTTCAATTTGAATAGTATCAGAACCCACAGCAAAAAAAGGCGCGGGAACGTCCCGCGCCCGGCGGCATCGAAGTAATCCGTTATTCCTCGACGATGTGCTGGGTGAGGCCGTTGATGTATATGGGAGTCAGTTCCGCCTGGATCAGCGGCCTGGCATACGTCAGGAAGGGAGGAAGCATGTCGGTCCTGGCTTCGTTGATCCACTCCAGGGGCACTTTCTTTTCGATATTGGCCACATCGCTGATGTTCACAAGGCATGTGGTGCACTGGTAGGGATCGTTGGACAGCCGCTTCAGTGCCACCATTTTCCCGGTCTCCCCTTCAAAAGCTGCCTTGGCCGCAGCGCCGCCCACCTGATATGCCTCGGTGATGTCAGTCCGGCTGCTGACGTGGGCCGCGCAGCGCTGCAGGATGCTCAATTCAACGCTGCGGGTGCGGGTAGGCAGGTTCTTTGCCACAAGGTTGCTAAGATACCGCGCCGTACCGGTGAGGCTCTTGTGACCGAAAGCATCCACAAACCGTTCGTCGTCGCTGAGCTCGCATACAAATCGTCCGTCCGGCAGTTTTACGCCCTCGGACACCGCGATGACAATGGATGGGTGGTCTTTCTGCATCTTTTCCACCTTTGCCAGGAACCGGTCGGTATGGAATGGCAGTTCCGGCAGGCAGATCAGGTCCACCCCTTCGCAGTCTTCGCCCCGGGCCAGGGCGGCGGCGGCAGTGAGCCATCCGGCGTTGCGGCCCATGATCTCGACAATGGTGACGAAATTGCTGCCGTAGACCGTGGCGTCCCGAATGATCTCCTTCATGACCACTCCGATGTACTTCGCGGCGGAGCCATAGCCGGGAGTGTGGTCTGTCAGGTCCAGGTCGTTGTCGATGGTCTTGGGCACCCCCATGAAACGGATGGGCGAGCCCACCTGGCGGCCGTACTCCGACAGCTTGCAGATGGTGTCCATACTGTCGTTGCCGCCGATATAGAAGAACCAGCGGATATCATGCTTTTTCAGGATCTCAAAGATCTTTTCGTATACCGCTTCGTCCGCGGAAATATCCGGCAGCTTGTAGCGGCAGCTGCCAAGGAAAGAAGATGGGGTACGCTTGAGCAGTTCGATGTCAAGGAAGGAATCCAGCCGTGAGGAAAGATCGCAGATCTTTTCCTCCAAAAGGCCCTGTATGCCATGCAGCATACCGTATACGTGCTCCGCTCCCCGCATCTGACAGGCCTGGAATACGCCCGCCAGGCTGGAGTTGATCACCGAAGTAGGGCCGCCGCTCTGTCCAACGATCGCGTTGCCTGCCATAAGTTACCGTCCTTTCATCCGTTTTCCGAAGAAAAAGGAATATTTTGATCATCTGGTTTATTTTATCAGATTTGTTCACTTCCCGCAAGAAGGTTTTTACACAATGTGAATTATTCTTCCGTATTTGACAACTTATTTCTCTGTCGCTGCGTTTTCCAGGTCCTTTTTTCTTTTCCCGAGTCAAAATGTTGTGTAAATGCTTGAAGTGCGGGTGATCATTTGTTATATTATCCTTATCAGGAATATGTGGTTCCGCCGAACGGTCTGACCGCGCTTTACGCCGGCATTTTCCCCCGGAACTGCCTTCATATGTCAAAAAAAAGGTCCGGTGCGGGAATCTTCTTCCGTCGGCGGAGGAAGGAGGAAAAAAAATGAAAGCTGTTACCGCAAAGAACAGTTCTTATCTGATGGTGCTCTGCCTTCTGATTTCCCTGGCCCTGGCGATCCCGGGGATCGCGTCCGGGGAGGCGGACGCGGCAGCGTATTCATTCACTGCCACCGTCCTGAACGCCACAGAAGATAAGGAGGCAATTCCGGAGGGCACAGCCGTCGACGACGGCGGTGCGGGGAACATCGTGACCTTCGGTACCGTCACCAAACGGTGGAAGGAAGATAAGGGCGTCACCTCGACCGAAGCCGCAAAGAATATGGGCGGCGGATTCCTTTTTAACGTGAAGGGAAATGCCGAAGTGACCATCACCGTTTCCAGCACCGGCGGGGACAACACCTCCGCTTTCGCCGTTGTCGATGAAAGCGGCGCGGCCGTGGCAAACAGCGAAGGGGTCGGCGAGGTCTCCGGCACCGGAAAGCAGACATTCAGCTATAACCTGGCTGCCGGCGCCTTTCGAGTGGTTTCCCCCCAGAGCGATTACAACCGCGGCGTCAGGATCTATTCCATTACGGTGATCGATACCCCGGCGCCTGATAACGCGATTGCAGAAGTGACCCATAGCTTTACCGTTGGGAGCCTGACTGCGGCCGAAGATAAGGAAGCCATCGCTGAAAGCACGATCCTGGATGATGACGGCCTGGGTTACTTTACATCGTCCGGCAACGTCGTAAAGCGCTGGAAGGAAGACAAGGGCGTCACCTCCGTGGAAGTGGGCAAAGCCCTTTCCGGCTGCATCGTTTTTACCGTTGACGGAGAAGCTGAAGCCTCGGTCGTCGTATCCAGCAACGGCGGGGACAATGATTCCTCCGTCGGCGTCATTGACGAAGACGGCAATGCGGTTGCCAATGCTGAAGGCATTCTGACGGTGCACGGCACCTCCAAACAGGAACTCACTTATTCCCTGTCAGCGGGAACCTACCGTATCGTGTCGCCCTATGACGAAACCAACCAGCGCGGCGCACGGGTATATTCCGTTTCAGTCACCGAAAGGGGGGCCGCCGCGTCCGAAGAAAAGGCCTGGGAATTCCGTTATTTCGGCGTATCCACCGGAGGCGACCGCAATGTGCTTATCTCTTCGGGCAAGGGTATCGAAGCGGATGTATCCCTGGGTTCCGCCCTTTTCAATGAGGATGGCACCGTCCAGAAGAAAGGCGGCAAATTTGTGGCCGACTCCCCCGCGGACGGCGGAAGTTATTATTACACTGTGATCGATCCCACCGCTGAGAATTTCTATTTCCAGGCGGACGTGACCGTGGACGCGCTGAACCCGACGCCTGACGGACAGGAAGGCTTCGCGCTGATGGTCCGCGACTCCCTTGGCGAGGAAGGCGTGTCCGGCAACTGGATGGCAAACCTGATATCCGTTGGCGCCACCAAACTGCCCTATGGCGGTGTAAATACCTCGCCGGAATCCGCGTGCACCATCGGTATCCGCGCCTATACCGGCATCCGTACCCCGGAAGCCTCTGATGACAACGATATTGCGGCCACCCGCTACGGCTGGTGGACAACTGATGGCGCTGCCAACAGGATCGAGGCCGGAAAAACCTATCGCGTCAGCCTTGAAAAAACGGATTCAGCCTACATCGCCGCACAGTACGATCCCGCAACGGGTGAAATGATCGGAAGCTACACCTGGTACATCCCCGCCAGAGATCCGTCAGCCCTTTCAGTCTCATCTTATTCTGATCTGGACGATCCTCTGGTCTGCCAGGAGGGTCATGCCGCTTATGTATCCCTGGTCGCCGCCCGGGGACTGAACGCGACGTTCAGCGGCATCATTTTCACCACCTCCCCATGGAACGCGGATGGATGGGCACCCCAGCCCACGGTATACAGGGAACTGACCGCGTCCATCGCCGGCGGCTCCACCGCCGCAGGCGAAGAATACGGCCTGATCTTCCGTACCAACGCCGACGGCACAGCCAGGGTCTTTGCCGACAAGGCCATTGTCGCAGATTTCGTGCCTGTCATCGCCGACACCTACTGCAGCCTGAACGTGCCTCTGAATAACGGCAATACCGAGGTCAGCGTCGAATTCACACCCGATCCCGGATTCGCTTTCAGCGCATTCGAAAAACTGTCGAGCTACGATTCCGTCCGTATATCCCTGACCGTCACCCGTCGTGCCCTGGGCCGGGACGGGAAGATCTTTGTCCGCCCTGACGGCCTGGAAAACAACGGCGGCACCGGTGAAGAAGACGCCGTTGATATCCAGACGGCTTTGAACTATGCCGCTCCCGGACAGACCATCCTGCTTGAAGGCGGCGTCTATGACCTGTCCGGCCGCGAACTGACGGTGTTCCGCGGACGGAACGGCACCGCGGAGGACCCGATCACACTGACCTGCGCGGACGGGAAATTCGCCACACTGGATTTCGGCATGACCGGCCGCGGCTTCAAGGTGTGGGGCGATCACTGGAATATCTCCCTCATCAACATTACAAGAACCGCCAATGGCCTTCCCGGTATGCAGCTGGCAGGGCATTACTGCGTACTTGAAAGAATGAACTTCTTCAGCAACGGCACCACCGGTCTGCAGGTCTCAGGTTCCTCCCGGGACGACAGGAGCCTGTGGCCTTCTTTCAATACCGTCAAAAACTGTACCTCCATGAACAACGCGGACGCCGCCCTGGAGGACGCAGACGGTTTCGCGGCAAAGCTGACCACCGGTGAAGGCAACGTTTTTGACGGCTGCATCGCCGCCTATAATGCAGACGACGGTTGGGACCTGTTCGCCAAGGTCGCCAGCGGCCAGATCGGCGCCGTGACCATCCGGAACAGCGTGACATATATGAACGGCTATATCCGCGTACAGCCCGGAGGGACCGCGAAGGAATTCTCCTTTGCCGACGTCTTCTGCGATGAATTCGGCAGCCTGTCCTTCGGGGAATCCGAAGTGATGGAAGCCGGCAATGGCAATGGTTTCAAAATGGGCGGCTCCAGCATGCCCGGCGGACATACCCTGATCAATTCCATTGCATACGAAAACAGGGCCAAGGGCATCGATTCCAACTCCTGCCCGGATATCAGGGCCTATAACTGCACAGCCTATAACAACGGCAGCTACAACGTGGCCATGTATACCGGCAACACCTCTGCCACAACGGCTTTTACCGCTTCCGGCGTGATCAGCTTCCGTTCCGGCGGCGAACCCGGCGAAAAGCTGGATCTGCAGAAACAGCCCAATTCCGATGTATTCGGCACGTCCAGCTATTTCTGGGATACCGATAAGCAGCAGAGCGTCAATACACTCGGCGTGCCCGTATCCGCCGACTGGTTCGTAAGCCTGGATACATCCGCTGCGCCAGGACGCCATGAAGACGGCTCCATCGACATGCACGGCCTTCTGATGCTTACGGACTTTGCCCGTTCCGAATACGGAACCGGTGCCCGCGGGCAGGCCTGGGGACAGCGTGAAGCTGTGTTCTGGGTCGTCGGCGATTCCACCGTTTCAGCCTTCAGCAATAAATATTACCTCCCCAGGGAAGGCTGGGGCGAGGAGCTCTCATCTTATTTCAATGCCGCCGTATACAACCTTGCCCATTCCGGCGCTTCCTCCCGGGATTTCACCGGAATGGCAGAGTACCGTACGCTGCTTGAAGGCAGCGCCCTCATCCCGGCTTTGGGGGATTCAGAAGGCGACAAGTTCCTGATCATCGGTTTCGGCCATAACGATGAAAAGACCGAGGCCGCCCGTTTCTCTGACCCCAACGGCGATTATCTCACCGAAGGGAGTTTTGCAAACAGCCTGTACGTCAATTATATCCTTCCCGCCATTGAGCGCGGCGTGACGCCGGTCGTCTGCACGCCCATCGTCCGTCTGACCGGGTCCAATACACCGGAAAGCTACTTAGGGGCTTCCGGTCACATCACCTCCGACGTGGTCATCGGCGACACGGTCTACCCCGGCGGCAGTTATCCCCAGGCCATCCTGGATATGGTCCGGGACCTCAAGGCGCAGGGCATCGATATCGAATGTATCGACCTGACCGCCGCCACACTCAGCGACAACACAGCCCTTGGCGAGGATGCTCAGTGGCTCCACGCCTTTACCGGCGCCAAATATGCCGAAGACGGCGTGTCACTCGTCCCTGCAGGCCTTGACCAGACCCATACCAACGCCTACGGAGCCCGGGTGAACGCCTGGCTGATCTCCGACCTTTCCGCCGAGACCGCCCCCCGGCTTCACGCTTACAGCCTTGGCAAGGTCAGGCCCATGTACGAAACATACTTTGCCGCGGCGGTGAACCCCGACTACGCGGTACCGGATTACAAATCTCCTTCAGATGAACAGATGAACGGCGTATCCTGGCCGTCATATGCTGACGCCGACGGCCGCGTATGGCGCGGGACCGTGTTCGGTGATGTGGGCGGTGACAACAAGATCACTTCCGACAACTTCGGCGCGGTGCTCGAGGACGGCGGCGAGATCACCCTGTCGGTGAACAATAACTGCGGCAAGATCGCCAGCGGCAGCGACGGCCTGATGTTCTACTTTACCAGGCTCCCGGCAGGCACTGCTTTCACGCTGACCGCAAAAGCAACCGTCAGGCGATTCACCGACAACAACCAGGTCTCCTTCGGCCTGATGGCAAGGGACGATCTGTACATCGACACCTACGTAGCCACGACCATGGGCGACTATGTGGCCGCCGGATCCCGGAACCAGGGCGCGATCGTCAATTTCGGACGCAGGAGCGGCGCTTTGATCGGAGGCGCTCCGACAGACGCGATCGATCTGTCCGAGGGCGCCGAGGTGGCCATTGCTCTTACAGGCACAGCCGACGGATTCACGCTGACCTACGGGGATGAGACCGTTTCCGCCGGATTTGACTACCCGCTGACCTCCGTAGACCCTGACAACGTGTATGTCGGCTTCTATGCGGTCCGGAATTGTGAGGTCACGTTCAGCGATATCCACCTGTCCGTTGAAGAATAAACCCATATATCACCCGCCGGAAGCTTTCCGGCGCACATGCATGGGGCGCCGCTAAAAAAGCGGCGCCCCAAATTGTTTCGCGCGACGGTTACGGCGCAGTCATATTATTCGATCCTGAACGATCGCAGGAATTTCCGTTTTCGTCGGCATTAAAATCCGGCCCGCAGTCAGATTCCCCGGTTTACTTTCCCGACAGGAACGAGTTGATCACACTGTCCCCGTAGTCCAGTTCTTTCCACAGGCCTACCATGTTCCATCCGCCGCCGGGGATGGTAGCGCATTCAAAATAGCTTTCATATACGCCCCGCTTTGAAGAGCTGGAATGGATCGCTCCTTGGTTCCTTCCGGTATAGATCCCGATATGATCCGCATTTCCCAGGCCGTCCTGATAAACGGAAGGCTCGCCTCCGTTATGGAGGACGATGTAAAGGAACGCGCCTTTGGGAATATAGCCGAATTTCTCCACGCACTGTTCGGGAGTCCCCCGCCATGTCATCTCCCTGTACCAGGCGTTGCTCCCGGCAAGGTCTTTATGCACTCCGGCGTCGGCGAGGCACTTTTCAACAAAAGCCTGGCAATCGTAAACGCTGTAGGGCGTACCGATGTACTTGTCTCCCTGAAGGGAAACGGACAGCGCTGTAACTGTCGGCGGGGTCCAGCCGCCGCCTTCCTGCCTTATCGTGATCTGCTTTATCACGTTCCCGACGCTGAACGTCACCACCGCGCTGCGGGCGGAAGAGGTGTTTTCAGAGACCGCTGCGGTGATCCCCGACCCTTCGCCCTCACCGGAGCATGCGGACAGCGTCAGCCAGGATGCGTCCGTTTGAGCGCTCCAGGTCCCATATTTCGCGGATACGGTAATCTGTAAGGTGCCTCCGGAGGACGGGAGCTTTTCAGGCGTTTCGGGGGTCACATTCATGCTCCATGCGTCCTGCCTGAGGAAAACCGCGGTGCTGAGATCCCCGCATGTAACGGTTATCGTCGCCGACCGGGCAGTACTCCCGTTATTTGGGGACGCGAAGAACGAAATAAAACCGTTCCCGCTGCCGGCGGAAGGATGCACCGTCACCCAGGAGGAATCTGACTTTGCCGTCCAGGCGCCGCCGGATATCACCTGCGACGTCAGCACGAAGCTTTCCGGATTCAGCAGTCCAAAGTCTTCGGGATTGACTGTCAGGCCGGCACCTGCCTGCCGAACGGTATGCACCGTTACAGCGTTGCCTGAAACGAAGGTAACGCTGCCCTGCCGGGGGGATCCGGAGGTATTGGGGGCTGCGGAAAGGGTGACGGAAGTACTGCCGCTGCCGCCTGTCCGGTCCACGGTCAGCCAGGCACTGTCACCGGAGACGGTCCATGTGCCGCCGGCGGCGACATCCACCTGCCATTTCTCCCCCCCTGCCGCGGCGCTGAAGGAAGCGGGGTTTACGCTGATACTGTCAGATATGACAGTGATCCTGACGCGCCGGGAGGCAACGGACTGAGTGCCGCTGGTCACCACGCAGTAATACCAGAACGTCTCGTCTGTTCCCCCGACGATCATGCTGATCCTGCGTCCGGTGTAGGTCCTTACACCGGCGGAAGACTCATCCCGACAGTAATACCACTGAAAAGTATAGCTGCCCGTTCCTCCCGCGGGCACAGCCTCCAGGGTGATCGAGTCCCCGGGACGTGCCGAAATATCTCCCGACAGGGAAACGATCTCAAGCCGGGACAGGACAGTCACCTGACAGGCAGCACCTGCGCCGCTCCCGTCCGCTGCCGTCGCTTTTATCGTTGCCTGTCCGGGAGCAACGCCAGTCACCAGCCCGTCCCCGGACACGGCCGCGACGCCCGGATCGGTACTTTCCCAGACCAGGTCCTTGTCAGTTGCGTTTTCAGGCAGCACCGCCGCCACGAGCCTCACAGTATTCCCTTGGAACAATACCGTCGACGTTTCCTGCAGAGAAACGGCGGCTACCCTTACGCCAAGCACCAGCTTTGTTCCTGCAAAAGAAGACGCGGCATAGCTTACGCCGCTGTCCAGATAAATCACACCGGCAAGATTGCTGCATCCGTAGAAAGCCCGTGTGCCGATGGACCTGACCGTGGAAGGGATCTTGAGTCCGGTCAGACCCGTGCAGCCGCGAAAAGCGTCATCCCCGATGGTTGTGATCCCTTCGGGGATCACCAGGGTGCCTTTAAGGGACGTATCCCCAAAGAAAGCCTGGGACTCGATTTTTTTAAGTCCCGAAGGCAGGGTACAATCCGCCATGGCGCATGACGCAAAAAGAAGGGCACATAAAAAAACAAAGACGATCGCTGTGATCCTGCGCATCAGGGCATTCCTTTCATATCGGTCGGGACATGATAAAAGCTGCTTCCAGCCCGTTCAAGTGTATCAGACAGCATGCACCCCGTCAATCCGCCCCACGCCGCACAACCGTCCCCGATCCCTCCTTTTCGCCCGTTATTCACCAATTGTTACATCTTTTACTGTTGTAAACCAACAGCGGCCCCTTTACGGGACCGCTGCCGTTATGTAGATCCTGTCATTTCAATGTGCCAAAGGCAAGACTCCGTACGCTCTCCCGGTCATACGTCAGCCTCCTATTCCCTTGTCAAAAGACGCGCCGGTCAGTTTGTTGATGACGGCATTGATAATGATGATGATCAGCACGATCAGCAGTGTCACCGCGCTGCCGTACTGGGCGTATCCCGTTTCGTTGAACGAAAAGAGCATGGTGGTCAGAAGGTACCTGGCATAGGGTACAAGCAGGGTAAACAAGGCCACCTCGCGCATGACCGAGATCACCGGCAGGAGATAGCCGGATATAATGCTGCTCTTCTGGATCGGGAACAGGATCCCGGTCATCCTCTTCGTCCATGGCACGCCGAAGATCGTGGCGGCTTCCTCGATCTCCGGGGCGATCTGCAGCATGGAATTGACGCCGCTCCTGGACGCAAAAGGCATGAATTTTACAGCTGAGACCAGGATCAGGAGTCCGAAGGATCCATACAGAAAATTGAAAGTGCCTCCCGTAGCCACGGCCAGATATATGGTCGCAAATGCCATGGCGGGCATCAGGTATGGGAAAAACGCCAGGCTCTCAACGATCCTTGCCAGCCTCGTCCCCCTGCAGCGGGCACAGGAGTATCCGATCAGCATGCCGCAGGTGCCGACCACTGCGGATACGGACAGGGCCAGAAGGACCTGCCTCCCCAGGGCGCTCCACATGGTGGAGTTCAACAGGATGCCGGCCACCATGCCCGTCTCATAAGCTGAATTTTCCGTGCCGATCCAGAAATGCAGCGTCATGTTGGACAGACTGTAATTGCCGGGCTGCCGAATCACGCTTTCAAGAGCAAAGGATACCAGGGGCATGATGGCAAAGAAACAGGTAAAAAGGATCAGAACGGCGCAGATGGGGATATTCGCACTCCTCAATCTGATAAGCGATACCTGGCCGGATTTACCGGTCACGGTGGTAAATGATTTCCTGCTTCCGGTAAAGCGCTGGTTGATACCCAGGATCAGGCAGCCAAGCAGGATTGAAACAAAAGCGATGATGTATCCCTGGCCGGCATAGCCCGCGTTGATCAGGGCTCGCATTTTTGTGGAAAGGGTATAGCACTTGACAGCCGATCCGAGAAATACCGGCACTGTATAGCTGGAAAAGCCTGAGGAGAAGATCAGAAGGAACGTGGAAAGGATCGCCGGCATCACGATGGGCACCGTGATGCGGCGGATGATGGTGCTGCGGCTTGCCTTCAATATGGCAGCGCTCTCCTCCAGGGTGGCGTCCATGTTTTTCAGGATCCCCCCGATCAGCAGATACGCGAAAGGCGAATAATGCAGCCCGATGACAACGATCATCGGGAAGATCCCATAAACGAACCATTCCGGCATGCATACCCCAAACAGCGATTCCACCATGCCTGTGTTGCCGCCGCCCACCTTGCTGTTCTGGAACATGTTGGTCCAGAACAGAGCCAGGGTCCATGCCGGCATCATATACGGGAACACGAATACGGACGAAATGAATTTCTTTGCTTTCAGATCGGAGCGTGTAATGAACCAGGCCACCGTTCCGCCCACCAGGATGCCAAGGATCCCCGCGCCGGTGGCTACGATAAGGGAATTGAACAGCGGTGTCCAGAAATTGACCCGGCTCCAGTCATCCCCGGCGAACAGCTTGCTGAAATGATACAGCGTATGCGTTCCCACCGGTGAACGGGTGGCGCGCTGTTCGTTGCCCGCGTGCACGGTGAACATGTTGCCAAGCATCGTGATCATCGGGAACAGACTGAGCGCCAGCAGCACCGCCAGAAAGATCAGCAGGATCACATGGGACGGTTTCCGGAAAAAAGCGGCCATACGATACCTGAGCGGCTGTTTCCCCGGTCCCTTTCGGAATATTGTCATGGGCGGGACCCCCTTGTCCGGAAAAAATGCTTTAAAAAGAGGCGCAGGCAGAAGACCTGCGCCTCACAGGCCGGAGATCAGCCCACACGGACGGCAATGAATTCGTATACTTCGTTGAAATTCTCTTCGATGTACTGGAGGTCTTCAAACACCAGCTTGTCCTTCCAGTAGGCATAGGGCTCATCCTGGATGCCTTCCGGCTTTTCGATGTTGGTGTTGGGGCTGTAGTAGCCCTGGCTGGAATTCCAGCTCTTTTCACCAGCAAAGCCTTCCGCGCTCAACAGGTAATTGATGAAAAGCGCGCAGGTATAGGGACAGTCGGTATCCTTGAAGACCGTCGCATATACGCTGTACATGAAGCCGGCGAAGCCGTCCACATCGTTTTCGAAAGCAAGCACCGTCAGGTTGCCGCGGTCCGCCTCATCCACCTTGCGCAGCTTGGAAAAAACGAACAGACCCAGATTGCCCGGAGTGCCGGAAGCGATGCCCGTGGCGATCTTGGAGGCAGAGGTATAGGTATAATTGACGTTCTTTAAAAATCCGTCGATCCACTGATAGGAAGCGGATTTGAATTCATTTTTGGCCCAGGGTGTTCCGTAATAGTCCTCATAGGCCTTTTCAAGCTTCTCGGTCCATTCAGGGCTGGTGAGCATGATAAGGAAATTGATGTTGACAGTTTCGTTGACGGGATTTTTGAAGAATACCTTACCCTTCCAGGCCTCCTCCGTCAGCTGCCACACGTTGGTCAGGCCGATGGAGCCCCCGCCGTTATGATAGATCATCAGGGAATTGATGAAGGTAACGACCGTGGGATCCCTGTAGTCCTCCGGGACCGCGTCGGCAAAGGACGCGGGGAAGTAATTGTAGCTCAGCCCGCTGTCCAGAAGGTACAGTTTCAAGTCCGGACCGTTCTGCACAAGGCCCATGTCGTAATCGTTCACGCCGGAGCCGACAGTATTGGTCAGAATGGTGTATGTCTCTCCGTCGTCGATCTCAAAGTAATGCACGGTAAGCCCCGGATAATCCGCCATGAAGTTGTCGGCGGCTTTCTCCGCGAAGCTGGTGGTGGAGTAGAAATTCAGCGTTTTGCCCGCCTCGGCTTCTTCCCTGGCTTTGGCATACAGTTCCTCGCTGGTCATCGTGGATGCCCGGGACAGCGCGTCGCTTACCGCGTCCGCTGAGGCTGCCGCGGCGGAGAACGCCAGGCACGCAGACAGTAGAAGTGAAAAAATGCGCTTCATGGCTGTTACCTTCCTTTGTATTATATTTGCGGCGGAAACATACCGCCCGTTAGATACATTATATCCCGCCTCCGGCAGGGAGTCAAGCAGTCGGACGCCGTCCGACCGCCCCCACATGCGGAAATACGATGCCAAAAAGAACCGATTCCGCCGTCACGGAGCGTTTTTTTCATATGACCGCGGCAGGCTCCCTGCCGCCTCCGCCTGCCTTGCACGGAGCGCTGCTTTTTCCAGTTATGTCCCGATCGTTACGTCCGTAAAGCCATCGCCGCCGTTTTCACCGGGCGTGATTACCTTCCAGGAAATAACCGCTTTATTGGGCGACTGCATCCACGTCCTCCCGTTTGAGCGTTTGATCTCCAGGGTATTGATCTGCACGTCACCGATCCGCTGCCCGCTGTGTCTTTCGTCACAGCGGACATATATCCCACCGGAGCCGAAGCCCGGGGGAAGCCGGCCGCAGGAAAGCGACTGCGCAAACCGTCAAAAACACGGCAAGCGCTTTTCCGATGATGCTGCGCTCTGCTGATCCATAGGTTATCCTCCCAATTTTTGATCGATGTTCCGGCGGTATTCGCTTTTTTTATTCCGGATCATGAAGCGGCGGAAAGCTGTGTAATTACGCTTCCGTCTTTGGATCCGGCTCCGTCAGGTTCTTCACCCATTTGAAACGGTACAAACGATATATGACCCAGGGGATCTTCCCCACCTCGTCCAGGCATGTGCAGGCGTAGACCAGCAGCACCGGCCAATGAAATACAAAAGCTCCCAGCACCGCCAGGGGAATGGCGATCCCCCACATACAGACAGCAAGGGATATCACGTCAAAAACCGTATCCCCTCCCCCGTCCAATACACCGTTGATGGTGACGGTGTTCACGCACCTGCCGATCATGTATACAGCCATGATGATCATCATACCCGTAAGGTTGGCCTGCGCTTCGTCAGTCAGGACCACCATGCGGACGATCAGCGGGGTCACAGCCGCAACAAGCAGCGTGGACGCGAATCCGATGACAAAGGAAAGCTTCATCAGCCTGATGCCGTATCGTTTCCCGCGTTCCAGGTTCCCGGCGCCAAGCTCGTTTCCCACCATGATCCCCGCCGCTGCGCCGATGCCGTTGCAGGCACAGCATACCAGGTCCCTGACCACTGCGGCGACGGAATTGGCTGCAGCGGCGTCAGAACCCATGTGCCCCATAATGGCGGTATAGGATGTAAAGCCCACCCCCCAGAAAAGGGATCCGCCAAGCAGCGGCAGACACTGGCGGGCAAAATCCCCTTTAAGGCGCGCATCGGAGGAAAACAGGGAACGCATGTCGGGACGGATATAACCCCTGCGCATGGTAACGGCCAGGCAAAGCGCCAATTCCGCCAGGCGCGACAGGGTGGTCGCGAGGGCGGCGCCCCGGGCCTGCATGCTTCTGATGCCGAAAACGCCGAAAATAAAGACCGCGTTCAGGATAATGTTCGCCACTACGGCGCAGGAACTGATCCATGCGCTGGGGGTCACGTGATCCGTAACCTTCATCATCGCAAGGTAGCACTGGGATATGCCGGTCATCAGATAAGACCACCCGGCGATCTTCAGGTAGGTGACGCCGATCCCGATCAGGATATCGTCATGGGTGAAAAGGCGCATCAGGATCCCCGGCACCGCTTCGCAGGCTGCGAAAAAAAACAGGGATATCGCTCCGTTGGCCCTGAGCATCAGGTGGAACAGCTTTTGCATCGTTACCCTGTCCCCCTTGCCCCAGTACTGGGCGCCAAGGATGGAACCGGCTCCGGTCACTGCCATCAGAACCATGTTCTGGACAAACTGGATCTGGGCCGCCAGGGACACGGCAGTCATTTGCTCCTGGGCGACACGGCCCAGCATCAGGGCATCCGCAGCCGCTACCAGAGCCAGCATCAGGCTCTGGAAAGATATAGGCGCTGCGATCGTCAGGAGCCGTCGGTAAAAAACTTTATTCTCCCCCTGTTTCAAACGGAGATCGGACATGGTTCTGTTTCCTGCGCTTTCCGTAATGTTTATCGCGATCCGTCGGTTCGCAAATCTCATTTTATCAGGTTTCACGCCTTTGGCAATGCCGGGGGCCCCCTTCCGTCATTTTTTTATTTCCCTTTTGTCTTTTTTCATTATCGGGAGTGATTTCCACCCTTGACGAAGCCATATATGATTAAATATAATAACCATATAGAGTTTTCCTGCCGGCACAGCCGAGGGGGAACAGCGTACAGATCCCGATCAAATCCATCAACGTGAGGCATGAGCACATGAAAAAACGCTATCTTGCCATTGATATCGGCGCGTCCTCCGGAAGGCACATCGTCGGCTGGGAGGAAGCCGGCCAACTGCGCACCGAGGAAGTATACCGCTTCCCGAACGGTGTAACGCGTACCGATGGGCACCTGACATGGGACATTCCCGCTCTTTTTGGGCACGTGGTCGCCGGCATCGAAAAAGCCCGCAACGCCTGTTCCGATATCGTGAGCCTGTCCATCGACACCTGGGGTGTGGACTATGTTCTGATGCGGGGGAAAGAGGAGGTATGGCCCTGCTATGCCTACCGTGACGACCGCACCAAAGATGCGATCCCGCAGGTGCACGCCCTTGTCCCTTTCTCCCGGCTTTACCGCCGCACCGGCATCCAGTTCCAGCCTTTCAATACCCTGTACCAGCTGTTTGCGGACAAGCAGGCCGGGAGGCTCGACGGGGCCACCGATTTCCTGATGCTCCCCTGCTACCTGATGTACAGGCTGTGTGGGAACGGAGTCCATGAGTACACCAACGCCACCACCGGCGGCATGGTCAATGCCGAAACCGGTGAATACGACCCGGACATCGTCCATTCCCTGGGCTTTCCGGCAGGGCTTTTCCCAAAGCTTAAAAAACCCGGGGATGTCATTGGGGAATATAAGGGCATCCGGGTCGTGCTCTGCGCTACCCATGATACGGGAAGCGCTGTGGAAGGTATCCCCATGGATGAAAACGCGCCCTACATCTCCTCCGGTACCTGGAGCCTCCTGGGGTTGAAAACCGAACACCCGCTCACCGACGCCCGCAGCGAACAGCTCAACTGGTCCAACGAGGGCGGCGTCGGTTACAACCGCTACCAGAAGAATATCATGGGGATGTGGCTCGTCAACCGCCTGAGGGACGAGATCTGCCCCGGGAAGAGCTTTTCGGAGATCGTCAGGGAAGCCGCCATAAGCTCCTTTGACGAAACAGTGGACGCCAACGCCCCCGCGTTCCTGGCGCCGGAAAGCATGAAAACGGCCTTTGACAGCGCCCTCCGTGCAAAACCCGGCGGCCCTTCGGATTATTTCCGATGCGCGTACCGTTCCCTCGCCCTTAGCTACAGATCCGCCCTGGAAGAACTGGAACACGCCGCCGGCAAAAGCTTCAGCCGCGTCTACATTGTCGGAGGAGGGGCGAAAAACGATTTCCTGAACGGGCTCACGGAGGAGTTTTCCGGCAAAAAAGTCGTCGCCCTGCCCATCGAAGCCACAGCCCTTGGTAACCTGAAGATCCAAATGAGGATCGATCCTTGATTATACGGGAGGTCATGCCATGTTAGTCGATACCAAAGCACGCGTCGGGGTATTTTCCATCGCCCTTGGGGCTTATCTGCCCCAGTTCCCCACCCTGGTGCCTGAATTCGAAAGCCAGTACGCCGAATTCAAAAAGCGCCTGCCATCCACTGTCGAGGTCGTTGACGGCGGTCTTGTGACCACCAAGGAAATGGCTATGGCTGCCGGCGACAAATTCCGCGCCACAGACGTGGACCTGGTCATCATGCAGCTGCTCACCTACGCCACCTCCTATAATATGCTACCCGCCGTACGCGACCTGGACGTTCCGGTGGTCCTTGTCAATCTGCAGAAAAAACGTGCCCCGGATTATGCCAACACCGACACGCCCACCTGGCTTGGCGAGCTTTACGCCTGCGGCGCAGTGGGCGAAATGGTCGCTGACCTGGAAAGGGCCGGCAAGCGCCACGCGGTCATTACAGGCGTCGTAGAAGGCGGGGATGACCAGGCCCAGGCTGAGATCGAGGACTGGTGCCGCGCCGCCCAGGTGCGCCGCCGTTTCCGCGACCTGAACATCGCCCAGATCGGACGTCCCTATCCCGGCATGATGGACCTGTACATCGACGAAACCAACCTCTATCACCGTATGTGGCTGTACACCAAACAGTTCGACTGGGAGAAAATGTGGGCCATCGCCGACGACGTCACCGATGAAAAAGCCATCCGCGAAAAAGCCGAAGACATCCTGGCTACCTTTGATATCGAAGGCGGCGGGACCGTCGAAAAGGTGTGGGACATGGCCCGCTATGTCGTCGCCTTCGAAAAGTGGGTCAGGGACGAAAAGCTGGGCTTTGTCGCCTCCCATTACGACGGATTCGCCCAGGGCGTCGCGGGCAAGCTGGACAGCATGCTGATCCCCGCTTTCTCCATGCTGATCAAGCAGGGCACCGCCTGCGCCGTGGAAGGTGACATCAAGGTAGCCATGGCCATGGGCATCATGAAGGTGATCTCAGGCACCGGTCAGCTCAGTGAAATGTATTCCATCGATTTTGACAAGGATATCTGCATTATCGGGCATTCCGGTTCCGGCGACGCCGACATCTCCCAGGCTCGCAAACCCACCATGAAGATCGTGCCCGTCTTCCACGGAAAAACCGGCGGCGGATACCTGACCC
The DNA here is from genome assembly GCA_017524725.1 of Clostridia bacterium. Lineage (GTDB taxonomy): Bacteria > Bacillota > Clostridia > Christensenellales > Aristaeellaceae > RUG756. The sequence goes on along the minus strand of JAFXUZ010000028.1, from coordinate 104,421 downwards.
AGTTCTATCCGCCCGTAAACACCCCCATCACCTACCTTGGCATCACCCAGGACAGGGACGGGCATTTCAAGTTCGTCGTGGCCGAGGGCGTCAACGAGGATGGACCCATCTTCACTTTCGGCGACACCAATATGCGCATGCGGTTTACCTGCGGCGCCAGGGAATTCTGCAACAGGTGGAGCGAAGCGGGTCCCACTCATCATATGGCGGCCGGCGTCGGCAGGCATATCGACACCCTTCTGAAGGTCGCCAAGATCTTTAATGTGCCCGTTGACGTGGTCACCCGCTGAGCGTGGTTTCACCGGCCCGGCAAATGCCGCGGCTTTCACCGAACAACCATTTGAAAGGATGATTCTTATGGGCATTCTTGATCTGGACATCATGAAACGCTATATCCGCATGTGCAACGACGGCTGGCTTCAGGGCTGGCACGAACGCAACGGCGGCAACCTGACCTACCGCCTCAAAAAAGAAGAAGCGGCCGAAATGAAACCTTTTTTTGACGCGGAACCCCGTCCATGGGTCAATATGGGCGTAACGGGGAAAAACCTGGCGGGTGAATTCTTTATCTCCACCGGCAGCGGGAAATTTTTCCGCAACGTGATCCTTTACCCGGAGGACAGCCTCTGCGTGGTTGAGATCAACGACCGGGGCGACAGCTATCGCGTGGTATGGGGCCTGGTCAACGGCGGACGTCCCACCAGCGAATTCCCTTCCCATTTTATGAACCATTCGGTCCGCGCAGCCGCCACCGGCGGCGTCACCCGGGTAATCTATCACGCACATCCCGCCAACGTCATCGCCATGACCTACGTACTGCCCCTGACCGACCGTGACTTCAGCCGCGCCCTCTGGAAGAGCGCCACCGAATGCCCCGTCGTATTCCCCGGCGGCGTCGGCGTGGTACCCTGGATGGTCCCCGGCGGGGCTGACATCGCCATGGCCACCTGCGAAAAAATGAAGGAGTTCGAAGCGGCTGTCTGGGCACAGCATGGCTTGTTTGTTTCCGGACCGGACTTTGACATCACCTTCGGCCTGATGCACACCATTGAAAAAAGCGCCCAGATCTGGGTGCTGCAGAAATCCACGGGCCTGAAGGAACTGCAGACCATCACCGACGATGCCCTGCGCGCTATCGCCAGGGAATTCGGCGTGACCCTCAGGGAAGAATTCCTCGATTGATTCGATCAGTTCCTAAACAGGCGGGCCGTCTGCCCGCCTGTTGTTTTTTTTGTGGTTTTTGCCGTCTGCAAATGGTTTTTTCTTAATTTGTTCTTGTGTATACTTTACAAACATACAGTTTTTGAGTATACTTGTATACATGTATTTTAAAGTTCCTTTGCATGGAGGTGTTTACTGTGCTTGAGATCTCTCCCAAAACCAATCTTCTGGAGCAGAAAAACTACCGTTACACGCTCCAGGATGTGGCGGAACCCAATTTGTACCGCGATATCTATGATTATCAGAGCATTCCCAAGGTCCCCTTCAATCACCGCCGGGTCCCTATGGGGATGCCGGAGGAAATATGGATCACCGATACCTCCTTCCGGGACGGGCAGCAGTCCGTGGATCCCTATACCGTGGACCAGATCGTTGACCTGTATAAACTGATGAGCAAGCTGGGCGGCCCATATGGCATCATCCGCCAGACCGAATTCTTTATCTACAGCAAAAAAGACCGGGAAGCCGTGGAAAAATGCCGTGAGCTGGACCTGAAATTCCCGGAGATCACCACCTGGATACGGGCCACCAAGGATGATTTCAAGCTGGTCAAGGACCTGGGCATCCGGGAGACCGGTATCCTGGTCTCCTGCAGCGATTACCATATTTTTAAAAAAATGAAGCTGACCCGCAGCCAGGCCATGAAAAAATACCTGGAGACTGTAGCCCTGGCTTTTGAATCCGGTGTTATGCCCCGCTGCCACCTGGAAGACATCACGCGCGCTGATTTTTACGGTTTCGTGGTTCCTTTTGTGAATGAATTGATGAACATGTCCCGGGACGCCGGGATCCCTGTACGCATCCGTGCCTGTGATACCATGGGCTACGGCGTGCCCTACCCGGAGGTGGCCCTGCCCCGCTCGGTCCCCGGCATCGTCTATGGCCTGCAGCATTATTCCGATGTATCCAGCGAATACCTGGAATGGCACGGCCACAATGATTTCTACAAAGCCGTGGCCAACGCCTCCACTGCCTGGCTTTACGGTGCCAGCGCCGTCAACTGCTCGCTGCTCGGCATCGGTGAAAGGACCGGCAACATCCCGCTGGAAGCCATGTGCTTTGAGTATGCCTCCCTGCGCGGCTCTCTGGACGGCATGGACACCACCGTGATCACCGACATCGCCGAATATTTCAAACGCAGGATCGGATACAAGGTGCCGCCGATGACCCCCTTCGTCGGAGCCAGCTTCAATGCCACCCGGGCCGGCATCCACGCCGACGGCCTGCTTAAGGACGAGGAGATCTACAACATCTTCAATACCAAGAAGATCCTCAAAAAAGCCCCGCTGGTCATGATCGGCCCCAACAGCGGACTTGCGGGCATCGCATACTGGATCAACGAGAATTACCGCCTGGAGGGTGACGAGGCCATCACCAAGGCCGATCCCCTCGTGGTTTCCCTCAAGGAGTGGATCGACGGCGAGTTTGCCTCCGGCCGTGTCGCGTCACTGAGCACCAACGAACTTGAGACGAAGATCGAGGCGATCTCCGGCGGCCGCTTCAGCCGGGTTTAAGGACTAATGAAAGGAGAAACTGTTTATGGACCATAAAATGGTATCCCTGGCGGACCAGGTATTTGACGAACTGGAAAAAAAGATCCTGTCCGGCTCTTATGCCCGGGGCGAATTGCTGACCGAAAGCCGGTTGAGCGACGAGCTCGGCGTCAGCCGGACCCCCATCCGTGAGGCCTTTTTCCGCCTCAGCCAGGAGCACCTGATCGATGTTTCCCCCAAAGGTGCCTTTGTCCTCGGCATCACCGACGAGGATATCCGTGACATTTACGAGATCCGTATCCGTATCGAGGGCCTGGCCAGCCGCCTGGCAGCCGAAAAGATCACCGAAGAAGGCGTCGATGAACTCCGCAAAGCGCTGGATCTTCAGGAATTCTACACCCAGAAGGGCGACCCTGACGGCATCCGGAACATGGACGACAGCTTTCACCAGACCATATACCGCCTCTGCTCCTCGCCGGTTCTCCGCTACACCCTGGAGCCGCTGCACCGCAGGATCATCAAATACCGCAGGGCATCCATCAGCGCCCGCACCCGCGCCGAACACTCCCTGAAGGAACACCTGGAGATCCTGGAAGCCATTGCCCGGCACGACGCCGACGCGGCTGACGAACTGACAGTCCGGCATATACGCAATGCGATGCAGAAGCTGGTCACCGGTGAAAATGCGGATAACGATCAATGACCTGGAGGCGGCAATATGATCAAACTGTATAACGAAGGCGTATACCTGATTGGCGGCAGCGAGATCGTCCCCGAAAGCGACAGTGCCCGTGTGACGGCCCTGACGGGACTTGCCCCCGACAGGAAAGAAGCGGCAAAGGGCACCATCTCCTGGGGTATCCTTTCATCCCACAACTTAAGCGGCGATGAAAAAAAGCTGAAGATCCGCTTTGATGCGCTGGCGTCCCACGATATCACCTATGTCGGTATCATCCAGACGGCCAGGGCTTCGGGCATGACCAGGTTCCCGATGCCCTACGTGCTTACCTGCTGCCATAATTCCCTGTGTGCTGTGGGCGGCACCATCAACAGCGACGACCACATGTTCGGCCTCACTGCCGCACAGAAATACGGCGGCGTTTTCGTGCCGCCCCACATGGCCGTTATCCACCAGTACATGCGGGAAACGGCCGCCGGATGCGGCAAGATGATCCTGGGATCGGATTCCCACACCCGTTACGGCGCCCTGGGTACCCTGGCCGTCGGCGAGGGCGGCGGAGAACTGGACAAACAGCTCCTCGGCGACACCTGGGACAACGATTATCCCGGCGTTGTATGCGTCTACCTGAAGGGAAAACCCAGGCCATATGTCGGTCCCCACGATATCGCCATAGCCATCTGCGGGGCTGTTTATAAAAACGGGTACGTCAAAAACAAAATAATGGAATTTGTCGGTCCGGGCGTATCCTCCATGACCACGGATTTCCGCAACGGCGTGGACGTGATGACCACCGAGACCACCTGCCTTTCCTCTGTGTGGCGCACCGACGACGACACCAGGGAATACCTGAAGGTCCACGGCCGGGAAAAGGACTACCGTCCCCTGGATCCGGCGCCTGTTGCCTGGTACGACGGCTGCATGGAGATCGACCTTGACAAGATCCCTCCGATGATCGCCATGCCCTTCCATCCGTCCAACGCCTTTACAATAGAAGACTTAAACCGCGATCTCGGGGACATCCTGCGGGAAACCGAAAAGGCCGCCGAAAAAGTCAGCCAGGGACGTGCGAAATTCACCCTGACCGACAAGATCGAAAACGGTTCGCTCCGCGTTCAGCAGGGCGTTATCGCAGGCTGCGCCGGCGGCACATACAACAACATCATTCAGGCAGCCAACGTTTTGCGGGGCAAAAGCTGCGGCAGCGGAAGCTTCTCCCTGGACGTGTATCCCTCTTCCATGCCGCTGTTCCTGGACCTGACCCGGAAAGGGACCCTTGCGGACCTGATGGCCGCCGGTGCGGTGGTCAAGACCGCATTCTGCGGCCCCTGCTTCGGCGCCGGAGACACGCCGTGCCACAACGGCCTGAGCATCCGCCATACCACCCGCAACTTCCCCAACCGTGAGGGCTCCAAGCCCGGAAACGGCCAGATGAGCGCCGTCGCGCTGATGGACGCCCGCTCCATCGCGGCAACTGCCGCCAACGGGGGTATCCTGACCGGCGCGGACAGGTATGCCGATCTCTTCACAGAGGAACCTGCCTATTGTTTCGATCCCTCTCCCTACCGCGCCAGGGTATATAACGGGATCGGGAACGCAAAAAGCGAAACACCCCTGCATTACGGCCCCAACATCAAGGACTGGCCCGAAAGGGCGCCCCTCGGGGAGCACGTCCTGCTGAAGGTCTGCTCAAAGATCCTTGACGAGGTGACCACCACCGACGAATTGATCCCTTCCGGCGAGACATCCTCCTACCGTTCCAATCCCCTCGGCCTGGCCGAATTCACCCTCAGCCGCCGGGATCCTTCTTACGTAAGCCGCACCAAGGCCGTGGACGCCCTTGAGAAGACCCGCGAAGAGGGTGGGAACGTCTTCGAAGCCGAACCGGCCCTTTCGGAAGTGTTCGCTTTGATCCGCACCCTGCCGGGCTGCGGAAGCCTGACTCCCGGCGAAGTCGAGATCGGTTCAGTCATTTATGCCAACCGGCCCGGGGATGGCTCCGCCAGGGAGCAGGCCGCCAGCTGCCAGAGGGTCATCGGCGGCCTTGCCAACATCGTACAGGATTACGCTACCAAGCGGTACCGCTCCAACGTGATCAACTGGGGCATGCTCCCCTTCCATCTCAAAGGAAGTCCCGATGATATCGACGTGGGCGATTATATCTTCGTACCCGAGATCCGCGCCCGCCTGGACGGCGACCTTTCGTCGATCCCTGCCTGGATCGTGAAAAACGGCGCTTTAAAGCAGATCGAGCTATTTATCCGCGATATGACGTCAGAGGAAAGGGAGATCGTCAAAGCCGGCTGCCTGATCAATTTCAACAGGAACAAAACAAAATAGTTTTCTTTATGAAAAGGGACGCGCCCCGGCGGCTTATCCGCTGAGCGCGTCCTTTTTATATCCTTCAGGTCATTTCAGCGATTCATTGAGGGCGTCGATCTGGGCCTTTGATTTGATGGTGCAGCAGTACGGGCATGGCAGCGGAGTTTCAAAAAGCTCCTCCAGGGCGCCGTAGGTCGTCCTGGCCAGGGGCAGGTAGGTCTTCTTCACCGAGGAACAGTTCCGATCCTCGTGGAAATACTTGCCGCCCTTGGGGTTATAGTAGACCACCGTATCATCGGAAGGATATGGGATCAGCCTGCCTGTATCGTCCCAGATGAGCACCTTGGTGTTTATTTTCAGGTTCAGCCACAGCCATCGCATATTCTGGCCTTCCGCGTTTTTGTCTTTCTGAACCCTGATGCACCCGTGGCTGGCCTTTGAGCCCAGTTTGGGAACGGTGGAAGAATAATCGTAATCCCCGATGTACGGCACCTCATGGATCAGGCATCCGCCGTTTACCCTGAGGGCCATATCGCAGTACAGGTTGCCCGCATAGAACCCGCCAACCCAGGAAACGATCAGGAATTCCCCGGCCGGGGTCTCATTCCAGGGCTGCTGCTTCGTTGGATTGCCGGTGGATACCAGGAGGGTCCCGATGATCTCGCCCTGGCTGAAAACATACATTTTCTGGTCCATCTTGTCGATCAGCAGGGCATATTCCGTGGACGGGGTGATCTCCTTCAGCAGGGAAGTCTCCACATATCCTGTGATCAGTTCGTCGGTATTTCCGTATCCCGGCCTGGAATCGCAGTCCGGACCATATGAGGAATTGTAGGTCTCTATCAGTGTCCAGCCGTCTCCGTTGTCCCTGATCACATGGACACCCTGGCTGGCATAGGTGACCTCCCCGACGATATTGGCCCTGCCCCCGGTCTTTGTGGGAGTGGCGCGAAGTTTGTAAGTCTCCTTCTGGGGCCCGTTGATCACGGTGATCGGCTGCATCATTACTTCCCAGATCGCCTGTACATCTTCAAGGTTACCGATGGGGAGTGACCAGTAGCTTAGCGCCTCCTCAGCCGTTCCGTCGGCTCTGGATGGGATATACGGTGTCGGCGAAGGGGTCGGCGCGGGTGTGGGCGCCGGAGTGGGCGGCGCAGCCAGGGAGAAGGAGATCTGCCGCGCGGTCCCTTCCACGCCGTCTTCGCTGATCCCGGCAACCTTCAGCGCATACCTTCCTCCCGCCGGAACGGAACCGCTGATAAGTCCGTCCCAATGAATGGTATTCGTTCCCGCCGATGAACGCACATCGGCAATGGTACTCCATTTGGTTCCGTCCCCGGAAACCTGCAGTTCGAGGCGCCCTGCCCGGGAGCATTCAACAATGATATCCGCGCTGTCCCCTGCTGTCAATCCCGAAGGAAAAACGGCTTCGAGGATCCTGACAGCTTCGCCGCCGATCCTTATCGTTTTCTCGGCCGTCCTTCCATCCATGTACATTGCCAGGGTATATTCTCCCGGCGCGGGAACGCTTCCATCCCTGAAAATACCGTCCCAGGTGATATGATTAGTACCCTCAATGGCCTGGTATCCCTCGGATATGGGATGGACTGTACCGTCGGGAGCTTCAACCGCAATGCTGACGGAGCCCGCTCCGTCCGACACAAATGACATTCGCACGGCTTTTCCCGGATGGATCATATCGGGCACGGCAATAAACCTGAATCCGATCTCACCCTCCTCCGCAAGGGACGGATGGGGCAGGAAAAGGCACGCAAGGCAAAGGACGCATGCAAGCACACGGAATGAGGTCATCATCTGAAAGGGAAACGGGCGTTTCTTAGCGATCATCGGGCGGTCTGCTCCTTTTTGACATATACATATTTATGATATCACGGGCCGTCCTCCCCCGCAATACCAAAACAAGTCATTTCATTCCGTCAAAGCCCTTTTTACATTTGCTTTCCGCTTTGATATGATCCCGACACATGTATCGGATCCTGCCATAGAAGTCTCTCATGCGTGGAAGGATCGTTACGTCACGATGAGCCTTTTCATCCATTGCTTTTTTCATATTGTTTTGTTCCTCTCAGAACGGCTGCCGCTTGACACCGCGCCTGCCGGTCCTTAAAATATTATCCGAACGTATAAATTTACAGGAGGGGATCCGACATGAAGACATTCCTCGCATTTCTGCTCTGCGCCGTGATGCTTTTCCAGTTTTCCTTTGCCATGGCCGACACCAGCGACCGTACAGCCGACGATTATCCCGTTCCGCTGTATACCCTTGCCGAGAAAGCCGGCTTCAAAATCGGCATCTGCCTGAGTCCCAACCAACTGGGCCTTTCCGACTACACGTCCGTCCTGACCCGGCATTTCAACACCACCACCTGCACCAACGAAACGAAGGCCTACTCCCTTCTGGACCAGGCTGCGTCCAAACGGAGCAGCGACGGCATGCCCCGGATGAATTACACCGTGGCAGACCGGATGGTCAAGTGGGCCATGGATCACGGCATCGGCGTCCGCGGCCACGTACTGACCTGGGACGCCTATATGACCGAATGGTTCTTCCACGAAGGATATGACGTCAACAAGCCCATCGCCTCCCGGGATGTCATCCTCACCCGGATGGAAAGCTACATTACCCAGGTGGTCACCCATTTCGAAACCCAGTTCCCCGGCGTGATCTACTGCTGGGACGTGGTCAATGAGGCTATAGGCGACAACGCCTCGGAATATAACGCAGCCGACCCCCGCCACATCCGCACCATGCGCAACGGCGCGCCCAACCCGTTCTACGCTTACGTGGGAGATGATTACGTAGAATATTCCTTCCTCTACGCCAGGAATGCGGTGGAAAGCCTCGGGGCTGACATCAAGCTGTTCTACAACGATTACAACATGCTCTATGCCGACAAACGCGGCGCAGCCAAATACCTTGTGGAGAGCATCAATACCTTCGCTGCCGGCGACAACGGCGAATACCGCGTCCTGATCGACGGTATCGGTATGCAGGGATACATGGGCGGCTACGGAGCCCAGTCCGGCTGCCTTTCCAACGACCTTATCAGCAATACCAGGGCCAGTATCCTCGCCTATGCCTCCATGGGCATGGAAGTCCACATCACCGAAATGGCCCTGCGCAACTACGACGAATCCCTCGGGCAGGAGCATGCCGCATTCTACGGTAAAATGTTCGAAATGCTCAGGGGCATCAACGAAGAGATAGGCTGGAACTGCCTGACTTCCGTGACTATCTGGGGTGTCAACGACGTGACTCCCAACGCCTACAATACCTACACCTGGAAGCTGAACTCCACCTTCGGCGGCATCCTGACCGAAAACAACCGTATCAAGACTTCTTTTGACGCGATGTACGACGTTCTGGCCAAATGACAACGCATCTTCCGTAATTGAACAAAGCGTGCCGCCCGCACCGGACGTCACGCCTTTTTCTTTTCCATGCTTATCCTTTTACTATCAGTCCTTATTTTGAGCCGCGGGCGAGGTCGACCGCCCGTTTTTCCTCCCCATTGATCAAGGCGAAATGATCCTCCTCGATCTCAGTCCAAACAGGGGGATCGTTCTCGTAATGATGTACTGCGGGATCGTACCTGTAGACCCGCTTGTCCCTTTCCGTCAGCGGATCCGGCTGCGGTATGGCGGAGATCAGCGCCCTGGTATAGGGATGAACGGCATTTCGGAATATTTTCTCCGTATCCCCCATCTCGACGATCACGCCCTTGTAGATGACCCCCAGGCGGTTGGTGATAAAGCGCATAATGGAAAGGTCATGGGCAATGAATAGGTAGGTCAGTCCGTACTGTTTCTGAAGCTCCATCAGAAGGTTAAGCACCTGTGCGCGGATGGAAACGTCCAGGGCGGAAATTGGCTCGTCTGCGATGACCAGCTCTGGGTTCATGATCAGCGTCCGTGCGATGCCGATGCGCTGCCGCTGCCCTCCGGAAAACTCATGCGGGAACCTGGAAGCGAATTCCGGCGGAAGACCCACGTCCAGCATGGCTTTGCGCACCTTTTCGCTCCGGTCCTTCTCATCCGTAAATCCGCCGATGTTGTACAGACCCTCGGAAACGATATAATCCACTTTGGCCCTTTCGTTCAGGGAAGCCATCGGATCCTGGAAGATCATCTGAATGTTTCGTATGATATTCCTGTTGGTCTCCCTGTCGATCCTTCCGCTGATCCTTTTGCCGTGATAGAGGATCTCGCCGGAGGTAATGGGATTGATGCGGATGATGGCCCGTCCGATGGTCGTTTTGCCGGAACCGGACTCACCCACAAGTCCAAAGGTCTCCCCCTTGTAGATATCAAAGCTGACGCCTTTGATGGCTTCGAATTTTTTCCGTCCCTTGCCGAAGGAAACGTGGATGTCCCGGACCTCAAGGATCTTTTCCCTGTTTTGCTCACTCATGCACGTCCACCTCCTTCCACCGCTCCAGCATCCTGCGGATAGTCGCCGGAGGCTCCATCCTCGGCGCACGCTCGTCGAGCAGCCATGAACGCACCCTGTGGGTCGGGGACACCTCAAAATACGGCGGCCTCAGCTCATGGTCGATCCTGAGAGCGTAGGGATTGCGCGGCGCGAAAGCGTCCCCCCTGATCTCCATAAACAGGTTGGGAGGCGTGCCCTCGATGGAATACAGCTTTTCTCCCTTGACACCCAGCTGGGGAAGGGACGAAAGCAGCGCCCAGGTGTAGGGATGCCTGGCGTTGTAGAACACCTCATAGGCAGTGCCCACTTCCACGATGTCTCCCGCGTACATTACAGCCACCCTGTCGGCCACCTTTGCGACAACGCCCAGGTCGTGAGTAATGTAGATGATCGTCAGGCGGTATTTTTTCTGCATATCCCTGAGAAGCTCGATGATCTGTGCCTGGATGGTCACATCCAATGCCGTGGTCGGCTCGTCGCAGATAAGAATCTCCGGATTGCAAGCCATGGCAGTTGCGATCACAGCACGCTGCCTCATGCCGCCGGAAAACTCATGTGGGTACTGGTTGTAACGCATTTCCGGCATCGTGATGCCCACGTCCTTCAGGTATTCGATGGTTTTTTCCTTTGCTTCCCTGCCGCGAAGGCCCTGGTGCAGCTTTACCGCCTCGCAGATCTGTTTCCCGACGGTCTTGAGGGGATTCAGGCTCGTCATGGGATCCTGGAACACCATGGCTATCTCTTTGCCGCGGATCTTCCTCCACTCGTCCTGGGAGGTGTATTTGGCCAGGTCCTGTCCCTTGTACAGGATCTCGCCGCCGCTGACCCGTCCGTTTTTATCCAGCATGCCCATAAACGACTTGGTGAATACCGATTTGCCGGAGCCGGATTCACCGACGATGGCCAGGCTTTCGCCCTTGTACACGTCCAGGGAAATTCCCCTCACCGCAGTCAATATCTGGCCGCGCAGGTCGAAAACGATGTTCAGGTCCTTTACGGACAGGATGACCTCTTTTTCTTCCATGGACGCCTCCTCAGACATGGTTCTTCGGGTCCGCGGAATCCGCAAAAGCGTTCCCGATGACGTAGAAGGAGATAGTGATGACAGAGAGCACAATAGCGGGGAAAATCAGCTGGTATCTGGACGCCGGCGCCATCATCACGGCCCTGCCTTCGTTGATCAGGTTGCCCAGAGAGGGGATCGTTACCGGAAGGCCCAGGCCGATATACGTCAGGAACACCTCACTGCCGATGGCCTGCGGAATGGCCAGCGAGATCCTGAGGGTGATCACGGAGACCAGGTAAGGCAGGAGATTCCTGGTGATGACCCTGCCGGTGGGGGTGCCAAGGCAGCGGCTGGCCAGGTTGTATTCCAGGTCGCGGATGGTGACGATCTGGTTGCGGATAAACCGCGCCATGGGCAGCCAACCGGTGACGCACATGGCAAATATGATCGTTCCGATGCCGGGCCTGACAAGGTAGGATACCAGGATCAGGATGATGTTTCTGGGGATATTGTGGATCACGTTATAGACTTCTGTAAGAAAACGGTCCAGACTGCGTACATATCCCCACAGGGCGCCTATCAGGATGCCGATCACCGCGTTGCATGCGGCCACGCACAATCCGATCAGAAGGGATGTGCGTGTCCCGCTCCATACCCTGGCCCACAGGTCCTGACCGATGGAATTGGTTCCGAAGATAAAGGCGCCGTCCGGAACATGGTTGGAATCGGTCTGGCCGTTGTCCAGCCAGTTGATCTCGGTGGGACTGTGCTGCCCCGGGAAAAGCGGCTGGATCATTGTAAACAGCAGAAGGACAGCCAACAGGAACAGGCAGAACATGGCCACATAGTTTTTCCTGAAGGATTTCAAGGTGCTGCGCCAATAGGAATAGTTGCTGTATCCGCCCATCTCAGCCTGGGTGGGATCATATGGCGCGGGAGAGAACATTTCCCTCTCCCCGCCAAGCTCGCGGATCCTTTTATCGATATTTTCCTCGAGGCGTTCAATCTTTTTCTTCATCAGCGGTTCTCCTTTTCCCTCACCAGTTTGATCCTCGGGTCACAGATCACCATCAAAAGATCGCCGAGAAGAAGTCCGAAGATACCAAGAGAAGAATAGATCAGCACCAGGGCCTGCACCAGCGGGTTATCCTGCCGGGTGATGGCCGAAAGCAGAAGATTTCCCATGCCCGGGATGGAATACAGCGATTCGATATAGATGGAACCGGAGATGGTCAAAAGGATGCTGGCCGGCAGATTCTGAGCCATGGGGACCAGGGCGTTGCGCAGCATATGTCCAAAGGTGATCTTCCTTTCGGATACACCCTTGGCCCGGGCAAACTTGACGTAATCCTTGTTCATCTGGTCCACAACATAGCGCCTGGTCCACATAGCGTAGGACGCAGTCCCGCCCAGGGACATGCTGATGACAGGAAGCCACATGGACGAGGGATCCCGGGCATTGTACAGTATGGGAACGTTGAACAGGCCGGAGGCGTACAGCTGGATGAACAGGTAATACACCGCCGCGGGCACTGCATGGATAAAAATGATATACATATTGCCCAGCTTGTCGGGCAGCCTTTTTTTGAACAGCGCCATCACCGTTCCCATCGGAATGCCCACGCACAGGGAGATCCCCACGGACATCAGGCCGAAGCGGATGGAATAGGGCGCTTTTTTGGCAATGATGTCCGCGATGGCCTTCTTTGGCTGAACTGTAATGGACTTTCCAAAGTTAAGGTGCAGCAGCTGTCCGTAATAGCGGAAAAGCTGAACGGGAATCGGATCCCTCAGGCCCATGGCCCTGAGCTCCGCCTCGATCTGGGCCGGCTCCATCTTATCGTATTTCTCTCCGAAATAGCCCTCCTCAGGCATCAGGCGCATCAGGAAAAAAACAACTGTTGCAATGATGAACAATGTGAGGAGGGACTGGAGGAGCCGTTTTAAAATGTACTTGATCATGGGGATCTCCCCTCTGTCAGTGAAATGAAAGGCGTATGTATGTGCGTTAGTTCCCTCTGCGCGGTCCTTCTGCCGCTTTATCCTCGAATAAACTGAATGGGGGCATGATAGGGAGTCCAGCCGCGGCTGAACCGGATATCATGTCCCCCGGTACGGGCCCCGGGACCTGCTTTCCCCGTCCGGGCACGGATCATTCCGTGCCCGGGCACAGGGAGGCGAATCCCTTCACGGGACCTATTTATTCACTTACCGGAATCTGATATGCGGCGCTTTCCTCCAAATAGGCAGTGCGGGCTGCGGCGCGGTCGACAAGGTACTGCTCCCTGTAGGCCTGATATTCTTCCTCGCTGATGGGATGATCGGACATCTGCGCAAACACGATGGCGTTGCGGGCACCGCCGTCGCCCATCTGACCGGTGCACTGGGTGAAGGGAACGATGCGGGATGCCTGGAAACCGCCGCCGCCGCGGTAGCATGGAATGACCAGCGCTTCGTCCAGAAGGATCTTTTCAGCCTCGGCAAAGGTGGTGTACCGCAGGTCGAAATCATTGGTGATGGCGTTGGCCTCAAGGGCCTTCTTTTCCACGTCGCCGTAGCCGACGGATTCGTCATAATATTCCTCCGCCAGGTAGAGCCTGCCCCAGTTCTTGCCGATGGAGGTCAGGAGCACGGGATCGAACTGGCTCATGGGATCGGCGTAGTCAGGACCCCAGCCGAGTTCCAGCATGGCCCAGTCGCCGGCATTGCGCACATCGCTGTTGAAACTGGAGCCGCTGTAGGGAACCAGGATGATGTCGATAAAATCATCGCCCAGCAGTTTTTCAAGCTGCTGCTCGAGAACCTGGTAGCGCTTGGAGGTGGTGCCGGAGGTGTTATAAGTCACCTTGATCTTGACGGGGAAGGTCGCCTTGCCTTCCAGGTCGGCCTTCGCGGCGTCCCTGTACTGGAGGGCCAGTTCTTCGTTGAAGAGGAGATCCTGGTCAGAATATGCATCCAGTCCGCTGAGCTGCAGGTAATCCAAAGCGCCTACAGAGACCAGGTCGGCACGGGAGTAAGTGGTCTGGGTGTTGGCCTGGTAGTTCCACTGGTTCAAAACAGCGTTGTAGGTGTAGCTGTTGAAACCGTAGAAGAACGCCTTGCGGAAATTGACGTTGTTGACAGCGGTCTTCCAGTTTTCGGGCTCATATTCGGCCTCGTACCGGGGATCGAAGTTGAACATCAGCCAGTAGGACATGTTGTTCTGGGGAGCGGAGCAGTACTTGTCGCTGCGGGAAGGATCGTCCATCCATTCCTTGGCAATGTCGTTGGTCAGGCTCACCTTGTCGGTGTCGCCGCGCAGGAAGAGCTCGGCGCCGTTGGCGGTGGCTTCCTTGTTGTAGCGGTAGATCACCGTTTCGATGGAGATCAGGTCCGCGTTGATGTAATAGGGGTTCTTTTCCATGACGCGTTCGTATTCGTATTCGTAGCTGGAGCAGTAATACGCACCGTTGTACAGCAGGTCCTCGCAGCTGGTGCCGTAGGTTTCTTCATGCTCGGCAAGGAAATCGGTGGGAACAGGATACCACACGTTGTTGCCCAGCATCCTCAGGAAATAAGCGCTGGGGCCGAGCAGGGTGTATTGAAGGGTGGTATCGTCAAGGGCCTTGATGCCGACGGCGGAAAAATCGTCGGTCACCTTGTCGAAATAGTCCTTCGCTCCGACAAGGTTATTGTACAGGGTGTTGGCCACGGACTTCGGGTCGTCGGGATTCAGGATGTGCTTCGCGGCGGTCACAAAGTCGCCTGCGGTGACCGGGGCCACCTTTTCACCGGTGCAGTCCACCCACCAAACGTCGTCCCGCAGGTAGAAGGTATACACGGTGCCGTCATCGGAGATGGACCAGTTCCTGGCCACGCCGGGACGCAGAAGGCCGAAATTGTCAAAATAGACCAGGCCCATCTCACAGTTCATGGCGAAGGTAGTCAGGGACGTCAGAGTGCTGTCCACATAGTCGATGGTCTGCAGTTCGCTGGAATACAGTTCTGAAAATGTCGTTCCCGCGGCGCTCGCGGCAGTCATCGCCACGGAAAGCGCCAGAACAGATGCAAGGATCAGGGCTAGGATCTTCTTCATTGGCTTTCCTCCTCATGTATACGTTTTGTGCGGCGCAGCCCCCGGCCGGGACTGGGTATCCCGGTAATCCTGCATAAAAAACCCGGTCCGCATCCGTTTTCGCGGCCTGCCGCCCGTCTGATACGACTATTTTACCATAGTCATGAATATTTTTCTTTTGTTCTCTTCAAAAATACACAAAAAAAACAGGCATGGCCTCTATCCCATGAAAACGGTGCACTCCCGGTCCGGAAGGCCGAAGGCCTCAAAATATGCGTTCTCCAGGGGGATCCATAATTCCAGGAACCGCTTCAGTGATTCGGGGCTCTCCCTTTTCTTCAGCCTTTCCTCCCTCACTTCCCACGGAGCCGTCAAAAAGAGTGAAACATCCACATACCTGCGAACGGAGGGCAAAAGCGCATAGCTCCCTTCCAGGATCAGCACGTCTCCCTCCGGGATGGGACCGGCAGGGACAAATCGCCTGCCGCTGCAGTCATATCTGAAGTAAACGACGTTTTCACCCTTTTTCCACGGTCCAAGAACCTCCTCTGACAGGCGCCTGTCGTCAAGATTTCCTCCGGGAATGCCGAGCCTCTCCGGTGTTTTCATCCAATGGGGGATCACAAAATCATCGGTATGGACCACCCCTGCGCCGATGACGCCGGCTACGGCGTCCGCAAGGGTGGTCTTGCCCGATGCACATGGTCCGTCAATGGCCACAAGGATCCTTTGTTTCTTTTCTTTTTCCCCGATGATCCTTTCAACCGCTTCCAGGCATGACATCCTCAGCGTTTCCGGCATCCTGCTGAGATATGGTCCTGATCCTTCCCCTTTCAAACGGATATCGGGAAAATTGCTATTCGTTTCCTTCCCCGTCATTCTTTTTCCAGCTCCCGGCGGATATCTTCAAGGGACATTCCTGTCTTGCGCGCCAGCTCCGCCAGATCTTCATATTCTGCCTTCCGTTTCTTTACACCCATACCTTCCGCGGTTTTGACCCTTACGGGGCCCCAGGGCGTGGAGACGGTTTCGATCTTCCTGTCCAGCACATACCGGCTCATGTCCTGGCGGCGGATACCCAGGGTGGTGGTATGCTTCATCATCAGACCGGCCAGGGCGTCGGCGTCGTCGGGAAGGCAGATCACGTTCAGCTCCGTCCCGGGGCGGCCTTTTTTCATGCCGATTGACCGGGTGTATACATCCCTGGCACCCGCGCTGAAGAGCCGCTCCATGGCAAAGCCGATCTCCTCCCCGGTCATGTCGTCCAGGTTGCATTCAAGACGGGTGATCTGCTCCCTCTTTCCTTCGCTCTCCCCAAGGAAAGCCCGCAGGCAGTTTGCCCGCTCAAAATCCTTTTTCCCCATCCCGTAACCCACAGCCTTCGTCGCCATGACGGGACGATCCCCGAATTCGGAAACAAAATGCTTCAGAAGCGCCGCACCGGTGGGCGTACACAGTTCGCCTATCACCTGCCCGCCATAGGTCGGTACGCCGGTCAGGATCAGCGCCGTAGCGGGGGCGGGGACCGGAAGGATGCCGTGCATGCATTTCACATGCCCGTTTCCCACGTGCACCGGGGAGGCGACGACCCGGTCCGCGCCGATCTCCTCCATCAGCAGGCACACGCCCACCACATCCGCTATCGCATCCATGGTGCCGACCTCGTGGTAATGGATCTCGCTGAGCGGATGTCCGTGCACCCGGCTTTCGGCGTCGGCGATCAGCGCATAAACGGCTTTCGCGTCTTTTTTGACCCTGTCGGATACGTCCAGGCCGTCAATGATCCTGTCGATATCGGCCGGGGAGGCATGATGATGGTGGGGATGGGCATGAACATGATCCTGTCCGTGGTCGTGGTCATGTCCGTGGTCGTGGTCATGTCCGTGGTCGTGGTCATGCCCGTGGTCGTGGCCATGCCCGTGGTCATGGATATGATCATGCTCATGGAAATGTCCGTGGTCATGGTCGTGAACGTCTTCCGACTCCTCCTCCGCTCCGTCCACGGTCACCTTCATATGGGTCCCGGTCACGCCGCATTTGTCCGCGGTTTCCGCCTCCACCCTGACACCCTCAAGCCCCAAAGAATTCATTTTTTCAAGAAATGCATTTCTGTCATCCACCAGTTCCGACAGGGCGGCCATCAGCATATCGCCGGCGGCGCCCATGGCGCATTCCAGATACAGTGTTTTCATTTTCTCTCCTCCCATTCAGATACAACCGGATTACAGGTCATTCCATCGTTTGCCGCTTTCCGTGATTGAGGGAAAGCCCGGCCCGTTCCATCGCGATAACCAGGACAGGGATCAGGACCAGCTGCAGGATGATCCCGGGAACAGCCGTTGTAAGGGCCCCTGAAATGAAAAGGGCCCATGTGAAAGCGTTTCCCGTAACTCCTGCGATCACCAGCCTTGCAGCTCCCCAGACGACGCGTCCCAAGATCATCGCTGCCAGGAGTTCAGCCCAGATCATACCTGGCTTATCCGGGAGTCTTGAATGGAGCCACCCTGCAGCGCCTCCGTAGACCGCCAGCTCGAAGGACATCGCCACAGCCCCGGGAACCATCGCGGGCATACCGAAGATCACCGATCGCATGACAGGCGCGATCAGTCCCACCGCCAGGCCCCAGGGCCAGCCGCAGACAAATCCGCACAAAAGCACCGGTATGTGCATCGGGCAAAGCGCTTTCCCGATCTCCGGGATCTGTCCCGTGATCAGCGGAAGCACCATGGCAATGGCAAGATAAAGCGCCGAATAAGTCAGGCGCAGTGTATCGGTACGTTCCTGTTTTTTATTGTCTCTGGTCATGTTCATTCTTCTCACAGATCGTCCGGATATGGTTCAGGGCATCCTCCAGGATGGCTGCGGAACTCCCGGAAACGCCGGCAACATATGTGGAACACAGGTTCATCGGGATCAGAACCCGGTACGCCGTGCTGGAGGATACGGCGTTTGCCATTGCGGGCGATATTTCGCCCATCAGGGCATCGGCGGTGGCGATCCCCAGGGGACCGACAATGATATCGGCCGACCGGCAGGCCACGATCACCGCGTTTTCACCGGTCGCCAGGTGATCGGCGCAGTTGGAGTTCATCATGGAGGACGTGGCTATGCTGTTGGTCCCCACGGCCGTAATGACGGCACCCGGACAGGCCCTGCGGATGCTTTCCGTCAGCTTCCGGCCCAGGCGTCCGCCCTGTCCGTCGATCACAAGGATCTTCATTCATTCATCCTCCGTCATATAATAAAATATCCCCTCAGGCGCTTTTCCCTCCGCTTCCATGCGCATCAGGTCGATCGCTTCGTCCGGATCCACATCTGAAAACAGTTCGGGATAGGCGCATTTTGCCAGGGCAAGCTCAGCCGCGGTGATCAGTTGGGGCGCTTCGAGCAGCTGTGTGGAGATGGCCAGCATTTTTCCGCCTTTCACGGCACTGATATCCTTCCAGCCGTCCCTTTGGACCATTTCCTCAAGCGCCGTCCGGGCCCGGGAAGTATCCGTCACTCCTTCGCCGAGAATGCCGCTTTCGACAGCCTTCACGATGACCCCCGGATTCTTTCGCTTTACCCACCCGTCATCCACACGCAGGTTTTCCTCAAGCAGCCTGGCGGAAACGTCGTATGCTCCGGCTCCCAGGATCAGGGCGTGTTCCGGAGAGGTCCTGTGTACCGTCACCCTGGCCATGGGCGTTTCCCAGTATACATACACCCGCTTGCATTCAAACAGGGTGCCTAACCTGTCCTCAAGAAGCGCCTTATAATACTTCATCGCGGAATCCGCTTCTTCCGCGTCTTCGGAGACTCCCAGATCCTCAGCTTCGGGCACGGGCACAGTTTCCGTCACAGTCTTCCCGGCGCCTTCGTCCAGCCTTGTCACCCGGTCCGTAGCATCGGGGTCGGCGGCAGGCATACCGGCGCCTTCCCCCGGACTGTGGACAAACCGGTCTTCACCTGCCGCCATTTCCGCAGGAGCGTCCTCATCATATTCTTTTCTTGACGATCCGGGATTTTCCTGCGTTCTTTCCCCCGCTTCGTCGATTTCTTCTTTTCCTGTCCTCTCTTCCGTCCATCCGGCCCCGATGCCGACCGCATGCCCGCCCGGCGCCCGGGATACAACGCCGGAGGGAGCACGTCCTCCTCCGGTCCGTGCCCGGCATCCCGTCAAAATCATAAGTATGAGCATAAGCAGGGCTGCCGCGCAAAAACGCTGTTTGATCATAGTCATAAACAATCGAAATACCTCAGTCTGAACCGACGGAAGCCATCTGCCCGCTGCAGCAGGATGTTCCGGGTATCCTTCAGCAATTCCAGCGCTTCACGCCTTTTGTCTTCTCCCGGTGCACGCCCGCTGTATGCCGCTTCCTCAAAGGCTGCGGCGCAGCGTGCAAAACGCAGAGCGTAATCAGGTGAAACGGTCTGCTCCAGGCCCTGCGCCCAGTCCCGGCAGGGAAGGTTGCCCTGCCCGCAGTCCATCGCGTCAAGCCAGGCGATCACCCTCCCGAAGATGGCGCATACCGCTTCGGCCGTGTCCCCGTTTTCAAAGAGCGCCGTGGTTTCCCTTACTTTTTTTCTTCGCTCGTTCAGTACCAGGAACGGCAGGAAAGGCAGGATGAGCAGTGCCGCGGCCAGGAGGACAAGTAGGAGCACCCTGACCCAGTCAGTCCTCTCCGGCCCGGAGATCTGCTGCTCCCCGACAGAAACCGGCCGGTATTCCCTTTCTGATCTCGCAGAAGCTTCCCCCTCCATCGGGGAAAGATCGTGGGTATGCCTCGTTTCGCTGACCGCCCCGGGCAGGTCCAGAAACGCGCCTGCATCCGTCCCCGCGATGTCTGCCATCAGGTCCCTCGCCCTCTCCGAGGCCGATTCGGTAGCCGCATTCACCCCCGGGAAAAAGATATAAGTAACAAGGATGGCGGAAAGGACTGCCAGGGACAGGATACGCGCATTTTCCCTGATCGTCTCCCGGTTCCCCATGCACCACAGCGCAAAGAGCAGAAAAAGGGCAGCATTCATCCAGGAAGGCAGGCTCAGGCCGAAATATACCTGAAAACCAACTGTAAAAAGCATGAAGCACAGGGCTGTCAGCCGGCTTCGCATAAGGATCATGGCAGCCAGCGGTCCGGCAAAGATAAGGCAAAGGCAGCCCGCCGCCGGCAAGATCCCCTGTCCGTCCGGTACGGCAAAACGCGGATACAGGTATGTGTTCAGCCTTTCGCTTTCCTCAAAGATCCGATTGCACAAAGCGCCGGCGCTGCGGCGAAGCCCCGGAACAAGCAAAAGGCAGGCCAGTATCGCCGCAGGCCACAGGATATACAGGCAGAAGGCGATCCTCCGTTTACCTGCCGTACCGTCCCCAGCGTCCTTTTTTTCTTTTTCCCGTTCCCCGTCCGACTGTTCAAGTTCTTCCGCCCGCGTCAGGATCTCGTCATACCTGGCCGACAGCTTCCAGTGGATCCGCGCAGCGGGATCGCCCGGGGCGTACGGCCGCACACCGACGCCGGGATCCCCTTTCCCAGGAAGGTATTGCCCGGAAGTTAAAGGATCTTTCTCACTATTCGTTCGTTTTCCCGGTTCTTTCCTGCCCGGGCAGGAGAATACCGCACGCCGAAAACCGGGTATCAGCGGGAAAACCGCCGTCAGGCAAAGGACGATACGCGTACCGGGATTGTTCTCGAAGAAATACAGGCATACGGCGGCAAAAAGCCACACAAAATACCCTGTCAGGCTTTTTTTCATGCCTTCCACCGTCCGGAAAAGCTGCGCCTGTCAGGCGACTCGGTCATTTTCAGGAGGTCCTTAATTACTCCTTCAGCCGTTTCCCCGCTCCCGTCCTTCAAAAGGATGCGGTGGCTGCATACATCCCCGAAAACGTCCCTTACGTCTGCTCCTACCGTATAATCCCGATCGTCGGCCCATGCTCTGGCTTTTGCCGCCCGGTCGAGGAACAGCGCGCCCCGGGGACTGATGCCCACCGATACGGCCCCATGTTCCCGTGAAGCCATGGTGAGTCTGGTGATGTAATCCAGGACCGCGTCCGAGGATGTGACCGTGCTCACCTCTTTCTGCATCTGCGCGACCTCTTCCCCCGGCAGGACACATCGTATCTCTTCCATCGGCTCCCGGCCCTGCCTGTCCTTCAGCATCGTCATCTGGGATTCATAATCGGGATAGCCCAGGGACAGCCGCACCAGGAAACGGTCCATCTGTGCGTATGGCAGGGCCTGGGTGCCAGCGGCCCCAACGCTGTTCTGCGTGGCGATCACCAGGAACGGCTTTTCAAGGGGGTACGTGGTCCCGTCGACAGTCACCTGTTTCTCCTCCATCGCCTCAAGGAGGGCGGACTGTGTTTTGCTGGAGGCCCGGTTGATCTCGTCTCCCATAATGATGTTTACGCCGCACAGCGCCCCCGGGCGGTACACAAAACTGCCTGTGCTGCGGTCGTACATGCTGAAGCCTGCCAGGTCCGACGGCATCACGTCGGGGGTAAACTGGACCCTGCGGCAGGACAGTCCGACGGCGCGGCTCAGGGCGGTGGCCAGGGTCGTTTTCCCAACGCCGGGCACGTCGTCCAGGAGGACATGTCCGCGGGCAAGAAACGCAAGCAGGATCTTTGCGACGGTCTCCCGCTTGCCGGATATCACTTTTTCGACTTCATCCAGTACCGTTTCCAGCCTGCGCCTCATGCCTGCTCCTCCCAAATGATCATCGGAATACGGGGCGGTCCGGTTTCCCGATCCCGGCCCCGTTCCGTTCATAGGATCACCTGATCGTGATCCGTCCCGCGCTTTCAGCGTAACCTTCTCCGATCACATTGTCAAGTTCGCTCCCGATATACATCCATATCACGTCCCTGACGACGGCAGTGGTCACCGTGCTCTTTGGGTCTGCTTCCTGGGCTTCCCTGAATATATAGGAAGAGTCCATCCCGTTGAAATTGGCATTGCTGGTTATCACCGCATATACGGCGTTGGGATCGAAGGGCAAGCCGTTCACTTCTTCTACGGTCACCCGTCCCAGGCTCTCAGCGCGGAACCAGTGTTCACCGTAAGCTTCCCCTGCGTCATACGCGACCGATGTATCCACAGTATACACTATGCCGGACACCTGCATAAAGGAAGCGCAGGCTGCTTCGGATTCTTCCGTCATGGGAAGCGCCTGCGAAGCCGCTTCCAGCGCTTCCTTGAGCTGGGCGCCGGTCATATAAACCACGGCGACCTTGTTGGGATAGGGCAGGACCTGCGCCAGTTCCTCCGCTCCGAAGACGCCCTCGGGGATGTCCGCGCGCAGGTTTCCGCCGTTCCACAGGGCGACGATATGGTCTGCGTCTGCATCCACAAAGGTATTGCCCGCGGTGACGTCATCTTCATCGAAGTATTCCCCGATAGTCCCGGACACCGCAAACCAGCGCAGCGCGTCGGTCCACAGATCGCCAAGGTTGGTCTCGCCTCCCCGGGCGGCGCTGTCCGCTCCCAGGAGGGTGCAATTTGCGTAAGCCTGGAGCGAGGCATCCAGTTCCACAGTGTTGCCATGGGCGTCGGTGAAGGAAACGGTTTTCTCTGCCGCGGCAACGGACAGGCACATGCCAAGAGCGAGGATCGTTGAAACGGTTTTTTTCATGATGTTCATTTTTTTCGCCTCCGAACGTACGGTCATTTTTGCGTATGTACGCAAAAAAGCTCCGGCCGTCATCTTGTGATGACATGCGGCGTCTTGGTGACGCCGGTCGTTTTCCGGAGCAAATGGTTGTGAAGGGCCTGCTTTGGCAGGCACGGCGGACAGCTTGTGCTGACTTGAGCGATTCTATCATGTTCCCGGACGCTTTGTCAATCGCCGGAAATAAAGAAGGCCGTGTCAGCCGCACCTTTCTGATCTTCCTCAGCGCAGGATCACGCTGGTCTGCCCCCCGATCCGGAGAAGATTTCCGTCAAGCGACGCTTCCCCGACGCCGATAAACGCGTGCAGGACCGTGAAGCCTTCAGCCCCGGTCACTGTCGACAGATCCAGTTCAATGGTCCTCTGGGTGGTGTTGTGGATCACCATCACCTGTTTCCCGTTCCATTCGGCGATATATCCGCCCAGCTTGCTTTCGGGGATCGGGACCGCGCAATAGGTCCCGCGGGCGATCTCGGGATTGGCCTTTCTGAGCATGATCAGCCGCTTGTAATAGCTGTACAGGCTCTCTCCGTATGCCTTCAGGCTTTTAACGGTGGATTCGGTCTGTTTGGCCGGGTCGTAGGTTGTCCCGACCGGATCCTGTACGGTATCACCGTCTCCCCATCGCATGGCCAGGCGCCGGTTGGCGTCGGTATTGGCACCGCCGCGTGACCCCCTGAGACCGATCTCTTCACCGTAATAGATAAACGGCGAGCCCGGCCCCAGGATATACAGGTTAGCCGCCGCCTTCATCTGGCCGCTGGCCGCGGTCAGGTAACCCGAGGCCCGGTCCGTATCGTGGTTGGCCACAAATGGGACATACATCGCACCTTCCCGGGCAGCGGAAATGCTTTGGATGTATTTTTCCACATACGCGGAGTACCTGTCCACGTTCCCGGCCTTGGCCGTTTCGGCGATCAGCCCGCCGGCCTGGGAGACGGTAAAGTCAAAACAGTCCATGCATACGGCGTATTTCCCGGTGACGCCGTCGCTGTCCCACACCTCGGCCACCAGGTAAACATCCGGACGGACGACGCGCAGTTCGTCGGTATACCACTGCCAGAATTCGACGCTGGACTCGGTATCCCCATAATAGATGTATTTTGCCGCGTCGAAGCGGAAGCCGTCCACCCCAAGGTCCAGGTAGAATTCCGCCACATCCAGTACCGCCCGGCGGACAAGGGCATTGTCAAAATTGAGTTCCGGCATTGAAGAAGCAAAATTGGATTCGTAGCTGATACCGGTTCCCGCCAGGTGTGTGAAACTCCGTCCCCCGGGCGTTTCCCCGTCGGGAGCCCAGACATAAAAATCGTAGTAATCGTGCCTTTCGTCGTGCACCGTTTGCGCGTATTTGAAATACTTGAACCACCTGTGTCCGGTGCCGGTATGGTTGATGGGCATATCCAGGATGACCTTGACGCCCCTTTCATGGCACAGCGAGACAAGTTCCCTCAAATCATCCATTGTGCCGAAGTCCGGATCGATGGTATAATAATCCGTCACGTCATACTTGTGATAGGACGGAGACAGGAAGATGGGTGTCAGCCACAATCCCTCTACGCCGAGGCTCAGCCCTGACGCAGGGTCGCCGTCGTTCAGGTAATCCATACGTTCGATGATCCCCCTCAGGTCGCCGATCCCGTCCCCGTCGGAATCGGAGAACGAACCTACGAATATCTCGTAAAAAACCCGGCTGTTGTCGTCCGGCAGGGCTTCCTCAGGGAAAACGACGTCGTCAATGATCGCTTCACCCTCAGCGTTCAGGTAATACTTCTCGCTCAGGTCCATGGCTCCTTCAGCTCCCGCGCACCCAAACAGCATCCAGCCTGCAGCCGCAGCCGCGATGATGTATTTCGCCTTCATATGCCGTTCCCCGCTTTCATTATCGATTTTTCTCTGTTCATCCAGGTCAATGATAATCTCCCTGTCCGGGTTTGTCAAG
The DNA here is from genome assembly GCA_017524725.1 of Clostridia bacterium. GTDB lineage: Bacteria > Bacillota > Clostridia > Christensenellales > Aristaeellaceae > RUG756. Next base: position 79,601 of record JAFXUZ010000028.1, on the reverse strand, counting down.
GAAACTTAGGCAAAGAAAGGATGCGATCCCTTTGACACCGCTGTACAGTTCCAGTGAAAAAGCGCCGGCCCGCCGGAGCCTGACCCTTTGCCTCTGGCTTGCCGTCGTCCTGGCACTCGCGGCCTTTGCCGCCTGTATTTGCCTGTGTGCGGGGGTGAATGTCCTTAATGAAAACCGCATCCGTCTTCTGGCCACCCTTGTCTTCTCCTTTGCAGGATGGATCATCCTGCTGGGTGCCGATCTTTACTGGTTTCCGGCCCTGGCGGAATATCGGCACGCAGAAAGGATCCTTAAAAAGGAGCCTGTCTGCCTCTCCGGTGTCGTCGAACGCCTCTCCGCACCGTTTCACGTTCGGGGCAGCATCGATATGCGTGAGGTGATTCTGAAGACCGACAACGGAAACAGGCGCCTCCTGATCAGCAAAAAGCGTTCCCGCGATTTCCCCGTTCCAGGGATCGCCGTCAGCCTGATGACGGCGGAAGGTTTCATCACAGCATTCGAGGTGCGCCATGAGTAAAACAAAACGCATCCTTTCACTGATGACCCGTATGGTCCTTTGGGCACTGTTAAGCGCACTTATATGGAATTTTGTCGTGAACCTCCTCACCGACGCCCCGCCACGGGACAAGGTGACCCTTTATGTCAGCACCGGAGATACGGCCCTTCGGGACCGTGAACTTTCCTATGCACTGGAGCAGGGAATGCCTTCTTCCGTCCGCATGGTGCGCTGCCATCCTTTCTCCTACCTGATGATCGGCGAGGATATCGGCCGGGGCGATCTGCTTATCATGCCGGAAAAAGAAGCCGCCGGGTATCTCGACCGCTTGTCTCCCCTGCCGGAGGAACTGCGTTCATTTGGCCCTCTTTTCACACAGGACGGCGAAATTTACGGCGTCCGGGTGTGGGACAGTGCAGGAATGACGGGCTGCGCCGCATCGTACATCGATTATTCCTCTGCCGGGGGCGACTGGTACCTTTTCTGCGGCAGGGACTCGCTCCATATTCCTTCCGCATCAGACAGCGCGGACAGCGCTGCCTGCGCCGTTGCAAAAGAACTTTTCGGCCTTGAATAAAACCCGTACGTTCCGGCCTTCGGGAAATTAAAAAAGCCCGGCGGAAATCACTCCGGGCTTTCACTTTTTCCCCGGGCAGTGTTTGTCCGGGGCTCTTTTTCATATACGGGGCTTTAAGGAATGCCCCCTCCGCGCAGGACCGTCTGAGGGTTCCAAAAAACATTATCTCAGGTTTTTTTGCTTTCGTCGTCACCAAACAGCGCGTCCGCGAACTGCCTCGCCTCGAAAGCCTGCAGGTCGTCAATGCCTTCGCCCACACCGATGTACCATACGGGGATATCAAGTTCCTTGCGGATTGCGATGGCGATTCCGCCCTTGGCGGTGCCGTCCAGTTTTGTCAGGATGATACCGCCGATCTCGACGGCCTCCTTGAACTGCTTGGCCTGCTGGATGCCGTTCTGTCCCGTGGTGGCGTCCAGGATCAGCATACAGCGCATCGTTGCTTCCGGGTATTCCCGGTCGATGATCCGCCGCATTTTGGAAAGCTCGTCCATCAGGTTCTTTTTGTTATGCAGGCGTCCGGCCGTATCCACGATCAGAAGGTCGTTTTTGCGGGCCTTTGCCGCCTGAATGGCATCGTAGACCACCGACGCGGGATCGGCTCCTTCGCCGCCGCGGATCAGCGGCACGCCTGCACGCTCCGCCCAAACCGACAGCTGCTCGTCCGCCGCGGCACGGAAAGTATCCGCCGCCGCCAGGATGACGCTGTGTCCGATCTCCTGAAAACGCAGGGCAAGTTTGCCCACCGTGGTGGTCTTGCCCACACCGTTGACACCCACAACGAACATCACCAGCGGCCACTGAAGTTTCGGGCGAGGAACGTTCATTTCCTCGATGATGATCTCCTTCAAAAGCTCCCGGCAGGCCGACGTATCCCTGACGCCCTTTTCTTTAACACGTTCCTTCAGCTTTTCGATGATATCCTCGGTGGCGCTGACACCCACGTCCGCAAGGATCAGGATATCCGTAAGCTCATCGTAAAAATCATCGTCGATGGGGCGTCCGCTGACCACCAGTTCATCCACTTTCTTGGTCAGTCCCCCCCTAGTTTTGCTCAGGCCCTGTTTCAGGCGCTGAAAGAATCCCATGTTCCATCCTCCTTATTCATAGTCCTTCAGGTCCACAGACACCATGCGGGAAACGCCGTGTTCCTGCATGGCAAGGCCGTACAGCGCATCGCAGCGTTCCATGGTTCCCTTGCGATGAGTAACAACAACAAACTGGGTCCCCGCCTTGTATTCCGAAAGGTAATCCGCAAAATACCCGATATTGGCCTCATCCAGAGCCGCTTCGATCTCATCCAGGAAACAGAAGGGCGTCGGCTTCAGCTTGAGCATCGCAAAAAGGATCGCGATGGCCGTAAGAGCCCGCTCCCCGCCGGAAAGGAGGGAAAGCATCTGCAGCTTCTTTCCGGGAGGCTGGGCAATGATCTCGATGGAGCAGTTCAGGGCATCGTCGGGATCTGTCAGCTTCAATTCGGCGTGCCCGCCGCCAAAGAGCCTTGCGAAGGTGATCCGGAAATAAGCGTCAAGCTTGGCGAATTCCTCCACGAATTGGCTTTCCATCTGCCTGAGAAGGCGCTCGATCAGGTGTTTCAGGTCGTCTTCGGCCTTGTTCAGGTCGTCCCGCTGGGTGGTCAGGCTGTCGTAGCGGTCCTTGGTGTCGGCGTATTCGTCGATGGCCGCCACGTTCACCGTGCCCATGTCCCGGATGGACCTGCGCAGTTCGCCTGCTTCCTTTTCGCTCTTCTCGATCTCAAAGGGTTTTTCCCGCGGCTTTATCATTTCGGCTGCGTTGGCATAGGTGATCTCGTAGGCGTTGAACATGTGATCGCACAGGGCGTTCACTTCGTTTTCCACCTTTCCCAGGTTCAGTTCCAGCCGATGGGCACGCTGGGTGTCCTGTTCGTACAGGGCACGCAGCTCGTCTCCCGCGCGGTTGTTCTGCCGCTGCTTTTCGCCGATCTCACGTCTTCGCCCCTCAAGGACGGAAACCTTGCCGGCGCACTCCTTCTCACGCGCTTCCAGGAGTTCGGCCTTTTTCCCTGCCTCACGGAAAAGGGCGTCCAGTTCCTCCCGCTCCCGGGAGGCGTTCCCGGCCTGCGATTCAAGGCTTTTCCTGAGAACACGGGCAGATTCCAGTTCCTCACCGCGCTGGCGGGCGTCCCTCCCGAAAATATCCATCGTGTGGATCGCTTCGGTCAGGGCTTCACGGCAGGCGGCGAGGGAATCGCGCCGCTCTTCGGTAACCCGGCGGCAGTTTTTCAGTTTTTCCTGGAGGCGGAGGGTCTCCGCGTCCATTTTTTCCCTGTCAAATGCAGTCTCCTCGGTCAGTTCGGAGGCTTTTTTCAGGTCTTCCTCTATGCCTGCGATACCAAGGCGCAATTGGGCGATGGCTTCCTCGCTCTTTTGCATGTTCTCGCGGTGCGCGTTCAGTTCGTCAGCTGCCTTGGATACGTGTTCCTGCTCCCTGGCACAGCCGATCTCTTCCTGGTGGACTTCCTCAGACGCGTCCGCCAGCTCAAGCCGCAGCCTGTCCCGCCTCGCGCGCAGTTCCTCTTCCTCGCGGCGCAGGATCTCCAGGTCTTCCTTTCCCCGGGCAGTGGAGGCTTTCAGGTCCGATATCTCCCTTTCACGGGACAGAAGGGACGCCGCCGTTTTATTGGCCGTACCTCCCGTCATGGAACCGCCCGTATGCATGACGTCCCCGGCAAGGGTCACCAGCCGGAAAGCGTGCCTCCCGGCCCGCATGATCTCGATGCCGCTCTTCAGGTCCCTGGCGATCACGGTACGACCCAGTAGATTTTCGATCACCCCGCGGTATTCTTCGTCAAAGGCGATCAGCTCGCTGGCAACGCCGATGCACCCGTCCAGCCGAAGGACTTTTCTTTCCTCCCCCGTCAGCACTCTGGAACGCACGGTGGTCATGGGCAGGAAAGTGGCCCTGCCCAGGCGATTGACACGCAGGTAGTCGATCATCCGCTTGGCCGCGTCCTCATCCCTGGTCACGATATTCTGCAGAGTACCGCCCAGGACCATGTCCACGGCCGTTTCATATTCCCTGGGAACACGGATCAGCTTGGCAACGATATCCGCGACCCCCGGATCGTTTTTCCCGTACCTCAGGGCCTGCTTGACCGCCTGGCTGTATCCCTCCATTTCCCTGGACATATCGCTGAGCAGGCGAAGCCGGCTCAGGTCGGTTTCCTGCTTCAGGTGGGCGTCCTGCGCCTTCTGCACAGCTTCACGCAGCCGGGTGGAACAATCTTCGACCGCTCCGCGTTTCTTTTCCGCCTCAGCCGTCTTTTCTTTCAGCTGTCCTTCCGCCGCTGCGGACGCCTTTTCAGCCTCGGCAAGTTTTAATGACAGCTGCTTTTCCTTTTCCCGCTGGTCGTCACGGCCTCCGAGCAGTTCCTCCAAACGTTCGGTCATCTGGGCATGGACAGCCTGGGCCCGCGCTTCCTGATTGCGAACGTCGCTCAGGCGGTTGACCGCCGCCAGGATCCGGTTTTTATGTTCGTCCAGCTCTTTTTCGGCCCGGTCTGCCTCATTGATGGCCGCGTCAAGCAGTGTTTGCTCCTTACCGGCCTTTGCTTCGGCAGAGCGCACCATTTCCCCGGCCTTGCGGGTATTTTCCGCGTCGCTGTCTGCCATACCCTCAAGGGCTGTGATCCTGTCGGTGTTCTCCTTCAGGTCGCTTTCGATCCTTCCCTGCCTTTCGGCAAGGATCCGGATGCGCTGTTCCACTCCCTGAGCCTTATTCCTCGCCAGGCGCAGATCTTCCCCGGCCTGCGATTCCTCGGCGCGGGCAGCGTCTATCAGATCGTCCAGGCGGCCCATGGCCTCCTGCAGGCTGTCCCTTTCCCGTGTGTTCTCGCCGATATCTCTTTCATGTTCTTCGATTGCCTCGCGGATCCCTTCCAGGTTTTTCTTCAGTCCTTCCATCCTGTCCCTGGAACGGTCATAACGGTAAACGAAGATCCCGATCTCAAGTTCCCTGAGGCGGGAAGAGAGATCCAGGTATATCCTGGCCGTTTCCGCCTGTTTTTTCAGAGGCTCCAGCCTGTCTTCCAGTTCGCCGATGATATCATTGACCCGGCTCAGGTTGTCCCTGGTCCTTTCCAGCTTCCTTTCCGCCTCTTCCTTGCGGAAGCGGAAGGTCATCACCCCCGCGGCTTCCTCGAAAACCTGCCTGCGGTCATCGGATTTCGCAGAAAGGATCTCGTCGATCCGGCCCTGCCCGATCAGGGAATAGCCTTCACGGCCGATACCGGTGTCCCGGAATAGTTCCAGGATGTCCTTCAGGCGGCAGGAATTCCTGTTAAGGAAAAAACCGCTCTCACCGCTGCGATAGACACGGCGGGTCACCATCACCTCGGAAAACTCGGTCCTGAGGGCATGATCCTCGTTGTCAAAAACCAGAGATACCTCACAGTAATTGGCGGCTTTGCGCTGGGCGGTACCGCCAAAGATGACATCCTCCATGCGGTTGCCCCGCAGGATACGGGCGTTCTGCTCCCCCAGCACCCACCTTACCGCATCGCTGATGTTGCTTTTCCCGGAGCCGTTCGGCCCTACGATGCCTGTGATCCCCTCGTTGAAAATGATCTCGGTCTTGTCCGCAAAGGATTTGAAACCATAGATCTCGAGCCTTTTCAGCTTCATGTTTTCCCCTGCTCCCGGCTTCCTTCGAGCAGCCTGAGCGCCGCTTCCGCGGCAGCCTGCTCCGCCCGTTTTTTGGTCTTCCCGCTGGCTGAAGCCAGGTGCCTGCCATCCACGGCGCAGGATACGGTAAATATCCTGTCATGCACCGGCCCCTCGGTATTTTCTACCGCGTAGACCGGCATGCCCATGCCGCGGGACTGGGTGAATTCCTGCAGCTTCCCCTTGGGATCGGGAGCGGTCGGTTTTCCACTGCCCATATCCTTCCACAAAAGGGATATGACGCCGAAGGCCGCTTCATAACCTCCGTCCAGGTATACCGCAGCCAGGACCGCTTCCATCGCATCGGAAAGAGGCCCCGGATGCGTCCGTCCTCCGGTCTCGTCGCAGCCGTGGTCCATGACCAGATAGCTTCCCAGGCCGATCTTCCCCGCGATCTCCGCCAATGCGTCCTCGCAGACCAGCCTTTGCCTGAGGAAGGTCATTTCCCCTTCTTTTTTGCCGGGATTTTCCCGGAAGATACGGTCGCTGACGCAAAGCTGAAGGACCGAGTCCCCCAGGAATTCCAGCCGCTGGTTATTATCGGTCCCCGCCGAGGGATGCCTGAGCGCCAGGCGCAGCAGCCTTTCGTCGCGGAAGCGGTATCCCAGGGCATCATACAAAGCCGAATACATTCTTTCACTCTTCCATGTCCGGGTTCTTCGTATCTTCACAGGCAGAGGCATATCATGCTCGCCGCCCTTTTTGAAACCCGACTCTTTAATAGGATATGGCGCGCCCGGAAAGCGGACGCGCCGAAGAAAAAGCCCGTTACTGATGCTTTTCGATATATTCCGCCACGTCGCCCACAGTCTTCAGTTCGGCAATGGCGGCGTCCTCCACCGTCAGGTCGTACTGGTCTTCCAGGTCCATGATCAGGACCATGATATTGGCGCTGTCAGCTTTCAGGTCTTCCAGGAGGCGCTTGTCGGCAGTGACCTCGGATACGGGCAGTTTCAGCTGCTTGGCGATCATTTCGGATACGGTGGTCAGGATCTCTTTATTCATGGAACACAACCCCTTTCATCTATGGACACAGGTCATCCCTGCGATCCCTCGTTCATTTTCCGGATGCCCTCCCGGATCACGCCGGGCACATCCTTTTGCTTCATCATGACCGCCTGGCGAACGGCACAGGCGATGGCATGGGCGTTGCTGGAACCGTGGGCCTTCACAACCACGCCGTTCACACCCAAAAGCGGCGCGCCGCCGACCTCGGTGTAGTCCATGGATTTTTTGACTCTCCGGAAAGCGGGTTTTGCGATCAGTCCGCCCAGTTTTCCGCGGAGATCGGCCATCATCTCCTTTTTGATGATCCCAAGAAGGGTCATGGCCACGCCTTCCATAAATTTGAGGATCAGGTTCCCGGAGAAACCGTCGCTGACGATCACGTCAGCCATATCGGCGGTGATATCCCTGCCCTCGATATTGCCCACAAAATTGAACGGCGCTTCTGCCATCAGGGGATAAGCCGCCTTGGCAAGGGCATTGCCCTTTTCCGCTTCGGCACCGATATTCACAAGGCCCACCCTTGGAGAATCGATGCCGCGCATCTGCTTCATATAGGCGCTGCCCATCATGCCGAACTGGGGCAGATATGCCGGAAGGCAATCCACGTTGGCCCCGCAGTCGATCAGGCAGAAAAACCCTTTCCCATTGGGGAGCAGCGGCGCCAGAGCGGGCCGCTCGACCCCTTCGATCCGGCCAAGGCGGAACATGCCGCCCGCAAGCACTGCGCCAGTGGAACCGGCGGAGACAAACCCGTCCGCTTCTCCCTCCCGGACGGCAAGCATGCCCCGTACGATCCCTGACTGCTTTTTCTGGCGGACAGCCATCACCGGGGCGTCATGGTTGGTGATCACCTCGGGGGTGTCCAGAAGGATAAGGCGGTCCCGTACATCATCATAGTCGGCGAGGCACTTTTCCACCTCGCTCTTTACCCCGGCCAGGGTGATCTTCAGGCCGCTGTCTGCCCTCAAAGCTTCAAGCGCGCCTTCAGCCGTACATTTCGGGGCGTCGTCCCCGCCCATGGCATCCAAAAAAATATGAACCATCGTCTTCATTGCTCCTTCACACTTAAGAAATCCGACGAGCAAGCCGATTTTATCACATTCATCATGAAATGGCAAGCACGGCGCGCGTTACTTATATCCAGGGTATATGAATTGCACAGCCGGTATTCGCCGCGCTTATTGAATTTCAGCTAAAGATATGATAAAATCCCAACTGTGAAACCGCATAGCGACAGAATGAATTTTAAACAGGAGGTCTCAGCACATGAAAAAATTTACGGCTTTATTTCTTTTCGTCCTGATGGCCCTGTCCCTTTGCGTTCCCGCCGCTTTCGCTGTCAATGAAGACGTTGAGGGCCAGCTGGTGATCTACACCTCCATGTACCCCGAAGTCATCGTCATGATGGACGAAGCCCTGAAAACCGAATTCCCCAACCTGGTACCCGGCAACAACGGCAGCTTTTTCTTCCAGTCCGGCACCAGCAAACTGATCCCGAAGATCTACGGCGAGATGGGCGAAAACCGCGACCAGCCGCTGGACTGCGATATGTTCATGGTGGCGGAACCCGCTTTCTCCCTGGAGATGAAGGATTACGGCTACCTCCATTCCTTCAAGGTGGATGGCGCCGATACTCTGCTCCGCTTCTCCTATGACCCTGAAGGCTACTGGTATCCTGTGCGTGTATGCAACATGGTCCTGGCCTGCAACCCCGAAAAAGCTGAAGCGTGGGCGTCAAAGGGTGTCAGCGTACCCCGCTCATTCAAGGATTTTGCCTTTGATCCTTCCCTGAAGGGTTACATCTCCATGAGCGATCCGCTGACCAGCGGCACCGCTTACGCCGCCGTGGTATCGCTCCTTGACACCTATGGCGAGGATTATCTGGACGCCCTGAATGCCAACGGCGTCATGCGCGAATCCGGCTCCGTCGCGATCGCTAAACTGCAGACCGGGGAGTGCGCCGCCATCATGATCCTCGAGGAAAGCGTCCTCCCGTTCCTCGAGTCCGGCAGCACCAACCTGGAAGTGATCTATCCTGACGACGGAGTCATCCTGATCCCTTCCACCGTGATGATCGTAGCAGAAGAATATTCGAAAAACTGCAACACGGAAGCCGCTGAAGCCGTGGCCCGTTTCTTCCTGACGGAGGAAGGCCAGGCGTTGATCATGAAGGGGTACATGCACTCGGTCCTGGCAGGCTCCGACGTCTGCCCCGCGGGGTCCGTTCCCACAGGCAGCCTGATCCAGAAGGATATGGGCGTCGACTGGGAAAAGGCTTACCGCGACCGTGAGAAGATCCGCGAATTGTGGACCGTCAAGGTGACCCAGTGACCTTTGCGCAGCCCCATGCCCTGTCCGGGGTGGGGCTGCGTATTTTTTTATCGAAAGGGATCGGGAAAATTGAAAGATCATTCTTCCCTTCACCGTGAAAAAACACCGGTCTTTACAAAGTGCGGCCTTGCCGCCCTTTTCCTGATCGGTGTACTGCTGCTTTCAGCCGGGCTGGGCGGACGGCAGATCATGGAAGCCGACGGTTTTTCCTCAGAAAACGCCTACAGGGTGATCTATGCGCTTTCAGGACACGTCAATGCCGTTTATCGGTCGCATTTGAAGCCCGACACCGACGCCCTTGAGGAAAATGACAGGGCCGGCGTCTTTTCCGCCGTCCGGACACTTGCCGTTTCGTCTTTTGAAAGCCAATGTGAAAACGCCGGAAAGGACGCAGAAAACGCGATCCTGCTCTCCCCGGGCAGTGAGGACGAAACGGCGCTGAAGCTCCTTTATGCGGCATACCTCGTTTCCGGTCCCAAGATCAATTCTTCCGCGCGTAAAGCCATTGCCTCTGCAAACTCTCCGGAATTCCGCCGCCGGCTGCTGCGCTGTGCCGCGGACGACACCCTTCCCATTCCCTCGGAAGCTGAAAGTACCGTGGGAGACCTTGTCGGCGAAGAAAAAAAAGCCGCGCTCATGCAGATCTATTTCGTCTCTTCGGGATCCGCCGGGGGAAATAGCGCAGAGATCGCCGGCGAAATTAAAAAAGGCGTGCGGGACAGGGAGCAGCAGCTGCATGCGTTCCGCATGGCCGCCCTCGGGGAGGTATCCTTTTTTCGCCAGATAATCGCCGGCCACAGTAAAACCGTGGTCCTCCTTGGGATCATCCTGATGTTTGACGCTGTTCTGCTGGCTTTCCTGATGCTGTCTGAGAAGACCTGGAGATTTGACGTCAAATGGATATTTATCCTTCTGATCGTCGACTTCCTTCTGTATTTCCAGATGCTCCCGGTGGTATACATGGTTTTCCGTTCCTTCTTCCCCGAGGGCAGCTTTTCCCTTGGCGTCTTCCAAAGGCTGTACACCGATCCGATGAACCTGGAAGCCCTTAAAAACACACTGATCGCGTCCTTTGCGACGATGATCTTCGGTACGGCGATCGCTTTCCCACTGGCCTTTCTGGTTGGCAGGACAAACCTGTACGGCCGGAAATTTTTCCGCTCGCTTTTCGTCATCACCTACATGGTGCCGCCGTATGTAGGAGCCATGGCCTGGCTGAGGCTGATGAACCCCAACGTGGGCACAGTGAATCTGTGGCTCCGGACTCTTTTCGGGCTCGGAGATTCCCCGGGTCCTCTGAACGTATACACCCTTCCCGGGATGATATGGGTACTGACCACCTTCTATTATCCATACGCCTTTATCACCATCAGCCGGGCAATGGAAAAAATGGATCCCTCCCTGGAGGAGGCGGGCCGTGTTTCCGGTGCCTCTCCGCTGAAAACGCTCTTCACAGTGACCCTTCCCATGATGATGCCTTCGCTGATCGGCGGAGCGCTTCTGGTCTTCATCAGCGCTGCCAGCTGCTACGGGATCCCCTCCATCGTGGGTATTCCCGGAAACGTCAACACCGTCACCACGAGGATCGTGGAATACAATGGGCAGAGTCAGGTGAAAATGAACGACGCCACGGCCCTGGCTGTGTTTCTGATGGCTGTGGCGCTGATCGTACTGTTCATTTCCGACGTGGTCCTGGCCCGCAAGCAGTATATCACTGTCTCGGGCAAATCCGTACGCCCCTCCATCGTGGACCTGAGGCGCTGGCGTATCCCGCTGACGGTCATGGTCTCTCTTTTTGCCGTCGTCATGGTGGTGATCCCTTTTGCAACGATCCTCCTGACATCCCTCAAGGGCGACATCGGAAAAAGCGTGCTGGACAGCGGCAACTTTACCCTGAACAACTGGATAAGCATCTATACGCGAAATGAGACCATCTCCTGCCTGCGCAATTCCCTCCTCTTCGCTGCCTGCACCGCCACGGCAGGCCTTGTCATCGCCTGTGTGATGAGCTACCTGATGCAGCGCACCCGCATCCGCGGCAGGACCATTCCCAATTTCCTGATCACCCTCGGCTCCGGTACGCCTTCTGTGGTCATCGCCCTGGGGCTGATCATGACCATGCGCGGCAGTTTCGGCCTGGATATCTACAACACTGCCTGGATCATGATCATCGCTTACCTGATCAAGTACCAGATGATGGGTATGCGTACCGTGGTTTCGGCCATGAGCCAGATCCACGTCTCCCTGGAGGAATGCAGCCAGGTCTCCGGCGCCGGATGGCTTACAACGATGCGCCGCGTCACCGGCCCCCTGATCTTCCCCAGCATCGCCGCGGGCTGGTTCCTGATCTTCATTCCCAGTTTTTATGAATTGTCCATGACCGCCCTTCTGTACTCAAGCTCCACAAAGACCATCGGATTCCAGCTGTATGAATACTGGACCAACACCAGCCAGTCAATGAGCTGCGCTATGGCCTTTGGCATACTTCTTATCGTGGTAGTCCTTAACTTTATCCTCGGGCGGCTCACCAAGGGCGAATTTTCCATCTGAGAAAGGAATAAGCGATGGCAAGCGTTAAAATCAGCCATATCACCAAATCCTTTGGTGACAATCCGGTCCTGAAGGAATTCACCGACACTTTCCGTGACGGGGAATTCGTGACCCTGCTCGGACCTTCCGGCTGTGGGAAGACCACAATGCTCCGCATCATCGCCGGGTTTGAAAAGCCCACCTCCGGGGAACTGTACCTGGACGACCGGCTTGTTTCCGGCGGCAAAACCTTCATCCCCCCCGAAAAACGCGCCATCGGCATGGTTTTCCAGAGCTACGCGGTCTGGCCGCATATGAACGTATTCGACAACGTTGCTTATCCCCTTGCCATCCGACATACCGCAAAGAGCGAGATCCGCAATAGCGTTGATCGGGTCCTGGACATCGTGCACCTGAAACAGTATGCCGAACGGTTTCCCAACCAGCTTTCCGGCGGACAGCAGCAGCGGGTCGCCCTGGCCAGGGCTCTGGTGGCCGCGCCGGGCCTCCTGCTGCTGGACGAACCCCTCTCCAACCTGGACGCAAAGCTGCGTGAGTCGATGCGTTTCGAGATCAAGGAGATCCAGAAAAAGACCGGCATCACCGTGGTCTACGTCACACACGATCAAACCGAGGCCATGGCCATGAGCGACAGGATCTTCCTGATCAATCGAGGCGTGGTGCAGCAGAGCGGTCCCCCGGAAGATATCTACAACCGCCCGGCCAACCAGTTTGTGGCGGATTTCCTGGGAAAAGTCGATTTTTTCAAAGGGATCGCGGAGGACGGCCGAATCGTCATCCCATCCATGGAGGGGCAGGTCCTCCCCTATAAAGGCAGCCTTCGCGGAAACGTGGACGTCGCTATCCGTCCGGAAAACATCCTTTTTCAACAGGACGGCGAGATCCGCGGAACGCTGGAAGCCCATTATTATCTGGGAGACGTCGACGACTGCCGCGTTAAGGTCGGTTCAGAAACCGTTCGCGTGATCGCCGACGGATACGCCCATGCAAGCCTTGACAGCCGGAAGGAAGTCCGGATGCACGTCAGGGACATGATGGTCTTTAAGGATGACGGCACCCTGGACGAGATCCTGATGATCAGGACCTAAGACAGATTCAGTTCTTTTTGCATAACTCTGTTTTCAATACCAACCAATTGATCAGGAGGCTCCATATGGACATGATCCGTCTCGGAATCATCGGTATCGGCAACATCGGCACGACACATGTGACCCGTGCCACCTCGGGCGAATGCCCTGACATCCGGCTCGTCGCCGTCGCCGACAGGCGGGAGAGCCGCCGGCAATGGGCGGCAGAACACATTCCGGACGTCAGGGTGTTTTCAGACGGCGCGGAACTCATCGAAAGCCGCGTATGCGACGCCGTTCTCATTTCCGTCCCCCATTACCAGCATCCGGACCTGGCCATCCTTGCCATGAGGTATGGGCAGCACGTCCTTGTGGAAAAGCCCGCAGGAGTCTATACGCTCCAGGTACGGGAGATGATCATCGAAGCGGACAAGCATCCGGACCTGACCTTTGCCCTGATGTTCAACCAGCGCACCAACTGCCTCTACCGTAAAATGAAGGAAATGATCACATCCGGCGAGCTTGGCGAAATGAAAAGGATGAGCTGGCTGATCACCGACTGGTACCGCCCCCAGTATTATTACGATTCCGGAGCCTGGCGCGCCACCTGGAGCGGCGAGGGCGGTGGTGTTTTGCTGAACCAGTGCCCCCACCAGTTGGACCTGCTGCAATGGCTCTGCGGGATGCCCGTCAAAGTGCAGGCACATATGTTCAACGGCAAATGGCATGACATCGAGGTGGAGGACGACGTGACCGCCTACCTGGAATTTGCAAACGGCGCCACAGGTGTGTTTGTCACCACCACCGCCGACGCGCCCGGCACAAATCGCCTGGAGATCACCGGCACAAAAGGCAAGCTGGTCTGCGAAAACGGACGTCTGACCTTCTGGAAGCTGGAGATCGACGAAAGGGAATACTGCCGCACCAGCAGGGAAGCCTTCGGAAAACCTCCCTGCACTGTCATCGAGGTGGAAACTGACGGAACAAACCCGCAGCATACCGGAGTCCTGAATGCCTTTGCAGCCAATATCCTGCGGGGTGAGCCACTTGTCGCCGACGGGCGTGAGGGGATTAACGGACTGATGCTGTCCAACGCGATGCATCTTTCCTCCTGGCTGGATTCGGCAGTTACCCTTCCCATTGACGAAAAGCTGTTTTACGATCTTCTGATGGAACGGTTCCGTTCCTCCCGAAGGAAACCCGATGCGGATATCACATCGGACACCGAGGGGAGCTATTGATCCAACGAAACTGCCCGATCCTATTTGACAGGATCGGGCAGTTTATTGCTTTTCCGCGCTGCGGACGATATCGTCCGCGGCGGATCGTTTTATGACACTTTAAGGGTCTGATCAAAGCGGACGGCCGTTATTGAACCTCTGGCTGAAATCCTGCTTGATCTTCTCCAGGCGCGCCTGGTCGTCGGCCCGCTGCTTCCTGGCGTCCTCCTGGATCTTCCTGGTCTCCTCGATCCCGTCGACAATGGTCTTCCACGTGTTCTCAAGCGTCTCCACCTTGATGGAACTGCCGGAGGACATGCGGGCGACCATCTTGGACTGTTCCATGGTATTTTTCGCATTTTTCATCAGCATCTCGTTGGTCCGCTGATCCAGAGCATTGAGGGCTTCCGCCTGTATCTTCTGCCTCTTGAGCATGATGGCCTGGGCAAGGGCCTGCTTGAAAACAGGCATGGTAATGATGAAGGCGGAATTGATCTTGCGGACCAGGTTCAGGTTGCTGACTTCCATGGTCCTGAGCATCGGGATGGACTGCATAGCCACCACCTCTGCGGTCCTGAGGTCCTGGGTGCGCTGCTCCAGAGCATCCCTGGCCTGTTCCAGTCCCTGGATCTCAAACTGGATGGAACTGTCACCGGTCGCTTCCATATCCTGCTTTCTCTGCTCGATATAGTCGGCGATCTCCTGGCAACCCTGCTCGCCGGCGACAATGTATTTGCACAGGTCATGATAGTAATCCAGATTGGAACGGAACATTTCTTCCAGTTTGTTGTTGGACTGGATGATCTCCCTTTCGTACTGCTTCAGCTGGACATAGATCTTGTCCACTTCATCACCCATGGTGTTGTATTTTTCAAGGATCTTTTCCAGCTGCTTCTTCAATCCGCCGAACAGCTTTCCGAAGAGCGATGGATTCTCCCGGATCTCATCAATGTTGAACTGATCCATGACCTTGCCCAGGGTAGTAAGAAGCTTGCCTGTGTCGTTGACCTGGCTCAGGCTCATACTGCGGAGCACAATATCCGATGCCTGGGAGATCTTTTCTGCGGATTCCTTCCCGAAGGAAATGATGGTCGTCAGGTCGTTGACGTCGATCTGCGCGGTCAGATCTTCCACCTCGGGAGAATGGGCCAGGGCATTCCGGGCAGCTTCGCGGTCCGCCTGCACGTCAAAGGGCTTGATGTCCATCATTTCATTCTGGACGGTCTCCACGCTTGCTTTAGCCTGTTCCTGGGCCTGGGGCCTCGGGCCAAAGTTCATAGCCATTTCAGTCACCTCTCTTAAGTAAATTGTTCAGCCATGACAGGGCTTTTGTTGGGGAAGCGGAATTCATGTCCGGCACCTCCAGATCATATACAAAATCACCGATCTGGTGCTCCACCGGATAATGGTCGTTCAAAAACCGTTCGATCAGCTGGTATCCTGTCGGGACGAACATCACAACATCAAAGCCGATCTCATTCAGGAAGGTCAGCAGGATAGCATCCTCCAGGGAAGGTGAAACGTCCTTGGTGGAGACCACCACTGCCTTTGGGTTGCGTTTGGTGAAATCAAACGCCTGCACCGCCCGGAGAATATCCTTGCTTACGCCCAGGGCCGTGGAAAGCACGGTATACTCCGTGCCGTTCTCAAATGTCCCACGGATGATCCGTCGGTCAAGCATCAGCTGGAGCTTATCGAAAATATGCTCCTGTATCTCGTTTCTCAGAAGCCCAAAGGGATAATCCCGGGCTTTGCGGATCTCTTCCCGGAGGATCTTTCCTTTTTTCAGGCCTTTGGACGCCAGGTTCTGGTATTTCCCGCATTCTGTTGGGCTGATGATGGGAAAACGGCTGAAAAAGAGGGTATCTCCTGCGTCCTTCAGTTCCCTGACCTTCTGCCAGTATGGCGTGAGCTTTCCGTTCTTTACCCCCGAGACCTTGGCATAGATGACCGGTACGCTGACCGTTCCGTCCCGGGCCGAGAAATTAGGCCGATACTTCAGCTCCTGATCCCACAGGATGTAAATCTCATCATAAGTGGTCTTCAGGGTGATGATCTCCGCCCGTTCGAATTGTCTTGCGCGGTAGATCCCGGAATCGCTGTAAAGCATCTCCGTCAGGTCCTGTTCCGCAAATGCGGCTACGGTGCCCATCTCCAGATTTCCGCTGTTTTTGGGAAACGGCATCACCTTCATGGACTGGCTGCCGCGTATCTCCAGAAGGCGTTCGTCTTCAAGCATACAGGTCTTTTCCAGATCCGGGCTCAGGATCACCGTATCCGTGGGCAGCATGGACAAATACCGGAAATACATGGCTTCCGCATCGCTCCCGCATCCGCCCATTTTGAATACGACGGGGATGTCCGTCTCTTTCCAGCCCCTGAATATATCGCCCTGATAACGCCTGATCCAGCAAAGCAGATAAACGGCCCTGACAGTCAGGCGGTTCAGGTTTTTTTCTTCCCCGGCTGCGCGTTTTAAAACACGTACAAAGGCCGACTGCATCTCCTTCTGCAATTCTACCTGCGCTGAGGAGGGAAGGTTAGCGGCCAGGTCAACGATCATTTCATCCGGCGTCTTGTAGTTCCTGCGCCTGATGCTGTCTATCTCTTCGGTATCAGGTTCCGGGACCGGACCGTCGATCACGAATACCGTGCGTTTTGCGGTCAGGAGTGACTTGTACAACTGGTGAAGTTCGCTGGCGTAAGTCATCCTGTCGGTCACGCCCGTCAGGCGGATAAATGAATTGTAAAACAGCGCCGCGTCTTCGCCACGGTTTGCGGGACTCGTCAGGATTGAATCGAGGGAGGCATTCTTCATCCAGGCATTGCAGCACTCGCTGCGTGCGGGACGGGGAAAGCGGTCCTCTACATCGATCCTCTGCTGCACGGCGGGCTTTAAAACCGCAGGCCTGTACGCCGCCGGGGGCACAGGCTGCCTGTCAGGGGCGGAGCTCCGCTGAGGGATCTGAACATGGCGCTGCTGCGTGTTTGTGCCGGCAGGTCCCGCAAAGGGATGCGCAGGCTGTGCGGTACTCTGCCGTATAGGAGACGCAGGATCTTTAGGACGCTGAGGAGGCTGTATATGCTGTTGTACACGCGGCATTGCGGGAGCCGCCGGCCGTACGCTCCGTTCAGAGCGAAGTTTTTTCAGCGTCAGGTCAGGAGGGAACGGTCTGCCTCCGGGCACGGTAAGGTGCTGGGATATTTCGTCCCGGGGATCTAGTTTTTCATATTTGCCGCCGGAGGAATTGTCCACCATCAGGATATCGGCCCCGACGGCACAGATGATCTTCAGCATGATCAGCGCGTGAGCGCTGGGATCCCCGCCGAAAACAAGCACCTTCGGCAGAACATTCTGACCGAGAAAGGGAACAAGACGTCCAAAGCTGTAATACAGCCAGCACATCCATTTGATATAGATATTCCGAATGATCCCGTCAGATTTGCCGGCACGCTTCAAAATGCCGATCTCTTCCATCATGGCCGCGGCAATGTCCTGCCGGACCCTGTCCTGCATCCTCGGCACCCACTTCTGCAGAGAGGAAAGCACAAAAGCATAGTCCGCTTCAAAAGCGTCTCCCAGGACATCCCGATAATACCTCAGCTGCAGATCGATCGGATTACTCAGCCCTCCGTCAAGGATCACTCCCCGGGACGCCGCCGCCTCATGACAGCGCCAGATCATGTCAAGGATATCGTCGCTGCATTCGGTCACACGGACAAAACAGGCGCCGGCAGGCGCTCTTTCAGCAGCGGGAACAAAAAAATCCTCCGGGGTCCGGGCATTCACTCTGTGCAGCATGATCTTTAATTCCTTTTATTCTTCAGCGACAGGCTGTTCATTGCAAATCCAAGGATCGCCCCCACGACACCGCCGATGATATGGGCGATCTGAGAAATGTTGTCCGAGACCGAAACACCCTCGTAGATCTGCTGTCCAAGGTACAAAAGCACCACCAGGATGAACGTTACCGGGATCTGGCCGTTTTCCCTGACAGTGATGGAGGAAAGCACGATGAACGCAAACACGATGCCGCTGGCGCCAAGCAGCCTGACCGACGGAAAAAGAATGGGATTGACGATACCGATCACCAGCGCTGTCGCCAGCATGACAAAGATGATGTTCTGAGTTCCGTACTTTTCTTCAAGCATCGGACCCAGGATCAGTATATACATGATGTTGTTCACCAGGTGCTCCCAGCCCGAATGTCCGAAAACATGCGTTACGCACCGGATATAGGTAAGCGGGTCCTTCAGTGACGAACGGTATACGCTGAACAGAATGCCGTTGCTCCGCCCGCCGGTAACCATATCCAAAAGCTGCACAGCGATACAGATGGCGGTAAAGGCAAGGATCGCCGGGGAATTGAAGGACAGTCGGAGTTTTGTTCTGTTACCCTTCATGCTCTTTCCTCTTTAAACCGGCGCGGACAGGTTTTGCACACTGCCCGCGCCGATCACCCTTTTTCAGGGATCAGACATTGACACCGTAAGCCTTGCACAGAGCGTACAGGCCGCCCTGGTAGCCGGCGCCGACCGCATTGAACTTCCAGTCCGCGCCGCTGCGATAGATCTCACAGACGACCAATGCCGTTTCGATGGAGAATTCCTCGCCAAGGTCATAGCGGAGCTCTTCGATGCCGACTGTGTCGTTCTCGCCGGTCCTGCGGGCTACGCGGACATAGGCGTTGGACACCTGGCCGAAGTTCTGTCCCCGTTCCTGAGCCTCATAGATGGTCACGGTGATCGCGATCTTCTGAACATCCGCGGGCACCTTTGTGAAGTCGATAAACAGGGTCTCGTCGTCCCCGCCGCTGCCGCCTTCCAGGCTGTCGCCGGTATGCGTGACTGAACCGTCGTCACTCTGAAGGTTGCCGTAGAAGATAAAATCAGAATCCTTACGGACCTTGCCGTTCGCTCCCAGCAGGAACGCGCTGGCGTCCAGGTCGAAATCAGCGGTGCCGGTGTAGCGGTTGGTGTCCCAACCCAGGCCGACCAGGGCCAGCTTCACACTCTTCTGCAAACTGATCTTCTGTCCTTTTTGAAGGTTGACTGCCATAACGGGTACTTCCTTTCTTATATGTTATTATTTGATCACCTGTACATATCGACCAGCTTCTGCAGCCGGCTGGCTTCGGCGACGCCCTTTCCGATGGCGTTGAACTGCCATTCGTTTCCGCTGCGGAAGAGTTCGCCTACGATCAGGCCTGTGGAACCGCTGTAGTCGTCCGTAAGGTTATAGCGGCAGATCTCGGTATTGTTCTTGGTGTTCACCAGGCGGATGAAAGCGTTCCTGATCATGCCGAAGTGCTGCCTGCGCACATTGGCGTCATAGATATTTACGACAAAAACGAGTTTGGCAACCTCGGGAGGCATGATCGACAGGTCCACCATGATCTGCTCGTCATCACCCTCGCCGCCGCCGGTCAGGTTGTCGCCCTGGTGGATAACGGCGCCGCTGGAATGCCTGAGATTTCCAAAGTAGATGCAGGACTCCTTGGAGGGGATCAGTTTGCCGTTGTCTCCGCACAGGATGACGGACGCGTCGCAGTCAATATCCGCGGGCTTGGCGGCAAACAGGGCCCTCAGGCCGTGCTGCTGGGGCTGCGCCTCATCCCAGCCCAGGCCGACCATGATCTTCCGCAGGCCGGCGTCGCTCTTGGTCAGGTTGATCTTTTCGCCTTTTTTCAGGTTAACCATGTTTGTTCCTCCTGTGTGTTGTTCTTATTCCGTCCCGCCCCTTGGGAAAGTCCCGCGCGGCGGGATATTAAAGTTCAGGCTGCCTTTTTGGCGTTCATCGTTTTGACGAGCGTGCCGACAAGGATCACCAGGAAGGCGATGACACAGCACACAAGCCAGGTGGTGGCGCTCAGGGGACGGACGCTAAGCACGTCGCCGCCGATGGAGACAAAGACGAACTGGGCCAGGAAAATGACGCCCATTACGATCAGGAAGTTCTTGTTGCGGCCAAGGCCCTCAAATACGTTCAGGTGCTCGGTACGCGCGTTGAAGCCGTTGAAGGTGATGGCCATCATGAAGGTCGCGAACACAGCGGAGTTGAGATACAGCTGCATATTGGACCGGCCGATCTGCTCAGAGATGATATCCCATGTAAAGCCGGTCGCGTTCGCGCCGATCAGATTCCACATGGCCGGGATGAAACGGATGCACAGGCAGGCGGCCGTGATATACAGCGCGCTGCAGACGATCTGCACCAGCATACCCTTGGAAACGATGGACGCATCGCGGGCGATGGGCCTTTCCTTCATATACTCCTTCAAAGCAGGCTCGGAACCGAAGGCGATAGCCGCCAGGGTATCCATGGCCAGGTTGATAAGGAGCAGCTGGATCACGGTCAGGATCTCGTTTTCACCGAAGAACGGCGCCAGGAAACAGGTAAGCACGGCGGCCACGTTGACCGTCAGCTGGAAGATCAGGAATTTGCGGATGGACTTGAACATCGTGCGGCCATAAAGGATGGCCTTGTCGATGGAGGTGAAGTTGTCGTCCAGGATGGTTATATCGCCGGCTTCCTTAGCCACCTCGGTGCCTGAACCCATGGCAAAGCCTACGTCGGCTTTCTTGAGTGCGGGAGAATCGTTGACGCCGTCGCCGGTCATGCCGACCACCAGGTTCATTTCCTGTGCCACGCGCACCAGGCGGGATTTGTCGGTGGGCAGAGCGCGGGCCACAACGCGCAGCTTGGGCAGGTTGCGCTTGAGCTCGTCGTCGCTCATCTCTGCCATTTCGGCACTGGTCAGGGCCACTTCGGAAGGATCACGCAGCAGGCCGGATTCCCTGGCGATGGCCACGGCGGTCTCCTTACGGTCGCCGGTGACCATGACCACCTGGATACCCGCGTCCTGCACTTCCTTGATGGCGGGAATGACTTCCTTACGAACGTTGTCGCGGATGGACAGGACACACACCAGCGTCAGGTCGCGCCCTTCTGGATCACCTTCGGTCTTTGCCACGCCCAGAAGGCGCATGGACCTGCCGGCCTGAGTGTTCATGTAGTTCATCAGGGAAGAACGGGTCTCTTCGTTCAGAGGCTTGACGTCGCCTTCTTCGTCGATGAATTTATCGCAGCGCTCGATGATCCTCTCAGGCGCACCTTTAAGGTAGACGACGGACTTGCCGTTCTGTTCAACGGTAACGTCGGACATCTTCTTGGTGGAGTTGAAGGGGTTGAACGCCCGCACCTCGTCCTTTGACATCTCGGCCACCGCGCCTTCGCCCAAAAGGAAGGCCATCATGGCCCGGTCGGTGGAGTTGCCGCCGATGATCTCCTTACCGGAGACCGTGGCGGAGTTGTTCAGGCCGATGCCGGTGACCACATCACGGCGCATGGAGGGAGGAAGCTCGTTCAGCTTGGTGAATATACGCTGGTTGCCGGTAGCAAGCTCGACCACTGAAAGCTTGCCCTGGGTAATGGTGCCGGTCTTGTCGGTGAACAGGAGGGACAGGGAACCGGCGGTCTCAAGGCCGTTGATCTTGCGGACAAGCACGTTGTCCTTGATCATGCGGATGGACTGGAAGGACAGGAGGATGCTTGTCAGCATCGGCAGGCCTTCGGGGACGGCGCAGATGATGATGGTAACGGCTACGGTAACAGCCTCGATGATCAGCCCCAGCCACTGGGCAAAATCATAACCGGCAGTTTTGCCGGTAAGGATATTGACAGCCAGAACGCCGATGATAATGGCGATGGCGCCAATGTAGCCGAACATGGAGATCTGCTTTGCCAGCTTGCCCAGTTTGACCTGCAGGGGCGTTTCGCGGGTGTCTTCCTGGACTTCCAGGGCCAGTTCGCCGAACAGGGTCTTGTCGCCGACGACTTTCACCTGCATGTAGGCTTCGCCGGATACGACCACGGTGCCGCGATAGGCGTAATGGGTATTCAGCAAATCCTTCACCTGGTAGCCCTCGCCCTTTACATCCGGGTTCTTTCGTGCTTCTTCGGTCTCGCCGTTGAGGGCAGCCTGGTCTACCATGATCTCGCCGTCGACGATCTCCCCGTCGGCGGGGATCTTGTCGCCTGCCTGGAGGTAGATCATATCCCCGGTGACGACTTCGCTGACGTGCATTTCATGCAGTTCACCGTCACGGAGGATCTTGGTCATTTCCTTGGCTTCTTCTTCGGCTTTGAGGGCGCCGGCTTTCCCCTCCTGGCTGTGCTCGGAGACGGAAGCAACGCCGTTAGCCAGCAGGATGGCTACCAGTACGCACACCGGCTCGTACCATTCGGCCTTGCCCATGATCCACAGGATCACCTGGATGGCCAGGGCCACCAGAAGGATCATGATCATCGGGTCCTTGAAGCCCTCCAGGATCTTTTTCCACAATGGGTCAGGAGGGATCTGCGTCAATACGTTTGCGCCGTATTGTTTCCGGCTCTCCTCGACCTGTTTCGCAGTCAAGCCTTTCAATTCCATTTTGGTTTTCCTTCCTTGTCAAATACTTGCCGGACGTCCCGCGCGCCGAGTAAAACCACCCCTGCAGTGTGATGTACGGGCCGTGATCCTTCGCTCTCACGGGTGTCTGGTACGTTAAGCGTATTATAGCACATGGCATAGGTCAAGTCTACCCTTACCGCGCTCAATTGTCTTTACGGGAGTCCAAAAAACACTAATCAGGCTCCAAACGCTCAGCCCTCCCGCCTTCCGTAAATGCAGCTTCCCGCCGCAGCTGCAGAGCGGCTTTTTCAGGGTGATCTCTTCCGCACATCGGCATGGGCGTCCTCCGCCGCCTGGCATTCCGCAGGGAAAAGTCGGACTTTATTACGTCGGCGGAGCGGATATCACCCTCCTGTTCAAATATGAATCCCCGGCAATAAAAAATGCTGCCGGCTTTGAAGCGGCAGCAGGGGTTTTTCAGGCGGCCTTACTCGTAAATGCAGATCTCCGCAGCCTGGGCACCGCCGGTGCGGGAGGAAGTATTGAGAGTAAAAACGATTTTGACGAAGGCGGCCTTTGCGGGATCAAAATCGATGCGGATGCGGTTCCCTGTGGCTGCGTCAAACTGGTATTTGACGGGTGCAGCCGCCTCGGTGAACGATTCCCCGTCCAGGCTCACCTGTACGGCGATCTCCTGGATGCGGGGCTCCCAGATGGATGAAGGATTCAGGCACACCGCCACAGTGGATACGCTGTACAAGCCCTGCAGGTCAAAGGTGATCTCGGCCGGGAACCCTTTGCTCTCCCAGTAAGTGTCTGTCCTGCCGTCGTTGACGTTTTTATCCACATATACGTCGGTGTGGGCGCCGGACTTGACCGGTTTGCCCTGGGCCAGGTTTTCGGATTCCGGCAGGGGGATATAATCATCCGCCGGATCCGGGAAGCATGGGGGCCGCTGGGCCTGGGTCTGCTCCGGAGCGGTGACGATGGTCACGATGGTCTCGATCTCTTCCGCTTCTTCACAAACGGAAAAACAGGGAATGGCCAGCAGCAGCGCCGCAAGGATGATCGTCAAAACTCGTTTCATAATGATCGCTCCTTTCTTACTCCACAACGATGCCGTCACAGTAATCGTCAACAGACAGCTTCATTTCCTTCAGTGTGACGATGGGTTCACCCAGGATGCGCACGTTCCGCAGTATCACGTTGGTGATCATGTTGTCCTCCCCCACGCCGGACATTCGGGAGCGCGGGACCTTGCCGTCGATGGTGTTGATCACGGTCAGTCCGTCGATGAGCACGTTGTCGATGGATCCGAATTCATCCCGCACGGTGGACCAGGCAGAGTTCTGCAGCGTCATTTCGATCAGCTCTTTGTTATTGCCGTTGTCGCCCTGCATAAAGGCGTTTTCCACCACGATGCCGCGGTAGACAATATCGTGGACGAATGCGTCGTCGCTGTTGTGGATACTGATGACGGGTTTATGGAAGTTGTAAAGCACCGTGATATTTTCAAACCGGACGTCGCTGATCTCGGGGTCCAGGGTCAGACCCTTATCGGTTTCATAGCCGATCTCCATGGACTGGGCCAGGTCCGTCCACACCTGGATATTCTGAAAGGTGATGCCCCTGGTGGAGCCGGAGTAGTTCTTAATGACGAGACTGTCATCCCAGGTGCGGGCAAAACAGTTGGTAACGGTGTGGTCAATACAGGATTGAAATGTGAAGCCGTCCCCGTTCTGCCGCCCGGAAATGATCTTCACATTATCGATCGTCACGTTTTTGGAAGAATAGGAATTCAGATTCCAGCAGTTGGAATTGACAATGCCGATGCCCTCCACCGAAACATTCCTGCTGTGGTTCAGGTCGATGGGCACCCGGGCATAGGAACCCGCCTGATTCCATGCCGGATAATCACTGCCGTCAATGAGGCCCCGCCCGCAGATACGCACGTTGCTGGCGTTTGCAACGCTGATGATGCTGTGAAGCACCGCACCGCCGGAAATATACAGGGTCTGGTTATCCTGAAGGGCGATGGCGTCCATCACCCATTCGCCGGGGCCGATATAGAATACATCGGGATCGTCGGGATCAGGCACATCCGTTTCCGGAGGGTTGGCGAAGATATGCAGCGCTTTGTTCACACTGCCGTTGAACACCACGGTGTACTGGCCCGGTTCGGTGATGGTGAAACTGACCGCGCCGTCGAGTACCTCCGGGGTAATCCCGCAGGCATAGGGCTGCACCACGGCGCTTTCCACCGGCTGGGAAAGACCCGGCATCTCGATGCGGATACAGGCCCTGCCCTCGAAATCAAAATAGGTCATGGGCGTTGTGACGGGCTGCGTATTTGCGTTCCAGATATGCTCATGGTTTACCATCACATCATACACAAACAGATCGTATCCGTTAACGCTGACGGAGGCATCCGGAGAGGACCGCATGGTCCTGGGGCCCTCGTACAGGGTCAAAAGCGTCGGCCGTTTTTCAGAAAAGCTGATGGCCGGCAGTGCGGCAAGGATGATCATCAGGCACAGGGTCAGAAGAAGGATCAGTTTTTTCATCTTCGGTTTCCTCCTGCTCAGCTGAGTAGTTTAACGTTAAACCTTTCAATATGTATTATACATGCAAAAACCCGATCGGGCAATACAAAACGGAAATATTTCTCCCACATTTTTTATTTTTTACACTTGACAGCAATATGAGAGCATGCTATAATCAAACCATCAAATAGGTTTAGCGTTAAACCTTATCAACAAACAGGAGGAGAGATTATGAAAAAGTTCCTGGCTGTGTTCCTGGCTGCCATGATGCTGCTGGCTGTGGCCGCCCCCGCCCTGGCGGAAGGCGAAACCTTCCTGTGGGACAACTTCGATGATCGCGACCCCAACTCCAAGCCCGAGCTGGCCCCCAACGGTGCCAACCTGTGGTGGGATAACTGGGCCAACCTCCGCGCCAAGAACGAAGACGGCGCCATCAAGATCGACTATCGCCCCAAGGCCTTCGATCCCGAAGACTATGACGACGAAGCTGACTACTTCGCCCATGCCGCCGACTGGATGGCCAACTGGGGCGAAGCTGTGAACATGTGGGCCCTGGACGGCATCTCCTGGTGCAAATACCTGACCATCCGCATCAAAGGCGCAGAAGGCGGCGAAGAAGCCAAGCTGATCATGGACTGGCATCCCGAAGACAGCAAGTTCTATTCAGCCCGTTTCTCCGACCTGGTACTGGCTGACGGCAGTCATCCCGTGATCACCACTGATTGGCAGGATCTGGTCATCGATCTGGAAGCCTCCGGTTTCCCGGGCATGACCAACGCCTTCCACATCCGTGCCTTCGCCAAATGCATCATCTGGCTGGATGAGATCACCTTCTGTGAAGCTGTGGCTCCCATCGACGCCACCAGCGGTGAGACCATCCTGGCCGGCATGACCCTGCCCGAGACCGGCAAACCCGGCGATCTGCCCATCCAGGAATACCTGGCCGAGCTGGATGCCGAATAATCAGAGAAAACCAGTTTTGCGGGGGCGCTTGAACGCCCCCGTTTCTTTATTCCGCGGACTTGCGGCAAAACGAAAAACCGGCTATACTTTTACTGCTGCGCATATGGAACGCAGGCCCAGAACATATTATTGCGGAGAAATGTATGGTCACTTTGAAAGATATCGCTGCCGAGGCGGGCGTCAGCATCACCACCGTTTCCAACGTGGTACATAACCGTAAAAGCAGGGTTTCGCCTGAGCGGGTAAAAAAGATCTGGGAGATCATCGAACGTGAGCACTACGTGCCCAGCATGTCGGCGCGATCCCTGGCCAACGATCATTCCTTTATCATCGGCGTGATCACCCACCTGACCCCGCAAAACACGGGCAGCACCATGAGCGACCCCTTTTTGAGCGCATTTGTAGACAGCATCGAAAAACGGACCAGAGAAGAAGGGTATTACCTGATGGTGCGCTCCGTGGAAACGTCGGAGGAATTGGATGCCCTCAGCCGCAGCTGGCGCCTGTCCGGCCTGATCCTGACGGGCATGTTTCAGGACTCGTTTTTCGATGCAGCCATGAATCTGGGCATCCCCGTCGTGCTCATCGACAGTTATGTGGACCATTCGGACGTATGCTGCGTGGGACTGGAGGATGAAAAGGGCGGATATATCGCCACCCGTCATCTTTTGGAAATGGGACACCAGAAAATTGCGTTTGCCTCCCCCTCCATCCGTTCCGGCGGAGTCATCGAAAAGCGCCTGCAGGGGTACCGCCAGGCTTTGGCTGAATTCGGCCTGCCTTTCGATCCCAAACTGATCTTCACCCAGGAGATCACCGTGGAGGAAGGCAAAAAGCTGGGACATGTTCTGAGCGAAAGGCCGGAGATCACCGGTATTTTCGCCTCTGCCGATCTTTTGGCCGCGGGTATTATGGCGGGGCTCAGCGAAAGGGGCGTCCAGGTCCCCCGGGACAGATCCATCGTCGGATTTGACGACAACTACCTTGCCCAGCTGACCATTCCCGGCCTGACCACCATCCATCAGGACGCCGAACAGAAGGGGATCCTGGCTACCGATATGATCATGCGGCAGCTCCAGCATGAGCCCATCGGGCAGAAAAAAGTGATCCTGCCGGTACGCCTGGTGGAACGTGGAAGCGTACGGAAACCGTGTCAGTGATCCTTATGATCAAAAAACAGTTCAAGGCGGATCAAACTGTGCCCTGAACTGTTTTTTGTTTTTTTCAAAATGGAGCCGTTGAGGCTTCCTTATTTACAACTGCCTGATCCTGCCGCCATCGCGTGCCACTTCGACCCGGTAATCCTGCCCATTGACTGTAACGGGGAAAGACAGTCGATCGATCTGACGGGGCAGACGGGGAACAAGAGTCAGCCCCCCGTTCTTTATGCGCAATCCGGCGAATCCCAGGGCGGCGATCATCCAGGCACCGCCGTTGGATGCCGGATGGGTGCCGCCGATGTAGATCTCTCCCGCCCATTGTTTGCCACCGCCCGTCACGTCGATCCCGGCAGTTTTCATAAACAGTTCCCACGCTTTGTCCGTCTTCCCTGTGCGGCAGGCGGTCAGGGCGTACATGCAGGCTGACAGGCTAGAGCCATGTTCGGTACGGGGTTCGTAATAATCCCAGTTGACAGCCACCTGATCATCGGTAAACCTCTCCGGCAGCAGAGCCATCAGGGCGATCACATCGGCCTGCTTGATGATCTGCGTGGTTCCTGCCACTCCATGATCGCCGCCCCAGTATTCCCGGGGATCCCGCAGACGGCTGCGTACAGTCTCCATGGAGCAGTCTTCCAGTTCGAAGTATCCGTCGAATTGTTCGATCACGCCATCCTGTTTTCTGCTTTGCCTGACGCGGCCGCGTACCCGATCCAGCAGCGCCCAATCGTTTTCATAATCCATTTCCTTCAGCAGGCGATCGAACCATGCCTCCCGATCGGCAAAAATGTCCCTGAGCATCAGCGCGCTTTCCATGCAGTGCAGGATCATCATGTTCGTGAAAGCGTTATTGGTGACCCGCTCATGGTATTCATCGGGGCCGATCACATCGGCAAAGTCCACTTCATCGGAATCTACGCGGGCATTGGCCCGGGACAGGTAAAACCGGGCGCATTCCAGGATCACCCGTGCCCCGCCCTCCATTAGCAGCGAGCGGTCCCCGGTGATCTCCCAGTAGCTTCGCAGGGCATAGGTGATGTCGGCGCTGATGTGGATCTGCTTGTCCCTGAAATAGGTACGCACGGGACGGTGTGTGAACACGTCCACCACATTGAAGTTGGTACAGCCCTCGATGCCGCCCTCCTGGCTTTCCCAGGCGTAAAAGGCCCCCCGATAGCCGTATTCCGCCGCCTTTTTCAAAGCGCCTTGCAGCGTTTCTATACGATAGCGCAGCAAAGACCTGGCGATGACCGGCTGTGTGTATACGAACATGGGAAAGAAAAAGATCTCCGAATCCCAAAAGACGGCTCCCTTGTAGGTTTGCCCCGACAGGCCCCTGGCGGGGATGGACATGTTTTGAGCATGCCGGGGAGCCACGCAGTTCAGATGATACTGGCTGGCGTGCAGGGCCAGGGCAGCTTCCTCATTTCCTTCCATCATCACTTCGGAACGAGCCCAAATATCTTCCCATGCATCCTTGTGCGCCTGTAAACATGCATCAAAACCCGCTGCCATTGCCTGAGCGCAGCACCTTTGCGCGGCGTCGGCAGGTGCGGGATCATCTATTGACGTATATACAGCGGAAAATACCCACAGGGTCAACGTTTCATCCTTTTTTACAATACGCCTGAAAACACGAAATATTCCGGTTTCGTCCTTCCGCAGGCTTTCCGGCGCTTCAAAATCCGTCCGGACGCACTGCGCGGCGGCCACAGCGATCCTGTTCTGACCCGTAAGGCAGGTCGTGACCAGCGTTTCGCCCTCACTGTGCCGGAAATCAAAAAGATGGGGGCCGTTGATGTCCCAGATGTCGGTGCTGATACCCGCCTGAAGGGTCAGCTCGCCGTCCCGAAAGAAAACCAGGCGATATTCATCCGCAAGGAGGTGCGCCGACGCCATGGAAACATATCGGCGGCTTGATACCCGGACCTCTCCGAAATCCGTTTCCCGGGAATATATTCCATAGCGGTAATCCAGCGCCGTACGATGGGCCTGGACCTGTGTTTTTTCGACGGACAGCGGCAGCCCATTGAAATCTGCCCGGATGTACAGGCAATTCGGCGCATTGACAGGCTCACGCCAACGATCCCCGTTCTGATCATAGACCCCCGCCAGGGTGACGGCCGGGAACAAGGCGCTGCTCGCCTCCTCGGGCACACCCCGCAGGCCCATATAGCCGTTGGCGCATAGAAAACGGCTGCCGTCGACTGCGGCATCCTGAACATTGAAGCCTTCCTTCTGCAAAAGCCAGGTATCCATGGCGGGATCCCTCCAGACAGGCTCCGCCTGCGGGAACAGGCGGAAGAAGTTTACAGCCCGGAGATGATTATCTCCTCTTTGCTGACGGTGCGGGGTTTTCCGTACACCCGGATGTCCAGCGGTTCTCCCCGGACAAGCCGGAAACGTGTTCCGTCCTTTTCCATGGTGATGCGTATCACCCGGCCCTGATACAGTACCGAAAAACACAGAAGGTTCCAGCGTTCCGGCAGGCGGGGAGCGAAGCCCAGGCCGTCCCCGTCGCTGCGCAGGCCGGCAAAGCCATATACGATATTGGCCCACGCCATGGCAATGCTGGTCACGTGCAGTCCTTCCCGGGTGTTTCGGTTGTAATTGTCCAGGTCCAGCCGGGTGGCAAAGCCAAAGAAGCGGACCGCCTCCTCCATTTTCCCCAGCTCTGCCGCCAGAATGGAATGAATGGCAGGAGAGAGCGATGACTCGTGGATGGTGCGAGGCTCGTAAAACTCATAATTGATCCGTTTTTCCGCTTCGGAAAAGGAAGTGTTGTACAGGTACAGCATCATCAGCACGTCAGGCTGCTTGATCATATCCGACCGGTAGATCCTATCGTAGCTCCAATGATCGTACAAAGGAAACTGCTCGACGGGGATAGCGTTTATATCGGTATGGGGCAGATTGAAGTAACCATCGTGCTGCTCGATGAGCCCGTTTTCATCCCGTGGCAGGTACATCCCGTCGGCGATCTCCCGCCAACGGGCAGGCTCCTCCTCTTTGAGATCTGTTTTTTGCGTCAATTCCGCAAAAGCCTCCGGCCGCTCCGCACGCAGGGCGTCCAAAGCAGCCATGGCGCACATAAGCGTACGCTTGCCCATGTAATTGGTGTAAGCGTTGTTGTTGACCATCATGTGGAACTCATCCGGCCCCATGACCCCAAAGAAGCCGTATTTGCCCGTCCTTCCGCCTTTTTCGACCCGGCTTGCCAGGAATCGGGCAATTTGCAGCAGCATTTCCGCACCGTAATCATACAGGAAAGCCCGATCACCGGTCACGTGCACATAGTGCCAAATGCCGTACGCCACCGCCGTGCTCGGCTGCAGCTGCAGGCTGGCGTGTTGCCACAGGGAGCAGGCTTCATTGCCGTTCAGCGTGGCGATGGGATAGCAGGCTCCCCTGCAGTCCAGCATTTGGGCCCGCGCCAATGCCTGAGGCAGCGTATTATAGCGGAACAAAAGCAAATCCCTGGCTGCCTGCGGATTGGTGAACAGGTAGAACGGCAGGCAGCAGGCCTCTGTGTCCCAAAAAGCGTGGCCGTTATAGGCTTCTCCGGTCAATCCCTTGGCCCCGATATTGTGGCGCATGCTTCCGCCGTTATAAATCTGGGCCAGCTGGAAACTGCAGAAGCGGATGCCCTGCTGTTCTGCAGCCACGGCGGCGGCGTTTTCCTTTGACGCGCCGATCTTAACATCAGAGATGCGCCAATATGCGTCCCAGTATTCCCGCTGTGCCTGCAGTGCTTCCTCTGTGGAGACCTTTTCGCTTTCGCTAAGCGCTGCCAGGCCGCTTTGCCAAAGCGTTTCACCCGCTGTTTCGTCAAACAGGAGGACGACCCGTTTGTCGATGTGTATTTCCCGGCCCTGCCTAAGCGGGAGAGTGGCGCACATCGATACGGTCTTCCCCGTCCTTTGGATGGCTGCGTTTCCGGGCATGTCCAGCAGCGCCCCGGCAAACACTTCCTGGCCTGAACGCAGTGTGCGGGCTTGAAGCATCAGGCGGTTTTCCGTTGCCTCTGTGCGCGCCTCCTGCCAGTAGCATTTCCGATTCCCCATGTGGAGCACGTCAAAGGACAGCCCGGAGGTAAAAACCACTTCTCCGGAATAATTCAGCGCCTCCATCGAAACTCGCTGATAAGCCCTCTCCCGGTGGATCATGTCCACAAAGCGCAGAAAGGTGAGCCGCAATTCCCTGCCTGAGGCCGTGCGCCATACAAAGCTGCGGGTCAGGGTGCCGCTCAGCATATCCAGCTCCCGCCGAAAGCTGTGGAAATCCGCTTTTCCCAGATCCAGCTTTTCTCCATCCAGGCTGATCCCGGTCATCAGCCAGTCGGCAGCGGGGATCATAAAATGCGTCTCGTCGATGATGCCGCGATAGGACCGGGGCAGCGGTTCTGTATCGTATACACCGTTGATATAAGCGCCCCGAAGGGAAGATACGCTTCCGCCTTCCTCGAAGCAGCCCCGCACGCCAATGGTTTCATTTGCCAGGGAAAATACCGATTCACTGACCTGCGAATAAGCAGGATCGAAATCCTTCTCTATGATTTTCCAGGGATCTGCCCGGAAATATACATCCGCTGCTTTTGCCATAGGTTTTCCTTTCTGTCAGCCCTTGATGCCCACGGAAACCGCGTTTTCTGTCAGCTGCTTCTGGAAGATAAAGAACAGGATGATGGGAGGGATCATGGAGAACACCACCGACCGCATCATGGTGTCCGCATTGACCGTCTGTTCCGTACTGAACACGAACAGCCGTACCATGACCGTCTGCAGATTGCCCCCCCGCAGCACCAGATAGGGCAGCAGGAAATCCGACCAGGCGGCGTTTACCGCAAAGATGGAGATCACGGCACAGATGGGCTTCGATAAGGGCAGGACGATATGAAAGAAAGTCTGCAGCTGGCTGGCCCCGTCAATGCGGCCCGCTTCGATAATGGAAACGGGCAGGGATTCAAAGAACTGTACGAACAGGATCACATACATTGCATTGGCCCCGTAGGACAGCCACAGGGGCGCAAAGGAATTGCCCATCCCCAGGTTCTGGATGTTCATGAACAGGGGTACGATACTGATGGTGGTGGGCATCAGGAGCGACAGCATCACCAGCCGTTTGACGATCTTATGTCCCCTGGGCTTCAGTATGCCGATCCCATATCCCAGAAGGCCATTGAAGATCAGGGCACAGATCACGCTGCCCACCACGAAGATCAGGGAATTCAGGTAGTTTTTTGCAATGCCCAGCTGCGACCAGGTGGTGTCAAAAGGCTTCAGACTGAAGCTCTGCGGGATCAGGGATGTGCTGGAAACAAACTCCTTCAGATCCTTGAACCCGGCCAGTACCACCCACAGCAGGGGAAACACGGCCAATACCACCATCACACAGCAGCAGAAAACAATGAAGCCGTATCCGATCCTGACGGAGGCGGAGTGCATATCATAATCCCGGATGACGCCTGTGCGCTGCTCTGTACGCATATGCTTTCCCCCTTTCTCAGTCCCAATCGGATTCTTTGCGGTTGAAATAGGAATAGATCGCCGTCATCACCAGCAGGATCAGCGTCACGATCACCGCCACAGCGGAGGCCTTGCCGTAATTCATGGAGCCGCCGAAGGCGTACTGCCACATGAGCTGCATCAACGAAAGGGAGGCGTTATCCGGCCCGCCCTTGGTGAGCACCATAGGCTCGTACATGATCTGGAATACCGATATGATCTGCAGGATCAGGAGCGTTCCCGCCAGTTTTTTTATGGAAGGAAGCAGGATATGGATGATCCTTTGCCACACCGTAGCCCCATCGATGGCCGCCGCTTCATACAGCTCCGGGCTGACGCTTGCCATGCCCGCCATATAGATCAGGGCGGTAGCCCCCGCGCCTTTCCAGGTGGCGATGATAATAATGATGGGAACCACCCAGTCGGATCGTGTCAGGTAGGTTTGCGGCGCAACGCCCACGTGTCCGAGCAGGATATTGAGCACACCGGATTTTTCACCGGAGAAGAAAGCCGACCATAAGATGATCACGGCCAGGCCGGGCAGCATGTTGGGCAGGTAGACCGCCGTGCGGAAAAAGCCCTTGCTCCGCCGGGTCTCCCCGATCAGGATAGCCAGCAGCACAGGCAGCGCAAATCCCAGCAGCAGCGACCAGAAGGTGTAGGAGAAGGTGTTTGCCAGAGCCTGCATGAAATCATCCTTCCCCACCACGCTGATAAAGTTGTCCAGCCCGATAAAACGCACCAGCTCCACATTCCGGGTCTTATACATGCTCATGCGTACGCTTTCAAACAGCGGCTCCCAGACAAAAAACGTCATCAGGATCAGGCCCGGCAGCATGATCAGCCAGGATTTGATATTTTCTGTCGTTTTTGCACGCAAAACGCCCTTTTGTCTGTGCATGCAAATCCCTCCCCAAAAACCGTATCTTTAAGAAAACATGCCGGATTCGGCGACCGGAACCGGCATGTTTCCCATGTATATCAGATCAATAATCGTTGATCTCATCGTCCAGGTATTCCTGGAAGGATTCCTCGGCGTTGCGAAGGGCTTTGACCACATCCGCGCCTTCACGGGTGATCATGCGCTGGATCACGGCGGTCAGTTCACGGTACAGCTGCTGGGCAAAAACCGGCTCCTCTGATTTGAGGGCGATCGTGCCGTCAGTGATGGAATCGAAGAAATCGGCGTACAGGCGCATATCCACATTGCTGTATTCATCGACGATGGCCTGTTTGGCGGCGTTGTATTCCTCATCGTTCCAGGCGCTGATGGCGGGGATCACGGGAGCGCCGCGGTCCCGTTTGGCGGCGTAATCCGCCCGCATGCCGGCAACGATCTGTTCGTCCAGGAAGGGCAGCTTGCCGATGACCTTAAGGTACGCCATCAAAGCCACTCCCTGGTCCGGGGTGATGTTGGGGGCAAACATATAGCAGGTCCCACCGGCCAGAGCATAACGGCCGGCATCCCCCGCGGGGAAGGGGATCAATGCAAAATCCTCCACGGGCAAGCCTTTGTTGGATGTGGGCTGGTCCACGCTGTCGTCCGCGGCGAAGTTCATGGCCGCTTCACCCGTGCCCAGCAGCGTATGGGCGCTGGCCCAGTCGGTGGTGGTGGCGTCCACGTTCAGGATGTCATATTTCCATTTCAGGTCCCGCATAAATTCCATAGCGGCAATGCACTCGGGCGAGGTAAAATTGCACACCCAGCGGCCGTCCTCATCCTGGTACTCCAGGGCGCTTTCTCCAACACAGCCGAAGTTCCAGGCGATATTGGTGAACAGCCAGCCGCCGTAAGTCTCGCTGGCGGGAAACACCAGGCCGGCCTTGCCGGTCTTTTCCCTGATGATCTTGCCGTATTCAGCCATCTCCTGCAGGGTCCTGGGATAGATGGGCATCCCGTCTTCGTCCACCAGCCCGGCCTCCCGGAAAAGGTTCAGGTTCAGGTGCATTCCAAGCACATAGCCATCCCGGGGCAGGCCGTAGATGCGGCCGTTTTCATCCGCCAGCATCTCCACGTAGGAGGAACTGAACTTATCCAACACGCCGAACTGCTCCAGCGCGTCGGTCACATCGCCAACCAGATGCTGGCTGATCAGCAGCTGGGGATCGGTGAAGGGCGGCTGAAAGATGCTGGGCGCCGTGCCGCCCTTGGCCATAGGCACGTAATTGCTCAGCGAATAGGAATAGTAATCGGGGATGAGCGTCACATTCGGGTACTGCCGGGCCATGATTGCCCTGTAGCCCTCGAACAGGTCCTTCTCCGCCTGTGCTGCGGTATCCGGCGGCCAGTTGCCCAGAGTGATCGTGCACGTCAGATTCGCGTCGATGACTTCGTCCGATCCCGCCAAGGCGGAGGGACAAGCGGAAAGCAGCAGGCAAAGCGACAGGAGCAGCGATACCGTTTCAGCCAGCTTGTTCATTTTCAGACCTCCTCATATAAGATGGATTTCTGCGTTTCCCATCAGCATAGTTTAACGCTAAACTTGTATTTATTATAGCGTCATTTTCCCGCTTTGTCAATGTATGAAATCATTTTTCCCGGGCATTTTCACCTGAAAAAAAGCGGCTCCGTCCCAACCGCCTTCCCGCCTTCCGGTAGGGGCAGTCGCTTGACATCGCGTTATCCGTCCTTTATGATAGCATCATTGATCCCGCGCTTCCGCAGGGGAATGCCCTTTTTTCCCCTTTCTTAACGGAAGCAGAAGGCATCAGAGTAAAACTATTAGTCTTTCAGGTGGTCTATGGAAGATCAAAAGGCACTCAAGGCCTATATCGAGGCGGTGATACGGGAGAGGGAACGCTACCTTGCCCGCCAGGCGCTCAGAAAAACAGGCGCGGATCCCTCCGGCGCGCCCGAGAACGAACAGGCCTTTGAAAGTGCGCTCTATCATCTGCGCCGCGCTGACAAGGTGAGCGCTTCCCTTTGGCGGGGAGAACTTCCCACCGATTATTACCGCGCCGATTTCGACCTGCTTGCCCCGCTGATCACAAATCAGCTGGATTCCGGGGAGGAAATTGACCTTGATTTCCTCCGGTCCGTCCGGCGCTGCCGCGTTTCCCCCGGCCACGCCAGGGCTGCCATACGCCTGGTCACCGGGGAACGTATCCGCACACACCTGGGGAAAAGGATGGGCCGCCTCACCGCCGACGCGGAAGAACGCACGGCGCGTTACCTTATGCGCGGGAGTCTCGCTCCCCTGGTACCCGGAGACAGGCACGGCATGAGCGTCCATGCGTGGCTGATGAAGAATGTGTTCCAATGCGGCCTTCCTGTTTCGATCATCGACAGCGCCTATTCGCCCGAAACGCTCATCTCCCTTATCCGCAGGGAAACCGAACCCGCCTTTCCGTCCCTCAAGGGATGCCGGAATATCCGCATGCCCGGCGGGGACACGGTCGGCGACATACTGGACAGGGAATACAGGGCCGCCCGGGATACCGTGATCGCCCGCACCCGCAAACGTTTTTCGACGGACAGGATCCGCCGCCTCATCGGCGAAAACACCTCTGTCAGACACCTGCAGAAGCGGGCAGACGCTTTAGCCGCCGGGGAAAAACAGATCCGCAGCGCCTTACTTGATGCGGTCCCCGCCCACTACCGGGATCTGTATCCCGCCGCACGGGCCATGAGGCGCCGTTTTATCCTGCACCTGGGACCGACCAATTCCGGCAAGACCTACGAAGCCTGCGGCCGCCTCCACGGGGCACGCCAAGGCATTTATCTGGGACCGCTGAGGCTTCTTGCGGCCGAACAGTTTGAAACGCTGAATCTCCGGGACGTTCCCTGCTCCCTTGTCACCGGGGAGGAGCAGATCCGGGTGCCCGGAAGCCGGGTGCAGTCGTCAACCGTCGAGATGGCGGACATGCAGACCCATTACGACGTGGCGGTCATCGACGAATGCCAGATGATCGCCGACCGGGACCGGGGCGGCGCATGGACTGCCGCCATCCTCGGCCTGTGCGCCGATGAGATCCACCTTTGCGCCTCCCCCGACGCAGAGCTTCTTCTGACGCAGATGGTCCTGGACTGCGGGGACACCCTGTCGGTCACGCGGCACGAAAGGATGACTCCCCTTGTGGTGCAGAACGAGGGCTTCCGTTTTCCCGAGTCCGTCCGCCCGGGGGACGCGCTGATCGTTTTTTCCAAGGCGCGGGTCCACGCCGCCGCTGCCGAACTGAGGCAGCGGGGTTTCCGTGTGTCGCTGATCTACGGCGCGCTGCCGCCGGACGTGAGGCGCAGCCAGGCCCGGTCCTTCCAGCAGGGAGAAAACGACGTGGTCGTGTCCACGGACGCCATTGCCATGGGCATGAACCTGCCCATCGAGCGGGTGGTATTCCTGGAAAGCGAAAAATACGACGGCGACATTGTCCGCCCCCTCACCGACGCCGAGATCAAGCAGATCGCGGGCCGCGCCGGCAGGTACGGCCAGTACGACACCGGTTATGTCAATGCTTTCGGCTTCCGCGGAAGCGTTGCGCGGGCCCTCGCCCACCCCCTTCCGCCCCTGACCGAGGCGTATATCCGCTTTCCCGAAAGCCTTTTGGGAATCCCGCTCCCGCTCAGCGCCATCATCGACCGATGGCAGGCCATGAAGGACAAAGGCTTTTTCTCCAAGGCCTCGTCGGAAAGGATGGCCCGCCTGACCCAGATGATGGAGACCCGCGATACCGACAAAACACTGCTCTACCGCTTCGTCTGCATTCCTTTTGACGAGACCGAACAGGATCTGCTCACCCTCTGGCGGCGGATGTACCGCGCCGAATGCGAAGGGGAGCACCTGGACGCAAAGGAACTTCTGCCCGAACCGGTCGATCCGGAATCCTGCGTCACGGCGGAACTGGACGGCCTGGAAGCGGATTACCGCCGATGCGACCTGATGTATAATTACGTCCGCCTGTTCCTTCCCTTCCCGGACGAGATCCTTCAGGAGATCCAGCGCCGCAAGGACCTGATATCCCAGGGCATCATCCATATCCTGTCCACCCAGAAGCTCAGGACAAGGACCTGTTCCGGCTGCGGCCGTTCCCTGCCGTGGAACTGGCCCTATCCCCTGTGCGATTCCTGCCACCGCGGCGCGCCCGTCCGGCATTCGAACCGCCGCAGATAAAAAACAGCGGAGAAATGTTTTCCTTCTCCGCTCTTTTTTACGCAAAAAATGCCCCTTTCCTGCCTGTTGCCATCGGGGCTGTTTCGGGTATAATAAAAGCAGAACGACGCGGGTATCCCATCGGTTCCGGACGTTATGACCGAATGCGAAACCGGCACAAATAAAGGAGGATATATCATGAAAAAGAAAGCCGCAACCCGCCTGATATCTTTCATGCTCTGCCTCTTGCTGGTCCTTCCCGCCGCGGCGGCTGAAACGCGTCAGGGTGTGATCATGCTGGAAGGCATGGAAGAACCCATCGAAGAGACCCTGTTTTTCAGTCCGCTCGGTTTTTCCTTCTGGTATGCCAGCGAGCATCTGGAAGCTCATCAGGTCGAAGAGGAAGGCCTTGATGGCGTCGCGGTCTCCGCTCTGTGGTCGGATGACCGCATGGTGCTCTCCGTCATCACGGAAGAGGACGCCCGGAAATACGCCGGCAATTTCGGCGCAGACATCAGGGAGATGTCGGAATCGTCCCGCGTCCAGCTGGAGGTATACCGCGAAGCGGATAACGGAACGTATCGCTTCCTGACCCTGATCGCGGAAAACGGGCAATACCTGTCCGCGGCGGGCGAATATTCCGAGGAAGCCGCCGAGGGAAACGCAAAATATTTTCAAAAAGTGCTTGAGAGCATCGCACTGATGTCCGAATACGACCTGGATTTTCTAAGGGAGCTTCCGGGAGAATGGGTCATGGAATACGAAGGAGCGGGAGCGGTCCTCACCCTGGAAGAAAACGGCGGCATGTTCCTGTACTGTTATGGTCTGGACGGCTCTTTCGCATATACTCACCGGGGCTCCTGGTCATATGAGCCCGTGCCTCGATACAGCGGCAAGCTGACGCTTCATTTCACTTCTACAGACGATCCGGACCGGCAGGAAAGCGGTTACAGCGTAACATGCGCGTACGACGCTTACTCCGAAGCCTGGGCGGAGAACGATTCATGGCTCACATATCTCATCCTCAATCCCTCTGTCTTCAAAAGCGGCGTCACGCCGTTTGAGGAGCTGTTCGGCAGCGACGCCCCGGCCCTGTGCAGGGAACGGAAGCCGAACATGCGTGTGGTCAGATGCTCCAGTTTCGTTTCCCTCCGGGAATCCAGGTCCACTTCGTCCAAACGCATTATGAAGGTACCCCTCGGGGCGCTCGTGCTCGCTTTCCCGGAGGTCGGGGAGGAAAACGGCTTCCTCTACTGCCTGTATCACGGCGAGGAAGGCTTTATCCTGAAGGAATACCTGGAGCCCGTCGAATAAGGGGCGGCACGCCCGGTCTTATTTCTCCCTGTCCAGGCGGAAGGCCACCGACCTCCTGAGGTAGGACAGGTATTCCTCGTCCCTGCACATGGCCTTTTCCGGCGAATCGGAGAGCTTGGCGACGGCCCGGCCGTTGACGGTCTGCAGCTTGATGACGATATTCAGCGCTTTTTCGCAGGTATCGTTGGATATGAACGTTCCGATGCCGAAGGAAACTTTCGCCCTTTCTCTGAAATGATCGTACAGTTCCTGCGCACGGTCGAGATCCAGGCTGTCGCTGAACAGGAGCAGCTTGGTCTTTGGGTCGGCCCCGTATTTCCTGTAGTGCGCGATCATTTTTTCGCCCCACTCGTAGGGATCGCCGCTGTCGTGCCGGACGCCGGTGAAGTTGTTTACCATGGCGCGGTTGAAATCCAGCAGGAACAGGTCCGTGGTAATGGTATCGGTGAGGGCGGTACCGTTGTCGCCCTTATATTCGTTGTACCAGTCCGCAAGGGCATAATGGTTGGTATAGGCCAGGGGGATCTCGTCGATCCCCTGGTACATCTGCACATACTCGTGGGCATAGGTACCGATGGGGGTCAGGCTGTATTTCCTGGCCAGGAATACATTGGACGTGCCCACCATATTTTCCGTTTCCGCACTCAGGCGCCGGACCGCTTCGTCCTCCCATTCCCGGGAAAGCCTGCGGCGGCAGCCGAATTCGGCGAACCTGAAGGTGTATTTCCCGCTGCGGAAGGCCTCGATCTTGCTTTCCAGCCGTTCCCTGGCGGAAGCAAGCAGCACACTGTAGTCATACTTCATGCGGAAATAGACCTCGTTGACGATCTCCAGAATATATATTTCGAACTGCATGGCGGAAAACAGCGGGCCCTTCACCGCAATGGAAAGCTCTCCGTCATCGGACAGGCCTGTCTCCACGTAATCGCGGATGGGATGCCACAGGCGCAGGAATTCAACATAATCTCCCTTGATAAAGCGGATGGACCTCAGGTAATCCAGTTCCTCACGGGAAAAGGTCAGGCCGCACAGGTGGTCGATCTGGGCGTTGATCTCCTCGAGCATTTCCGGGGTGAACCTGACCCCATCGCTGCGGCACTTGAAATAGTACTCGCCCGTCAGGTCCGTATGCTTGTGAAAGATCACCTGGTCCATGTTGAACTTGTAAAGGTCGGTATCCAGGAGCGATACCACAATAGGATCAAGCTTCATTGCCGCAAACCTCCTTTGGCGTTTTTCCCTGCGTCGCCGCCGCTCTTTTTCAATAGACCGGGCCTCAACATTTGACACGGTCCTGATCCGCGCTCCCATTCCTTATAACAGGTCCAGGATCTCCTGTGGCACCATGGCGCCGATCTCCCTTTGAAGCTCCTTCATTTGGGCCACCCGGCTGCGCACCAGGGTGGATGAGATGTTCCTTGTATCCGCAGGGGTCTCAAGGATCTTAAGGTAAGGAGAGAGGGACGTCAGGTACGCGCTCTCCCGGATCATCCTGGCACACATATCCGCCCCACGGGTCAGGACCACGATGCCAAATTCCCGGGCGATCTCATCCACATGGGCCCAGATTTCCGCAAGCTCCGGAAGCTTGTCGCTGCCCACCAGAAGGGCCGCATCTTTCCCGGCATCCCTGAGGCGGCACAGGGTCTCATAGGTCCGGGGCTGGCTTTCCTGGAGTATCTCAACATCGCTGACTTCCATCCAGGGCCTCGTTTCAGCCGCAAGACGCAGCATTTCCAGCCGTTCCCTGTCCCCGTAGGCACGGTCCTTGCCCTGGAAATCCCGGATATAATTTTCCTTTGACGGGATAAACAGCACTCTTTTTGCCCCGGTCGCC
Source organism: Clostridia bacterium (assembly GCA_017524725.1). Taxonomy (GTDB): domain Bacteria; phylum Bacillota; class Clostridia; order Christensenellales; family Aristaeellaceae; genus RUG756. Next base: position 38,845 of record JAFXUZ010000028.1, on the reverse strand, counting down.
TTCAGGGCGAATTCCGCGAGCCGGATGTGGGCATTCGTCGGGGGATTGAAAGCCCCGAAAAAGCCCAGGTATTCCCTGTTCATGTCATCTCCTCCGCATATAAGCTTCCGGACGGCAAAAATACGTCCCTATGGTTCGGCGGCCGGATCAGGTCCCGAAGGGATCCAGGATCTCGGGCATCCGGCGCTTATGCATGTTGGCTTTTTCCCTGCGCCGGATCTTTTCGTCGGTCTCCGGGCTGCCGCAGGTGCCTTCCCGGATCAGCAGGTGGATGTCACGGTAGGAAAGGCCCATTTTTTCTTCGTCGCTCATCCCGCTCAGCCCGTCTGTGGGGGTCTTGACAACCAGGTCCCGGGGAAGTTCCGGCATTGTCAGGCCCACCTCCGCCACCTCCAAACTGGTCAGGCCGCCCAGGACCGAAAAATCACAGGATGTGTCCCCGTCCTTGGTACAGTAGCCCACCGTCGCCTCGCTCAGGTTGCCGGTACCCGCCAGGCGTGCTCCCAGGGCCTGGGCGATATAGCGCAGCACCGTCATCCTCAGCCTCGGTCCCACGTTGATGTCGCTCTCCCGGCTGAAGGGGACGGCGAATTCCCCTTCCCCGCATGCAGGTCCCGCCTGGTCGGTAACAGCCTTCAAAGCGTTATGGATCCCCCCGATATTTATTGTGCGGCGTCGGATGCCGAGGGCGTCGCATACTCTGACGCTGTCCGAAATATCCTTCTGGACTCCGTCGGGCAGCATAACGCCGTACACGCTGTCCCTGCCCAGGGCCCTGGCGCACAGGGCCGCCGTTACGGTGGAATCCTTCCCTCCGGAAATGCCGACGACCACCCTTTCAAAGCCCTGCCGCGCCGCAATGTCCCTGATGGCAGCCACCAGGCTGTCCCTGGCTTTTTCCGCATCAAAACGATATTCCTTCATGGCTGTTCCTCTCTGTTTGACAGTCGGCTATAAAACCGCGGGATCACAGGATATCGATCTGGCAGCTGGCCATGGTTTCCAGCGCAGCCCGGTGCTTTTCGGGTGTGACCCCGGCGCAGCAGTTTTCCCGCACCCCGATATCGGCGCAGGGAAAATGCGCTTTGAGAAGAAGCGCGTTGGATACCACACAGATGTCGGTACACAGCCCGATGAGCTCTACGGTCATATGGTCGCCTTCCTCAATCATGGCGCTGAGGATCTCCGGGAGGCGGACGCTGCCGAAGGTGGGCTTTTCCACCATGGCGCAGCCCTTCAGTTCCTCTGCGATCGTTTTGTCCAGGGCCCATCCCTCACTTCCGCGGACACAGTGCTTCACCGGTAGCTTCATTCCCTCAGGAGTGGAAAGATAATCCTCCCCATGGGTATCCAGGGTCGCAATGACAGTGTATCCCGTTTCCCTGCATTCCCTGATCCTCCCTGCGGCTGCAGCCACGATTGCCTGCGCTTCCTTTGTTCCCAGGGCGCCGTCAACAAAATCCTTCTGCATATCCACGACGATCAGGAATTTCTTTTCGTTCATTTCCTTCCCCTCCTTTCAGTCTTTCAGGCAGAATAGCCCCGATGGGCGTCCCCTGCCGGACCTTGCGGTTTTTTCCGTCAGTACGATCCGCCCGGTCCTTTGGTATTTTCCAAGGATACCCCGCCGGAAATTGCTGTCATCCAGTTTTTTCCCGAGGATCGCTTCATGCACGCACTGCAGTTCCCCCAGGGAAAAGCAGTGCGTGTCCCGGAGGAAGCGGAAGCCGATCTCCGTGTAATCCAGCTTGCCCTGCAGCCTGGTGATCCCCATGCGGATAATTGCCCCATGGTCGAAAGCCAGCTCCTCCTCCCCTGTCAGCCTGCCGTTCTCCCCTGTCAGGGCAGGCTCCGCGCAGGAAACGTCGATGTCAAAACAATGAAGGGGCGTGCCGTCCGGTATCCCGTCAAGCCCTCCCGCAGGAACGATCGCCAGGTATCCCACCGATATCACCCTTCCCCGGGGATCCCTTTCGACCCCGGTAAAGGTGTACAGCTGCTCCAGATACACATTTCTGATGGGAAGCATCTCCTCCATCAGCCTGCGGGCTGCGTCCTCCGCAGATTCGTCCAGTCCGACAAAGCGCCCCGGAAGCGCCCACGACCCTTCGAAAGGAGGATTCGCCCTGCGGGACAGGAGAAGCCGCAGCTTCCCTTCATAAAGGGCCATGATCATCAGGTCCACCGCCACATACAGCCTGTCGCGGTTCAGTGTAACGTGCATGGGTACCGTTCCTTTCTTTGGTCACTTTGACCATAATTATAATATCATGAAACTTACGAAAAGTCAAGCATTTTTTGTCATTGTGAATATAATAATGTCCCCCGCAATTAACATGGATCCCGTCATGCCGGCCCCCGTCCACTCCCATAAAAAATCAGCCGGGGTTTCACCCGGCGGTAGACTCTTTTGTCTGTGCAGATGCTTTTTTCGCCGCTGCCTTTTTTGATTTCTGCTTTTCCACGCCTGTATCAGAGCGAACGATGCGCCTGCGGATATTTCCGCGGATCTTTTCTGCTACTCTTAAGTATGCCTGCCTGTCTTCTTTGGAAATATCCTCAAAGCACAGCTCCTCGTAATCCTTCTCAAGCTGCTCAAATTCTGCGTCCAGTTGATTTCCTGCAATGACGAAACCTTCCTTCTTTTTCCCGTCAGGACGGCTCCCGCGTCTGACGAAGCCGGCGGATACCAGGCGCATCGTCAGCATGGTCACGCTGACCCTGCCAAGGTCAAGATAAATCCCTATATCCTCCATGGTCACAGGTTTTTTTAGGCACCAGAGAAGGTAAAGGACCCGCATTTCGTCCAACGTCAGGTCGTGCTTTACGCCGATGGTCTCCAGATACCGGCTTGCAAGCTGCTTTCCCAGGTAATACTGCGCCGAGACGGAGTGCTCCATTGCAGGCTCAAAGGGGACGTCGGCACCCCGCTCCTTCCCCAGGCTTTTCGCTCCGCTGCTCCAGGGCAGTACAAGGGAATCGGTGCTTACGGCAAGATATATGGAAAGGATGACTGCGCGCCGTTCCTGGTAGGTCCTTTCGTCGAAGACCTGTTTATAGAAGCTGTCGTAATACCGGACTACGTTCCTCTTCATGGTGACGATGCCGTTCAGGCTGACGTGCTGCTCGATCAGGGAACCGGGGGTCCTGATATAGTAATAAACCGGCGCTTTCAGTACCGCAATATCCTTTACATGCAGCAGGTACTCCAGGTTGAAGATCACATCTTCACCGTAGCTTACGCTTTCGTCCATCCGCACATGGTATTTTTCGATCAGCTCCCTGCGGTAGAGCTTGTTCCACAGAACGCCGAAATACAGGTCCGCCGGGGCTTTCATCATGGCCTCGGCATATTTGTCCCTGCTGATGATTCCTCCGCGGTCGATCCCCCCTTTAAGGCAGATCTTTCCTTCAAAGACACGGTAAAAATCACCGATCACCATATCCGCTTCCCGGGCCTCGGTCTCCCTCACAAGCAGTTTGATCGCATCCATGGGAAGCCAGTCGTCGGAATCGACAAACGCCACCCATTCCCCGGTCGCCGCATTCAGGCCCACGTTTCTGGCGGAGGAAACCCCGCCGTTTTCCTTGGTCACCGAACGGACGCGCGGGTCGGATATTTCATAATCCACGGCGATCCTTACGGAATCGTCGTGGCTTCCGTCGTCCACGAGGATCACTTCAAAATCCCTGAAATCCTGTTTCAGGATGCTGTCCACACAGCGTCTAAGCGTCCTGGAGGCGTTGTAAACTGGAACGATCACACTGACCCTGGCCATCTTGCACTCTCCTGTCCGGGCAAAGCCCGTCCCCGCGCGGGAAACATAATGCGCATTTTTAGATTATACTCCAACTTTCGTTTTTACGCAAATGTTCCGTGATCGAGTGCATCCAAGTCGGGACGGAAATCCCGGATGAACGCGCCGTTATGGATTACATTGAAACAGGCATGCAGGGAAAAAGACCTCTTTCAGCGGCTTTTTCATTCCCTGCCTCAGGGGCAAAGACGATCCGGACGGTACACAGGATGATGTTTGTCATCTTCATCGTTCCGTCAGAATGTCAGCGAATCCACTTGGGACATCAGCTGCACCAATCCGGCGCGGTATGCCTCGATCATTCTGCGTCCGTCCTCCCGGTCCAGACCGCCGCGCCGGATCTCGCGGCGCATAAGCCGCATCAGGCCGACGACCCCGGCCTTCGCTTCAACTGCGTCGATGGCGGCGGCATCCTTCGTGCCAAGGTAGTATTCCAGGCTTTTGCGCCAGAAGATATGGCAGGTCTCGACAGGAAGGCCCATGAATTTTTCCAGTTCTTCCGGGTCAACCAGGCCAAAGCCCACATAGGCGTTGTACATGCTGCTCATTTCGAAGATGGGGTGGCCATGGCAAAGAGTGTCCATATCGATAAGCAAGTATTCGCCGTTCTGATACTCGATATTCTTGATATGGTAGTCTCCGTGCATCAGGTGATCATCCTGCGGCACGGCTGCGATCAGGGCATGCAGCTTTTCATACTGTTCAGCCGGAAGGTGATCCTTCAGAAATCCGGCCCAATCCAATGCCACGGCCTTCATGTCCGGCAGACTGTCCGAACGCACCACCTTGGAATGTATCAGCTTGAGCAGGTCGACGCTCATCTTTGCCACATCGTCCAACGGACGATCGCCGTCTATGAGGAGCTTGGCAAAACTCTTTGCGTTCAGCAGCTCAAATACGGAGCCATAACCGCCGCCGGAAATGCGCACCACGTCATATGGAATGGCTGTGGGCACGCCCACCACGAAGGCCAGCCGGGCAAGCTCACGCTCGCGGTGGATCTCCGGCAGGGCGTTGGGATTCAGGTACACCTTGACGATGGTATCCGGATCGATGCGGTAGACCTTTCCGTTTGCACCCTGGCCGATGACCTCACAGCCATCCACCGAAAATTCCCGATAGGCCTTGCGTACCTCGGTGATTTCAGTGAAGCCAGTTATGTCCAGGATCTCGTACATATCAGGATGTACATTGGTGATGATCGTATTGTCCGTCTGCTGTATGAGCCTGAGAATGATGCGAAGCCCCGCGCTGGAGGCATGTTTCAGCCGTTCACAGTCCAATTCGATGGAACTGCAGGGATACGCCTCGCGGATCTCATGGATCTCTTTTTCGACCTGCAGCGCGTTAAACGAGTTGATCTCACCTTCAAGCGTGATGATGAGCCTTTCGTTTTCCATTCTGCCTTGAACCACTTTGGCATACCTCCCGTTTATCGCTCTGCTGGCAGAATGCCGGACGCGCAGAATAAGGTCATTGCTTTTTTCATGTTGCGAACGTCGCCGGTATCGTGATTTGCGGATCGGAAACCGGTCTGCAAAGTATTGGCAGCCAGTGTCACCGTTTTCTTAAACATGACTGATTATTATATACCACATCGGCACACAATCATCAAGTTAATCTTTGAATCCGTTGACTTTCCATTTTTTCTGTCAAACAATAATGTCTTCTCATTTTCCCGGCGATCCGCAAAAAAACGGTCCGAATGGTACCCGGACTGGCCTTAAGCCGAATACCGCCCCCGGAAATAAGTCCGGAGGCGGCCAAATGATCCGTTTTAACGTGTCGGATGTCCTGTCACGATACCGTAGACCAGCAGGGCAATGATCAGAAGAGATGTCACGACGATCACCGTATCGATCGTCCTGAGGGATACATGCTCCTTGATCTTATCGTAAAGCCTGTACCGCCTCGGCAGTTTATCATTTCCCGAGCGCTTATCTGCGGAGGCCCTTGCGGCTTCCATTTCTGCCCGGGCATCCCGCCCGTCGTTTCTTTCCTTCATACGATCGATCACTTCTTGACGATGTACTTGCGCACGTCGATGGAGACGGCCAGGATAATGATCAGGCCGCGGATGATGTACTGGATGTACGGGTTAACACCCAGGAACTGGAGCGCGTATACGATAGCCTGCATGATGACCGCACCGATGACGACACCCTGGATGGTGCCGACGCCGCCGGAGAAACTGACACCGCCGACGACAACGGCGCTGATGGCGTCAGTTTCATAGTTCAGGCCCGTATTTGCGCCGACAGCCGTGATGCGCCCGGCTTCCAGGAAGGCCGCGATGCCGTAAAGCACGCCGGCCATCAGGTAGACCAGCATGATGGTCTTGGCCACGTTGACGCCGGAAACGGCAGCCGCCTCGGTATTGCCGCCCACGGCGAACATATTCTTGCCGAGTTTGGTCTTGTTCCAGATCACCCACACGATCGCCGCCAGCACAATGAAATAGATGACCACCACCGGTACGCGGAGTTCGCCTAGCATGATACCGCCGGCGGAGATGTCAAGGAACGTCTGGTCCAGCGTGGAAAGGGCCTGGGCCGTTCCGGAGGGCTGGGATTCGATGTAGAGGCAGTTGGCGCCGTAAGCGATCAGCTGGGTACCCAGGGTGACGATAAAGGCGTGCAGGTGCAGTTTGGCCACGCCGAAACCGTTGATCATGCTGAACGCAACAGCCACCGCAATGGAGGCGAACAGCGGGATCAGCAGCCCGAAAGCGCCCAGGGACGAGACCATCGTGGGATACATCCTGCTGGTATAGGTGACCGACTGCACCAGGGAAGCGGTCACCGCTGCAGAGATGCCAAGTACGCGGCCGATGGAAAGGTCTGTACCGGCAAGCACGATCAGGCCCGCGCAGCCCAGGGCCAGGATGCCCTTTGTGGATGCGTTCTGCAGGATGTTTAGGATGTTCGTCATGCTCAAAAAGTCGATCCTGATAATGGAGACCACCACCAGGATCAGGCCCAGGATGATAAACAGGGCGTAATTGAGCAGGAATGTGGTCACCTTGGCCGTTTTCGGGTTGACGGCCCTGGTCCTGGCCCTGGGCTTGATGTCCATGGCCTGGATCAGGAAATACGCCAGCGCCGCAACGATCAGCACGATGCCGACAAACTGGAACTGCACCGCGTTGGTCATATGGGCGTTTTGGAGCAGCCTGGGAACGGCATCCCTGAACAGGTCCAGCAGGGACTCGTTGTCAGCGATCCGCTGGAAGGCCTCCTGGTCCATGCCCAGTTCGGCCATGGCCATATCCTGGCGCATGGCGTCTGCGCGGGCACGGTCCTTGATGAGGTCGTTATAATTTTCCTGCGTCACCGTCTCGTCCACGCTGTGAGCGTAGGCGAAAAACTTCTCCCGGTCTTTGGCGTTTGCGGCGGCGGTCTCATATGCCATCCGCTCGTCCACAGCTTTGTCTACGGCAGCGCTGTCCTGGCCCAGCCCTTTCAGGAAAGACTTGATCTTTTCCGCGCCGATATCTCCGATCTTTCCCAGTTCCTTCAGCTTGGAAGGATCCTGGATAGAGATCATGGCCGATTTTTCATCGGACCCCATCATTTTGGCCGCGTTGGAATATATACCCCTTCCGGTCATGCCGTAAGCGGCAAGCGCGATACCGACCAGGAGCACAGCCAGCATGATGATGCTGGTAATCCTTCTTTTAGTCATCCGTCTTCACCTCATCACACATACTTGGCTGCCAGGGCCATGATGGTCTCCTGTTCGCCGGGGATATCGCCGAAATCCTTGCCCCGCTCTACGATGCCGGCCACCCGGCCGTTGGACATTACCAGGATCCGGTCGCAGATGCCGAGCAGTTCCGGCATTTCCGAAGATACCATCATCACGCCCTTGCCCTGCTCTGCAAGGTTCAGGATCAGCTGATAGATCTCATATTTTGCGCCGACGTCGATGCCGCGGGTCGGCTCGTCCAGCAGCAGCACATCCGGCTGGGTCAGGAGCCACCGGCCAATGATCACCTTCTGCTGGTTCCCGCCCGAAAGGCTCTTGATGTGGGTCTTTTTGCTCGGGGTCTTGACCCGGATGGATTCGATGACCCAATCGGTGTCCTTGTCCATCTTTTTGCTGTTCAAAAGGGGCTTCCCATAGGCGTCCACATTGGCGATAATGGAATTGAAAAGGATGGTATTCTCGCCGAAGATGCCGGTGGCGCGCCTTTCCTCCGTGATCAGGGCAAAACCGTTTTTGCGGGCTTCGTCGGTGGTCGAATTGTCGATCTTTTTCCCCGACATGACCACATTCCCGCTGCCCTTGGTGAAATAGCCAAACAGCGTGTTGAGCAGCTCCGTACGGCGGGAACCCACCAGTCCGGCCACGCCCAGGACTTCACCCCGGTGCAGCTGGAAGCTGACATTGTGGCAAGTGGGTTCATACATGCCGGTAAGCTCCTGCACATCCAGGAGAACGTCGCCGATCCGGTTGTTTTTCGGCGGGAACTGGTTGGTCATTTCACGGCCGACCATCAGGCGGATGATCTCCGCCTTGGTCAGTTCGGAAGCGGGTTTTGTCGCGATCCACTGCCCGTCCCGCATGATGGTGACATCATTGGAGATCCGCAGGATCTCGTCCATCTTATGGCTGATGTAGATAATGCCGACGCCTTCGGCCGTCAGCCGGTTCATGATGCGGAACAGGTGCTCGACCTCGTCCTCCGTAAGGCTGCTGGTGGGTTCGTCCAGCACCAGGATACGGGCGTTGTAGGAGACCGCCTTGGCGATCTCGACCATCTGCCGTTTGGATACCGACAGTTCACCGATGATCTGCTTCGGGTCCACGTCGATCTCCAGCTTTTCAAACACTTCCCTGGTCTCGTCATACATCTTTTTGCTGTCGACGATCCCAAGCTTGTTGGTGGGAAAGCGGCCCAGCCACACGTTTTCCATCACGCTGCGGCGCAGCACCTGGTTGAGTTCCTGGTGCACCATGGCGACGCCGTTGTCCAAAGCGTCTCTGGGACTGGAAAAGGCCACGGGTTTTCCGTTCATTGAAACCGTCCCGCCGTCCCGGGTATATATGCCGAAAAGGCATTTCATCAGGGTGGATTTTCCGGCGCCGTTCTCACCCATCAGGGCATGGACCGTGCCTGCACGCAGCTGCAGCTTTGCATGGTCAAGCGCCTTGACGCCGGGAAACTGCTTTTCGATATCCAGCATTTCCAGCAGGTACTGATTTTCGGACATATCTTCGCATCACCGCTTTCCGCATATAAAACAGGCCTTTCCCGGCGCTGTTTTCCTGTTCAGAGAGCCTCGCTCACAAATGCTGCCGGTTTACGCTGCACGCTGTCCGGCAGATCCGGTCACAAACCCTCAAAACAGTTCCGGCAGCCGAGGCCGCCGGAACCGTTCTGATTTCCGGGTTCAGTCTGAAATCACCCGAAATTATTTGATGCTTTCGGCAGTGATCTTCGCGTAGGGGATATAAACGGAGCAGCCGTCAACGTTCAGGGTATACATATCCTCCAGGCCTTCGATCCAGGTGCCGTTCATCAGGTAGTTCATCGCAAAGCGGATGTTGGCTTCGCCCATGGCATCGCCGTCCTGCTTGACGGTAGCGGTCATCTTGCCGGCCTTGATGGCTTCGATGGCGGCGTCGGTGGCGTCCACGCCGATAACGGCGATGGACTTTCCGCCTTCAGCGCCGGTGTTGTAACCGGACTGGTTCAGCGCGGCGATGACGCCCAGGGCCATGTCGTCGTTGTTTGCGAAAACCAGTTCGATCTCGGGATGGGCCTGCCAGGTGGAGAGCATGAAATCGTTGGCCTTGCCGGTATCCCAGTCAGCCACGATGACGTCGGTCACCATCTGCAGCGGAACGCCGAGCTCAACGGCGGTCTCTTCGGAATACTGGGTGCGGGCAATGGCTTCGGGGTTGTTGGCAACGCCCTTGAACTCCACGAACTGGATGGTGCCGTCGCCGCTGATGTCCAGGGCGGCAGGATCGGCAGCCCACATGTCCGCCAGGATCTCGCCCTGCATATCGCCGGCTTCACGGGGCAGGGTGCCGACGAAGAACGCGCCGGACTCCTTGACGACTGCGTCATAGGTCTCCTCAGACGGCGGGATGTTGTAGAACAGGAAGGGGATGCCGGCCGCGGTGAACTTGTCCACCAGGATCTGGCCGCCGGCGGGCTCGGCAAGGTTGATGATGATGAAGTCGGGCTTCTTGCCGATGACCTGGTCGGCCTGCTCGACCTGCTTTGCCATGTCGTCCTGCGCGTCGTCCATGGTCAGGTTGATGGTGACGCCCAGTTCTTCCTCGATGATCGCTTTCCATTTCATCATGCCCTGGCGCACGGTGGAGCCGTAGGTGTCGTCAAACTTCCACACGAGCACGTGGATGTTGTATTCCGTCTTTGCCTCGGCAAGGGCGGCGACACAGGACAGGGTCAGCAGAAGAGCGAGTACGATGGATACCAGTTTCTTCATAGGGGTCCCTCCTTAAAAAAATATTGATGGCACTCCGGCCTTTTGGTAACGGAATAAAATGCCCGGCGGCAAATATGACCGCAGCAGATGAAATGATTATTGCATAATCCGGCCGATTTGTCAACAGAATGATCATTCCGCACATCCGCCGCGGGGACTTTGGTGGAATGCCCGGGGCTTCCCCGGATCGGATACGGTCCGCGCTGGCAGGGAGGGCGCGAACGCATATTTACATACTGTCCTCCCAGAAAGGTTCCCCGCGCTGCCCGGCGGAAATGAACGATTCGTCAAAAAAGATATCTTCAAGCCGGTACTCCCCGTCGCTGCGCCGTGTTTCATAGCATGTACCGCATTCCAGCCGGCACCTTTGGACCCTGATATGGGACGCATAGGACATGGCCGGTTTTCCGCCCCTCAGGTCACAGAACTGCGTCCACGGCAGGAGACAGAACGCATTCTCCACCCGGCCCGAAATATCCTCGCACAGGATATATTCGTATTTCTGCGGCGTATCCGGCCTCATTTTCAGCCACAGCATGTGATACCCCGAATCCACCCTGATCCTGCGGAGGATCACGTTCCTTACGCCCACCGCTTCGGATCCCAGGGTCAGGCAGCCGTGGCAAAAGCCGTAACGGCAGTCCTCCACCAGGATGCGCTCATTGGGACCGTTTTCAGGCAGGAGGTCCGCATTCAGGCCCTTGCCGCCCTTCAGGGCCACCGCGTCGTCATTGACGTGCATGTCGCAGTCCCTGATCACCACGTCGCTGCATACGTCCAGGTCGATGGCGTCGGTGCTTGGCGCTTTCACCGGCTCAAAGGGTGAAAATATGGAACAGCCCGTGACCCTTACGAATCTGCAGCGGTAAAAATGGCAGGTCCAGAACTGAGAATTTTGAAGGCGGAGTCCGGAAACTGTCACGTTTTCGCTTTCGGATATGTATATAAGCCTTGCCCGCTGCTCATCCTTGTTGGTGCACGAAGGGTTCCATTTCCGCCTCAGCCAGAAAGCCTTCCAGGACCTGAGGCCGTTGCCGTCAATGGTCCCTTTCCCGCAGGCAGTAAAGCCGTCGCATCGGTCCGCGTTGATGAGGGCGGGAAAATAAGCGCACGTCTCCCCCTCGATGCGCGTTTTCATCGGCGGATAATCGCTGATGTCGTCGCTGCCCATAAGGCAGCCTCCCTCTTCGATATACAGGTCCACCCCCGGACGGAAAAAAAGCGCTCCGGTCACGAAGGTGCCGGACGGCACCACGATCACGCCTCCGCCTTCCCCCGCCGCCCGGTCGATCAGGCCCTGGATGATATCCGTCTGCGGCGTGCCGTCGCAAACCGCGCCCGCATCGGTGATGTAATACTGCCTGCCCAGGTCCGTAATATCCGGGGTCCGCTTGTCTGAGAACCAGTCGGACATCGGGGTGCCGTCAGGAAAACAGTCCAAAGTCTTTTTCATGTCAACCTCCGTCGTTTCATATAATATTATACCGGTCCTTGTTTTTTTACTGTATATGCTATATGATTATCCAGCCCCCGCCTCATAAGACCGGGCCGGGCAGAGAGGAAACCATCATGAGGATCATTACCGTCTCGCGCCAGTTCGGCAGCGGGGGCCGGGAACTGGGCAAGCGCCTTGCCGGCATCCTGAACTGGGATTACTATGACCGGGAGATCATTGCCGCCCTGGCCGATGAACAGGGCCTTGACCCGGAATACGTCCGCCGTACCCTTTCCACCCACGGCTGGCACAATTACCAGCTGACTTACCGGAACAGCTTCCAGCGTTCCCTTGCCCCGTCCTTTCATTCCGGCAGTCTTCTGGCGGGACAGCGCGAGATCATCCTGGAGATCGCGCAGGCCGGGAACGACTGCGTCATCGTCGGCCGCGACGCCGACGTGATCCTGCACGACCTGAATCCCTTCCGAGTCTTCGTCTGCGCCGATATCGCTTCCCGCCTGGAACGCTGTCTGGCCCACGAAGCCAAAAAGGAAGCGGCGGAGCGCCTTGGCGAAAAGGAGATCCTTCGGAATATCCGCCGGATCGACAGGGACAGGATGCGCACGAGGGAAGTGCTGACCGGCAAACACGCCGCGGACTTCAGCGCTTTCGACCTGATCGTGAACACATCGGACAAAAATATACGGAACCTTGCGGAGGCGGTGGCGGGCTACTCCGCCCACTGGTTTAAAAACGATGATCAGACAGCACGCGGCTAACGACCTGACCGAAGGCACGGTCTGGAAAAAACTCCTCGTCTTTTTCCTGCCCATCGCGGCGGGAACCATCATCCAGCAATTGTATAACACGGTAGACGGCCTGATCGTCGGGCGTTTTGTCGGCACCGAAGCCCTGGCAGCCGTCGGAGGCAGCTCCGCCCAGATCATCAACGTGCTTGTGGGCTTCTTTGTCGCCGTCACCTCGGGGGCTTCCGTGGTCATCGGGCAGATCTACGGCGCAGGCCGCAGGGAAGATCTGAAGCGGGCTGTCGGCAACGCCGTGGCGGTGATGGCCATGTTTGGCGCGGCCCTCACGGCTTTCGGCCTGGCCGCCTCCCCGTGGATGCTCGGGCTGCTTTCCACGCCCCCGGAAACCATGCAAGGCGCCATTTTGTACCTGCGGATCTATTTTGCGGGCGTTCCTTTCATGATGATCCTGAACATGGAATCCGGCATCCTGAGGGCCGTAGGCGACAGTTTTCATCCGTTTTTATACATGGTTGTCGGCTGCCTTACGAACATCGTAATGGATATGCTGTTCGTGATCGTCTTCGGCTGGGGCATTGCGGGCGTCGCTATCGCCACAGTCCTTTCCCAGACAGTCAATATGGCCCTGCTCACCCTCCGCCTGACCGGGCCGAAAACAGAATACGGTCTGGAATGGTCCTGCTTCCGCATCAGATGGGTCTATCTTCGCAACATGCTGCGTCTGGGGATCCCCGCGGGGCTCCAGTCCTCAATGTACAGCCTTTCAAATATGATCATACAGGTGGCTGTCAACTCGCTGGGCACCGTCGTTGTGGCTTCCTGGGCCATGTCCTCCAAAACAGACGGTATCTTCTGGGCGGTCAGCAATGCCCTGGGCGCGGCCATCACCGGCTTCATCGCCCAGAACCAGGGCGCCGGGAAGACCGACCGCATGAAGCAGTGCGTCAGGCAGGGGCTTATCATCGCGTTCCTGTTCACGGGATTGCTTAGCGTCGGCATCATGGTGACTGCCATTCCCCTGCTGCATGTGCTCACCGGGGACGAGGCCGTCGTCGAGACCACCTATACCATCATGTCCTATTTCGTGCCCTACTATTTCACATGGGTGCTGGTGGAGGTCCTTTCCGCTGTCCTCAGGGGCGTCGGGGACGCGGTCAGGCCTGTGATCATCATCGGCATCGGCATCTGTCTTTTCCGCGTCATCTGGATCCTGACCATATTCGCCCATTTCGGCACACTTTTATCCCTGTGCCTGTCCTATGTAGCCTCCTGGACCCTGACCAGCACGGCGCTTTCCGTCTACTATATCAGGGGGCGCTGGCGCACGAGCAGGCGGATCGTGGACAGGTGATCCCTCTTTCCGAACCGTTCATACGGGAGTATCCTGTTTTGCAATGGGGCATGGCTGTGCGTCGGTATGGGCATGGGTCTTTTTCAGTATATCACCCGGAGCGGCAATTGCAAGACCTTTTGTCTTCAGGAGTCCCTTTCTCCCCGCCGTATGCGCCTCGGGTCCGGAATAGGCGATCCCCCATAATGCCGGAACGCCGGCGAAAGTATAAATCCTTTTTTTCCAAATCCGTTTCGGAATTGCCGGTCTCCCGTATTTCTCATTTTTACATTCGAGATTACTTATTTTCGCTGAAATTGCTTCGTGGACTATTGTCAGGGTTGGAATTAAAGTTTATAATTAATATATGGACTGGCAGAGAGTCGGTTTCATACAATTTAACTACCATGTCAGGAGGAAAAACGATGAAAAAGATCTTGGCCGTACTGGCTGCACTGTGTGTCATGGCTCTGCCCATTGCCGGGCTTGCCGAGGAAGCGGTAACGGAAGCTCCCGCCGAAGCGACCCACGCGGAATATGCTTTCGGCAACATCCAGCTGTCTTTGAACGGGCAGCCGCTGGATTTCTCCGGTCTGGAGATCGACGGTTCCTTTACCGCGGATCCCAGCGGAAGCGTCCTGGAGAGCACCCAGCTGTTTGTCGGTGAACAGATGGCCCTCGGCGCGGATACGCTCATGGATTCGGGCGTGCTGACCATCGCCCTGAGGGGTGTGGACGGCGTGTACCTGATCCCCGCCCTTTCCCTGAATGTCAACGAGATCATGGAACAGTATATGGCTCAGGCCGGCGGCATGGATATCGAAGCCATGATCAACCAGTACATGGGCAAGGCCATGAGCGTGATCGGCGCCGTGATGGTCCGTTTGAACGAGCTCGAACCCGAAACCTCCGTCTGGACTGATTACCGGTTCTGTGACGACGTCGTATCCGATGTCGCCGTGACGATCTACACCCTGGACTCCGACACCCTGAATGCCATCGCCGCTGATGTGGTGACCGCACTTGAGATCTCTTCTCCCGTTTCCTTCGACGGCGTCACCCTGAAGGTCGTGGCCGGATCCACCCAGGAAGGCCGCACTGTCATTTCCCTGATCATCGGCAACGCGGAAGAATACTACAGCGCGGACATCCAGGTATTCGCCTCCGAGGGCGGACAGACCATCTACGCCGCGGCTTACAAAGGTGACGACCTCGCCGGCGATGCGGTTGCCGTATATTCCTTCTTGGAGAATGTTTTCAGCGCGAATCTGGCCGTCAACATTCCCGGCACTGCCCTGGCCATCATCCTCACCGGCACACCGGAAGAAAATTCCTTCAAAGGCCAGTTCCAGTGCAGCCTGGCGTCCGGTGAAAACACCCTGGACTTCAGCTCCGACCTGTACTTTGGCCTCGAAGAGGGCGGGCTGATTGACGCATCCGATCTTACGGCCCTGGAGACCGTTGATCTGATGACCCTCACCCAGGACCAGGAAGCCGCGAACGCGCTGACCCAGAAGCTGATGCCCTCCCTGATGGAAGGCGTCGCCCTTCTCCAGCAGGTACCCGCGATCAACATGCTCCTTCAGTCCTTCCTTCCCTCCGGCGAAGCCGTCGCCGAATGATCCGGTCTGAGAATCCACGGAGCCTTCTCCTTAAAGGAGGAGGCTCCTTTTTCATGACCGATGCCTGACCCCGGCCGGAATTACCGAGAAAAAGCAACAGCAAAACTGAGGAGGAGCGTTGCAGCATACGGTTCAGCCAACTTTGGCGGCGATATATTTACTGCCGGAAAATCATCACCCGCAAGCCCGGCTTCCGGTTTTCGATTCTATGCAAAGAAAGATTTTCCTTTTTCATATGCGTTCCGGAGATTTGTGTCCCAGTTTATTTCACGGAGTTCGTTTTCTCTGGATGTATTATCAAAAACAACAAATTCCTCCTTCCGTACCCGGCCGAAAAGTCTGTCACCAAGCATTACCCTTTTCATGCTGTCAAGAAGGCCGAATTTTTCGAGCCGCTCGATCGGATTGCCCGCCGAGCAAAGAATGATCGCTTTATCAAGTTCCTTCATGGTCTTTTCTCCGTATGCGAATCCGTAAGACCATACTCTGTCAAACCAGCCCACCAGTTTCGCCGGGGCTTCCGTCCAGAATACCGGATAGATAAAAGCAATCCCATCCGCTGAATTGATCTTCTCCTGCTCGGCAAGTACATCCTCGGCGATGTCGGGGGTATTCCTGTAGTACGCGTCACGTAAATACTCCTGCTCCGTCATCGTCGGATCAAAATTCATTTTGTAGAGATCCGACAGAACGTACTCATTCCCGGAATCCAAAATTCCTCTTATAAACGCATCACACATATGCTTTGTGAAAGAATCATCGGACGGATGGCAATAAACGATAAATACCTTCATACGGCAAGCTTTAAACTCCTTGGGTAGATAATTCACAGTCAGGGATCCGATGCCCGGAAGAGTGGCTTCCGGACCTTTTTTCACCATCTTTCTGTCATACCGGGATTTGTTGATCCAAATGGGTTTTGTAGCATAGAAAGTTTCCGACGCACACGAATCCGCATTCCAGCACAGTCTCCTCGTATTTCCAAATACTTTTCAAATTCGTTTTTTGAGCATTCAATAAGCATTTTCCCCTCCGAAAATCCCAGGCGATCAGCCGGAAATGGCAGCTTTCCTCCCCGCATCAACCGAAATAACCTATGCGTCTTCCGTGAATAATTAACGGGCGGGGGCACAGCCCCCGCCCGCATGGCGTTTTACGTTTTACTTCGCTTCCACGAAGTCAACTTCGCTCAGGAAATCGATGCACATCTGGATCTGCTCTTCAGTCAGTTCCCTGTTGGAAGCCGCCGGATTGGGCCTCATCAGGAATTCGATGGAATATCCCTTGTACACGGTCAGGATGTCAACAAAATCTTCATCGGGACCGATCTCCTTGACCACCATCAGCTTGGTGCCGTAAGCGGTCTCCCTGTAGGTGATATCCACGATGTTCATTTCGGTGAACGAAGCCTCCAGGACGGCAAGGGTATTCGGATCCATGTCGTTCATACGCTCAATGTCCGCAACCATCTCGTCATAGGCAATGGTCATTTCCATGATGGGCTTTTCGGGATCCGAAGAAGTAATGGATCCGATGATCCGTGAACCGAGGGTGTTGATGTACTGGATCTGGTAGCCCTCGGGAATGGCGCACTGAATGGTAAAATCACCGTGGACGGTAAGTTTGCCCAGCTGTGTCTTTCCTTCGGCGTCCTGCGTTTCGGCCTCGGCGGGGGCGGGATACATGTCCTTGATATAGGATTTGGCAATGTAACCGGTGCTCCCGGTAGAAAGAAGGATCCCGTAATACCATCCGTCGGTCTCACCCAGGATCTTCAGCTGGGTCCCGTCGCTCAGGGTGCAGATGGATTTGGACGCGACACCCGGGCCCTCACGGAAATTGATCCAGCCGGAGGAACGGGTCGCACGCACCGTACCGATCATCGGCATACTGAAAGCTTTGTAGGATTTCATTTGCTTTTCCATTTCGGCTTCCTTGCGGGCGACGGTATCCGGGGTAGGTGCAGGGGTGGGCGCGGCGGTAGGCGCCGGCGTGGCGTTTTTGCCGGAAGGCGCCGCGGTGGCTTTCCTGGCGGGCCGCGGTGTCGGCCTGGTGGATACGACGAACCTCGCCATTATAAAGGCGTATCCTGTGGAGCTCCGGCTGAATTCGATGATGTACCAATCAGGATTGCTGGCGATCCCGGCCACCCTGACCTCGCCGCCGTACGGGATCTCACCGGCCTTGTTGGTCTTGGTGATCTCGGGGGTACTGCGCACATTCACGGGAAGGCCGTTGTCGGCATAGGCATACATGGTTTTTGCCGGCTTGAATTCCACGCTGGCCGGGTAGGGAAGGCCGGAGGAGTCAAGCTCTCCGATATAGATAATGGTCGTATCTGTTTCCGGATCGTATCCGACCGCGCCGCCGGTATAGGAGAACCCTTCCTCCTCTTCCCCGTTCACATTCTCATCCGTATTGTCATTCAGGTTCTCTTCCGGGCCGTCATTCAAATTCTCTTCCACATTTTCATTCAGGTCCTCATCCTCGGCGAAAGCGGAGGGCAGGACGGTCAGCAGCATGGCAAGCACCAGGAACACCGCCCCAAAGCGTTTCAGCATTGATCTTTACCTCCCATTGATCGGGTTTGGCCCTTTTTTGTTTGAAGTCCTTCAGGGGCACGGGTTCCCCCATGGCCGCGTCCGGACCCATTCACGGCATTATGGTATCATCATCAGCCAAAAAAGTCAAAGCTTATCTCACGTCCTGTTTTCGCTCGGCTTTTTTCAGCGAAGACATTTTCCCGCCTTTCGTCAGTTCCGTATGGGCCGAACCCGTTTGTTCCCGGGTGAAATAGCCCTCTGGGGACAGACCAGGATACACAGATGGCATCCGACACATTTTTTCCCGTTGAGGACAGGGCGGCGGTTTTCATCCACCCGAATGGCCTGGTGTCCCCCGTCCATGCAGGAAACGACGCATCTTAAGCAGCCGATGCACTTCTCCCGGTCGAAACGCGGGAAGACCACCGTATCCCTCTCCAAAGCATCGGTGGTGGCACTGAGGGTATCCAGACCCAGCCCGGCTGCTTCACCGACGGATGAAAAGCCTTTTTCCGTCAGGTACATGCTTAATCCTTCCTTCAGGTCGTCGATGATCCTGTATCCGTACTGCATCACCGCGGTGGTCACCTGAAGGCTTTGGGCCCCCAGCAGGATGAACTCCAGGGCGTCCTGCCAGGTCTCGATCCCGCCCATGGCCGAAAGGTGCATCCCCGAAAGAACGGGATCCGCGGCAAGCTCGGCGATGAACCTTAAGGCTATAGGCTTGACGGCATTGCCGCTGTACCCGCCCACAGCACTCCTGCCATGCACAGCCGGAGAAGAGATATAAGTGTGCGGATTGACTCCGATGATGGACTTGATGGTGTTGATGGCGGCGATCCCGTCGGCGCCACCCCTTTGGGCGGCTTCCGCGGCCGGGGCCATCAGCTTCACATTGGGAGTCAGTTTGGCAAGCACCGGGATGGAGCAGGACCGTTTTGCCGACGCCGTGAACCTTTCCACCAGCTCCGGCACCTGGCCGATATCCGATCCAAGTCCCCCCTCAGACATGTTTGGGCAGGAAAAATTCAGTTCTACCGCATCGGCGCCGTTGTCTTCACACATGCGGGCGAGCAGGCCCCATTCCTTTTCGTCCTGGCCCATGACGGAGGCGAGGATCAGTTTTCCGGGATACGCTTTCTTCAGCCTGCGGAAAGTCTCCATGTTTTCGGCCACCGAGTGGTCCGACAACTGTTCGATGTTCTTGAATCCGATGATGCCGCCGCTGTCCCCCGATATGGCGGAAAAACGGGGGGATGCTTCGTGGATATCCAGGGAGCATACCGTCTTGTAGCAGGCGCCGGCCCAGCCTAAATCAAAAGCACGCGCGCACATGTCGTAGGTGGAAGCGACAACCGAGGAAGACAGAAGGAACGGGTTCTCCAGCGGAACGCCCAGAAAATCGCATTTCAGCCTGTCCTCGTTTTTCGTAACGGGAGTCTCCGCCTCAGGTTTTACCTGGGTGCGAAGCCTGGAGATCAGTTCCCGGATGGGGACCTGGCCGGGCCTTACGCAGGCGCCCTCACAGGAAGCGGCACAGCCTGCGCAGGGATCACCGTCAGGCAGCCTCAGCGCGGCGCCCTGTTCGTTGCGGAACCAGACGCTCCTGAGCAGCCCCGCCGGATCGATACCGCGGGGGCACGCGGCGCTGCAGGGCGGATCCCCGCACAGAACGCAGCGGATCATATCGGACCTTGGGATCATCGGATCGGTTCGGATCATGTTAACGGCCTCCCTCCAAAGCAGGTCAAAAACAGTGTTTGGATCAGGTTCCATTCCGGTCCAGCGGAAAATGGCAGGCGACGGTCCTTTCCCCCCGCGTCCGAAGGGGCGGTTCTTCTTCGGCGCATTGCTTTACGGCAAAGGGACACCTGGTATGGAAACGGCAGCCTGTCGGCGGATCGATGGGACTGGGGATCTCTCCCGTCAGGAGTAAGGATGCGTCCGTCCTCTCCTTTGGATCCGCTTTGGGGACCGCCCTCAGCAGGAAGGACGTGTACGGGTGGGCCGGCGCGGCCCATACCTCTCCGGTGGGTCCCGATTCACAGATCTTCCCAAGGAACATGACGCAGACCCTGTCAGAAATATGGCGCACCACCGACAGATCATGGCTGATAAACAGGTACGTCAGAGTGCGTTTCCTCTTCAGGTCCGAAAGGAGGTTCAGTATCTGGTTCTGGACCGAGACGTCCAGGGCCGATACAGGTTCATCGCAGACGATGACCTCCGGATCCTGGGCAACAGCTCTTGCGATGCCGATGCGCTGACGCTGGCCGCCGGAGAACTGGTGTGGATAGCGGTACAGAAAATCCCCCGGCACCCCCACCGCGTCCATCAGTTCCAGGACCCTTTCGGTGATCTCCTTTTTCCCGGAACAGATGTGGTGTGTCTCAAGGGGTTCCGCGATCAGGTCACGCACCGTCATGCGGGGATCCAGGGACGCGTACGGATCCTGGAAGATCATCTGGAAGCTGCGCCGGACGGCGGCAAATTCCTTCCCGGACATGGCCGTAAGCGGCCGGGAGCGGAAAAAGACTTCTCCCGAGGTGGGCTTCAGAGCGCGGATCATCATCCTGCCCAGGGTGGATTTGCCGCAGCCGGATTCCCCAACCAGGCCGAGGGTCTCCCCTTCCACCAGTCCCAGAGACACTTTTGAAACCGCATGGACCGTTTTGTTCTTTCCGGCAGGGAACTCCTTTGTCAGGTCCTTCCCTTCCAGCAGATAGCCGCTCATTCCGCCGCCTCCCCTTCATAAAGGAAGCACCTTATCAGGTGCCCGTCCCCCTCATCCACCAGGCGCGGAACGTCCCGGACGCATTCTTCCCTGCATTCAAGGCAACGCGGGGAAAAGCCGCATCCCGCGGGCATGCGCATCAGGTTCGGCACAACGCCGGGAATGGTGTCCAGCACGTCCCCGCCTCCGCGCAGGGAACGGACCGAGTTCAAAAGGCCACGGGTGTAGGGGTGCAGCGGCCGATCAAAAAGCTCCGCCGTCTCCGCGCTTTCCACGATCCGGCCCGCGTACATCACATACACATGATCGCACACCTGGGCGATGACGCCCAGGTCGTGGCTGATCAGGAGGATACCGGTGCCCCCGGAGGACAAAGTGCGCATCAATTGCAGGATCTGTGCTTCCACGGTCACATCCAGCGCCGTGGTGGGTTCGTCAGCGATCAGCAGCCGGGGATCCAGGATCATGGCCATGGCGATCATCACCCTTTGGCGAAGTCCGCCGGAAAGCTGATGGGGATAGCATAAACAGCGTTTCTCCGCTTCAGGCACCCCGACCGAAGTCAGTATCTCCACGCTCCTGTGCGCCGCCTCCTCCCGCGACACTTTTTCATGGATGCGTATGGCCTCCTCCACCTGGCGGCCCACCTTCATCACCGGGTTCAGGCTGGTCATAGGCTCCTGAAAGATCATGGACATTTTTGAGCCCCGCAATGCCCGCTTCTCTTTTTCAGGCATCCCCACGAGTTCCCGGCCGTCCAGGAGGACCGAACCCGAAATGACCCGACCGGGATACCGTATCAGGCCCATGACCGCCCGGGCGGTCATGCTTTTCCCGCACCCGGATTCTCCGACGATGCCCACGATCTTCCCCTCCGGGACCAAAAGGGAAACGTCGTCTACCGCTTTTACCTCACTCTTCCGGGCAGAAAAGCCGGCGGACAGATGCCTGACCTCCAGGATGTTGTGCATAAAAGACGCTCCTGTCACTGATTCTTTCGGTATGGGTCCAATACGTCCGCCAGCCCATCCCCAAGGAAATTAAAGGCCAGCACGATCGCCATGATGGCCGCGCTGGGGATCAGGCTGAGCCACGGCGCACTGTACAGGAACTGCCTTCCGGTATTGACCATCAGTCCCCAGGACGCGTCCGGGGGCTGTATCCCCAGTCCCAGGAAACTGAGGCTGCTTTCGGTGAGGATGGAGGAGGGGATATTCAGTGTGAAAAGTACCAGCATGGTGGGGACGCAGTTCGGAAGGATATGCCGCAGCATGATCCTGAACCCAGGAACGCCGGTGATCCTCGCCGCTTCAACGTATTCTGTTTTGATGATCCTCAGGGTCTCCGACCGCACCACCCTCGCGACGCCTGCCCAATTGACCAGGGACAAGGTCAGGAAAATGTTCATCAGCCCGCCGCCCAGGGTGTACATGATGACCATGGCCAGGAGCATCGACGGAAAGGCCAGCATCAGGTCGGCAAGGCGCATGATGACCGTATCCGTCTTTCCGCCCGCATACCCGGAAACGATCCCCAGTGCCGCACCCAGAAGCATGCTCACCAGGGACGGCACCACGCCGATAAGCAGGGATACCCGGGATCCGAACAGCATGCGGGTCAGGATATCCCTGCCACCCTCGTCAGTACCGAAAAGATGTTCCGGGGACGGAGGGGACAGCCGGTGCCTGAGGTCCATCTGCTTTTCGGTATAAGGCGTAAGGACGGGAGCAAGCACCGCCGCAAGGACAAACAGCAGGATGACCGCGAATGAAAAGACCGCCAGTTTGTTTTCCCCGGCGAGGCGCTTTACAATGCTCCGGAAGCCGTCGGGCTCCGGAAGCCGGTCCCCGGCCTGACCGGATACGTTTTCTTTTTTACGGAAGGGGTCATTATCCGGCATCGTCAGCTCTCCTTCCTGATCCGCGGATCCAGCACGCCGTAAAGGAGGTCCGCTGCCAGGTTGCCAAGGATCACAAGGGCGGTGGAAAAAAGCGCCGTTCCCTGCAAAAGGGGGATGTCCCTTCCTTCGATGGCCTGTACAGCCAGCCTGCCTATGCCGTTGATGGCAAAGATGCTTTCGGTAATGACCGCACCGGACAGCAGGCTGGACAGCTGCAGAGCCATCATCGTGACCACCGGGAGCATGGCGTTGCGCATCGCGTGGAATATGAGGACGCCGGCCTGCCCCCGCCCCTTGGCGCGGGCGGTGTCGATATAATCCGCCTGCAGGATCTCCAGCAGCGTGGACCTTACCAGGCGGGATATGCTGCCGGCGCTGTTCCAACCGAGGGCGACAGCGGGAAGAATGAAGCTTTTCCAGTTTTTCACCCCGGAAATATCCAGCCAGTGAAGGTGATAGGCAAACACGTACTGCAGCATCATCGCGGCCATGAACACGGGCACCGAAACTCCCAGCAGGGAAAAGCCCATGAACAGCCGGTCCAACACGCTGTTTTTCCGCACGGCCGAAACCGTGCCGCATATGATGCCCATCACCCAGGCAAACAGCGCGGCACACAGGGCCAGGATCAGCGTGTTGGGGAAAGCGGTCCGGATCAGCCCGTCCACCGGCTTCCCCATGGAATAGCTTGTGCCGAAGTCACCCTTCATGGCATCCAGGATATACCTGAAAAACTGGACCGTGATCGGCTGGTCCAGGCCTAGTTCCGATGTCATGCGTTCGATGACGGCGGGGTCCACATGCTCGCCCATCATCGTGGCGATCGGGTTGCCCGGGACCACCCTGAGCATCAGGAAAATCAGAAGCGCCACCAGGGCCAGGACCAGAACGGCCTGAAGGAGGCGGCGCAGGATATGATTCAGCATTCGGCCTCCTTTGGGTATCAGGCTGCGCGGCAGGGGGCGGGCTGTTTGTTTATCCCGCCCCCGCGCAGGCGCTCAAAATACCGGGAGGATCATTTCAGGACCACGTCGATAATATAGAAATCGGTAAACCCGGCCCAGTGGGGCGTGAATGAAGCCACCCGGTCCCCCAGGCAGTACAGGTGCAGTTCCTCGAACATAGGGATCCACGCGGCGTCTTCGCCGATGATCTTTTGTTCAAGGGCACGGTATTCCGCCTGGCGCTCCCCGTCGTCAACGATGGCCCGCGCGGCGGATACCCTCTCCATGATCCCGGTATCCGCATAGTTCAGGCTGCGGACAGCGGTGTTGGCAGGGCTGCCGAAGAAGGTGTACATGATATTGGCAGGATCGTTGTAATCCATGCCCCAGCGGGCAACAAAGGCATCCATGGCGCCGGAGTTGCGCAGGTCCAGCCAGGAGGAATGGTCGTAGCTCCTGACTTCGGCCCTGATCCCGACCGCGGCCAGGTAATCGCTGACGGCATCGTATACCAGGCGGATATTGCTGCCGGCGGTGTTGTCCTGCGCCAGTTCGAAACGCACGTCGCCATCCTTGTAGCCAGCCTCGGAAAGGAGGGCCCGTGCCCCGTCGGGATCGTATGAAAAGCCGGGAAGGGCGTCGTTGTGACCCCAGATGCCGGTGGGGATGATCCCGTTTTCACGCACGGCGTTGTCAAAATAAATGCCCGTGATGATGCTTTCCACATCCAGCGCCATTCCGATGGCTTTCCTGACACGGACGTCGCTCAAATACTCGTTTCCGGAATTGATCGCAAGGTATGTAAGCCCCACCTTTGGGGTGGAAACGATCCTTTCCGGGAATAACAGTTTATAGCTGCTCTCAACAATGGCGCTGTCCAGGCCCTGTAGGTCGATGATATCAAGTTCACCGTTGCGGAACATCAGGTCCTGGGTGCCGGCGTCGGGAATAACGCTGACGATCAGTTTTTTAACGCTGGGCTCCTCGCCCCAGTACAGAGGATTGTACACCAGGGTGTAATGATCGTTGGAGACCCATTCGGTGATGATATAAGGACCGCTGCCGATGGTATCGGCCGGATCGGTACCGAACTGTTTTGCCCCGGCCATGGTCTCGGCGTCCACCACGGACATGAAGGGCGCCGAAAGCTCGGCAATGAAGCCGGCGTTGGGGGCACTCAGGGTGACGGAAAAATGTGTGTCGTCCGTGATGGCAAAGCCCGCGAGCGTGCCGCTTTCGCCATTCACCAGGGCCTCTGCCCCGGCAACTTCCAGCGCTACGTCCGTATTGCTCCGGTTCTCCTTAAGAAGCCGTTCAAAGCTGTATTGGACATCGGAGGCGGTCAGGGGGCTGCCGTTGGAAAAGACGACTCCCTCCCGGAGGACAAAGTCATACTTAAGGCCGTCTTCGCTGACACTATAGTCCGTGCAAAGGCTTCCCACCGCCTGGGACATCCCATCGATCATGCGGGTCTCGAACAGCCGGTCGAATACGTTCATCGGGATCATGTAATCGTCGGTCGTTTTCGTCACATCCATCGTGGAGATGTCATAGAGGATGGCGGTACGCAGGACGCCCTCCCCCGGTTCGTCAGCCAGGACAGGGAACACGGAAAGCGCAAGGGCCACGAAAAGCAGCAGGGCAAAGGTCTTCTTCATCTGTTTCATTCCTTTCTCCGTTTGTTTATCTATACGGACCCCATCGGGGCACTCATCTGATATATCGCAGGGTCCCGCGTTACTTTTCGATGATGGTGACGCGGACCCGGTCGGGCCCGGAAAAGCTTACGCACCTCAGACCGGTATACGGGTCCGGAGATATCTTTTCGGTACTGATCCCATTCCGGTTCAGGCGCCTGATGATGGGCCCGAGATTGCGGCAGGACAGGGTCAGTTCCTGCTCCCTGTCGACGGTCTCCGTATTCAGGCAGTGGACCACCACCTGGGTGCCGCCCATCTCCAGCAGCATGTCCGTGCCCGAGGAATCCAGGGGTACCAGCTGTTTTTTGAGCCGGAAACCCAGCTTCATTACATAAAAATCCCAGATATCCTCTTCCCTTGACGCCGTCAGGACCGTCCGTGACAGGCCCATTCGGCGGGCGAACGGGTAAAGCGTCCTGCTCCGGGCGTTCTTTTTCCAGCGGCGGTACGCTCTCAGTTCCCTGCGCCAGTCGGGATGGGTCACAACATAAGCCACGGAGATGAACAGGACCTGCCCAAGGAACCCGCCCGACGTATTTGACACCAGGTCGTCCAGGTCATACAGTCCCCTGCGGGTAACCAACTGCAGATTCTCGATAAACAGGGAAGTAAAAAAACAGGCCGCTGCCGGGCGATAACGGACTTTGGCGCGGAACCATGGAAAGATATACGGCAAAAGGTATCCCATCGGCACAAAAAGCAGGATATTCATGTATACCTGGATGACATCCTCCGGCTTGAATATCCGCACATGGGAAAACGCCTCAAACGGGCCTTCGGAAAAAAACGCTTTTACAAAATTCCAAAGGCCGAAATCGATGCTGACGGCCTTTTTCAGGTCTTCAAACAGGGCGGCATGAACCTGGTATTGGTTCGATGCCGTCCGAGAGAAAAAAACAAGGTAAGCCGCCACCAGCAGATAGACCCCGAACATTACATACAGCAGCGCCTGGCGCAGGCCTTTCAGCTTTTCCGCTTCGGGATTGGTACTGATCCCGCCTTCCAGGTTCAATCCCAGCCGTCTGCAGATCCTCCGGTCAAGAAGGGGAAGCAGAAAGACCAGGATCAGGACAAAAACAGTGACAAAAGCGCCGGTATATACGCTGTTCGCGTCCGGGATCATGATGTTCCTCCGCCGCCAGATTATTCATTCGCCCGAAGACCCCGCGGGATAGGCAAGCCGCCGGGCCGCGCGGTACACGGCAGGCCGTTCCGGTTCACGGAAGCTCCCTTTATCCCTCCATCAGGCGCTTCAGTTTCACCAGGGCATTCTGGTGGCGAAGCTTTACCGCCCCGTAGCTCAGGTGCATCAACTCGGCGATCTCCGTCAGCGGCTTTCCGTCGTAATAGCGCAGGACGATAATATCTCTCAGTTCCGTTGGCAGCTGTTTCAACGCCGCCGCAAGGGAACTCAGGGATTCTGTATGCAGGATGCTGGCGTCCACCTCAAATTCGCCGGCCATATTCTCATCCAGCTCCCCGGAAGGCCGGGTGCGGCGGAAATGGTCGATCACCGTATTCCGCGTGATCGTAAAGATCCAAGTGCTGACCGAAGCCTTGGACGAGTCAAACTCGTCCAGTTTCCCCTGCACTTTCTCAAAAACCTCGGAACACAGGTCCTCGGCATCCGCCCTTGAGCGGATCCTCGCCGAGATGTAACCCATCACTTTTTTATAATAATCGGTGTATATCTGTTCCAGATCCAGAGCCGTCATATTTTTTCCTCTCCATTTTCCTTCTTTTTCTGAAAAATGTGGGGGTCTCCGGCAGCGTTGACCATATCCGCTTCGTCCATATCGAGTTCCCGCCTGACGGCGTACCGCGCATGGACCGAATCGATCACAGCCTGCAGGTCTCTGTTCTGCTCAAATGCCTGAAAATCAAAAAGGGCTTTCAGTTTTCTTTCCAAATTGAATGACCTCCCCGGGGACAGCCGTATGTCCTGTGGCATACGCCTGAGACTGCGGCCTGCCTTTACAGAATAAGACGTCTCGCATGACGCTTTGTCGTTTGTGAACAAACAGCGTTTTCCAGTTCCGGTACCGCGGCGAAAAAAACTCTCCTCCTTATATTCCATTATACACACATCCGGAGAAAAATGCACGCACAAAACGATTTTTTTCAGATCTGTGTTTTCCTTTTTTCGTATTTATATTTCCCGGGGTTATTCCCCGGGGCCCGTCGTCCGCAGAAAGGGTCAGGGCGGAACAGCTTCTGTTCCGCCCTGACACGGGAACCTTTATTCCAGTTCAAATGCGCCGGTATACAGCTGATAATATTTGCCTTTCTTTTCGATCAGCTGCTCGTGGGTGCCGCGCTCGATGATGCGTCCCTGCTCCAGGACCATGATCACGTCGGAATTCTGCACGGTGGACAGCCGGTGGGCGATGACAAAGACCGTGCGCCCCTGCATCAGCGCGTCCATGCCCTTCTGGACGATGGCCTCTGTGCGGGTATCGATGGAGGATGTAGCCTCGTCAAGGATCATGACCGGCGGATCCGCCACCGCGGCCCTGGCGATGGACAGAAGCTGCCTCTGGCCCTGGCTCAGATTGGCGCCGTCGCTCTCCAGCATGGTCTGGTATCCCTGGGGCAGCATATTAATGAAGGAATCTGCGTTTACCAGCTTGGCGGCGGCGATGCATTCCTCGTCGGTGGCGTCCAGTTTGCCGTAACGGATGTTGTCCATCACCGTCCCGGTAAACAGGTTGACCTCCTGCAGCACCACGCCGAGGGAGTGGCGCAGGTCCGGCTTGCAGATCTTATTGATGTTGATCTCGTCATACCGTACCTTGCCGTCCGCAATGTCATAGAACCGGTTGATCAGGTTGGTGATGGTGGTCTTGCCGGCGCCGGTAGCGCCCACCAGGGCCACCTTCTGGCCGGGTTTAGCGTACAGCGTGATGTCGTGCAGCACCAGGCGGTCCTCTTCATAGCCGAAGTCCACATGGTCGAAAGTCACCTGGCCCATCAGTTCACGGTAATCCACCGTCCCGTTGCCATGGCGGTGTTTCCAGGCCCAAAGGCCCGTGCGCTCGCTGCTTTCGGTCAGGCCGCCGTTTTCATCCCGCACAGCGTTGACCAGCATGACATAGCCGTTGTCCTTTTCGCTTTCCTCGTCCAGCAATTGGAAGATGCGCCCGGCGCCGGCCATGGCCATCACGATAACGTTGAGCTGCTGGGAAAGCTGGGATACCGGGTTGATGAAATTGCGGCTGAGCTGCAGGAAAGTGACGATATTGCCCAGGGATAAAACGCCGACACCGGTCAGGGCCAGGTTCGTGACCCCGCCCACCGCCATCAGGCCTCCGCCGATGGCGATGACGGCATAAAGGAGATAGCCCAGGTTGTTGTTGATGGGGCCGAGGATGCTGGAATAGATGTTGGCTTTGCTGGATACGTTGAAGAGCTCCCCGTTCAGTTCGTCAAATTCCTTTTTGCTCTTTTCCTCATGGCAGAATACCTTGACCACCTTCTGGCCGTTCATCATTTCCTCGATGTAGGCGTTAACATCGCCAAGGGCCTGCTGCTGCTTCATGAAGAACGAGCCGCTGTGGCCCGCCACCTTCATCGTCACCTTCATGATCAGCACCATGCTCAGGATGACCACCAGGGTCAGCCACACGCTGGTGAGCAGCATGGAAACGAAGACGGATATGATGGTCATCCCGGAGGAGATCAATTGGGGAATGGACTGGGTGATCAATTGGCGCAGGGTGTCGGTATCGTTGGTATACCGGCTCATGATGTCGCCGTAGGCATTGGTGTCGAAATATTTGATGGGCAGGGTCTGCATGTGTTCGAACATGCTGTCGCGGATGGTCTTGAGCACGCCCTGCCCCACCACCACCATGATCCTCTGGTATATATAGGAGCAGGCGATGGAGAACAGGTAAAGGCATCCCATAAACACCAGCAGCCGGACAAGACCGGTATAGACCACATTTTCGTTCCTTGCCGCCGCCTCGGCCATGGGCTTGATGTGGTTGTCGATCAGCTTGCCGAGGAAAATGGATGAACCGGCCCCGATCACAGCTGAAATGACGATGCACAGGATCACGATGATAAAATGGACTTTGTATGCCATGATGTACTGCATCAGGCGCTTAAAAGTGTTTTTGTCCATTTTTTTGACAGCCCCGATGCCGGCCATGGCGCCTCCGCGTCCGCCCGGCCTTCCCTGGACCGGAGCGGCATGCCTGCGTCCGGAGGAGGACGTGTTATTGTTCTTGTTTTCAGACATTTTCTGTCGCCCCCTTCTTCTGAGACTCGGCGATCTCGCGGTAAATGGCGCTGTTCTTCATCAGGTTCTGAGGGGTATCACAGGCGACGACCCTGCCTGCCTCCAGAAGCACCACCATATCGGCGTCCTCAACGGAGGCCACCCTCTGGGCGATGATCAGTTTGGTGGTGTCGGGAATCTCGGTGCGGAAGGCGGAACGGATCATCGCATCCGTGCGGGTATCCACCGCGCTGGTGGAATCGTCCAGGATCAGGATCTTCGGCTTTTTGAGCAGGGCGCGGGCAATGCACAGTCGCTGTTTCTGCCCGCCGGACACATTGGCCCCTCCGTGCTCGATCCATGTGTCGTATCCATCCGGCATTTTTTGCACAAATTCGTCGGCGCACGCCGCCTTCGCCGCGGCAACGATCTCCTCATCGGTGGCGTTCTCGTTGCCCCAGCGCAAATTGTCCTTGACGGTGCCGGCGAAAAGCTCGTTTTTCTGCAGCACCATGGACACCTGCTCCCGCAGGAATTCCATACCGTACTGCTTTACGTCCACACCGCCCACCGTCAGCGTTCCGTCGGTTACGTCATAAAGCCGCGGGATCAACTGCACCAGGGTGGATTTGCTGGATCCGGTGCCGCCCAGGATCCCCACCGTGGCGCCGGAGGGGATATCCAGGCATATGTCGGTCAGGGCCAGGCGGTCCTTATTGCCGGAGTAGCTGAAGGACACATGGTCAAACCGGATGGACCCGTCCTTCATTTCGGTCACCGGGTTATCCGGATCGGCCATGGTGGTCTCCTCGTTCAGCACTTCGCTGATGCGGTCGACAGAAGCCCTGGAGATCGTGAACATGATGATCATAAAAGAGAGCATCATCAGGGAGCCCAGGATCATGTTGACATAGGTGAACATGGAATTGAGCTGGCCTACGGTCATCCCGTCCGGATTCAGCGCTCCGTTCCCGCTCTGGACGATCAGGTGGGCGCCGAACCATGACACCAGGATCATACATCCGTACACACAAAGGTTCATCAGCGGACCGTTGAAGGCAACGATCTTTTCCGCTTTGGAAAAATCCCTGAAGATGTCCTCCGACACGCTTTTGAACTTACGGTTTTCATAGTCCTCGCGAACATAGTTTTTTACCACCCGGATCCCGCGTACATTTTCCCGCACCACCCCGTTCAGCCGGTCGTAAGTCTTGAATACCCGGGTAAAAACGGGATGAGCGCGGGACATGATCAGGAACAGGCCCAGGCCCAGGATCGGCAGGGCGATCAGGAACACCATGCTCAGCCGGCCGTTGATCCTCACGGCCATGATCACAGCGAACACCAGCATGATCGGGGCGCGGAAGGCCATGCGGATCAGCATCTGGAACGCGTTCTGGACGTTGGTCACGTCGGTGGTCAGTCTCGTTACCAGGGATGATGTGGAAAAGCGGTCGATATTGGCAAAGGAAAAGTCCTGGATGCGGTAGAACAGGTCCTGCCGCAGGTTTTTGGCAAAGCCCGCGCCGGCGATGGAAGCGCTCCGGCCGGCCATCACACCGAAAAACAGGGAGACGAAGGACGCCAGCACAAGGAGGGCCCCCATCAGCGCCACATGCTTCATGTCGCCCATTTCTATACCCCTGTCGATAATGGAGGCCGTGATCATCGGGATCAGCACCTCCATGACGACCTCGCCCATCATCAGTATGGGCGACAGGAACGCGTATTTTTTGTATTCCCGGACCGATCTTGCCAGTTTCCTCATTTTGTTCATGGCCGGTGATCCTCTTTTCCGGAGCCTGACTGCTCCTCTTTTTCAAGGTTGCGTATCATGATACCGCAGAGCCTTTCAAACTGTTCCCTTTCATCCGGGGAGATCCCCTTCAGGGCAGCCTCGTCCACACGGCGGCAGTCCGCCTCGAATTCCTTGTACAGCGCGACCGCTTTTTCCGAAAGGGCCAGTTTTTTAAGCCTTGCGTCATTGGGGACGGAATGCCTCGTCAGCAGGCCGTTTTCTTCCATCAGGCTCAGAACGGTGCTCACGGTCGAGCGGCTCATCCCCAGGTCGTTTTCCAGGTCCTTCTGGAATATCTCCCTGTCCCTGTGATGATAAAGGTAGCCGATGATCCAGCCGTGGGTGCCGGTAAGGTGTTCCATGCAGGATCTCGCCTGTGATTGATCCATGGCTTTTTTCATCAGCCGGGCAAGATAATGGATCTGTCTCCCGAAATTCTGGTCCACGTCTGCCTCCTTTCAAAAAAAGTTCACGCGCGAACAATTCATCGGTGAACTGTTTATGCGTGAACATTTTAATATGGTTTCCTCCGGATGTCAATGCGCCCGTGTCAGACATCAGAAAAACTTTTCCGTAACATAATCAAGCAGGTATTCCTGCCCCATATCATTCAGGTGGATACCGTCGGCACAGTACAGGTCTTCAAAGCGGCGGCTGGAAAGCAGCGCGTCCCGCAGGTCGACGACATCCGCGCTTTCTCCCAGCGCCACTGTACGGGCCGCGGTGGCCCAGCGTTCCTGCCAGCGGGATATCTGCTCCGGATCTCCCAGGTATTTCAGAAGGCCCCTTCCGTCAAAACGCCTGGACAGGAAGGAAAAATAACGGTGCCCGATCACCGGCACCGGGACAGCGACCAGTGGCTCCATCCCTCCGGAGCGTAAAAGGCGGATCAAACGGCGCATGGCCGTTATAAAACGGTCCAGCGGAACACTGGGCAGGTATTCCCCATCCGGATCCCGGCTGATGGCTTCCCAGGGCATATTGCAGTCGTTGCCCCCCAGTTCGATCACACCGACACCGCCGGGGATCATCCCCGAAGGATCAAAGCTTTTCAGGCAGCCTTCCGCCGTCTGGCCCATCACCGAAAGGTTCCTCACCGGGCAAAGCGCGCGGGAAGCCAGCATGCGGACGCATCCCCGGGCCGACAGCCTGTATCGGCCGTGCTCCTCGCTCCAGACGATCCCCTTTCCTATGGAATCCCCCCACACGACGATCCCCGGAATGTCCTGTTTCATACCCTAGCCTCCTGTTTTCTTCTTTCTTTAATATGGTTTTCGTTACTATTTTACAAGGCTTTTGTTATTTTGTCAACAAAAAAAACGCCGGCATGCTTTATTTGCGGTCTTGCATGCGGTATAATAATACAGATACCATCACATTTCGGGGGTGATCTCATGAGACTGCAGAAATACCTTGCGCTGTGCGGGGTCGCCAGCCGCCGCCACGCTGAGGAAATGATCGCATCGGGCCGGGTCACCGTCAACGGGATCACGGTCACCCAGATGGGGACCCAGGCAGAAGAAGGGGACGTTGTCTGCGTGGACGGCAGGCAGGTGTTTCCCGAAGCGGAAAAGAAATACATCATTTATCACAAGCCCGCCGGGGAAGTAACCACGGTTTCCGATCCCGAAGGTCGTCCCACCGTCCTGGACCGCTTCAGTGACATCGGCGTCCGCCTTTTTCCGGTGGGCCGCCTGGATTACGACAGCGAGGGGCTCCTGCTCCTGACCAACGACGGCGACCTGGCCGAAAAAATGATGCACCCCAGCCACGAAGTGGACAAAGCCTATTACTGCAAGGTTCTGGGCACCGTTACGCCGGAAGCGCTCAGGCAGCTTGCCAAAGGGGTGATGCTGGACGATCATCCCACTTCCCCCGCCAGGGTCCGCCTGATCAGGCAGGAAGCCTTTGACGCAATCGTCATGGTCACCATCCATGAAGGCAGGAACCGTCAGGTCCGCAGGATGTTTGAAGAACTTGGCTACAAGGTGCTGATGCTCCGCCGCGTCCGTTTCGGCCCCCTGGATCTGGGAGACCTCAAGCGCGGCCAGTGGCGTTTTCTTGAGGAAAACGAGATCCGCGAGCTGAAGCGGACCCTGTGACCTGAAGGCCGTTTCCGTTTTTCATGACCTGTACTAATATGGGGATGCTTTTGCGTTCCCCGCGCCTGCATAAAGGATTTGCCATGGGATATCAGCTGAGATCAGCCCGTTTCCTTGCCCAGGATGCCCTGCGAGCGCATCTGTGCGACGGCTGCGCCGCCGTGGACTGCACCGCCGGCAACGGCCACGACACCTGTTTCCTTGCGGAGCTTTGCGGAAGCACAGGGCACGTATACGCCTTCGACATCCAGGAAGACGCCCTCGCTTCCGCCGCAGCCCTTCTGCAAAGGGAAGGCCTTTCGGGCAGGGTCACCCTGATCCATGACGGCCACCAGAACATCCTCCGCCATCTGTCCCGGCCGGTGGATGCGATCATGTTCAATCTCGGCTGGCTGCCCGGAGGGGACAAAAGCGTGACCACCCTTTGGGAGACCACCCGCACCGCCGTTTCTGACGCCCTGACGCTGCTCAACAAAGGCGGCGTGATGACGGTATGCGTTTACCCGGGCCACCGGGAGGGAAACGTGGAACGGGAAAACCTCGGGGCTCTACTTTCAGGGCTGCGGCCCCAGGAATACAATGTGCTCCATTCGGTCTTTGCCAACGCCGGCCCAGGCGCGCCGGAATGCTGGATCATTCAGAAGCAGTAAAAAACCGGCTGCCGCACTGCGGCAGCCTTCATCATATAGTGCCTGTTATCATTGACCCGCGCCGTTCTCCATTAGCCATGAGGGAGGTTCGCCCTCACCCGCCCGGAGCAGCGCCCCCATAAAAGGCAGCACGTTGGCGTCGTTCCTGTTGGCGGCAAGGACGCACATCACCATGCCCCTGTTGTCCAGGGACATGCCTTCCATGTAGCCGTAATAGCTGTCCAGCGGAACGCCGTACAACCGCAATTCATCATCATAAACGGTGTTCCCCTGGGCGTCGCTGCCCACCGCAGCGCATACCTTGCCCGCGCTCAGGTCCACGCCCTCCACGGACAGGGTGCCGTCGTCCACAAAACCCTGCAGATTCAAAAACGCGCCCGCCGAAGCATAGGATTTGAA
Source organism: Clostridia bacterium (assembly GCA_017524725.1). Classification (GTDB taxonomy): domain Bacteria; phylum Bacillota; class Clostridia; order Christensenellales; family Aristaeellaceae; genus RUG756. Next base: position 4,417 of record JAFXUZ010000028.1, on the reverse strand, counting down.
ATCGGAGGACGGAAGGATATAGATATCCCCTTCTCCCGCTGCGATCCAGACGCTCATCTGCATCTCGGAGGAATAATCGTTGGTTGCAGACATCAGCGTCGAAGAGACCAATTCCATTTCGGGAACGCTTTCCTTCCATATTTTCTCCAGGAAGGCGTCGGCAACGGCCTGGGAAGTGGTGGCGCTTTTGATATATACGTCGATCCTTTTCTCCTGCGGCACCCTGTATGCCGTCTGGGCATAGATCAGGTTCCATCCAAGGATGGCCCCGGCCACCAGCACAATATATTTCCAGCCGTGATAGGTAAGGTGATCGCTCAGCTTTTTCCTGGTCAGGGGTGTTTTAAACTGCATGCTACCCATTTCCTTCATCAATCGTCCTGTCCTTTCGGACCATTTAACTATATCACGGAATTCGGACAAAACAAAGTACCTGATAATACATATATTATAAAAAAATTTCTCTTTGCCGTCAGAATTGTGTCAGGAATACGACAGACGGAGGCATCAGTGCCGATTGACAACACATGTCCCCGCTGTTAAAATGGTCATGTTTTCGACGGCAGACGCCGCCGGCGGAATGGAGGGTCTTTCCATTGACTGAATCAGGGAAAAAAACGCTGTCCAGCAGGCTTCTGGCTCATAAGCGGACACTGATCACACTCATCATCATGTACGCGGTATTCTGCGTATTCAGGTACCTGATGGCCCTGTCCACATCCAAATACCCGATCGTCATGATCGACGAGATCCTGTATTACAGCATGGCCCGTTCCATGGGAGCCCATGGCAGGATCTCTTTTATGGGGCAGCCGGCCAACTATAATTCCGTGCTCTTTTCCATGCTCCTCTCGCCTGTGTACTGGCTGCCCGAGGGGACGAATTTCTACCGCATCATCCAGCTGATCGACGTGCTTCTGTTCAACATGGCCCTGTTCCCGATCTATGCCTTGGCCCGGCGGGTATGCGGTGACGCGCGCAAGGCCCTGGTGCTTTCCTTTATATCCATGCTGGCGCCGGATTTCATCCTGGGACAGCTGATCATGAGCGAATGCATCCTGTACCCCATGTTTTTCCTGTCCGCGTATCTGTTTTACGTCTACCTGCAGGAAAAGAATATCATGCACATGGTGTGGTTCGGCATTCTTGCCGGGGCTGTCTTCTGCACAAAACCCGGCATCATAGTTTACTCCGCGGTCGCACTGGTTTTCCTCCTTGCGGCCGGGCTTGCCAAAAAAGATCGCCGGATGTGCCTTGGCTCCCTTGCGGCAGCAGGGACCATGGCAGCTTTCACCCTGGTCTTTTATCTTTTTGTATCCCTGGCCTTCAACCACCACCCGGACCAGTATTTCGGCCTTTACCAAAGCCAGCTTTCCCTGAAGGACAAGGCCCTCAGCCCCTCCTTCCTGTTCACCTCCGCCTGGATGTACCCCTGCTGCTTCATCCTTGCCTGCGCGGGCGGCATTTTTGTCACCCCCCTTATCCGCATGAAGGACATGGGCAGCCGGGACAGGATGACGCTTATTGTCATGTTGGCGTCGGTGTTCTTCCTGCTGATGGGCACTGCCTGGACCGTCAACCGGGTGGAAAACGACCTGGCAGTTCACCTTCGCTACACCGCCGAATTCATCCCTCTTTTCCTGATCATGACCTTCGCCCGCGACGCTTCCGACGAAGAAAAAAGGGAACGCGCCGAACGGAAAGCCCTTCGACTGGCAAGGAAGCTTCCTTCTTCCATTGAGCAGGAAACGGCGGAGGATACCGGGATGCCTTCCGCCGATATCACGGAAGCTCTTCCAAAGACCCCTCCCCTGCCTGCAGAGGAATGTGAGAACCATCCCAAATCGGATCGCACCCTCCTCAGCCCGTATCTGCTCATCCCCCTGTATATGCTGATCGTTGTAGCCTTTTTCGATGTTCTCAGCCGGATCCGCGAGAGCGGCAACGTGGTGTTTGAACTGTCCCTGTCATGGCTGAATTCCAGCGTGTGGGGGACCAAATTACTGATGGTTTTCCTCGCCGTCGCTGTCATCCTGTTCACGGCGGTCCTTGTCATCGGCCGCTTCCGCACAAAGGTACGTCAGTGGGCAAGCGCAGCTGCGGCCCTGTGCGTATTCGTTACCGGCGAATTCACCTATGGCACCCTGCGCTCCTATATCCAGCCCATTATGCAGGAATCCACCGATGGGATCAGCAGCGTCCTCGACGGCCAACCCTACCTGTATGTGTACAGCACCTGGGTGTATTACAATACCCAGCTTGATATCATCTCCCGCGACGAAACCACCATGTGCTACGTCAACGATCTTTACAACAATATGATGCACCAGGGTGGGTATTACATTCCTTTCGTACCCAACACCCAGCGCGGCGCGATCCCAGCAAACATGACCCCGGATACGGACCTGATCGTTATGGACACCAATTCCTTCCATCAAGTCCAGCTGTCCGACAGCGCCTCGGTGATCGCCAGCACTCCCCTGCTGAAGGCCGTCCGCATCACCCCCGGCGAACGCTGGCTGGACAGCATGATGGGCGGCATCGTCGACGGGAATGTCCTGCGCAAAGGCACTACGCTGAACATCGTCCTGTTCAATGAGGAACTTTCCAATGGCAAGGGCCAGCTGAAATTCGATATCGATGTGGATGAAGAAACGGACCTGATCCTGACCATCGAAGGCCGGAAGCCTCAGGTATTCACCGTTCCCGATTACAGGGATACCTACACCATGGATATCCCAAAGGGCGCCACCTGGATCACCATCGTCCTTCCCAGCAGTTCGGCCCATCTTTACAGTTACGAGACCACAGTGGTCGACTGAATTCATAAATGCCTTTCCATCCCGGGGACGCAGTCCGCGATCCCCGTTTTTTGTACTCATTTTTCCTTATTCTTTTTTTCAGCTTATCCTTTTCCGGTGTACGTAACAGGGTAACCAATACGATGCACGCGAAAAAACAGCAGCCCGGATCCCATCCAGGCTGCCGCTTCCGGCGCATCTTTGCGTCCGTAATCAGCCGATCACTGCTTTGTGATAGATTTTTTTGCCCTTGCGGATCTTCACGCCGTCCTTCAGGCGTTCCGCGGACACGTTGCAATTGATATCAGGTACCTTTTCGCCGTCAAGGCTCACACCGCCCTGTTCGATCAGCCGGCGGATCTCACCTTTGCTTTTGCCAAGACCGCAGCGCATCATCAGATCGACGATGTTGAATCCGCCCTCCGGCACTTCGTCCGCCGTAAGGGTCGTCGTGGGCATATTGCTGTCGTCACCCTCGCCGCCAAACAGCGCTTTAGCCGCCTGACGGGCCTTTTCAGCTTCCTCGCGTCCGTGGACCAGCGTCGTCAGCTCCATTGCCAGGATCTCCTTCTTTTCATTGATCCTGGAAGCGTCCCAGTGTTCCATTTCTTCGATCTCTTCCAACGGCACAAAGGTGAGCATGCGGATGCATTTCATCACGTCATCATCACCGACGTTGCGCCAGTACTGGTAGAATTCGAATGGGGATGTCTTGTCGGGATCCAGCCACACCGCGCCTTTGGCGGTCTTGCCCATCTTTTTGCCCTCGCTGTTGAGCAGCAGGGTAATCGTCATGGCGTAGGCGTCTCCTTCGCCCTTCCGGCGGATCAGTTCGGTGCCTGCCAGCATATTGCTCCACTGGTCGTCTCCTCCGAACTGCATATTGCAGCCGTACACACGATGCAGGTGAAGAAAATCGTAGGCCTGCATGATCATATAATTGAATTCAAAGAAGCTCAGTCCCCGCTCCATCCGCTGTTTATAGCATTCCGCGCGCAGCATGTTGTTTACGGAGAAGCAGGCGCCCACCTCCCGCAGCAGGTCCACATACTTCAGGTCCAGCAGCCAGTCTCCGTTGTTGACGATGACAGCCTTGTCCTCGCCGAATTCGATGAACCGCTCCATTTGCTTTTTGAAACAGTCGCAGTTGTGGCGGATGATCTCCTGAGTCATCATCGGCCGCATGTCGGTGCGTCCGGAGGGGTCGCCCACCATGCCGGTCCCGCCGCCCAGAAGCACTACAGGCTTGTTGCCCGCCATCTGCAGGCGCTTCATCAGACACAGGGCCATAAAATGCCCCACGTGAAGCGAATCCGCAGTGGGATCGAAACCGATATAAAACCGGGCGCCTCCGTTATTGATCAGTTCACGGATCTCCTGTTCATCCGTCACCTGGGCAATGAGCCCGCGAGCCTGGAGTTCTTCATAGATCTGCACTTCTTCCACATCCTTTCTTGTGTATTTCCGGTGATCCGAAATAGGGTAGAGGGAGGGCGTTAGCCCTCGCCCCTCCCGTTGCACCGTACGTACCGATCGGGTATACGGCGCTACATCGCAACATGGTTTCAAGTATTTCTCAGGTAATAAGCGAGAGGATCGACCAAGCCCGGTCGGTT
>JAFXUZ010000027.1 GCA_017524725.1 Clostridia bacterium | reverse complement strand
TTTCCGGTGGCAATGGCGATGGGGTCCCACCTGTTCCCATCCCGAACACAGAAGTTAAGCCCATCAGCGCCGAAAGTACTTGGCTGGAAACGGCCCGGGAGGATAGGACGCCGCCGGATCCCAATAAAACCCGCCTTCAGTAATGAGGGCGGGCATTTTTTAACCTGCAGACAGATGGAAATAAATAGTGTTCGTCGTAGAGGACAGATCGAGGAGAAGAAAAAATGCAACCGATGAGTGGTAAAGGGTAAGTAACACTTCTACCAATGACGTAAAAGACGTATTTGGGCACAAAAACTATTTTCCTGCGTCCTCTGTAAGGCCCGGCTCATTCCTTGTCATCATAAGGGCCAGCACTGCTGCAATAATGCTTCCTGTCAGTTTTGCGGCAAGAAGCGGAAGTGTCAATTCGCTCTGGCAGGCCATGGTGAAAGCAAAATGGGACGAAAGGGCAGAACATGCGCATACCGCCACAGCAGCCGCAGCGATCTGACCGCGTGGATTCAGGTCCGGAAGGGCAATCAAACCGGGCATGGAATCCAGGTAGAAGAGGAAGAAGGCCATCACGCCTTTTCCGCCAATCTTCAGTTTATCCCCGAACCAATCCATCGGCTTTTTTAAAAGCCAGTGTAATATTTTCGAAAACGGCAGCACACCGAGAAGTGTGATCGCGATGATCGAAATAATGCGCATCGCTTCTGTTACTTGGGTCATGCCTGGAATCAGTTCTAATCCGGTCATATACTGAAAAACGCCGATAAACAATCCAATGGTCGTAAGGACCTTCAGGCCAAAGGCAAAGCCTGAAAAAGCGCGCAGGGTAGCATGAGGCGCCTTTTTCAGCGCGATGACAAGTATCAGAGACAGGATCGTTACAGGAACGCACAGCCATAGTGCAGTCAAGAAAGGAATTCCGCAGAGCAGCGCCCCGACAAGGATTGCAGGCGGGATGCAGATCAGTCCGTATAGGATCCCGCGGGCGAAGCGATTTTGAACATCCTTCTCAAACATCCCCATTCCTACCGGGATGGTGAAGGACAGGGTACAACCCATAATTGACGCGGCGATGATCCCGGCAAAACGGCCCACCAGTTCGTTATCAGCAAGCCTTACTGCCATCTGATACCCGCCCATGTCGATAGACAGTATGCAGCCGAACATCCCCGGATCCTGGCGGAAAAAGTGATATACCGGGGTAATAACCCGACCAAGCACATCGGCAAGCACAGGCGCCAGGCATATGATTCCGGCCATGGAAAGAGCTGTCCTCCCCATCAGGTGGAAAGCGGTTTCAAACCTTTCACCCAGGCCGAAACGGTTGCCTATAATTCGATCCAGACCTCCAAGAACAGCACATAACGCAAAAATGATCTGAAGAACACGGATCAAGCAGGATCACAGCCTTTCACATATCAACATATGCTTCAAATTATATATGGCATTGGAACCCTTTGTCAACGAAAGTTTGACATGAAGTGCAGAGGGTGATAAAATCGTAAAGAAAGCCGCCGGGAGAGGATGACCCCACACCCGGATAGCTATGATCAAGACAAGAGGGAAAGGACCGGACCACAATGGAAAGAAGCTTGATTTCTGAGGTTAAGATCGGGGAATGCAACAGGATCCAGGGTTTTGTTGAAAATCTTCGCAATAAGAGGACCATGGCTTTCCTGGTCATTCGGGATTATTCCGGCAGCATGCAGGTGACCGTTGAAAAAGGGCAGAACCCCGAACTGGACGCACTGGTAGACCAGCTGACTGTCGAATCAGTGGTAAGTGTAGAGGGCAAGGCTGTGAAAAACGAATACGTCAAGTTGGGCGGCGTGGAGATTCTTCCCGACAGGATGACGATCGAATCCGTGGCTGAACCCCTGCCTCTTACAAAGGATGCAGCCATTGATGTCCGCCTGGATTACCGCTGGCTTGATCTTCGAAGCCAGAAGAATCTGCTGATTTTCAAGGTACAGACCTGCATGGTCGCTGCCATGAGGGAATACCTTCTCAAAAAGAAATATCTTGAGATCCATACCCCAAAGCTGATCGGCGCCGCGAGTGAATCCGGAAGCGACGTGTTTGAGCTGAAATATTTCGACCGAAAGGGTTACCTTTCCCAGAGCCCGCAATTTTACAAGCAGATGGCCATGGCCGCCGGTTTTGACCGGATCTTCGAAGTAGGGCCTGTATTCAGGGCGGAGAAATCCTTTACGAACAAACATGCCACGGAATTCACCGGATTCGATATCGAGCTTAGCTACATTACCTCATTCCGCGACGTAATGGATGAGGAAGAGGGCCTCCTTCAGTATGCGCTCCGCGCTGTTAAGGAAGCATATGGTGAGCAGATCAAAGCCCTGTACGGCAAAGAGGTCATCGTTCCCGAACTGCCTTTCCCGACCATGAAGCTGAAGGACGTTTACTCTGAACTGAAGGAACGCTACGGCTATACCGTCGAGGAAAGTGAAATGAACGACCTGACCACAGACGCAGAACACCTGTGTGCCAGACTTTCCATGGACAAATTTGGCCATGAATTCCTGTTCGTTACCGATTACGGGCCGGAAAAGCGGGCCTTCTACCATATGCGGGACGAGAACGGCAACCCCCTGGGGTACGACCTGATCTGGCGCGGGACAGAGATCACCACCGGCGCCCAGCGCGAACATAGGTATGACAGGCTGAAAAAACAGGCGGATGAAAAAGGCCTGGGTGAGGATGTCAAGTTTTACCTGGAATTCTTCCGTTACGGTTGCCCGCCCCATGGCGGTTTCGGCCTGGGCATTGACCGTTTGACCATGCTGATCTTCGGCCTGTCCATCAAAGAGACCGAATTCCTGTTCCGCGGCCCCAACCGTATTACACCCTGACCGGGGATCGACAAAAATATGGAAAAGATCGAAAGTTTTCGTGTAAACCATCTTCACCTGCTGCCAGGACTGTATGTCAGCAGAAAAGACCGCAGGGACAGTGTCTGCGTGACGACATTCGATATGCGCATGACAGCCCCCAATGCGGAACCGGTCATGGATATGCCCGCTATCCATACCATCGAGCACCTTGGTGCGACGTTCCTGAGGAACAGCGCCCGTAGGGACGAGGTGGTATATTTCGGGCCGATGGGATGCCGCACCGGATTCTATATCCTTATGTTCGGCGATCTTTGCCCGGAAAACATACTGGATACGGTAAAGGATATGTGTCGGTTTATCCTGTCCTATGAAGGTGAGATACCAGGAGCGAAGCCCGAGGAATGCGGCAATTACAGCGAGCAGAATTTGAACATGGCAAAGTATTATATCGAAAAATACCTGACCTGCCTCACCCTTTCCCCGTTAACGGTTTATCCTGAATGAAAACACAATAACCGAAAAAAACAGGCAGCGGACTGATGATGATCCGCTGCCTGGTTTTTCGTTTTTTCAGCAGGAAGTGATTTTGACGGTCAGAGGCAGGTCCGTACGCCAATCACCCAGGTCCACATGGAGTGCCTTATCGTCCCTTGTCCACTTGACGGGGGATTCCAGGCCAAGAACGTTAACATCCCTGACGATGCCATGCCAGAGGGGCAGTCTGCTGGCGTCCGCTTCCCTGAGGCTTTCGATTTGTATCAAACCGTCAGCAGGGCATTTCATCACCATAGCGTAAATATTCGATCCACGGCAGGTAAAGCGGATATCCTTTGACGTATACTCCTTGGCTTTTCCGTCCGAGAACTGTCCTTCTTCCACCCGGGTAGGTCCTTCCTGTGCGATCCTCCACAGACCGGAAGAATGGATCGCCTCATCGTTATCTTTCATCCAGTCCTTCATCGTACGCAGAATATTCAGGTCGTCCTGAGTGAAGGTACCGTCAGGTGCGGGACCGAAATTGAGGAGAAGACGGCCGTTTTTGCTTACCACGTCGATCAGGTCCCACAGGATCTCCCGGGGAGACTTATAAACGCCTCTCCTGGAATAACACCAGGAGTTCCGCATTACACTGGTATCGCTCTGCCACAGGAAAGGTTTTGCCTCTGAAAACTGGCCACGTTCGATATCAGGCACACAGATCCCCCAGGGAAACGCGTCGTGCTTATAATTGATGACGCAGCCGCCCCATGCTTCCGCCCTGTTGAAATAATAAGCCGCGAATCGCATCAGGTAAGGCTTGACAGCGCTGTGCTGTATCCACCAATCAAAATACATGATACGGGGATGATACCGGTCCACGATCTCACAGCACCTCAGAAGCCAGTCCGTAAGGAATTCCTCATCAGGAGCGGGCTGTGAATGCAAATCGTGCACGTTGTCCGCTTCCTTCTGTGCCGGCCAATATAAATCTTCAGGTTTCAGGTCCGTTTTGACATCACTGTCAAATTCTTTTCCATGGCTCAGGAACCACCAGTGCTCCACCCGGTGGGAGGATGCGCCCAGGGTCATGCCGGCGCAGTCAGCCTCATAAAGCAGATCGCCCATGATGTCACGCTTCGGACCCATCTCAGCCGCGTTCCAATGGCTGAGTTCACTGCGGTAATTCTGGAAGCCATCGTGGTGTTCTGCGACCGGGACGATATAATCCGCCCCTGCTTCACGGAAGAGGCGCACCCACTCCGCCGGATCATAGTTTTCCATGGTGAAGGAAGGGATGAAATCCTTATAACCGAAATCCCGATGAGCTCCGTAATGTTCAAGGTGCCATTTGTATTCCGGGCTGTCCTTGATATACATGTTCCTAGCATACCAGTCGTGGTATGCCGGCACAGAAAAAGGCCCCCAGTGAAGAAAGATCCCAAGCCTTTTTTCGCGGTACCACGACGGGACGGGGTGGGCGGCAAGACTGTCCCAGTCAGGACGGTAAGGTCCCAGGGCGTTGACGCGGTCGATGCGGTCGAGATAAGCTTTTTTATCCATTGCTGCACTCCTCCGATTTTTGCTTTTCGCTATACTATTATACACATGGAAGAGAGGGGAAAGCAAGAACAGAAATTCTTTGGTTTGTCTGCTTGCCCGCAAAGCGGTTTTATTATAAGATATTATCAGAGAAAAAGAAACGGGAGGTCTTGGCGATGTACGATTATCTGATCGCAGGTTCTGGACTGTACGGCGCGGTCTTTGCCCGATGCGCTGCCGACGCCGGGAAAAAAGTCCTGGTCGTCGACCGTCGGGATCACATTGCCGGAAACGTCTATACAGAAAACATGGATGGTATCCATGTGCATCGGTACGGAGCACATATTTTCCACACGAATTCCAATACCGTATGGGCTTTTGTCAATCGTTTTGCGACTTTCAACCGTTTTACAAACGCGCCGATCGCCAACTATAAAGGTGAGATCTATTCTCTCCCGTTCAACATGTATACTTTTAACAAAATGTGGGGAGTGACGACGCCCAGAGAGGCCGAAGAAGAGATTGAACGGCAGAAAAAAGAGGCCCGGATCACAGAACCCCATAACCTGGAGGAACAGGCAATCTCCATGGTGGGCAGGGATATTTATGAAAAGCTTGTCAAGGGGTATACCGAAAAGCAGTGGGGCAGGGCATGCAGTGATCTGCCTTCCTTTATCATCCGCAGGCTTCCGGTCCGTCTCACATACGACAATAATTACTTCAACGCAAAATACCAGGGAATCCCCGAAGGCGGATACACCGGGATGGTTAAAAAAATGCTCCGGGGGATCGACGTCCGGCTTGGCACGGATTATCTGAAAAACCGGCAGTCTCTGGAAAGCGAATGCCGGCAGGTCGTTTTCACCGGTGCGATCGACGAATACTTTGACTATTGTTTTGGACCGCTTGAATACCGCAGCGTCCGTTTTGAAACCGAGCGCCTGGATATTCCGAATTTCCAGGGCAATGCCGCGGTGAATTATACCGACCGTGACGTGCCATGGACAAGGATCATCGAGCACAAATGGTTCCAGTTTGGGAAGGACGACGTTGGGAAAGATATTCCGTATACCGTGATCAGCAGGGAATACTCCGCGGAATGGCATCCCGGCGAGGAACCCTATTATCCCGTGAACGACATGAAAAACAGTGATCTGTATCAGAGATACCGCACACTTGCGTTAAAACAAACCAAGGTCCTTTTTGGCGGCAGGCTGGGCGAGTACAGGTATTATGACATGGACGCGGTCATTGAAGCCGCGCTGAAAGCCTGGGAAAGTGCCCGGCAGATTTAAAAAGCCATGTTGTATGCATCTGTAATCATCTATGTGGTTTATAATGCAATCGAATAACGCAGGAAAGCATGAAGTGAATAGGCAGCTTTCAAACGATAAAAGAAAAAGAGAAAACCGGAATCCAGTCTTGCAGAAAAAAGTAAGATTCACCTGTTGACAAGGACGACTTTTTATGATACCATTCTATCTGTTCGTTAGGGGAATGGTGTAATGGTAACACGTGGGTCTCCAAAACCTTTGTTGAGGGTTCGAATCCTTCTTCCCCTGCCAGTCAGAAGCTCATTAAGAGCTTCTTTTTTTACGGTTTCTTTCTTTTCAAATCGTACCTTTTCGCCGGATATGCATCTGCATGGGCAGTTCCCAGGCGATCATCGCAGCCCATCCAAGAACGCATGCAAGCCCAACACCGGATATACCCATCACAGGTGTAAGGAGCAGAGTAGCGATGACACGAACAGAGATCTGTGTAAGGGTCGCCAACAAGGTAATTTTCATTTTCCCGATCCCGCGGAAATATCCTTGGAGACCGTTGGTTACACAGGGCAGCACATAACAAAAACCGATCAAATTGAAGTACCGGACACCTTCCGCGATGATAGCTCCATCGTTTGTAAACATGGACATCAGAGGAAACCGCAGCAGCATGACCACAGCGCACATTACCGCGCCGACAGTGATTTCCATGCTCATTCCCCGGCAAAAGCCGTGCTGTATTCTGGATTCGTTTTTGGCGCCTTTGTTTTGGGCGGTGAATGAAGTAATACCTGTTGAAATGCTTCGTCCCGGCAGCAAGCCGATATCCTCTATTTTTCTCACTGCGCTGAATGCCGCAGCCGAAGATACGCCCAGGGTGTTCACACTGCTTTGGATAATAAGGTTCCCTATGGGCTGGGTGCATTGCTGCAGCGCGGTCATGCCGCCATAGGACAGCGTCTGTACAGCCAGCGAACGGTTGATATGAAGCTTACGCCAGTTGACCCGCAGCAGGGGTACGCTCCTGTTTACATAACGAATACACAGGACCGCGCTGCAGGCCTGGGCGATCACGGTAGCCAGCGCCGCACCAAGCACACTTAGATGAAAAGCCACTACAAGTAACAGATCAAGGGTTATATTGATCATGCAGGAGATCACCAGAAATCGGATGGGTGTTTTGGAATCGCCGATGCTGCGCAGCGCTGCGGAATAAATGTTATACAGGCACATAAAAGGCATCCCGGCAAATATAACCCGCAGATACACCGTTGCTTCGTCGATCATCTCCGGGCTGACACGCATCAGCGTAAAAATGGTCCCGGTCAAAGGAATCCCAGCCGCCATGACCGCCAGTGCGAACAGCAGACCGATCAGCAGCATCGTGTTCATTTCTTCCAGCATTCTATCCTTTTCACCCGCACCGTAAAAGTTTCCCATCAGCACAGAGGCACCGATGCATAATCCTGAGACGCCCAGGATCAGCAGATTCATCACCTGGTCACAGGTGCCGACCGCCGCCAGGGCTGTACTGCCAGCGAACCGTCCGATGACGATGGTATCCACCATGTTGTAGGACAATTGAAACAGATTGCCCAGGATCAGAGGAATTGAAAAACGGACCAGTTGGCGCAGGATATTCCCTTTGGTCATATCAGTACTCAAATGCGGACACCTCTCTCATATCCGGTAAACTCAGGTTTTTTGATGCGGCTCATCAGGATGATTGCACCCGTCCGTCATCAGTATACCACACATTCAAAGTGAAGATCCTGTCGCAGCACGCGGCAGGATCTACTTTTTGATTTTCTGTTTTTAAATCACCAAATGCTTTCAATTTCAGAAGGAAGGAAATCAATGTGCTAATACAGCAGCCTCAGCCTTTGACGCTGCCGGCGGTAAGGCCTTTGATGAAAGTTTTTTGCGCAAAAAGGTAGATGATGATGATCGGAACAACAGCCATCACAGCGCCGGGCATCAGCACGTCATACGCATTGCCGTAAGGGGTAATGGTGGTGCCCATGCCGATGGGAATGGTGTGCATTTTCTCGGTCTGAAGGATGATCATCGGCCAAAGAAGGTTGTTCCAGCTGTTCATGCAGCTCAGGATGGTCATGGCACCGAAAGCCGGGATCATAATTGGAAGCATAATTCGCCTGAATATGCCGAAATCCGAACATCCGTCGATCCGTCCGGCCTCCATCAATTCCTTTGGAATGCCAAGGCTGTACTGTCGAAAGAAGAATATCATGAACGGGGGAACCAGATAAGGAATGATGACACCGAAATAAGAATTCATCATTTTTGCCCTGATCATCATCTGGTACATTGGCAAAAGCAGGATCTCGAAGGGCAGCATCATGACGATCAGTACGAGGGTAAAGATCAGATTCCTGCCTCTGAAATTATACATTGCCAGTCCATAGCCCACCAGCGAACTGAAGGCAAGACCGATGACCGTCTGCAGGACCATGATGATGGCGCTGGACTTGTACCAGTGCCAGTAAACACCGTCCCGGTAAGTATCCAATGCTGTATAATTCTGGAATGATGAAATGCCGGGGTCAAATTTTAGCGTCAGGCCGTAGCGCATCATCTCCGTACCGGGCTTCAGGGAGCTCATGAACATGAACGCAAAGGGGATCATGGCAAAAACAGCGAACAGGATCATAAGCAAAGTAGCCAGGACGCTTAGGACAGTCCGTTTTTTCCCGTCAATTCTGTTCGTCGCCATGTCAATCCTCCTTCCTGAAGAAGCCCATCAGGACCAATTGGATCAGGTTTACTGCGACCACAAGTCCCAGAAGCACCAGACCCACAGCGGATGCAAGCCCCAGGTTGTTCTTTTTGAAGCCGACCATATACATATAACCGACGATCGTCCGGCCCACGCCGCCGGCGTTGTTCTGCTGCCAGAGGGCCACAGATTCGGTAAACATACTGAAACCGCCAAGCACGGTGATGGTGATTACATAGATCAGCACCGGCCGGATACCGGGCAGGGTCACATGGATAAATTTCTGCCACGCGTTGGCTCCGTCGATCTGGGCCGCTTCATAATGATCCGTCGGGATCGCCTGCAGGCCGGACAGGTAGTACACAATGTTTACACCGTTCCAGCGCCATAAGGTCAGCAGGATCAGCACAAAATTTCCCGGTCCGGCATAGCTGAGCCATTTGACCGGTTGGAGACCGAAAAAGGTCAGCGCACGGTTGACTGTGGCTGTCTCCAGGGTGCCAAAAGCCAGGCGGAATACGATACCTGCGACAATTATCGACGTCAGGGATGGGATAAAGAACAGGGATTTAAAGAAATTACTTGCTTTGGCCAGTCCGGAATGCAGAACGCAGGCTACCAGGAGGGGAATGATGGTCAGGACGATCACATCCCAGACAGCGTATCGTCCTGAGGTCTGCAGGGCCATATTGAAGTCACGGGTATTGAGTTTCATGTAGTTTTTCAGGCCAATAAAATCGTGATGATTGGGACCGTCGATCTGCTGGAAACTCATGATGATCGTCATAATCAGCGGATACAGGTATACCAGCAGGAAAAAAATGATAAAAGGCGCAACAAACAGATAGGGGACACCCTTTGGACCGGTCAGATAGTTTTTTAATCGCCTGATCATTCTCTCAGTCTCCAATCTGAATAATTCTTAGTCTGTACAGATATGTATTATTTAAGAAGCCGGAGGGGCTTTCACCCCTCCGGCCGCTCATCCGAGGAAGGTCAGTCGATCTGGCTGCGAAGTTCTTCAGCACAGTCATGGGCGATCTGCTCGGGATCCTCTCGCAATTCGACCAGGCGGTAAGCCATCTGGGTCTTGACAATGTCGGTCGCAGTGGGGAAATACTCGGTCAGGCAGGTATCCGGAATGTCGTCCAGCACTTCGGAAAGGACGGCGAAAATGTCCTGATCATAATACTCGAAGAATTTGTTGGGTTCCTTCATTTCCTCAGAGCCATAAACGTCCATCAGGATCGGATCAAAGCCGCAGATCTTCCAAGTTGTCACACATCCATCGAAAGTGAGGCACGCATAGGCCAGGAATTCCTTGGCGACTTCCACGTTGGGGCTGGAAGCCACGACCGCGGTGCCGGTGCCGCCCATCTGGGCAGACTTGTGGCCGCCGTCAGGCCATTCGGGCATCGGGGCGATCTTAATCTGGCCGGCGAGGTCCGGCATATAGTTGGTGAAGCGGTCAAGATACCAGAAGGGCATGCAGACCGCGGCGCAGTTGCCGCCGTTCATCCAGCCCCAGTACTCTTCGGTGTGGGTCCAGCCGCCGGGGCATGGGATCGCGGTACCGTCGTCAAGCATAGATTTCATGAAGGCGAGAGTGTTGACGACGACCGGTTCATCCATCCGTACTTGATTGTCGGGGGTAAGCCAGTCACCGCCGTGCTGGTTGACCATGGGATAAACGCTCCAGCAGTCAGCGGATTCCCAGACGATCATAGGCTTGCCGGTCTTTTCAAGAACCGTCTTTCCTGCCTCATGGAAATCGTCCCAGGTTTTGATCGAGGTATAGTCAATGCCAGCGGCTTCCAGGATGCTGGTGTTGAAAAACATCACAGTAGCGCCGATGTGATGGTCAATGCCATAGTAATTTCCGTTCTTGGAATAGTTGTTCAGTCGGCTCATGACCAGATGGTCTGCAATGGGTTCGACATATTCGTTCATGGGGGCCAGGCCAATGTCACCCTTCAGGTAATTGGCAAACATATTGATCTCGATATCCACAAGATCCGGGGCGCCTTCACCGCTCTGCAGGGCGATGGTCAGCTTGTTGTGCATGTCTTCATAGGGGAATACCTGGAAATCGATCTCTAGAGCAGGCTTGGTGGGGTCGGCATTCCATTTGTCCAGCATCACCTTATAGAGCTCAGTGTGCAGTTCCTGGAATGTCCACAGAGTCAGCTTGATAGGAGCATCGTCCGCCAAAGCGGTACAGACGCTCAACATCAGGATCAAAGACAGCAGTACAGACAGCAACTTCTTCATGGTGATTCCTCCTTTTTGTATTTTGTTCTCACTCGTTGCCAGATTATCGATAATCCAGCCTGTTATAATTATGTTAACGTTATCCCACCTGTTTGTCAAGTGGAAATTGGCTGTTTTTTTAACGTTTTATACATTTATTCAGGAAAAAATTTGCATATTGTCTGTTATATATGCTATAATCTTTCAGTAAAGTACAGGAGGATCCATCATGAAAGGTGCCCGCATCACTTTAAAAGACGTGGCGGAGGCCTGCGGCTATACCATCAATACGGTATCCCGCGCTCTTCGCGACGATCCGCGTCTTCCTCTCCCGACGCGGACAAAAATCAGACAGACTGCTTTTAGCATGGGCTATATCCGCAATTCCCTCGCTTCTACCCTGCGATCGGGAAAAAGCGGGAATATTGCGGTTATCGTCAACGATATACATAACCTGCATTTTTGCAACATGCTCAGCAAGATAGACATTGAGCTGCGCCGGGCCGGTTATAATATGATGGTCCTGTGCATGCAGCTGGACGAATCGCTGGCCGAACAAATGATCCATTCAGCTATATCACAGTCGGTGGATGGGATCCTCTTTTTCCCATACCACGATAATCCCAGTCATATCGAATACATGGAAAACCACAGCATCCCGTTCGTGCTGCTTGACCGTTGGATCAGGGGAAAGGTGACCGATAACGCCCGCTGCGACGATGTACAGGGCGGTTATCTGGCCGGGAGCCATCTGGCCCGATTAGGTCACCGGCGGTATCTGTTCCTTTCCGGTGTAAATCAGTCCAGTTCCCAGCTTGACCGACTTGAGGGCTTTCGGCGCGCCATGTACGACTACGGTATCCCGGATGAAGGAATCCGTATTGTGCCGGGGGAAAACGTTGAACAGGCGCTTGCGCAGCGCCGGATAGGGGAATTGCTGTTTCCCATGAACTATACCGCCATCATCTCCTTCAGGGACGAGGTTTCCTATCCGGTGATGCTGGCTCTGGAAGAACATCACATCGCTATTCCCGGGGATATATCCATTGTCAGTTTCGATCATTTACGAGGAGAGATCCCTTACCTTCCAAAGTTGACCAGCATTTATGCTGACGGTGAAAGCGTCGCGGTCCAAGGTGTACGCCTGCTTCTGAACCGCATTGCTGACCGGACCCTTCCTCCCCAGGTGACAATCCTGCCGGTCAGGCTGTATGACGAGGGTACCACTGCCGCTCCGGTAAAAACATAACGAACTGCTGTTCCATCGAATCATTCGATGTACTACTTTCCAAATTCAAAAAAGTATGTTTGTTCTCAAGACGCTTTTTATTGATTCCCGCTCCGCCCGATCACAGTATAGGCCATCCCGTTTTCCAGATGCTCCGATTTGTAGAGGCAAACCTCCCGCACCGTCATGTATGCAGGAGGCACACCGACCTCGGAGATGCATATGCGATCCGGCACACACGGTTTCCTTGCCAGCGTGATATGCGGATAAAATGGCTGTCTGTCATATGGGATCCCGGCGATGTCCAGTTCTTGTCTTACATCCTTTGCAAGGGTATCCAGCTCTCGTGAAGGATCCACGCCCGCCCAAAGAACCTTTGCTCCCGGAAAGATACCCAGCCCGGCCAGGGTGATCCGGAATGGAACTGTTACTGAAGGCAGATGGTTTGTAACGTCTTCCTGCCAGGCGCCGATAAAAGCCAGGGTCATATGCAGATTGGAAGGATGGAGCCAGCTGCCGGTCACACCTTCTGCACGGAGACGGTCCTGCAGAAGAGACAAAGCACACCGAAACGACGGTGTTGGTTCCAATGCGACAAACAGACGCAGTATCATTCACCTCCGTAATTCATTCAGGTGTCCGGCACACAGCTTTCTTATCCTATTTTACTTTTTTATTCCACGGAACGCAATCATCAAATGTTTCGCTGTTTCCCTCTGCCGCTGCAAAAGCAAAAAAGTACAGGAAAAAAACGAACGATCCCGGGCGGAAGGCAACGACATATGGTATCCTTTCCTTAGCTGAAGGGAACGAGGCCCTCTTGGACCCCGGAAAGCCCAATAAGGCAGACAGAATGCGAAAAGATCCGTTTGGGAAAGGCGGCGAAATCGAATGCTGACAATGGAACGGGCAATGGAGTTGAACCATGGGATGGTGACCGAGGAACACCTGATCGTCCATGAGAAGAACGTATGCTTTGCGATGGGCGCCATGGCCAGGCATTTCGGTGAGGATGAAGAACACTGGCAGGCTGTCGGAATGCTTCACGATTATGATTATGAAAAATTTCCGGATGAACATCTGAAGCATACTGCGGAACCGCTGCGGTCCGCCGGAGTGGATGAAGAGGATATCCGGGCCATCCTCAGCCACGGATACGGCATCTGCACCGACATAGAGCCCCGGACAAACATGGAAAAAAGCCTGTTTACAGTAGACGAGCTGACAGGCATCATCCAGGCCGCAGCCAGGATGCGGCCCAACGGTATCACAGACCTGGAGGTTAAAAGCCTGATCAAAAAATTCAAAGATAAAAGATTTGCCGCAAAATGCAGCCGGGACACCATTCTGAAGGGCTGTGAAATGCTGGGAATGGATCTTAACGAGGTGGTCGGGATCTGCATCGCTGGGATGAAGGAACACGCGGAAGAGCTAGGGCTTGCCGGAAGCAGCGGGGCTTAAAAACCCGTTTCACGGTTTTCGTCAAAAAAACGAAAATGAATCTTATGGAGGGATGGTTATGGAATTTAAAGAGGTTATTAAAGCACGGTATTCATGCAAGAAATTTTCATCATGTCAGGTGGAGGACGACAAGCTGAACGCTGTTCTGGAGGCCGGAAGGCTGGCGCCGACAGCCAAGAACCTGCAGGAGCAGCGTATTTATGTGCTACGTTCTCCCGAGATGCTGGCAAAGATCGACGCTGTCACACCCTGCCGATATAACGCGCCTGTGGTTCTTGCAGTCGCATTCGATAAAACCCAGGTATTCACTTATCCTGGCGGCAGGCGTGATTCCGGTATTGAAGACGCCACTATCGTCGCAACGCATATGATCCTTGCCGCTGCCGACGCCGGACTCGACAGCTGCTGGATCAATTTCTTTGATCCGGATCAATTGGCTAAGGATCTGGGAATACCGGAAAATGAGGAAGTGCTGATGGTTATGGATCTTGGATACGCCGCAGAAGGCACGGGTCCGCTTTCGAACCATTCAAGCAGGAAAGACCTGAAAGAAACGGTTTGCTATCTGTAAAGTAATCAGCGAAGCCATTTTGTTCCCGGATATGATAAAAGGGGCTGTTGCACAAGGCAGCAGTCCCTTTTATCATTTATCATATAGGAATTTATAAGATGCTGTCGGTATAACGGCTCGCGGCCAGCCCGGCAGCGGCGCCGTCGGCGGCGGCAGTAACGAGCTGGCGCACAGCTTTGGTGCGGCAGTCGCCTGCCGCAAAAACGCCCCGACGGTCAGTCAGGCAGTCTTCTCCTGCCTTGATGTATCCATCTCCGTCCATAGCCACAAAGCCCCTGAAGACATCTGTCTGCGGTATCTGCCCGATGGCTGTGAACAAGCCATCCACGGGCAGGAACTGTTCTTCGCGGTTATGAATGTCCCTCACCGTGATCCCGCACAGCACACCGTCGGCAGCCTTCAATCCTGTGACTGTACAGGACATCAAAAATGCCGCGTTGGGCTTTTCCCTGAAACGGGATACAAGCGTACTCTCAGCGCGGAAGGAATCCCTCCGATGGATCAGCGTCACCTTTTTGCATATCCCGGAAAGGAACAGGGCATCTGTCAGGGCGGTATTTCCGCCGCCAACGACGGCAACTTCCCTGCCTGTACAAAAAGCTCCGTCGCACACCGCGCAATAGGAGACCCCGCTCCCGAGAAGCTCGTCCTCATTGTCTAGTCCCATTTTGCGGTGCGCTGTCCCCGAAGCTATGACCAAGGCTTTGCCTGTTACCGGTCCCGAGTCACACCTGACGGTAAACGATTTTCCGTTGTCTTCAGCAGAAAGCGCTTCAGCGTATTCGATGACAACACCGAGGCTTTCTGCCTGTTCTGTCAGGGCAGATGCGTAATCCGCCCCTGAAACAGACCGGAGGCCGGGGTAGTTTTCCACCCGGGGAGAAAATACGATCTGTCCGCCCGTACTTTCCTTTTCGATCAAGATCACATTTTTCCCGGAACGGCGTGCGTATATCGCTGCCGTCAACCCGGCGGTTCCTCCGCCGATCACGATGATGTCTGTCATACTTCAGCCCACATAAGTCGAAATATACCGGCGCACAGCACCAAGGCCCACGATCTTTTCAGCGGTGCTGTCGGGACCAACGACCAGTGTCGGAGCCTGACGGATACCCAGCGCGGAAGCCAGGGATTCGTTCTCCTCAGCCAGCAGCTTGGTGAAGGGGATCCCCGCCTCCTGCAGCAGTTTCTCCGCCTGGCGGCAGTTGGGACATGTCTTTGTGGCAAAAAGGCGAAGCGTTTCGTTGTTTTTAAGGGTTTCGGGGGCAGAGCGCACCTCTTCAGACACCTGCGGCTCGGTTTCTTTTTCCAGGATAGGCCCGGTATGTGTCAGACGGGAATGCCCGATGTCATAAACCTTGCGGTCCTTGAACTCCTGCGCCTTGCCGTCGTTCCAGTTCTGCACGGGACGGTAGTAACCAGTGATCCGGCTGTAGACCTCCGTCTTGTTGCCGCAGACCGGGCAGGTATACTGCTCTCCGGTCAGGTAGCCATGGTCCTTGCAAACAGAATAGGTGGGGGACATGGTGTAATATGGCAGCTTGTAGTTTTCCGCGATCTTCCGCACCAAATTGGCCGCCGCTCTCCAGTCGGGCATTTTTTCACCGAGGAAAGCGTGGAACACGGTACCGGAAGTATACAGCGTCTGAAGCTCGTCCTGAATATCCAGGGCAGAAAAAATGTCCTCGGTATAACCCACCGGCAGATGGCTGGAATTGGTATAATACGGTGTGCCGTTCATGTTGGCTGTAATGATATCCGGGAACTTTTCCTTGTCATGTTTTGCAAAACGATAGGAAGTGGACTCGGCAGGCGTGGCCTCGAGATTATAGAGGTCTCCGTACTTTTCCTGGTAATCGCTGAGGCGTTCCCTCATGTGGAGCAGTACTTCCCTGGCAAACTTCTGCGCTTCCGGATGGGTCAGGTCCTTCCCAAGCCACTTTGCGTTCAGTGCGGCTTCGTTCATGCCCACAAGGCCGATGGTGGAAAAATGATTTTCAAAAGTGCCAAGGTAGCGCTTGGTATACGGATAGAGGCCTGCCTCAAGAAGCTTTTCGATAACGGTCCGCTTGGTTTTGAGGGAACGGGCCGCAATGTCCATCAGCTTGTCAAGCTGCCTGTAAAAATCTTTTTCGTCCTGCGCCAGGTACGCCAGCCGTGGCATATTGATGGTGACGACACCGATGGAGCCCGTAGATTCGCCGGAGCCGAAGAAGCCGCCGGATTTTTTGCGCAGCTCACGAAGGTCCAGGCGAAGCCTGCAGCACATGGAACGGACGTCGCTGGGTTCCATATCGGAATTGATATAGTTGGAAAAATACGGCGTGCCGTATTTCGCAGTCATTTCGAAAAGAAGTTTGTTGTTTTCAGTCTCGGACCAGTCAAAATCACGGGTGATAGAGTAGGTGGGGATGGGATACTGGAATCCGCGGCCGTTGGCGTCTCCTCCAATCATGATCTCGATGAACGCCTTGTTCACCATATCCATTTCCTTCTGGCAGTCCCCATAGGTAAAGTCCATCTCCCTGCCGCCCACGATGGCCGGGAGTGAAGCCAGATCCTTAGGGACGACCCAGTCCAGGGTGATATTGGAGAAAGGCGCCTGTGTGCCCCAGCGGGAAGGTGTATTTACGCCGTACACAAAGGACTGCACGCACTGTTTAACTTCCTTCTGGCTGAGGTTGTCCACCTTCACAAAAGGCGCCAGATAGGTGTCAAAGGAGGAAAAAGCCTGTGCGCCGGCCCATTCGTTCTGCATAATTCCAAGGAAATTGACCATCTGGTTGCACAGTGTGCTAAGATGACTGGCAGGGCTGGAAGATATTTTGCCGGGCACCCCGCCAAGACCTTCCTGGATGAGCTGCTTCAGGGACCAGCCCGCACAATAGCCGGTCAGCATGCTCAGGTCGTGCAGATGGATGGAAGCATTCCTGTGGGCGTCGGCCACTTCCTGGTCATAGATCTCGCTGAGCCAATAGTTGGCGGTAATGGCGCCTGAATTGGAAAGGATAAGGCCGCCGACGCTGTAGGTGACCGTGCTGTTCTCCTTGACGCGCCAGTCAGAGATCCTCAGGTAGTCGTTCACCAGATCTTTGTAGTTGAGAAGCGCGGAGCCCACGTTGCGGATTTTCTCCCGCTGTTTGCGATACAGAATATAGGCCTTCGACACGTCGGTGTACCCGGCCTCGGAAAGGACCTTCTCCACACTATCCTGGATCTCTTCGACACTGATCTGGCCATTCCTGATCTTCGGTTCAAAATCCGAAGCGACCCTCAGAGAGAGCATGTCGATGACAGTGGGGTGACTCTGTTTATTCAAGGCATCAAAGGCCTTTTGAATTGCCGAACTGATCTTGCGGATGTCGAATTCCGCGACTTTGCCGTCCCGTTTGGTTACACGATACATGGTGCGCCGGCCTCCTCATATGTGTTGCGTTGCTGGTCCCGGCACGGGCACACAGGCACAAAGTATGCCGCTGTGTTTGTCAGCGGCACCTGTGTTTCCTATGACCCGTGGGGCAAATGAATCATACCAAAGAAAGCATCCGAAGTCAATATGTTGTAAGAAAAAAACATTGAAAGCGCAAAATATAGCGCAGCGAATACTTGGCATACGGAAAGCGGTTCACAATCCCCGCAGGGAGACATCCCCAACGAAGGGGCGGACGATGGAAGCATACTTTTCCATTTGCTCAGCGTTCGGGGCGGAGAATCCCCGAAATGGAACGCTGTCCCTGTCGGTAAAGGCCTGCAGAAAATAGTGTTTCGCTCCCCTGATCCACGGACCGATGGCGCGGAAAGAATCCTCGTTATGCAGCTGTTCCAAAACAGTCGTCCGGAACTCATAATCCGGAGCCCGGTCCATAAGCTGGGATATGCTCTGATCGATCCTCTCCAGGTCCACGGTGTCCAGACCCGAGGCAGCGGCGTATTGATCCCGGCTGTTCTTGATGTCCATCGCCACATAATCTGCAAGCCCGCCTTCCAGGACCGTTTTCAGGGCCTTCGGGTGCATCCCGTTGGTGTCCAGCTTGACAAGGAAACCCATTCTTCTGATCTCTTCCATTACTGCCGGCAGGTCCCGGTGCAGCAGAGGTTCACCCCCTGTGAATGCGACGCCGTCAAGAAGCCCCTTCCTTTTTTGCAAAAACGAAATAAGCTTCCTGTCATCCATGAGCGGCGGAGCGGAAGCATCCAGAAGACCGGTGTTATGGCAGTATGGGCAGCGTAGATCGCAGCCCGCCAGGAAGACCGTGCAGGCCGTATGTCCCGGATAATCAAGGAGTGTGAGCTTCTGTAAGCCGTGGATCTCCATCTTTGCCTCCTAAAACTGAAGGTCGATATGCCGGCAGCACCTGCCATGATCCGTAAAACACGGGTAAATCTGACAATTCACTCATGAAACGCCTGCGCAGCAGAGAATATGCATATTGCGAAGGCTTCCGTCAGAGATCGCATCGTTTACAGAATAGGCGTGCTTTTCCAGGTCGCGGCACGACGCTTTTGTAAACCCAAGATCGATCAGAGCCTCAATGATCGCGGAGGCGGTTTCCTCAATCAGAGTATATTTCTCAAAGCTGGACTCGGGATCGTTCGGGGTCGAAATGATATCCGTCAAGCTCTTTTCCAGTCGAGGCAGGATCTGGAGGTCCCTTATGGCCCTGAAAGCCCATTTATAAAACGGCTCGTACTTATCGTTCAGGAGAAAAATGACCGAAATGGCATGGCGGACGTATTCATACGCTGCCAGCTGCGCCGCGCCGGTCTCGCCATGGTCAAGACACCGCTGATAATTGTACTGACCGCTCTGGGCCATCAAGAGGAGATGTCCCGCCATTCGCTTAAGGCGGGCGTCCCTTGGCATATGCCGCAGGGATTCTCGGATCTGTGTAAAAATGCCGGAAGGATCGGAAAAAATCTCGCCGTTTACAGCCTCCGCAAGCGAAGCCGTGGGGACGTTAAGCCACTGTTCAAGGGTCAATCGTCCTTCGGGATCCCCGCACTTGCCGGAAAAAAAATCTGCCATACGCATGACGCCTGTCCTCGCTCCGCCCACCGGCGCCATCTGCGAGCGCCTTCGCCCTTCAAATTCCATGGGAAGCGAAGCATACGCTCTTTCCAGAAGGAAAGCGGTCCTTCGGTCCACGATCTCCTCCCCGGGGAGCCAGATGCAGAATCCCGGCCCAAAGTCGTGATCCTCCGAAACGGCATCGTCATAACCCATGCATTCCGATCCCGCACCGGCAAGCCCCACCGCCAGTTGATCATTGACTGATGGAAAGCGTTCCTTCAGAAGGGGACGTCCATACTGCTCATAGTAACGCCTGGAAAGAGACAGTCCATCCATTCCGATGTCACCCCAAAGAGTTGTCGTTCCGTCGGATCAAAGCCGCCGTGCTTTCCAGTTCCGACGCTGTTTTGAACCAACCATAATAAGAGAAAACAGGAGCACATTTTTCGCAGACGAAAGCATGGTATTCGTCCCGGGGGAGGGACGGATCCAAAAGCAGCCTTTCAGCTGCCCGCAGGCAGTCATTTATGACCCCTTCAGCGGCTTCCGGCCCCTTCTCCTGTGCATAGACATCCGCCATATTCAGCAGGGTGATGGCCTCTTCACGGCCTCCGAAAGGCTGTTTGCGCATGATCCGGAGGGCGGACTCGAAAAGGCTGATCGCATCCTGAA
Source organism: Clostridia bacterium (assembly GCA_017524725.1). Classification (GTDB taxonomy): domain Bacteria; phylum Bacillota; class Clostridia; order Christensenellales; family Aristaeellaceae; genus RUG756. The sequence goes on along the minus strand of JAFXUZ010000027.1, from coordinate 8,558 downwards.
GGTGTCCGAGGTCCATCAGCGCCAGTGCCATATTGTTATACAGGCCGCCCAGCCGTTCGTCATTCTGTTCCAGGGATTGCTCATATACCGTCCTTGCCTTCCGGAAGCATTCCAGGGCGTTCATGGGATCACCGGAGTATTTGTACACCGTTCCCGCGTTCACATATGCGGTTCCCGCACCGATGCTGCCCGATATCTCCGGATGCGAAACCAGGCGCAGAACGCCCTCGGCGCTTTCCAGCGCCTTCTCACGGTCGTTCGATTTCCGGAAAACGCCCATCATTTCATTCAGGACAAAGAATTCCCCCCGGACATCTTTCATTATCCGGGCTTCATCCCGCCAGTAAGCCAGCAGGCGCGCGGCAGCAGGATAGTCCTTTTTGCCGGTCAGCGCATCAAGCCTGTCACGGATACGGGCAATGGGGATCCGTGTCGCTGCCTCCGGTGCAGAAAGCTCCGGGAGCCTGTCGTCTAATCCTGTCATTCATCAACCACTTTCTTCCGGATGGCAAGGCAAAAAAAGCATGACAGAGCAGTTCCTGAAAAAAGCCTGCGGAAGGATCCGCAGGCTCATATGCAGCGTTCCTTTTTTTAATCAGGCCGTTTCAGTGCGTACGATCCCCTGAGCGGTGATGCAGTGGCAGGGACATACCGCGGCACAGGCACCGCATCCCTGGCACTTGTCCGGATCGATGTGCGCATAGCCGTTTTCGACGACAATGGCGTCGTACTGGCATTCCTTTTTGCACCTTCCGCAGCCGATGCAGGCATTGGCGCACACTTCCCTGGCCATACGTGCCGTATCGCTGTTGCGGCATCGGACCATGACCTTCTGGGACGCAGGAAGCAGACGGATGGCTCCGCGGGGGCAGTTTTCCGCGCACTGTCCGCAGCCTGTGCACAGCATTTCATCGATGCAGGCGATCCCATCCTTCATGGAGATCGCGCCGAAAGCACAGTGATCCATGCAGTCTCCAAGGCCGATGCAAGCAAAACGGCAGTCCTTGGGGCCACCGGCGATACCGGCGGCGGTCATGCAGCTTTTATAACCGTCATAAACATAGGTTTCCTTCGCGATGCCCTTGATCCCCTGGCAGAGGACCCTGGCCACCATCTTTTCCGATGAACCGGCGTCCACACCCATGATGGCTGCGATTTTTTCCGCACCGCCCGCGCCGGCGGGAGCGCAGCCGTTGGGCTTTGCCTTTCCTTCCACCACGGCCTGGGCAAAGGCGTCACATCCCGCATATCCGCAGGCGCCGCAGTTTGCTCCGCCCAGGCAGTCGCGCACCTGGCTGACACGCTCGTCTACTTCCACATGGAATTTTTTTGCTGCAAAGGTCAGAACCAGACCAAAGATCAGTCCAAGCCCGCCCAAAGCGAGACCGGCATATAGGATCGTCATTGATTTTACCTCCTTATACCAGACCGTTGAAGCCCAGGAAAGCGATCGCCATCAGGCCGGCAGAAACAAGCGTGATGGGGAATCCCTTCATGCATTGGGGGATCTTGCTGGTTTCGAGCCTTTCCCGTACACCCGCCATCAGGACGATAGCCACAAGGAACCCGATAGCGGAGAATGTTCCGTTCAATACGGACTGGATCAGGGAATAGTTATTGTTCATGTTCAGAGTCGCCACACCCAGCACAGCGCAATTTGTGGTGATCAGGGGAAGGTAAATGCCCAGAGCGCTGTACAGTGCGGGAGAGGTCTTTTTGAGGAACATCTCAACAAACTGCACCAGGGCTGCGATCACAAGGATAAAAGCGATCGTATCCATGTAAGTCAGCCCCAATGGGACCAGGAGCAGGTTATAGACGATGTAGCAGAAGAAGGAAGCGATGGTCATGACAAAGGTAACGGCAAGACCCATGCTGACGGCGGTCGTCACCTTGCTGGATACCCCAAGGAACGGACAGCAGCCAAGGAACCGGGAGAAAATAAAGTTGTTTGTCAGGACACAGCTTACAAAGAAGAGAAGAACATTCATCGTCATGTCAGTTTTCCCCCTTTTCAAGCTTGGCCTTCCTGTTGCGGTTGGTTATGGCATTGATGATGCCGAGGAGGATGCCGTAGGACAGGAAACCGCCGGAGGCAAGTACCAGGATCAGCATCGGTTCGAAGGAAGCGCCGAAAATATTGATGCCGAAAATCGAGCCGGAACCAAGGATCTCACGGATGGCGCCGATCAGCGTGAGAGCAATGGTAAACCCCAAACCCATCCCCAGACCGTCGACTGCGGATTCCACCACCGGATGCTTGCTGGCAAACGCTTCCGCCCGGGCCAGGATGATGCAATTGACAACGATCAGGGGGAGGAATATTCCCAGGCTGCTGTACAGGGACGGCACATATGCCTGGAGAAGCAGTTTCAGGATCGTGACAAACGCCGCGATAACCACAATGAACGACGGAATACGGACCTTGTCCGGAATGAATTTCCTGAGCAGGGAAATAACGATATTGGAACAGAGCAGTACAAAGGTGACGGAAAGACCCATGCCAAAGCCGTTGGTGGCACTGGTCGTGGTAGCCAGGGTGGGACAGGTCCCCAGGACCAGGCGGAATGTGGGATTCTCATCGAGGATCCCGTTCATGAATACCTTGCCGAGGCCCTGCTTTTTTTCAGCGGTACTCATCAGGCTTTAACCTCCTTTTTCTTTCCGATCACACCGTAAATCTTCTGGGGGATAAACCTGTCAAGAAGCGGCGCGACGATATTGGCGATCAGGATCGCATAGGTGACACCTTCCGGATAAACACCCCATTTCCTGATCACCACAGTAATGATGCCGATCAGGACCGAATAGATCATCTGCGCATATGACTGCATTGGGGAAGTGGCATAATCAGTAGCCATGAATACAGCGCCAAACAGCAGGCCGCCTGAAAGGATGCATGTAAGGCTGTCGTTCAGACTGCCGGAGACGACCAGATTGAAGAGGAATGCTGAAGCGACGGTAAATACGGGGATCCTCCAGGAAATGGTGCGGGTAATAAGAAGATAGGCGAGACCGACCAAAATGGCGATCTTACAGGTCTCGCCGATGGCGCCTCCGACATGGCCGAGCAGAAGGTCGTTAAGGGAGATGCCTTTCATGGAAGCGAGGGGCGTGGCCGCGGAAACTGCGTCCGCACTGAACCCGACCGCGGGATGGGACGTGAGCCTCGTGGGCCAGGATGCCAGCAGCACGGCACGGGCCGCAAGCGCCGGATTGAGGAAGTTGTCGCCCACACCGCCAAAGAGCTGTTTTACGACGATGATGGCAAAGAAACTTCCGATCATGACTGTCCACCATGGTACGGTGGGGGAAACGATCAGGCCGATCAGGAGGCCGGTGACAGCGGCGGACAGGTCGGAGATGCGGACCTTCTGGTGGGCCAGCTTCTGCCACACAAACTCCGCCAGGACCGCAGACGCGGTGGACACGGCCAACACGAGGGCTGCCCTCAGTCCGAAGAAATAGACGCCTGCCGCAACGCATGGAGCAAGGGCGATCAGTACATTGCCCATCAGCCTGGTCGTTGTATTGTGTGTGCGGATGTGCGGCGCGGAAGAAAGGATCAGACTCATTTTGCGGTGCCTCCTTGCTGCGCTGCCGCGGCTTTTTTAGCCTGGAGCGTGATTTTTTGTTTGGCGTTCTTGAAGGACGCCGTCAGCCACCTGCGCGACGGACAGTCAAATGAGCAGCTGCCGCACAGAATGCAGTCCATCACATGAAGCGCCTTGCATTTTTCCAGATCATCCGCGTCGGCAGCCGCCTTGATCTGGAAAGGATTCAGGCCGATGGGACATACGCTGACGCATTTTCCGCAGCGGATGCAGGGCCCTTCTTCAACGCTTGCGCCGTCATGCTTATTGTAGACCACTACACCGTTGGTGGCTTTTGCGATCGGAACAGCCGTATTGGGGATCGGCAGTCCGGTCATGGCGCCTCCGAACACGATCTTGCCCGCTTCTTCGGAAAAACCGCCGCACTCGCCGATCAGGTCCTCGACCAGTGTGCCGATACGAAGACGGAGGTTTGACGGGTTGCGGACACACCCTGTGATCGTAGTGATCCGGCTGATCAGGGGTTTTCCGTCGATGATCGCATCGGCGATGGCTGCACAAGTCCCGACATTCAGCACCACAACATTCACCTGGATGGGGAGCCCGCCTGAGGGGACCTGTCTTCCGGTGATGGCCTCGATCAGCTGTTTCTCGCCGCCCTGGGGGTATTTGGTGCGAAGCGACTTTACCGTTACCCCCTGCCTGCCAAAGGAGGCTTCCTTCATAGCGGCAATGGCGTCCGCCTTGTTGTCTTCGATGGCTATGACACCGTTCTTTACATCCAGCGCACGCATTACAGCGCGAAGGCCGTCCACGATCCTCTTGCTGTTTTCCAGCATCAGGCGATGGTCTGCCGTCAGGTGCGTTTCACATTCTGCTCCGTTGACGATGATCGTATCGCATTTCTGGTCCGGTTTCAGTGACAGTTTGACGTGCGTCGGAAAACACGCACCTCCCATACCGCAGATACCGGCATTCTGAATGGCGGGGATCACAAGCTTGGGGTCAACATGCTCGACGTCGCCCAGGGGATGCAGTTCCACCCACTCATCCTTGAAATCATTCTGGATCGTAATCGCCATGGACGGCGCTTCGGTAAGGTAGGGGATGGGCTCAACTGCGAGGACCGTGCCGGAAACACTTGCGTGCACGGGAACACTCATGAAACCCTGAGCTTCGCCGATCACCTGGCCGACCCTGACCTGGTCTCCCTTTTTGACGCAGGGCTTGGCCGGCGCACCAATATTCATGTTCATGATGATCTTTACCGTATCGGAAACGTATTCCCTGGTCTTCACTCCCTTGGTCGGGTCCTTGCTCTTATGGGAAGGATGTACGCCGCCGCGAAATGTACCTTTCAATTTGATCCCACCTTTTATGTATAGTTCTGATTAAACGTCGGGAATGTCCATGACAGGTTTTTCCGAGTCTCCCGAAAGGATCAGCTGAACCTCGACCCGGTTGGGTATACAGATAATGCTTGTGCCCAGGACCCGGAACATATAATTGTCTTCCGTTACCGTGCCCTGGTGCACACAGTCCTGATTGCGGCAGGATGCTGACTGCATGCAGAAGCCGTTGCCGGTCATCATGATCACATTCTCACATCCGTCGGGCTGGGATACCCTGATGAGCCCCCCGTCCCTCAGCGGCTGTTCCGTGTAAGTCTTCCCATCCACGAGAACGCGCACCCTTCCCGCGGAAGTCTTTCCCGCCCTTGATACCGCGCCTGTGACAAGGAATACGACAGCCGAAATTGCCATAATGAGGATCACAGCGCCGTTTTTGATCCGTGCGGTCCTCGTCATCTTCCCGGGAACATCACCGTTCCGTTTCATAGGATTTCAGTAACGTGTTGACAGCGTCCAATACAGCCTTTGAGGAAATGGTCGCTCCGGATACCGTGTCGATCTCATCTCCGGATATCTCACCTTTCCTGCCGATAAACTGTGAAAGGAACGTATCGCTGTTTTTGACAGCGGAAAGATATGCTTCATCCGCTTCGGAAGATGTTTCGCCGATCACGATACCCGCGACAGCGCCAGTCTCATCCATGCTGACCGCAACCTTAAACGTGCCTGTCAATCCTTTTGCAGTGATTCCTGCTCCATCATCATCCAACGTTTCGGAAGAAGGTTCACGGGTGGGTTTTGCCGTAGGAACGGCTGTCGGCTCGGCTGTAGGGCGCGCCGTCGGCGCCATGGTCGGTTCCATGATGATCCCACTGTTCGCCAGCGTTACAGCAGAATTGACCGCGTTGAGCACCTCCCTGGAGGAAACAGTCGCACCGGATACCATATCGATCTCGTCTTCGGAAATCAGTTTATTTTTCCCGATAAACTGGTCCAGGAATGAACCGCTGCTTTTCACGGCATTCAGATAATCCACATCCGCTTCGGAATCAGACGGCCCGATATCAATACCGCACACTGCGTTGTTTTCATCCAGGCTGACAGCTACACCAAAGGTGCCTGTAAGGCCATGGCCCGTAACATATGAGGTATTTACGGCTTTTCCGACAGCTGGGATAGGTTCAGCAGGCGCTTCCGATGCATCCGGTGCCGCTGAGGCAAGCACCGTATTGACAGCCTTGAGCACCGCCCCCGAAGATATGGTAGCACCGGCGACCGTATCGATGTCGCCTTCGGCGATCTCGCCGGTTTTTCCTGTGAACTGGGCAAGGAAGGTCTCGCTGCCCTTTACCCTGGCCAAGTATTCCGCGTCCATATCCGAGGAAGCTTCGCCAAGCGTAACACCGCTCACCGCACCACTGCCGTCCAATTCAACCGTTACATCAAAGGTCCCGGTCAGGCCGTTCGCGGTCACGGTAGTACCATCCTCAACAGGCACGGGATGGACTTCGGCAGCAAGGCTGTCCGCCGCAGGTACTGTCTCCGGCTCTGAGGCGGATACCGCTGTTTTTTCCCCTGAGCCCGGTATGATCTCCGGTTCAGGGAATCCGGCAAGCGTATTTACCGCATCGATCACAGCCAGCGAGGATACAGTGGCACCGGAAACAGTATCGACTTCTTCCGGGAAAATATAACCGGTCCTGCCAATCAGTTGGTTCAGGAAGGATTCACTGTTTTTCACTGCGGACAGGTATAATTCATCTGCTTCAGATGTGGATCTGCCGATATCTACACCGGCTACCGCACCGTTTTCATCCAGAGAAATACTTACGCCGAAAGTGCCGGTCTCACCTCTGGCTTTAACCCTGGTGCCGTCGTTTTCTTCTATTGGTTTGGGGGTCGGCTCCGCTGTCGTCGCTACAGCCGGGACCACGGTGGGCGCGGCGGTGGGAGTTTCCTGAGGTTCAGGCTCTGTTGCGGGTTCCGTTTTTTCACTTTCAGCGGGGGCACCGCTTTCCTTTCCAAGAGCAAGGACATTATTCACGGCTTCAAGCACTGCCTTCGAGGAAAGCGTGGCGCCGGAGATCGTGTCGATCCCGTCCGCGGAAACGGTATTATTCTTCCCGATAAACTGATCCAGGAACGTATCGTTTTCCTTTATAGCTTTCAGGTAAAGGTAGTCTGCTTCGGAGTCCGATTCACCAAGGGTTATGCCGCAGACTGCGCCGCTTTCGTTGATGCCGACTGTCACGTCAAAGGATCCGGTCATGCCTTTCGCTTTTACTGTTCTTTCATATACCGGCACTTTTGCGGTTTGAAGCGCTTCATCCGCCGACCCGATCGCCGCATTCACCGCATCAAGCACAGATCTGGACGTAACTGTAGCGCCGGACACCGTATCAATTTCGCTTTCACTGATCACTTCTGTTTTTCCGATAAACTGCGAAAGGAAAGCTTTGTCTTCCTTCACTGCTTTCAGATAGAGGTAATCGGCTTCTGAATCGGAGTCTCCCAATTCAACGCTGCAAACGGCGCCATCTGCATTCAATCCGACGATTACGTCAAAGGATCCGGTCACACCCTTTGCGCGCGCGGAAGTCGCAGCTATAGGTGTAAGATCGAGGGCTGTATCAAAGACCGTTTCCGCGCTTTCTTCGGTGACAGTCTCAGTCGGTACCGTTTCTGTAGGAACAGCGGGTACCGCGGAAGCGAGCACCGTATTGACGGCGCCGAGCACGGCCTTGGAGGAAACGGTCGCGCCGGCAACCGTATCGATGTCGCCTTCGGCGATCTCGCCGGTCTTTCCCGTGAACTGGGCAAGGAAGGTGTTGCTGCCCTTTACCTTGGCCAGGTATTCCGCGTCCATGTCGGAGGAGGCTTCGCCGAGTGTTACGCCGCTCACCGCGCCGCCATCCAGCGCCACCGTCACGTCGAACGTTCCCGTCAGGCCGTTTGCGGTCACGGTGATGCCTTCGACCGCTGCTTCAGGCGCTTCCGGCGCGGCAGGTACCGCGGAAGCGAGCACCGTATTGACGGCGCCGAGCACGGCCTTGGAGGAAACGGTCGCACCGGTAACCGTGTCGATGTCGCCTTCGGCGATCTCGCCGGTCTTTCCCGTGAACTGGGCAAGGAAGATGTCGCTGCCCTTTACCTTGGCCAGGTATTCCGCATCCATGTCGGAGGAGGCTTCGCCGAGCGTTACGCCGCTCACCGCGCCGCTGCCGTCCAGCGCCACCGTCACGTCGAACGTCCCGGTCAGGCCGTTTGCGGTCACGGTGGTGCCTTCGGCCGCCGCTACAGGCGCTTCCGGCGCGGCAGGTACCGCGGAAGCCAGCACCGTATTGACGGCGCCGAGCACGGCCTTGGAGGAAACGGTAGCACCGGCAACCGTATCGATGTCGCCTTCGGCGATCTCGCCGGTCTTTCCTGTAAACTGGGCAAGGAAGGTGTCGCTGCCCTTTACCTTGGCCAGGTATTCCGCATCCATGTCGGAGGAGGCTTCGCCGAGCGTCACGCCGCTTACCGCGCCGCCATCCAGCGCCACCGTCACGTCGAACGTCCCGGTCAGGCCGTTTGCGGTCACGGTGGTGCCTTCGGCCGCCGCTACAGGCGCTTCCGGCGCGGCAGGTACCGCGGAAGCCAGCACCGTATT
>JAFXUZ010000026.1 GCA_017524725.1 Clostridia bacterium | reverse complement strand
AGGAAACCGGCGCCGCCGGCGGGTTGGGGACTCGGGGAAGGGGTTTCCCTTCCCCGGACTCCGTCCTTCGCCCGGGGGGCTCGCGGGGGGTACGGGTACCCCCCGCGGTATCTGTTCTGTCCGTAGGACTGAACAGATACTCTTCCTTATTCTTCGCCGGCGAGCCGGGCAAGGTCCCCCAGGACGGAAAGTATTTTTTCTATCTCTCCGGCCGCAAGGGCGGCAGCAGGCGCGTGGGACGCGTTGAAGCGGCCCCTGACGGGACTGTCGATGTCAAGGACACCGACCACCCTGCCCGACAGGTCGTGCAGCGGCGCGACGATCTCCGAAGCCGAAGCGCTGTCGCAGGCGATGTGCCCCGGAAACATATGCACATCCTCCACCGCCACCACCCGGTCCTCCGCCGCGGCGGTGCCGCATACGCCCCTGCCCATCGGGATGCGTACGCACGCCGCCTTCCCCTGGAAGGGGCCGAGGATCAGTTCTTCGCCCCGCCGGATGTAAAAGCCCACCCAGTTGATATCGTCCAGTACCTCCATGAGCAGGGCGGAAGCATTGCTCAGGTAGGACAGCGAACCCGGACAGCCCTCCCCCATGGCGGCAAGCTGCGCCGCGGCCAAACGGTTCATGCCAGTGTCCCCATCGGATCCCAGGGCGCCAGCCAGATGGGATCCGTGTCGTATTTGGCGGCGTTGTCGCCCAGGTATTCCCTCTCGACCGCCGCCTGGTAAACGTACCGGTCGAACCAGGTATCCGAACAGATATAATAGCCCTTTTTGCCCTTTTCGTCGCCCCAGCTGTTTTCGATCTTCCAGCGGACGGGCTTTCCGTCCTTCAGGTCCACGCCGGTAAGCACCATGGCGTGGTTCATGGCCGAAAAACCGGTGTTGAGGGCGTCTTCCTTGGAGATATCAAGATCCAGCCCGGTGAGCAGCTCCGCGTCAAAGGACTTATCGTCCCAGAAGCCGTTGTCCCTGTCGCCCCACTTGCCCACGTCGCTGCCGAACCAGACCACCTTGCCGGCCTGCATCTGCCGAATGACCGCGTCCTTGAACACGTCCATCGGAAGGTTCAGGTGCTTTACATCCCTGCCGCCCACCACGTTGCCCAGGCACTGCACCGAGAAGGTGCGGCCGAAGGGCTTGTCGGAGGTAGGGGCGTTGATGATGGAGACCACGCTGTCCAGATAGTCGCCGACGTACTCCGCCGTAAAGGAAGCGGGGGTCATGCCGGGAACGATATGGTAGTTTTTGTCCTTGTCGGTATATTCAAAATCGAATTCCCTGGGCGGAACGCCGTAGCAGGTGCACAGGAAGGACCACACTTTTTCCAGGATCTCCTCCCGGAAGGCGCGGATGGCTTCCTCCCCTTCCCCGCCGTTTTTCATATCACGCAGGCGGACGGCGCATTTTTTGAGGTAAAGGTTGATGTAGTGGTTCATCTGGCGGGAATGGGAGGACTGCCAGGTCTCGTCGAAAGCGGATTTGGGCACCACACCGTATTTCCTGACGATGTTGGCGAACATATCCCACTGGCCGCCGTCATGCACGCCGGTCTTCAGGATAAAGGCGACCGTCCGGTCGTCCAGGGGCCTGTCGGCGGTATCCAGGATGCCTTCGATAAAATAATTCGCACGCTCGAACTTGTCGAAAAACGCCAGATAGCTCTGGCTGATCTCAAACTGGTCCAGGTTCAGCCTTTGGGCGATGCGCTCGCGGAGCACGTTGGCAGCGGCAAACAGCCAGCAGCGCCCGCTCTGCATCTGGTTGGTCACAGGCAGGGTCGGGATCTCCACCGAGAAGGTATACCGGAGGGTCGAACCCACCGAGGCGTCATAGGCGGCGTTGTTGATATCCGCGCGGCTCAGCGCCATGCGGGCCAGCTTCCTTCCGGGATCGTTTTCAAAACGTCCCGTCCACTTTTCAAGGGTCTCCCTGCGGATTTCATATTTCATCTTTTGATCCTTTCCGGGCCACGAAAGGCCCCATTGCCAGACTCTTTCAGCATCATAAGCCCCGGAAAGGCGCCTTGTCAAGAAGCGGGCCGCACGGCGCTTAAAATTAGTCGGCTTTTTGTCCTTTCACCATTGCCGGCGCCGTCTTTGGCAAGTCCGGACATTCCCCGTACCGCAGAAAAAACACTTGACATACATTGTACAATAAATATGGCGCTGGAGGCCCCAAGACAGGGCCGGCGCCCCCAAGTGCAAGGCAAAGGAGTTTTTATTATGACCAGGATCGATATCATTTCAGGCTTCCTCGGCGCGGGCAAGACCACGCTGATCAAAAAGCTGCTGTCGGAAGCGCTGAAGGGCGAACAGGTAGTGCTCATCGAGAACGAATTCGGTGAGATCGGTATCGACGGCGGTTTCCTGAAAGAAGCCGGCATCGAGATCAAGGAAATGAATTCCGGCTGCATCTGCTGCAGCCTGGTGGGCGATTTCGGCACGGCGCTGAAAGAAGTGGTGGACAAATACCATCCCGACCGCGTCATCATCGAGCCCTCGGGCGTTGGCAAACTGAGCGATGTGATCAAGGCCGTGCAGAAGGCCGGCCTCACCGGCGACGTGGTGCTCAATTCCTACACCACCGTGGCAGACGTAAACAAATGCGCCATGTACCGCAAAGCCTTCGGCGAGTTCTTTGAAAACCAGATCCAGTTCGCCAAGGTGGTCATCCTGTCCAGGACCGACACCGCCAAGGCGACCCCCGAAAAGATCCGCGACACCGTGGATATGATCAAGTCCCTCAATCCCGAATGCGCCGTGATCACCACCCCCATCGACAAGTTGGACGGCAAAAAGGTGCTGGAGACCATGGAAGAAGGCAAAAAGGAATTCACCCTGTCCGTCCCGCTGCCTGAGGACGAAGACGAGGATGACGATGAGTGCGACGACGACGAATGCGAATGCCATCATCACCATCACGACCATGACGAGGATGACGACGGACACGAGCACCACCATCACCATCATCATCATGACGACGACGATGAAGATGAGCACGAACATCATCACCACCATGATGACGACGACGATGAAGATGAGCACGAACACCATCACCATCATCATGACAGCGATGAAGATGAGCACGAACACCATCACGATGGGGATGAGCACGAACATCACCACCACCACGGGCATCACCATCATCACCACGCCGACGAGGTGTTCACCTCCTGGGGCACCGAGACTGCCAACAAGTACACCCGCGAGGAGATCGAAGGCATCCTGAATGCCCTCACAGAAAACACCGCTCTGGGCACCGTGCTGCGCTGCAAGGGCATGGTGGACGGCGCCGACGGGAACTGGATCTATTTCGACATGGTCCCCGAAGAGTGCGACATCCGCACCGGCAGCCCAGAGATCACCGGTCGCTTCTGCGTCATCGGCTCCAAACTGGACGAAAAAAAGCTGGCCGAACTCTTCCGTGTCAGCCGCTGATCAAATTCCAAAGGATGTGTGAACAATGCCAGAACGCGGTATCCCGGTATATCTGATCACCGGTTTCATCGAAAGCGGGAAGACCTCCTTCCTCAACTACACCCTCCAGCAGAAAAATTTCCGCATCCCCGGAAGGACCCTCCTGATCAAGTGCGAGGAGGGCGAGGAGGATTACAGCGACAGGGACCTGAAAGCCGCCAAGGTGGTTGTGGAAACGCTGGAAAACAAGGAAGACCTGACCCCTGAACGCCTGAACCAGATGGACCGCAAATACCGCCCCGCAAGGGTGCTGGTGGAGTACAACCCCCTGTGGGGCGTCGGCCTCCTTTACCAGATGGAGATGCCCCGCAAATGGGAGCTGGTGCAGCACATCGTCACCGTGGACGCCTCCACCTTCAAGGTTTACATGAACAACATGCGCTCCATCTTCACCGACATGATCAACGGGGCCGACATGGTGATCTTCAACCGCTGCAAAAAGGACGACGGCCTGGCCGGCTTCCGCCGCAGCGTGAAGGTGGTCAGCCCCATGAGCGACGTGCTGTTTGAGGGCGAGGACGGCAACATGATCGACGCCTTCGAGGACACCATGCCCTACGACCTGAACGCTGACCCGATGGTCATCGACGACATCGACTACGGCCTGTGGTATATGGACATGCGGGACCATCCCGAGCGCTACAACGGCAGGCGCGTCCAGTTCAAAGGCGTGGTGCTGAAATCAAAGGAAGACGAAAATGAATTCTTCGTTCCTGGCCGCAAAGCCATGACCTGCTGCGCCGACGACATCCGTTTCCTGGGCTTCATGTGCAAAACGAAGGAAGCTCCGATGCTGCCGATGGGCGAATGGGTGCTGGTGACCGCCAAAGTGAAGCAGGAATTCAACAAAATGTACGGCGAAGTGGGGCCGGTGCTATACGCGGAAGATATTCGCGCGGTGGCTCCGCCCAAGGAGGAACTGGTCTTCTTCTCATGATCCGCTTAAAAAACGGTCCGCGTCCCCTCTGCGGGACACGGGCCGTTTTTCAGTGTCTTTATACGTTATCCGTTACGCTTCGCATTATAGCGGCGATCTGGTTTGCTGCCTGCGGGAAAGCCTAAGGCATCAGCCCATCCTGCCGGAGAAGGGATCCGTTTCGGGCCGGTGGAGCTCCGCTTTCAGTTCCCGCCCCATCAGCATCTTCACCGCGTCGGAAGGATCCGCGCCGTGGACGATATCGCTGACGGCCGAGGTGATGGGCATTTCCACACGGTATTTCCCCGCAAGGCTCATGGCGGCGGGCAGGGCGTTTAGGCCTTCCACCACCATCCCCACCTGCCGCGCGGCCTCGTCCGCCGAATATCCCTGGCCGATCAGGAATCCGCAGCGGTTGTTCCGGCTGTGGCGGCTGGTGGCGGTCACGATCAGGTCGCCCATGCCGGCCAGGCCCGAAAAAGTCTGTTCCCGGCAGCCCATCGCCATCCCCAGGCGCCGGATCTCCTCCAGGCCCCGGGTGATCAGCGCCGCTTTGGTGTTGTCACCGTAGCCCAGGCCTTCAGATATCCCCGCCGCCAGGGCGATGATATTCTTCAGGGCGCCGGCTATCTCCACGCCCAGGACATCCGTGTTGGTGTAAGCCCGGATGCAGGTGCCCCTGAACAGGCCCTGGATAAATTTCGCTTTTTCGATATCCCCGCAGGCCGAAACGATGGTGGTCGGCAGGTCCCGCGCCACTTCCTCGGCGTGGGTCGGTCCGGAAAGCACCACGGGCTCGGATGCGGGGATCTCCTCCGATATGATCCCGGTCATGGTTTTCAGCGTCCCCGGCTCGATGCCCTTGGCGGCGTCGGCCAGGACCTGACCGGACGTGATATACGGCGCCGCTTTCCGGGCGGTCTCCCGCACATACACCGACGGCACCGCAAAAAGCACCGCGTCCGCGCCGGCCGCAGCCTCGCCGATGTTTGCCGTAAAGCGGATATCCTCCGGGATCGCCATACCCGGCAGGTTTTTATGCCGCCTTACCGCGCTCAGTTCCGAGACCTCCTCCGGGATCGCCGACCAAACGGTCACCCGGTTTCCCGCCTCTGCCAGAATCCGAGCCAGCGCGATCCCCCAGGTGCCCGCTCCAAGTATTGCAATAAACATTTCTCGCCTCCGTATGTATAACGCAACACAGGGGACGGTTCTCTGTGTTACCTGTATTTTCTGACGATCCCGACACTTTCTCCCGTCAGTCTGCTTACCTGCCGGATCGATCCTCCCGCCTTCAAAAGGCGGCGCAGGGCAATGGCCCTTTTTCCTTCCGGAAGAAGCGCGAAATCCGACGGACCCGAGCACCCAAACTGTTCCCGAAGGATCTCCGCCACCTTTTCGTCCGGCAGGCGCATTTTGTCTCGTTCATCCAGATCCATGCCCAGGTCAGGCCCGTTTTCGGAATGAAATGCGTAAAACGCTTCCCGGTCCATCATCCCAAGGATCATCGATGGATCCGTAAGGCTTGTCAGCTCAAAATAATCACGATAGCTGCACCATGGGTATTCTCCCGGCGTTTCCGCGAGCCCCGCCTTTACGGGATTCATGTGGATATACCTTATCACCGCGATGAACCCGGCGTCGTCCTCCACGGTTTCACTCCTGAACCTGTCCTGAAACAGATGTCCGGTCCGGCCGTGCCTGCGGTTGTACCAGTAAACGTATTTTGTCCCGAGCCGCTTGAATATCTGCCCTATGGGCTCTTCTCCCTCCTGCAGCAGCAGATGGACATGATTCGGCATCAGGCACCACGCAAACAGCCTGAATCCGGTTTTTTCCTTTGTTTCCGCAAGGATGCGCAGGAACAGGCGCCTGTCTTCGTCATCCTCAAAGATCCGCTGCCTGTTGATCCCCCGGACCATCGCATGATACATGCCCCAGTCACTTTGCTTTCTGGCGCTTCTCGGCACATAATCACCCCTGTTTTTTTGATACCCTTATTGTATATACTGCCCGCACAAATGTCAACACAGAGAACCGTCCCCCTATGTTATTCGGTCTTTTTTTTGATCCAGGCATCCTTGATGGCTTTTTCCATTGCTCCGCTGCGGGGTGTGATGTTGTTTTTCCGCAGGAATTCGCGGATGGACCCCATCACGCCGTCCACTTCCCTGT
>JAFXUZ010000025.1 GCA_017524725.1 Clostridia bacterium | reverse complement strand
GGCGATTTTATCCTGAATCAGCCCCAGCTCGGCATCGATGCCCCCTGTCTGTTTATCCAGTCGGGCAATCTGGAAATCAACCGGGCGTCAATCAGCGCCATCTGTTCCGGATGCAGCTCCATGACCGTCGGGGCCGGAGTCAGCAGCGTCAGGCTGTCCCTTTCACATACATATTTCTATCTTTTGAATGATATCTGGTCCGTGGTTCTGGAAGGAAACATCGGCATTTCCCCCGCTTCAACCGACTATAATATTATCTTCGGACCGGGATACACCGGCTATTATGTTTCCGATCTCTGGGTCGGCGGCACGCGGGTCAGATCCTCCAACCAGGACGATATCCTGGGCGACGGAGGAAAGGCGCAGTACGATCCCGCCACCCATACCCTGATGCTGAACGATCCGGATATCACAGTTGATCCGAATCATGTAATCTGGGGAATAGAATCGCGCCTGGACGACCTGACCGTTGCCGGGAGCTGGACGACCGGGGTCAGATTTGGGATCAAATCCACCAACACCCTCCGGCTTGCGGGCGATTTTGTTCTGAATCAGCCGCAGCTCGGCGTCAAAGCACCCCGTCTTTTTATCCAGTCCGGCACGCTGGAAATCAACCAGGCGTCCCTTGCCCCCGTCGACGACTGTTCCGTCATGACCGTCAGGGCGGACGTCCTCAGCGTCAAAATGTCCAGTGCTTATAATATCCTGGCTAATATCGGTTCGCTGGTCATGGAGGGGACCTTGGGCCTGTCGCCTTCCTCCACCGGCAAGGACATCCTGATCGCGCCCGGGTACAAAACATACGATATCTATCTCGGCTCCACCGCCGTCACGTATGTAAACCACCAGGATATCTTCGGCGATGGGAAGGCCAGCTACAACCCGGACACGGGTGTCCTGACGCTGAATAACCCCGATATCAGCGGATCTGTCAGGGACGCCGACGGCAATAAGATCAAGATATTATCCAGAGGCGCGCCGCTCACCATCCGGGGCAGCTACAGCATGACGGAAACCGATATCGACTTCGGCCTGGTAGCACAGGACGGGACGCTGACCCTGGACGGCAGCTTTGTTTTCAGGGGTACCGGCGTCGCGGTCTATGCAGGCCAGGGCATGATGGTCAGCGGCGGCAATATTGCTGCGTTCGGCGGTGATACGGCCGGCGTCCTGGTCGGCAGCGGCAGCCTGACCCTGGCGGGCGGTTCTTTCTCGGCCTACTCCGACAACCGCGGCGTTCACATTGAACAGGGAAAGCTGATCCTGCTCCCCGGCGTGGAGACCACCATGTTCCAGGGCATAAACTATGCGGCTATTGTCGCCATGCAGGGGATCAGCCTTCCTTCCTCCGGCGACGCCCAGGTCCGCCTCACCTATCCGGGCCGTGGATATATCGGTCCACAGACGGTCTATGACCCTGACTATGTTCCCACGGACGCGGGGCCGGTTTACGTCTCCATTTCCACGGGGGGAGATTATCCCGCCCATACCGTCCAGTTCGCGAGCAACCAGCTGTACGGCCTCGTCCTGGGCAAGGTCATGGTGACATCCGACAACGCCAGAGATATCCTGGGCGACGGCAAAGCGAGCTACGATCCCATCACCCACACGCTGACGCTGAACGAGCCGACCATCTCCGGCAGCGTGATGAGCAGCTATAACGGCTTCGCAGCTTCCTATACCATCTATGCAGAGGGCATCGACCAGCTCACCGTGAAGGGACGCTGGCATATGGCCCAGGTGCAGGACGATTACGCCATCCAGGTCTGCGGCGGCTCGCTGGTGCTGGAAGGCAGCTTTGCTTTCAAAGGAAATATCGCCGGCGTCAGCGCTTATGACCGGATCGTCTTAAGGTCCGGCGGGTTGTACGCCTACGGCGGCGAAGTGGGCGCCGTGGCCGGGAGCCTGATCGTCGAAAGCGGCTGCGGCTATGCGGAACTGGAAAGCGGCAGCAATGAGCCCATTATCCTCGGCGAAGACTGGTCGCTGCCGGACGCATACGGCACGTCCCTTTTCCTTTATTCATTCAGGACCGACCAGGCGGTAAACACCGCTCATTACCAGTTCGGCGCCGAAGAGGTGATCACCATCCGGCGTTTCAATATAACCGACTTCTCTTACAGTCCGGTCAGCGTCGTCCGTCTCTCGGATTTCATCGGATTTGAAGGCGCCGGCACCGAGGACGATCCCTATCAGGTCAGGAATACGGACGACTGGAACCTCCTGGCAAACATCCTGGAAAACGGGCGTGACCTGTCCGGCAAGCATTTCGGCCTGATGAACAGCCTGACCGTGACCGCCATGATCGGCTCTTCCGACCATCCCTTCAACGGCATTTTCGACGGCTGCGGGAACACGCTGACCTTCAATTACACCGCAGCGGAAGAGGCCTGCGCTCCCTTCCGCTACACGGAAGCGGCCACCATCAAAAATCTGCGGACCGCGGGCACCATCAGTACAAGCGCCAAATTCGCCGCCGGTGTCGCCGCGCGCGCCTCCGCCACCAGGATCGTCAACTGTACAAGCGACGTGAAGATCGTCTCCACCGTCTCCGGTGACGGCACCCACGGCGGCTTCGCGGGCGTGGCTGAGAACACGGCCATCATCGGCTGCACCTTCACCGGCAGCATCACCGGCGTGAACACCACAAAATGCGGCGGCTTCATCGGCTGGAACAGCGGCGGAAGCACCGTCTCCTGCTGCGTGTACAACGGTATCATGGTTACCGGCGGCGAATGCGGCACTTTCATCCGCAACACCGGCGCGGCGGACCGCTGCTATTACACGGAACCCATCGGCCAGGGCAAGGACTATGGCAAGAAGATGTACTCCGTCTTCTCCTCCCAGCCCTCCGCCATCATCCTCGATTTCGGCGGCGGCATCGTCTACAGCGTCAGCGGCATCACGGCCTATTCCGGCGGCCTCAAATGGAACGGCAGCTTCCGCGCCGGTTCGGGTGACACGGTGACCCTGAGCTTCCGGTTTGGCAATATGAACGGCGCCCGCATCGCCGGCGCCATCACCGACGCTGCCCAGGTGACCGCGGCGGGAGAAGATGCATGGACCTTCACCATGCCGGCTGAAGACGTCCCATTCCGCCCCAAGCTGGTTCCCCTGCACGGCATGGGCACCGAAGAATCCCCCTGGCAGATCCAGAAGACGTTCTGGATCCCCGACCTGTACGACGGCTGGTACAAGGTGGCGGAGAACAACAGCAGCCGCGGACTCACTGTCCACGGGGACGTTCGCCTGGTGCTGGGCGAGGGCAAAACGCTGACCGTGGAGAGAGGCATCTTTGTGCCCGGCAGCTGCAGCCTGGCCATTTCCGGCACCGGCACGATAGCGGCTTCCGGCTATAACGGAGGGCCGGCCATCGGCGGCGATGGAACAATAACCTTTGCGGATGGCCTGATGGTTCAGGAGGATGGCGCGCAGAGACCGGCGAACGCCGAAAACCGCGCCGCAGCCTGCGGGCAAAGCGTCGTCACGGTCGGGTCCTGTGCCTATGAGGACAATTTTGTCTTCACCCAGGCTGGCCATATGAACTGCGCGTACTGCGCCGCGGCCGTTCCCGTTTCCGGCAGCGGCACCTCTTCCGATCCCTACACCATCGGGAGCACCGAAGAGTGGAACAGGTACGCCTCGGCTGTGGCGAACGGCTTCAGCACGGAAGGCAAGCATTTCGCCCTCATCGATAATATCTCCGTCACCGCCATGATGGGCACGGTTAACAATCCCTTTGCCGGTACCTTTGACGGCAGGATGCATACCCTGACCTTCACCGCCGTCAACACGGACAACGACGTCCGGGTGGCCCCCTTCGCCTACATCAGCGGCGCCACCATACGCAAGCTCCACGCCACGGGTGAGATCACCGGCGCCGGCAACCGCGCCTCCGGCCTCATCGGCGAAAACTCCACCACCGCCGTTTCTCAGGTCGTCGACTGCCGGGTCAGTACCTCCCTTTCCGGCAGGTTGCTGATCTCCGGCTTCTGCATCGGCTCCGGAAAGGGCGTCAGCTTCACGGGCTGTCTGTTTGACGGCTCCATCTCCTCCACCGGCCAGTGCGGCGCTTTCGTCGCCTGGGCCAATCAGGGCACCCGTCTGACCTTCCTCAACTGCATGGCTGCTCCATCCGGCACCTCCTGCACGGGGGTCGGCGGCACCTTCTATTATGACAGCTCCGACAGCCTCACCCCCTCCATGTACAACTGCCTTTACCTGTCGCCCATCTGCGATCCCCAGGGTAAACAGGGGTACTCCGTCACCCCGGCCGACGGGCTCACGCTTGACTGGGGCCAGGTCACACATTATTCCGTCAGCGGCCTCCGGGCCTATGGGTCGGGCCTCTGGCTGAAAGGCGTACTCTGGGCAGGGGAAGGGGACCTGGTCCGGTTCACCCCGTATTACAATGTGCCAGAAGGCTATTTCCTGATCGGGTACGCATGCACTGATGGCGACCTTGTCCAGAGCGGCAGTGCCTGGTTCCTGACCATGCCCGCCGGGAATGTGACGGTCAGCGCGCTGATTGCCCCTGTCTTCGGTACGCCGGACTTCACCCTCCCCGCCGGCCTGACGGAGATCGATGCGGAAGCCTTTGCAGGCGCGGTCATGACCGCGGTGGACATTCCGGCCTCCTGCAGCTTCATCGGCGACCGCGCCTTCGCGGGCTGCACAGCCCTGACGAAGATTCGCATCCCGGCCGGCTGTGACCTGGGAGAGGATGTATTTGACGGCTGTACCCTGGTGTACGTCTACGGCACCGTCGGCAGCAGCGCAGAGGCCTACTGCGCTTCTCACGCCAACTGTACATTTGCGGACGTCACGCTCCCCGCAGACTGATCCGCCTTCCCAAGAACACAGGGGACGGTTCTCTGTGCTTGCAGTATAAAGCCGGAAACCGGGCCCGCGCAGGCCCGGGCGTATCGAACCGCCCCCCGCCACATCAAAAAAACAACGCCCCGCGGCCGTGTGACCGCGGGGCGTTAACCGTGGCCCGTCCGTCAGTTGAACAGCGCCACGTCGGAGATCACGATGTCGTTGGGATACTTGCTGCCGGGATAGGCGGAGATGATCCTGAGGCGCACCGCCGAAACGTTGTAGTGGGTCCCCAGGTGGAAGGTCTGCCAGTAGAGGGAGGAGGTGTAGTCCGTGAGGGTGATGAACACCTCGTCCGAAAAATCGTAGGAATAGCTGTAGCGGAAGCCCACGGCGATGGTCTGGGGCCGGCCGTTGCGGAAATACCCGGTCATGCTTCCGTCCCCCCAGTAGCCGGAACGGATATGGATGGAGGAAACGGTGGAGGCGCCGGCCAGGTAGACGGCCGCCCAGCCGCTGCCCAGGGGATCGGTGTTGGTGGAAAACTGCCAGTTGGTGGTGGGATCCCCGTCGATCAGGCGGTCCGGGATGTACCGGGAGGGATCGCTGCCCCGGATATAGCTGGAGGCGGAGGCGTAGCTGAGGGGAAGGCCGTAATTGTAATACCCGCCCGCGCTGCTTCCGCCGCCGCTCTTCAGGCAGGAGGAGGGGATCCAGCAGCGCCGCAGGGGATTGGATATGCGGCTGTCACTGTATTCCACCAGGGAATACCCGTTTTCCCTGCCCCACACCGTAACGCGTACGCCGGAGGGCACGTTCAGGGAGCAGGGCGCGTAGGATGTGCCGGGCCCGTAGCGGGCGTTCGCCGCCGAAGATACGGTGTCGCTGCCGAGATTCCGCTCCTCGGTGAGGCTCTGGATGTTTACGTTCAGGCGCTTAAGCCCGGTGTAGACCCGGTAACGGGAGGAACCGTCGGCAAAGTCCACCTGCACCCACCAGATCTCGTTGTAGCTGTCCCAGGCCTTTGCGACCGCGGTTACGGAGGCCCCGGCGTACAGGAAAGTGCCGGGTTCGTCATACCTGGTGCTCGGGCCGGTGCGGGTGGCCAGTTTCTGGTTGGTGGTGACAGTCAGGGAAGCCAGGGCGGCCCCGGGCAGAAGGCTGAGGATCACCAGGGCCGAAAGCAGGCTGAGGGATCGCAGAATACGCTTCATAACGGGTCACTCCTTTGAACGGCGCGGGGGCTCATTCCGCCGGCAGGATGCTTTCCAGGGCGGCGCGCAGCTCTTCCCCGTCCAGGAAGGCGCCCAGGTGGTCCGACACGATGACGCCGTCGGAATCGATGAACACGCTGGCAGGGATGCCCTGGTAGCCGAAATTATAATAGGCATAATCCGTTTTGGCGATGAACACGGGGAAGGTATAGCCGTTTTCGGCGATGAAGGCGGCGGCTTTCTCCTCGGTCTCATAGGAACCGTCGCATAGGTCCACGATCATGAACTGGATGCGGTCGCCGTATTCCTGGTACATTTTTTCGAACTCCGGGAACTCGTGAACACACCAGGGGCACCAGGTGGCCCAGAAGTTGATCACGATGGGCTTGCCGAAAAAGGAAGTCAGGGCCGCTTTTTCACCGTCGGGGGTGTAAAGGTCCATTTCGGAGGCCTTGTCGCCGGCCTTGTCCAGCGCCAGGGCGGGAAGGGCGGCGGAAAGGGAAAGGATGAGGGCAAGGAAAACGGAGATCAGTCTTTTCATCATGCGAACACTCCTTTTTTGGCAGGGACAGATCAAGGTTCCTCCCTATTATATTCCATATAACGGGGGAAAAGCAAACTTTATTGCAATGTGGGGTACATAAGAGTAAAATAATGTGAACCCGGAAAGCGGAAATGTTCGGAGGTGACTTAAATGGATGTCATGGCGCGGTTGAACAGCGGCACCATGTACCTGATCTGCGGGGGCATCATCGCCTTTGTGGCGGCGGTGTGCGTGA
This sequence comes from Clostridia bacterium, assembly GCA_017524725.1. GTDB lineage: Bacteria > Bacillota > Clostridia > Christensenellales > Aristaeellaceae > RUG756. The sequence goes on along the minus strand of JAFXUZ010000025.1, from coordinate 4,754 downwards.
TCTTTGCCCTGCGGGCGTGGCGGGCCGGGAAGGCCATCGGGATGGATACCTCGGTGATGCTCAAGGTGATCCGCTCCAGCGCGTCCTTCTCCGTCCTGCCGGCGGTGGCGATCCTGCTGGGGGTCATCGCCCTGTCGGGCGCCCTGGGCGTCCCGTGGCCCTGGCTGCGGCTCAGCGTCATCGGGGCCCTGCATTACGAGACCCAGGTGGCCCACGGCGCCGCGGAGCAGGTGGGGATCGAACTGACGGGCGATGCGATGACGGCAAGGGCCTTTTCCACCATCGCGCTTTTGATGAGCGCCTGCATCATGTGGGGCATGGTGCTGAACCTGTTCTTCAACAAAAAATACTCGTCCACCTTGCTTAGGCGCGGGGAAAAGAAGGGCCCCTCCTTCGGCGATACGGCGATGACGGCCATGTTCATCGGCCTGGTCAGCGCCTATATCGGCAGCTATATCGGGGGCCTGGTCTCCGGAAACGCCCGGTTTGACCTGGCGGGGGACCCGGTGCCGCTGTGCTGCGCCCTGGCCGCGGCGGCGGGGATGATGCTCTTCACCCGGCTGTCCGCCCTGAAGGGCCTGAAATGGCTGGAGGACTTTTCCCTGGCGCTGGCGATGCTCGCGGGCATGGCGGCGGCCATCCTGTTCCGGGTGCTTTTCCCGGCGGCGGGGAACGGCGCAGCGGCCGCGGCCGAAAGCGCGGCCCTGATGATGGGAGGTGCGATGCTGTGAGCATGAAGGATCCCTATGAAAGCTACACAAAAAAGACCCACGTGATCGGGCGGATCGCCACCCTGGTCACCCTGTGCTTGCTGCTGGGCGCGCCGTTTGTGATCGGCGCGTACCTGGGCGCCATGCCGGACCTGGGCGCCGCGGCCCGGGGATTCATCTCGGTGGGCCTGGTATGGACGGTGTCCTCGGTGGTGGAATTCCTGGTCTATCTGCCGATGCTGGGCTCAGGCGGCGGATACCTGGCCATGATCACCGGCAACCTGATCAACATGAAGATCCCCTGCGCGGTGCACAGCCGCGACCTGGCGGGGGTGAAGGCTGGCACGAAGGAGAACGAGATCGTCTCCACCCTGTCCATCGCGGTGTCCTCGCTGGTGACCGTACTGGTGCTGGCCGCGGGCGTGCTGCTTTTGCAGCCGCTGCTCCCGGTGCTGGAATCCCGGGTGCTCCGGCCTGCCTTCGACCAGGTGGTGCCGGCGCTGTTCGGCGCGATGGCCTTCAGGTATTACCGCGGGCACCTGAAGCTGGCCCTGTGGCCGCTGCTTTTGATGAGCGCGCTGTTCATCCTGGTGCCGTCCCTCAGGAGCCAGACCAGCATCATGATCCTCCCCTCCGGCGCGCTGGCCATCCTCCTGGCCTGGTTCGGGTGGAAGAAAGAGAGGGCCGCGGGGTGATCACAGCGCTTCTTATCCTTGCGGGGCTCCTGCTGGCGGCGCTTATCGCCGCTCTTTTGCGGGCCCTGTGCGTCAAAAGCAAAACGGCGTCCTATAAAGCGCCCCCGGCGGACCAAAGGGCGGAGGAATACGCCGAAAAACTCAGCCGCATGGTCCGCTTCGACACGGTATCGGTGCCCGAGACCGACCAGAGGGACAAGTTCCTGCCCTTCCATGACCTGCTTCGGGAGCTTTTCCCGCTGGTGTTCTCCCGCCTTCAGAAGACCGAGATCGACGGCAACCTGCTTTTTTACTGGAAAGGCAAAAGCCCCTCACGGCCCCTGGTGCTGATGAGCCACCAGGACGTGGTGCCCGCAGGCGGCGAATGGAAGCACGCGCCCTTTTCCGGGGACATCGCGGAGGGCAAGGTATGGGGCCGCGGGGCATCGGACACCAAGTGCTCGGTGATGGGCTTCTTCCAGGCGGCGGAGGAACTGCTGGCGGAAGGATACGTGCCGCCCATGGACGTGTACCTGTCCTCCTCCTGCACCGAGGAATGGGCGGGCGACGGCTGTCCGAAGCTGGTCAGCTTCCTTGAAAAGCAGGGCGTCAGGCCGTACCTTGTGTGCGACGAGGGCGGCGGCATCATCACCGACCCCATCGGCGGCGTCCGGGGGAATTTCGCCATGGTGGGCGTGTTCGAAAAAGGCAAGGCCGACGTGAAGTTCACCGCCCGGGGCCAGGGCGGCCACGCCAGCGCCCCCGGGAAAAATACCCCGGTGGCCCGGGTGGCGGCCTTCGTTGACCATATGGAAAAACATTCGCCCTTCATTAAAAAAATGGAGCCCCCGGTGCAGGCCATGTTCGAAAACCTGGCGCCTTACGCTCCGTTCTATATGAAGCTGCTTTTCAGCAATATGTGGCTGTTCAAACCCCTGCTGGTCCGTGTGCTGCCCATGATCTCCGCCCAGGCGGGAGCCATGCTGAAGACCACCATCGCCTTTACCCGCCTGAAGGGCTCCGACGCCTACAACGTGCTGCCCGAGGAGGCCTGGGTGGGGGCCAACATGCGCTTCATCCCCCACGAGGGCATGGAAAAGAGCCTGGACAAGGTGCGAAAAATCAGCCACATGTACGGCCTGGAGATGGAGGCGTATCACGCCTCGGACGTTTCCCGCAGCGTGGACATCCACGGGGAAGGCTTCAGGACCGTCGGAAATGTGATCGCCCGCACCTTCCCCGGTGTTCCCGTCTGCCCCTATGTGATGACCGGCGCCACCGACGCCCGCAATTACGAGCGCATCGCCGAAAATGTGGTCCGCTTCGCCCCGGTCATCTACGGGCCGGAGCAGATGAAGGGCATGCACGGCGTCAACGAGAACATCGAATACAACTGCCTGCCGGGATGCGTCGACTTCTATAAGAACCTGATAAACGAAATGGGGAAAATCAGAGCGGAGAGCGGAGAGCAGAGAGTGAAGAGTGAAGAGTGAAGAGTGGAGTTTGGAATGGTCCGAAGGACCCGAAACGGGACTTTGACCGTGCATGTTGGGAAAAGCGCTGCGGAGTGAGGGGAAAACCCGAGCCGCAGCGCTTTTCCATATTTGGCTGTCCGGGAACGGGAAACGACCGGGCCGGCCGTTTCCGCGATACAGCCGCCCGCTTTGTCGAAAGCGTCGACTGCCGTGACGATTTTAACGTTGATCACAATGCCGGGGCATGGCCGCCTGTCCCGCTTTTTCCGGCTTATCGCTTTCGGATCGGGAAAAACAGATAATCCTTTCCGGTTTTAGGGCAGGAATGATCATATACGGCGCCTGCAAGCGGAATGCCGTTCTCTTTCATGTATTTCAACATGTCTGAAAAAGTATTGGGCCCCTCGCATTCAACCACCAGATAGTCATACCCGGGAAGCACCCATTTGACCCATCCTTCCGGAGCTTCCGCGTCGTCCCTGCATTCTGCGCCTGCCAGATAAAGTCCCCTGTTGAAATCGTCCCACGGCTTAAAGGAACGGGAAAAGTCAGTCATGGCTCCCCAAATGCCCACGAGATCCCCGGCTTCGTCTCTCTTGGCCAGATCGGCGATCTCGTTAAAATGCCTGTTGGCGTCCTGCCATAGCCTCTGAATGAAGCCGTCCCCGTCCAGGGTCGATCCCTCTTTACCTATCACGACAAACGGATCCTTGCTGATCTTTTCGATCTTCATTTATGCTCATGCCTCCCTTCTGTGAAAATCATTGTATCATTTTTTCCGGCAGCAGGCCCGACTTTTTCTGCCCGGATCTGTCGGCTGAAGGTTTTTCTTGCCTTCACCAGCGCTCAGACGTCATCAGAGTACGCCTTTTCTCAAACTCGACTCTCTTATTTAGGAAGGGGTCTGGAAAACCCGGCAGGGGGTTATAGGTTTATGCTGAGCGGGATACGCTCTCGGTGGCGGTCTGTAATCGTCAAAAGCTTGGTTTTCAGGGGAAATTGCCTGTATTATGCTTTCCTTTTGTTTTCGGAGCGCATATGATAAAATTGGAAATGCAGGCGGGAGACCATTATCAGAAGGATGTTCGACGTCTGCCAGGAAGGAATAACTGTGCTGACACAATACTTTGGAGCTGTGACAAAGCAGGATCATCAAACAGTCAGACCTGCCCCGGCTTTAAGGAGAAACCGAAATGGATCAAAAGGTTTTTCACGGTGTTGACATAGGCGGCATGTTGGAAATTCGGGGCGTGAAAAGATACGGCGTAAGTATCGCGGTCGCAAACGGAGATTCCGTTGAAACCTTTTGCCTGGGTACCGGACGCTTTGGAAAGAACTTTCCCGTCAATCCGGACATGCTGTTTCAGGCAGGCTCCGTCAGCAAACCCGTGTTTGCCGCAACGCTCCTGCGATATGCTGACAAGGGGATCATTGACCTTGATGCGGATATTTCGGGTGTGATTTCAGACTTCGTTGATTTTCCGCTGACCTTACCAGCGCTGCTCTCCCATACAGCCGGCTTCAACGTTCACGGCTTCCCCGGATATCGTGCCAGGCACAGACTTCTTTCCCTGGAGGATGTATTGGACGGCAATGGAAACACACCCGGGGTCTGCAGAACACTGCCTTATGGAGAACAGTACTCTTACTCCGGCGGCGGAATTACCCTTGCGGAACTTGCATTTACGAGGATCACAGGGACGACGCTTCAGGATGCTTTTGCGCAGGAGATCGCCGCGCCGCTGGGTTTGACACGAAGCGGCTTTTTCCAGCCGCTTGACGAAGACAGAATTGATAACGCCGCTTTCGGCGGACAGCTTGGAATATGGGAAGATCGCAGGCACGGCTATCGCTATCATCCGGAGCATGCGGCGGCAGGCCTTTGGTCAACGCCG
>JAFXUZ010000024.1 GCA_017524725.1 Clostridia bacterium | reverse complement strand
GGCATATTCGTAGTACATATTGTCAACTTCCTTTTCAGCCCGTTTTTGCCTCCCTTCCCTCTGAAAAACCCCATGCGACGCCAGTTTCTCGTTCTGACGTTACATGGGGTTCACTCTCTTTCCCGTCAAACTCGGGTTATAGCACGGCGGCCGGGCGGTGACAACACGGCGTGGGCGGCGCAGGCAGCGGGACCGGGGAGGCAGCCTCCCCGGTCCCGCTGAGCATGGGGCCCAAACAGGCCCCGCGTCATACCCTTTTGAACACCGGCATGTCGTCGATGGGCGCCGGGACGCGGACAGTAACTCCGCCCTCCAGCGTTTCATCGCTTCCCTCGCGGCGCCATTTCCCCTTGGGAAGGTAAACATCCCGTTCGAATTCGTCAAGATGAAGGACGGGCGCCACCAGGTATTCGCTGCCGAACATGTACTGGTCGTAGGTCTCCCAGCATTTTTTATCCTCAGGGAACTCAAAGAACATGGGCCTGATCAGGGGGCTGCCCGTCTCGTGGGCTTCCTTATATAATGAAGCGATGTAATCGTGCATCGATACGCGGATATCGTAATATCTGCGCATGATGGCGTAGTTTTCCTCGCCGTAGGACCACATCTCGTTGTCCTGGCCGGTGTGGAGGTAGCCGCCGCCGAAATCACGGTCGTCCAGGGGCGGGATATTGTAGGGCCCCCGGTCGCCGTGCAGGCGCAGCACAGCGCTGTACACCGCAAACTGGAACCAGCGGATAAGGAGCTGGCGGAAGGCGGGGTCCTTTACGTCGTCGGTCATGAAGCCGCCGATATCGGTGGTCCACCATGGAATGCCCGCAAGGCCCATATTGAGGCCGGCCTGCAATTGGTCGCGGAAAGCGGCAAAGGTGGAAGGCACGTCACCGGACCAGACCACGTTGCCGTATTTCTGGCTCCCGGCCCAGGCGCAGCGCAGAAGGTTGATGGGCTGTTTCCGCCCGTCGGCGGCCATGCCTTCGTAAAAAGCGCGGCTGTACATCTGGGGATACAGGTTGGAGCAGGACAGGGCCGGGCCCGCGGAATACCGGTAGTGGTCGAAATCATACACGCCGTAGTCCGGTTCGCTGTTGTCCAGCCAGAAATAATCGATGCCCAGGGAAGCATAGTTCCTGCGGCACACGTCCCAGACGTACTGCCTGGTCTCCGGATTGAAGGGGTCGATCTCCACGCAGTCGCCCTGGTAGTCATAGGTCTGCTCCGCGCCGCGCTCGGTGCGGATGAGCAGACCGCGCTCCAGCATGGGGCCGAAGTTTTCGCTGCGCCGGTCCACGCTGGGCCACACCGACACCATCACTTTGATGCCCATCGCGTGCAATTCGTCCACCATGGCCTTGGGATCGGGCCAGTATTTTTTGTCGAACTTCCAGTCGCCCTGGACCGTCCAGTGGAAAAAGTCGATGACGATCAGGTCGATATGGATCCCGGCTTTCCGGTAATCGCGGGCCACGGTCAGCACCTCTTCCTGGGTGCGGTAGCGCAGCTTGCACTGCCACAGGCCCATCATGTCCTCCGGGAAGAGGGGGGCGCGGCCCGCGGCGGCGGTGTAATTGCGCAGGATCTCCTTCGGCCCGTCGCCGACGGTGATGTAATAGTCCATCTGCCGGGTGGAAGCCGCTTCCCATTCGGTGATATTCTTCCCGAAGGTCACCCTGCCCACCGCCGGGTTGTTCCACAAAAAGCCGTAGCCCAGGCTGGACACCATGAAGGGCACGCTGATCTGGCTGTTGCGCTGGGCCAGCTCCAAAGCGCAGCCCTTCAAATCCATATCCGACTGCTGGTACTGGCCCATGCCGAAGATCTTTTCGCCCTCGTTCGGGTCAAAACGCACGGTGAGCTGGTATTCGCTGCCCCCGATGACGCCCTTCCAGGTGCGGTTGATCACCTTGAGGCACCTGGAACGGTCGGACAGCGTGCCGTCATACATGCGGTAGTATTCCCTCAGGATCGGTTTGTCGTCCCTGTAAAAGGAAATGACGCCGACGAAATTGACCACGGCGCTGACGCGGCCGTTGACGATTTTGCCGAATTCCCGTTTGTCCACGGTGCCGTCGCCCACCCAGTGGTCCTCCGTACCGACGGTCACGCAGGCGTGCGTTTCCTCCGGCTTTTCGGTCAGCGCCCAGTCCGGTCCGCCCACAGGGCCCATGGCGGCCCTCACCCTCAGGGAATCCCTGCCCCAGGCCTCGATGCGCAGCGTTTCTCCCCTGCGGCGGCATACCAGGGCGTTTTCTTCAATGATAAACTGCATCTGTCCGTCCTCCTTCACTGGTCGTGCAAACGTTTTCAGTGCCATTATAGGTAGCCCATCCGCCCCTGTCAAGCCCACGCCATGGGGAAACCGGCCTTTTATCGGTCATTTATGCCCTCCGCACAGCCTTTCCTCCCCCCGGCTTTCCGTACCCGCCGCCGGATCGCCTGCGGGAAACCTGCTGCCGGCGGCGAAAAGCCGGCGATTTTGACTAAAACGTTTGCGCTCCGTTTTTCATGTATGTTCCGGCCGGTTTTCTCTCAGAAACCGCAAAAAGGAAAAATGTCAAAAAAATATTAAAAATTCTATGGACAATTCACAGCATTCATGGTATTATGTCAATGTCTCAGTCGGTATAAATCCGGTATGAATCGCCATGGAACCGGTTTTCCCATCAAATCAGCAGGTAGAAAGGCTTTTTCGGAAGTGTGCCGGCTAAAACGTTTTCGTAAGTAAGCAGCCCGTATCGGCTGCCGAAATATCCGCGGATGACCGCGGAAATCAAAAAGGAGGATTCCCCGCCATGAAGAAACTCGTATCCCTTCTCCTGGTCCTGATGCTGGCTGTCGGCTGCGTCGGCTTTGCCGGTGCCGAAGCTGGAAAAATCAAGCTGGTCGTCTGGTCCTTCACCAACGAGCTGCAGGGCATGATCGAAAAGTACTATCTGCCCAACCATCCCGAACTTGATATCGAATTCCAGATCTATCCCACCGACGGCAGCGCCTACACCACCAAGGTGGACAACCTGCTGGGTTCCAACGCCACCAGCGCCGAAGCGCCCGACATCTTCACCCTGGAAGCTGCTTTCGTGAAGCACTATGTGGAAATGGACTGGACCGGCGACCTCAAGAGCATCGGCTTCACCGATGAAGAACTCGCCACCGCCTTCCCCGTCATGGCCCAGATCGGCCAGAACGCTGCCGGCGTCCAGAAGGGCCTGTCCTGGCAGTCCACCCCCGGCGTCCTGATGTATCGTGCCTCCCTGGCCGAGAAGTACCTGGGCGTCACCTCCCCCGAAGAAATGCAGGCCAAGGTTGCCGACTGGGACACCTTCCTGGAGACCGCTCAGGAGCTGAAGGAAAAATCTGAAGGCGCCTGCAAGATGGTCATCGGTTCCGGCGACATCTGGAACGCCTATCAGTATCAGCGCAGCGAAGGCTGGGTCGTTGACGGCAAGCTGGTCATCGACGACGAGCTCCTCGACTTCGAAGAACTGTGCTACACCCTCGAGCAGGACGACCTGACCCACAAGGGCGGCGCCTGGAGCGAGCCCTGGTTCGCCGGTATGCGCGGTGAGCTGGAGACCCTGTGCTACTTCCTCCCCACCTGGGGCCTGCATTACACCCTGAAGCCCAACTGCGTTGCCGGCTGGGACGCTGAGAATCCCGACAGCGAAGAGAACATCAAGAACGCCACCGAAAACGGCACCTACGGCGACTGGCGCATCGTGGACGGCCCCGTTGCTTACTCCTGGGGCGGCACCTGGATGGGCATCAACGCTGCCAAGGCTGCGACCGCTGACGACGCCAAGAAGGCTGCCATGCACGACCTGATCTACTTCTTCACCCTGAACGAGGACTTCCTGGTCCAGTACGCCGCTGACTCCGGTGACTTCGTCGGCAGCGCCAAGGCCGTGGAGACCATCCTTGCCAACGGCGGCACTCCCAACCCCTTCCTGGGCGGCCAGGATCACTACGCCATCTTCGCCAACGCCGCGGCTCTGGCCAACGGCTCCCTGATGAGCGAATATGACGACACCATCAACGGCCTGTGGAACGACTATGTGACCACTCCCTACACCAAGGGTGAAAAGGATCTGGACACCTGCCTGACCGAATTCAAGGCCGCTGTCGCCGCCGCCATCACCACCATCACCGTGGAATAATGGCAGCATCTGACCGGTAATCAAGTCAAGTCAAGCCTCGCGGGGCTGTCTCTTGCCTGACGGCGGGGGACAGCCCCTTTCCCTTGCCATGAGAGTAATGTTCCGTAAGCGGACACTTCTCATGCCCGGCGGTCTTTGGCACTTTCCGAAGACCGCCGGTGACCAAAAGGCTTCCCTTGACGGGGAGCCGCCGCAAAAAGCAGTACGCCCGTCAGCGGAAGCCTTTTGGCGGCCCAAATATTCTAAATTAAACAGGGGTGGTACTATGCAGTCGAGCAAAACCTTGCAAACAGGCGGCACTTCTGCGCCCAGGACGAAGCATAAGTCCATTAGCTACAGCAAATGGGGCTACATCTTCATCGCTCCCTTCTTCATCACCTTCCTGATCTTCCAGCTGTACCCGATCTTCTTCACCTTCCGCACTTCCCTGACCGATGCAGTCGGCTGGGAAAAAGTGCTGAACAACAGCATCATCGGCTTTGATAACTTCCATCAGCTCTTCGACTCCTCCAGCACCGTGTACGGCAAGTTCTGGGGCGCTTTGGGGAACACGATGATCATGTGGTTCTTCAACTTCGTTCCCCAGCTGGGCCTGGCCCTGATCCTGGCCTCCTGGTTCACCGACACCCGGATCCACCTGAAGATGCAGGGCTTCTTCAAAGTGACCATCTTCATGCCCAACATCATCACCGCAGCCACCATCGGTATGCTGTTCATGAGCCTGTTCTCCTTCCCGATCGGCCCGGTGAATACCTTCGTGCAGACCTCCGGCATTTCGAACATGCCCGTTGAGTACTTCCGCTCCGTGGCATGGAGCCGCGGCCTGATCTCCTTCATCCAGTGGTGGATGTGGTGCGGCAACACCATGATCATCATGATCGCCGGTATTTCCGGCATCAACCCCAGCCTGTTCGAGGCAGCTTTGGTGGACGGCTGCTCCAGCCGCCAGATCTTCTGGAAGATCACCCTGCCCCTGATCAAGCCCATCCTGATCTACAACCTGACCACCTCCCTGGTGGGCGGCCTCACCATGTTCGATATCCCGCACATGATGACCCAGGGCAACCCCAACGAGACCACCAACACCGTGGCCCGCTTCATCTACACCCAGGGCTTCACCGGCAGCCGGAACTTCAACATGGCTTCCGCCGCGTCGGTGGTGCTGTTCGGCATCATCATCATCGGCTCCCTTCTGATCCGCTTTGTGCTCAACGATCATGAGCCCAAACCCGGCAAGGCTCTTGCGAAGGGGGTAAAATAAAATGAAAAAAACAGCGAAGATCGTCTTCCTGGCATTCATGCTGATCACCATTGTCGCCATGTTCCTTCCCGTAGCTTCTTTCCACGACAACACCGCCGCCTCGCTGCAGACCGATATCGACAAGCAGCAGGGCAAGGTGGACAGCGCCCAGACCCAATTGGACCGCTGGATCGCCGGCGGAAAAAAGAGCGAAGCCGATATCACCAAGCAGCGTGATAAGGTCGAAAAGGAAAAGGAAAAGCTGCAAGAACTTCTGGATCAGCAGGCGGCTGCCAGCGGCAGCTCAAACAGCGGGATCAGCTTCGCCCTGCTCCCCAGCAAACTCCCCGCGGAGATCGACGTCGATATGATGGTCGTCAACCAGTACAAGGTGTACGACGGCTGGAATATGTCAGGCGGTGAGAGGATCAACAAGGAAGCGTGGAAGTTCGATTCCTACTACATCTGCGTCTGGGCCGCCCTCGCCGCCCTCATCATCGCCACCGCGCTGGTGGTCCTGGCCGGCAACAAGCTGACCAGCGTGCTGTACACGATCTCCTCGTTCTTCCATCTGGCCGGCATCCTTCTTATATGCTATTGCCTGCTGCGCCTGAGCGCGTTCCCCGTCAAGCTGCCCTACGGCAGCGCGACGCTGAGCGTTCCCATCGTGCTGCTGCTGATCATCTGCCCGCTGGTCGCCTTCGCGGCCCACATCTCCGGCGTACAGAACAGCAAGCGCAGCATGATCTATGTGTTCTGCTCCTTCCTGAGCGTCATGGCCATCATTCCCTTCTGGATCATGATCGTGAACGCCACCCGTTCCAGCCAGGCCATCCAGCAGGGCGTCAGCCTGATCCCCGGCAACTACCTGAGATACAACTGGAACGTGCTGTCCTCCAAGAACTTCAACATCGGCATCGGCTTTAAGAACAGCGCCATCATCGCGTTCTCAGCCACCATCCTCAGCGTGTACTTCTCCGCCATGACAGCCTACGGCTTCAAGGTGTACCAGTTCAAGGGCAACAAGTTCCTGTATGCCGTGGTCATGGCCATCATCATGATCCCCGGCCAGGTCACCGGCACCGGCTTCTTCATGTTCATGTATCAGTTGGGCCTGGTCGATAACCGCCTGGCGCTGATCATCCCCTCCATCGCCGCGGCCTCCACGGTGTTCTTCTTCAGGCAGTACCTGGAATCCAACTTCCAGATCTCCCTGGTGGAAGCGGCCCGCATCGACGGCGCGGGTGAGTTCTTCACCTTCAACCGCATCGTGCTTCCCATCATGGTCCCCGCCATGGCGACCATGGCCATCATGGCGGTCATCGGCAACTGGAACAACTACCTCACTCCGTTGATGCTGTTCACCAAGCCCGACCTGAAGACCCTGCCCATGATGGTCCAGGAGCTGCGCGGCGATATCTACCGCACGGAATACGGCTCCATTTACCTGGGCCTGACCCTGACAGCCCTACCGCTGATCATCGTGTACTTTGCCTTCAGCAAATACATCATCGCCGGCGTTGCCCTGGGCGGTGTCAAGGAGTAACCGTCAAACCGACAGCGGTGATTTGCAGGCCCGGCAGGACGGGGAATCCCCGTCCCGCCGGGCTTCTTCACTGCTCAATGCCAAACCTGTTCATTGACTTTTCATCCGCCCCATGATACAATTCTGTCCAATACTTCATTGATACAGGCTTCACGGCCTGCAGGAAGGAGTTTATTTATGTCTTACTGCAAAAACTGCGGTTTCCAGATCCCGCCGGAAGCTGCCTTCTGTCCGAAGTGCGGCGCTAAAAGACCGGACGACGACGGAGCGTTCGGCGTCAAAGGCCCCGGGTCTTTCAAAGTCCAGATCCAGGAGCGGAATATCGCCCTGTGCATCATCCTTTCGATCGTCACCTGCGGCATTTACGCCCTTGTTTGGTTTTACAACCTGGTGACCGACCTCAACAAGGCATGTCCCTCGCCCAACGACAAGACCCCCGGCACGGTTCTTTTGTTCACCATCCTGACCTGCGGGATCTACGGCCTTGTCTGGCTGTACGGGGCAGGCGACAAGGTGGACAGGATCAGGACCCTCAACGGTGAAGCGCCTTCCTCCTCCGCCATCCTTTACCTTGTTCTCGGCCTTGTCAGCTTCTCCATCATTTCCTACTGTCTCATCCAGATCGAACTGAACAAAGTGGCCCAGATCCCCGCAAAATGAAGCAGCGGGCCTTCAAAGTCATACGTAAAGGCGCAGTCATCCTTATGTTGGGCTGCGCCTATTTTGTATGGCTGTCGCTGACCGGCCTCGGGATCCCCTGCGTATTCCACCTGGCCACGGGGCTGAAATGCCCGGGGTGCGGCGTGACCAGGATGCTTATGTCCCTCCTGCGGCTTGATCTTGCCGCGGCGTTCACACATAACGCCGTGCTTTTGTGCATGCTGCCCCTTTTGCTGTCGCTCGCCGCCGTTTCGCTGGTCCGCTACGTCCGCACCGGAAGCCGCGCAATGACCCGCACGGAAAACGCGCTTGTTCTTTTATCCGCGGCGCTCCTGATCGTCTGGGGCATTGTCAGGAACCTGCCCTGGATCAGCTTCGGATAGGCCAAGCACGCAAAATACAAAAAAGGCTGTGAAGGAACGGACGCCGCCATTCCTTCACAGTCCTTTTTTATGCCTTTATATCCGGGATCACTCCACGGTGACTTCCACCCGGTGGACGCTGCCTTCCGCGCCTACGGGCAGCACGCTGCCCTCCAGCTCCGCGCCGTCCATGACCACCCGAACCGAATGCTTTTCCCCGCCGGAGAGGTTATGGATGCGGATCTCGTAATCCTGTCCGCGGAAGGAGCGGTGGACCGTGACTTCCTTCATGTCGCCGGGCAGGCAGGGATCCACCTGCAATCCGTCAAACTGCGGCTTGATGCCGAGGATGCCCTGGGTGGCCGCGGTCAGGCCCCAGGCCGCGGTGCCGGTGAGCCAGGAATTCTTGGCCTGGCCGAAGCGGGGCGCCTCGGGACCTGCCACCATCTGGCTGTAAACGTAAGGCTCGGTATGGTGCAGCTTCTGGTCTTCGATGTAGGCGGGGCAGGTGCGGCGGTAGATGTCAAAAGCGCGGCTGCCGTGGCCCAGGGTGGCTTCCGCCAGGACGATCCAGGGGTTGTTGTGGCAGAAGATGCCGCCGTTCTCCTTGTATCCCGGGGGATAGGAGGAAACTTCGCCCAGTTCAACGTGGTACTCCGTATAGGCCGGAGCCAGGATGGCCACGCCGTGTTTGGACAAAAGCTTTTCTCGGACCGAGGCCATGGACTTTTCGGCCATGCCGTTGTCCCTGCCCACGCCCGCCATGACGATGAAGCCCTGGGGTTCGATGTAGATCTGGCCTTCCTTGCACTCGCGGCTACCCACTTTGTTCCCATAGCCGTCGTAAGCCCGCAGGAACCATTCGCCGTCCCAGCCGTTCTTCTCGATGGCGTCGATCATGCCCTGCTTCCAGGCGGGCACTTTATCAGCTTCCTCCTGCCAGCCGAAACGCTGGGCCAGGGTGCGGTAATCGTCGCTGACGTGGACGAACATGCCGGCGATGAACAGGCTTTCGGCGATGCCGGTCTCCTTGTTGGCGGTGGTCTGGAAGCTTTCACCGGGGGTCTCGGAGAAGCAGTTGAGGTTCAGGCAGTCGTTCCAGTCGGCCCGGCCGATCAGCGGGAGCTTATGAGGGCCCAGGTGGTCCAGGGTGTAGTGATAGCTGCGCCTCAGGTGCTCCATCAGCGTCTCGGCCTTGGACTGGTCGCAGTCGAAGGCCACCTTTTCGGAGAGGATGGAGAAATCGCCGGTTTCCTTGATATACGCCGCCACGCCGAAGATGAGCCACAGGGGGTCGTCGTTGAAGCCGCTGCCCACCTCGAAATTGCCGCGCTTGGTCAGGGGCTGGTACTGATGATAGGCGCTGCCATCCTCAAATTGGGTGGCGGCGATGTCCAGGATGCGCTCCCTGGCGCGGGAGGGGATCAAGTGCACGAAGCCGAGCAGGTCCTGGGAGCTGTCCCGGAAGCCCATGCCGCGGCCGATGCCGCTCTCGTAATAGCTGGCGGACCGGGACATGTTGAAGGTGACCATGCACTGGTACTGGTTCCAGGTGTTGACCTGGCGGTCGAAGCGCTCGTCGCCGGAGGAAATGGAGAAGATGGAAAGGATGTTCTCCCAGTATTCCTTCTGGGCTTTCATCGCCGCGTCGAACTGCGCGTCGGTGTGGAATTTTTCAAGCAGCGCTTTTGCCGGGGCCTTGTTGACGACGCCGGGAGATGAGAATTTCTTATCCACGGGATTCTCGCAGTAGCCCAGGACGAAAATGAAGGTTTTTTCCTCTCCGGGGGCCAGGGACGCCTTCACATGGTGGCTGGCGATGGGCGCCCAGCCGGAGGCCACGGAGTTGCGGCTCTCCCCCTCGAACACCACCTCGGCGTCGCCAAAGCCCTTGTACAGGCCAAGGAAGGTCTCCCTGTCGGTATCAAAACCCTCCAGCGGCGCGTTCACGGCATACAGTGCAAAATGATTGCGCCTTTCGCGGTATTCTGTCTTGTGGTAGATGACGCTGCCTTCCACCTCAACCTCGCCTGTGGAGAAGTTGCGCTGGAAATTCTGGGAGTCGTCCTGGGCGTTCCACAGGCACCACTCCACAAAGGAAAAGAGGGAAACGTCCTTTTTCTCTTCGGATTCGTTTTTGAGCGCCACCCGGGTCACCAGGGCGTCGACGCCCACCGGGACCAGGGCCGTCTCGGTGCACCTGAGGCCGTTCTTTTTGCCGGTGATGGAGGTGTAGCCCATGCCGTGGCGGCATTCGTATTCGTCCAGGGGGGTCTTCACCGGGCGCCAGCCGGGGTTCCACACCGTGCCGCCATCCTTTACATAAAAGTACTGGCCGCCGTCGTCCATCGGCACGTTGTTGTAGCGGTAACGGGTCACACGCAGGAGGCGCGCGTCCTTATAGAAGGAGTAACCGCCGGACGTGTTGCTCATCAGGGTGAAGAAAGCTTCGCTTCCCAGGTAGTTGATCCAGGGAGAAGGGGTATCCGGGCGGGTAATGACAAACTCCCGCGCCTTGTCGTCATAGTGGCCGTATTCCATGGAAACACCTCCCAATTGTAATCGAAAACGTTTTAGGCAAGAGGCATGTCAAAAATGGCTCTTTCATGGATAGCATACGGCATGCGGCGGAAAAACGCAAGGGGGCAATCAGGGAATATTTTTAATTTTTTCCGTCGGACGGTACAAATTCGAGAAATTTGAAAAAAAACACACAAAAACCTTCGCAAAACTATTGATTTCCTTCACATTTTTTGCTACTATTAGTTCGAAAACGATTTAGTTAAACTCTTTGATCATTGCTCTCCGGCCTGCTTTCCCGCCGCAGGGCCAGCACATCCGCAGAAGGTGAAGCCATGAAGCACGTGACCATCCGCGATCTGTCCGCCGCGTGCGGACTGTCGGTATCCACGGTCTCCAAGGCCCTCAACGGGTATTCCGACATCAGCGACGAGACCCGCCAGGCCGTGATCAGCGCCGCCGCGGAACTTGGTTATTTCCCCAACGCCACAGCCCGGACGCTCAAGACCAGCCGGTCCCACAACCTGGGGGTCCTGTTTGTCGACGAATACCAGAGCGGCCTGACCCATCCTTTTTTCGCGGCGCTGCTCAACGCCTTTAAAATGGAAGCCGAATCCCGGGGGTACGACATCACCTTCATCAGCAGCAACCTGGGCGCCTCGGCCATGAGCTATCTGAGCCACTGCCGTTACCGCAATGTGGACGGGGTATGTCTGGCCTGTGTGGAATTTACCTCTCCCGCCATCAGGGAACTGGTGGAAAGCGCCATTCCCTGCGTTACCATCGACCACGTGTTCAACCGCTGGCCGTCCGTTCTTTCCGACAACGTGGGCGGCATGCAGCATCTGACGGATTATGTGATCTCCCGCGGCCACCGGCGCATCGCCTTTGTGCACGGCCAGCGCAATTCCAGCGTGACCGAAAAGCGGATCACCGGTTTTTACCGTTCGCTTGAAACGCATGGAATCCCGCCCGAAAATGTGATCCTGCGGGAGGGCGTCTATGTGGATCCCCAGATCTCCTACCAGATTACCAACGAACTGCTCGGCATGAGCGATCCGCCCACCTGCATCCTTCTTCCCGACGATCATGCCTATATCGGAGCAATGGAAGCCGCGGTCCAGCAAAACATTAAGATCGGCAGGGATATTTCCTTCGCCGGGTTCGACGGCATCAGCATGACCCAGAGCCTTCATCCCAGGCTGACCAGCGTCCAGCAGGACACCGAAGCCATCGGACGGGAGGCGGCCCGGCGGCTGATCGAATGCGTGGAAAAGCCCAACACCGCCGGAAGTGAGCCTGTAACGATCCCGTGCAAACTGATCCGGGGCGAAACCGTCGGAGAGGTAGTGAACACGGCGCCGGTACGCCGCCCCTGAAAGGCGTTCGGAGGATATCGCGTCCAAGCCCGGAAAACCGCGGCTTTCATGATAAAATCTATCAAACGACCGGAGGGGATGGTATCGTGCAAAAAACAGTGCGCAAAAAAGCAAACAGCGGGTTCTTCGCCAACCTGTGGAAACACAGGGCGCATGTGGTAATGGCGCTGCCGGCGTTCCTTGTGCTGCTCTTCATCATGTATGTGCCAATGATCGGCCTTACGCTGGCGTTCAAGAAATATGATTACTCAGCGGGCCTGTTCGGAAGTCCATGGGTCAATTTTGATAATTTCAAGTTCCTGATCGCATCCAAGGGCGAATTCTTTCTGATGACGAAGAATACTCTGATGTATTACGTCATCTTCACCCTGGTGGGAACGATCCTGAACGTGGCCATCGCCATCGGCATCGACCAATTGGTCTTCAAACGCATGGCCAAGACGATGCAGACGCTGATGATCATCCCTGTTTTCATCTCCTACGCCGCCGTGCAGTTCATCGTGTTCGCTTTCCTGGACCGCAACACCGGCATGATCAACAACGTTTTCGGCACCAATTACCGGTTTTACGCCAAGGCGGGGCTGCAGTACTGGCCGCTGATTCTGACGGTGGTGAAGGTCTGGAAGGATACGGGCTACGGCTCGGTGCTGTACATGTCGGTCCTTTCCGGCATCGACACTTCCCTTTACGAGGCGGCTGACATCGACGGCGCCAACAAGTTCCAGCAGATCCGCCACATCACCATTCCCTCTCTGATCCCCATGGTGACGGTCATGCTGCTCCTCTCGGTCGGCAACCTCATGCATTCCGATACCGGCCTGTTCTATCAGGTGACCCGCAACATCGGCCAGCTGTACGACGCGACCGAGGTTATCGATTCCTACGTGCTGAATTCCATTCTGAACAGCGGCAACTTCGGCTATACCGCGGCGGCGTCGCTCTTCCAGTCCGTGGTCGGCCTGCTCCTGATGCTGTTCGCCAACTGGATGGTCCGCAGGATCGAGCCGGAGAACGCGCTGTTCTGATCGGAAGGAGGAGGAAAATAACATGCAAAAAACCGCAGTGCAGCAACCCCCGAAAAAGCTTTCCATGCATGAGCACAAAAAGATCGGGCCCGGACAGATTATTCTTCTCTTCCTGATCATGCTCTTTACGATTTTCTGCTTCGCCCCGGTGCTGCTGGTCTTCATCTCCGCTTTCACCGAGGAGACCTGGATCAACAGCAACGGCTTTACCTTCTTCCCCGGCACCCACTGGTCCATGAACGGCATGAATTCGGTTCTCCGGTACGGTTCGCAATTGCTGCAGTCCTACCTTGTGACCATCGGCATCACGGTGGTCGGCACATTCTTCGGACTGCTGATCATGAGCATGTACGCCTACTCCATCAGCCGCCCGGGCTTCCGGTTCGCCAGGTTTCTTTCCGTTTTCGTGCTGATTCCGATGCTCTTCAACGGCGGCCAGCTCTCCGGCTATATCGTGTTTACCAGCTGGTACGGCCTGAAAGACAGCCTGCTCCTGTTGATCCTGCCGCTGTGCGTGACCACAATGAACGTAATCATCCTCCGGACCTACATCGCCAACTCCATCCCCGGCGAACTGATGGAGGCCGCCACCATTGACGGCGCCGGCGATTACCGCACCTTCTTCCAGATCACCCTGCCGCTGCTCAAGCCTTCCCTGGCCGCTGTCGGCTTCATGATGGCCACGGCCTACTGGAACGACTGGCAGAACGCGCAGCTTTACATCACCACCAACGCAAAAAAGCCCCTGCAGCTCCTGCTGATCAACATCCAGAAAAGCATCGAGTTCCTGCTCAACAACAACAACGTGCCCGCCTCCGTCCGCGCCGCCATGGGCGGCACCATCCCGCAGTATTCCTCCACGATGGCGACGGTGGTCGTGGTCATCGCCCCGATCATGATCGTGTATCCTTTCTTCCAGAAGTACTTCGTCAAAGGCCTGACGGTCGGTTCCGTCAAAGGTTAATCAGATTTCAGGCGTCCCGCAAAGGCGCTGAAATAAAAAAATTTATAGGAGGACCTATCATGAAGAAGCTCGTATCCCTGATCCTGGCTCTGTGCATGCTGGCCAGCCTCGCCGTCATCGCCCACGCGGACGACCCGGTCGTGATCAACCTGTACCGCTGCTCTTTCAACGTCGCGAACCCTGACACCGCTCAGGTCAAGAAGGTTGAAGACGCGATCAACGCCTACATCGCCGACAAGATCAACGTCCGCATCGTGCTGACCGACATCGGCTCCGGTGAATACACCGAAAAGGCCAACCTGGCCCTGGCGAACAACGAGATCAACCTGCTGTGGACCGCTTCCTGGGAAGGCACCATCGGCACCAACGATCTGGTTCCCGCCAACGCCGTGTATGACATCACCGACCTGCTGCCCGGCACCGCGCTGTACGCCTCCATGGCGGAAGGCCAGTGGGAAGCCACCAAGTACAACGGCAGGAACTACTTCATCCCCGTGTACAAGGACAACGTGGAAGGCTATGACTTCATGTTCCGTCAGGACCTGATCGACGAATTCGGCTGGGATATCACCTCCGTGAAGTCCCTGGCCGACCTGGAGCCCATGCTCGCTCAGGCTGCCGAAAAGGGCCTCAAGTATCCCTTCCTTACCCAGAAGACCGCTATGTTCTATCGCTGGTACATCGACCGCTTCGATTTCTTCACCGCTGACGCCGCCACCAACTTCTTTGCCGTTGACCGTGCGACCGGCGAAGTTGTCGACACCGTCCTGACCCCCGAATACGCCGAATTCTGCAAACTGATGGGCGACTGGGCCGAGAAGGGCTATGTCTCTGACGACGAAGCCGCCAAGGCGACCACCGACACCACCACCCAGACCAAGGATTGGGCCATCTCCTGGTGGACCGACATCCCCGTGAACGCCGAAGCTGACAGCCGTTACAACCAGGACGTGACCATGCAGCCCGCCACCAGCCGCTACGCCCACAGCACTTCCGCCCTGGGCAGCTGCTACTGCATCACCGCCAACTCCACCCCCGAACAGGCCAAGGCCGCGATCGACTTCATGGGCCTGCTGTACACCGACGCCACCCTGGCTGACATCTACACCTTCGGCATCGAAGGCGAAGACTTCGAATACACCCAGGCTGAAGGCCAGATCATCCGTCACGTGACCCAGCATTCCGACAAGTACAACCACTCCATGTGGGAGTCCGCTTCCGCGACCATCGTGACCCCCCTGGACAACGAGCCCGACAACAAGGCCGAGCTGTACATCGACTTCAACGGCGGCGCCAATACCTCCGTGGCTGCCGGCTTCCGTTTCGACAAGTCCCCCGTCGAAGCTGAATACACTGCCTGCCGCAACCTGTTCGAGCGCTATGGCTTCGCCCTTGAGAACGGCGCTATCCCCGCTGAAGACGTCGACGCCGAAATCGCCGCCTATCAGAGTGCCCTGGACGATGCCGGCTACCAGAAGGTGCTGGCCGAATTCCAGAACCAGTTCAACACCTGGAAGGCCGCGCAGTAATCTGCGCCGGACTCACCTGATCCCCCGCGGGGGTAAGGGAATGTAAAAAACAAACGCCCGCAGCGGCTTGATTGCCGCGGCGGGCGTCTTTTTAACTGTGCCGTCGTGGACGGTTTAGGAGTTCGCCCGGACTCAGATCCGGGAATACGCCGGCGCTTCCGATGGGATCCTCGGATATCTGTCCGCGCTTTTCATCACGCGGTATCGGCGATGAGAATATTCATTCCGGCTCCACCACGCTCCCCGGGGCGATCACCACACCGTCGGGGATGGACGCGCCGGGCAGGATAACGCACCTCGCTCCGATGCGCACATCGCTCCCCACGCTGATCATGGCGCTCTCGCCGCCGTCCAGAGTGGGATCCGAGGAGGTAAAGAGTGCCCCGGCGCCGATCTTCACCCGGTCGCCCAGCTGCATGGGCGCGCTGTCCAGCATCGTTACGCCAAAGCCGATCTCCAGGTCGTCCCCGGCGCGAATATGCCTGCCGTCCAGGCAGCGGAAGCCGTGCTCCACACGCGGCCGCGCGCCCAGCCGGCCAAAGAGCCCCCGCAGGGCCTTTTCCCTGCCAGCCTCGTCCGAAACCGACTCCAGGGCGGCGCACTTTTCCCGGGCTTCTTCCTCCGCCCGGACGCTCCTTGCGCCCCAGGGGGTGCCCTCCCACACCCGGTCCAATGCCTCGGCGTCGTGCATCACCTTTTCGATGCGGTCAAATTCCCTGCCCATGTTCTTTTTCGCCTGGGCGGCGTGGTACAGGACGATGCCAAAGTCGTTTTCGGTCAGCAGGTCATACAGCGCGTCGGCGTTGCGTCCGTAATGCTCCGGAAACCCTAGCTCCCTTTTCAGGCTTTCGTGAGCGCTTTCCCTGTCCTTCCACGAGCGGCAGTCGATCCATACTTTTTTCATTGCGAAACCCCTCTTTCCTCAGGTCAGTATAGTTTTTCAAAGGTGTTGTAGTGGTCCTCGGTATACCAGACGCTGCCGTCGTCGCCGTAGATGATGCGTTTGGCGTTGCGGTTCCCGCCGCTGTAATCGATATCGCATTCCCTGTAGGAAGCGTTCGCAGGCAGCTGCCCCTCATAATTGCCGAAATGATCGCCGCCGATGGAACAGCCGGGGGCCACCTTCCACAGGTCATAGGACGTGGACTGCCAGCCCAGGGAGCGGGCCTTCGATTTTGTGATGTAATTGGAGGGCAGCTTTCCGTACAGGTGGATATACAGCGCCACGTGTTCCTTGTCGGAGTAGGTGCCGTTCCTGTCCACCGTGACACCGGGGACCTTGGTCGGCTCGGGAGTCGCCGCGGGCTCTTTTTCCGCCGCGGCGTTGGGGATCAGCGCTTCCTCATCCGAGGGATAGACCAGCACGAAGGACTTGAATCCGTCCCCGCTGTAATACACCACGCCCTCGTCGTTATACACCAGGCGCTGTTCGCCCCGTTCCCCGCCGGCGTAGAAAAGGTCGCACTCATACCAGTCACCCTCCGGCAACAGCCCTTCCCGGTTGCCGAAGGCGTCGCCCCCGATGGATGCTCCCGGCGCATATTTCCACAGGTCCCGGTTGTTTTTCCAGCCCAGCTTTTTCGCCTCGTCCCTGGTCATGTAATTTGCGGGCAGCTCGCCGTAGAACACCAGGTACGCCGCCACATGGTCCAGGTCGGTATAGCTCCCGTCCTCCTCCAGGGTGTCCGCTGCTTTAAGCACCCGCTCTTCCCAGGTCTCCGAAAGGGAATCCGACAGCGAAGACGAAGGGGAAAAACCGCAGGTAAAGATCACCGCCAGCGCCATCAACAGGGCCAGGAAGCCAAAGAAACGTTTCATCCCATCCACTCCTTTATAAGTATCGCATCAGGCGCACGCAGCGCCTTTTTTTCATGTTATCCGCTTCATACACGCAAAAGCCGCCCGTTTCCCGGATCCGCCGGCAGCCTCAGAAAAAACCGCGGTCCGCATAGACCTTCAGCATGTCCTCGGCGCAGCGGATGCCGTCCACCGCCGCGCTCATGATGCCGCCGGCGCAGCCGGCGCCTTCGCCGGCCGTCCACACCCCGCCGATGCTGCTTTCGCCGCCGCGGTACCGAACGTGCCTCACGGGGCAGGACGAGCGGGCCTCCACGCCGGTCAGCACCGCTTCCGGATGGTCGAAGCCCTTCAGCTGCCTCCCGAAGGTCCTGAGGCCCTCTTTAAGGTCTTCGACGATCCATGCCGGCAGCGCCTCCCTCAGGTCCGACGGCGTCACCCCCGGCCTGCAGGTGGGCTTCACCCAGCCTCCCAGGTCCTTCGATGCCCGGCCTTTCAGGAAATCGCCGGCCTTCATGGCCGGGGCGCGGTAATCGCCTCCGCCCAGGCGGAAGGCCTTTTCCTCCCACATCCTCTGCAGCAGGTAGCCCGACAGCGGGTGCTCGTCCGGAAAATCGTCGGTCCTTACGTCCGCCAGCACGGCTGCATTGGCGTTTTCCCCGTCCCTCAGGTAGGGGCTCATGCCGTTGACGCAGACCCCGCCGGGCCGGGACGCGGCGCCGACCACCTGTCCTCCGGGGCACATGCAGAAGGTGTACACTCCCCGGCCGGATCTCAGGTGCGCCGACAGGTGGTACTCCGCCGGCAGCAGCGCCTCCCAGGCGGCAAAGCTGCCGTACTGTGCCCTGTTGATCACTTCCTGGGGGTGTTCGATGCGGAAGCCCACCGAAAAGGGCTTCTGCGTCATCTGCATCCCGGCCTCGAACAGCATCATCTGGGTGTCGTCGGCGCTGTGGCCCACCGCCAGCAGCAGCATGTCGCATGGCGCCTCTTCCTCCCCTTCAGCGCCGCTGATCACGGCCGTTTCGATCCGACCGCCCGCGGTGCGGATCCCGCTGAGCCTTGAGGAAAAGCGGACCTCCCCGCCCAGGGAGGTGATCTCCTTACGGATGCTTTCGATCACGCCGGGCAGCCGGTCCGTCCCGATATGCGGACGGGCCAGGAAAAGGATCTCCTGCGGCGCGCCGTGATCCCGGAAGGTCTCAAGAACATATCGGCAGCGCGGGTCCTTGATGCCGGTGGTCAGCTTCCCGTCCGAAAACGCCCCGGCGCCGCCCTCGCCGAACTGGATATTGCATTCCGGGTCCAGTTTGCCCGCCGTATGGAAGCGCTCCACGGTCATTCGCCGCTCTCCCACGGCCTGGCCGCGCTCCAGCACCAGGGGCCTGAGACCGGCCCGGGCGAGGGTCAGGGCGGCAAAGAGTCCGGCGGGACCCAGCCCCACCACCACCGGCCGCAGGTCCGGCATCTTCCGCACAAACTGTGCGGCCGCGGGCGCGGTGCGGGGAGGCGCAGGCGAGCAGGCCGCCCGGTCGCAGTGCTTCAGCGCCAGGTTTTCGTCCCTGACGGAAACGTCCAGGGAATATACCAGATGGACATCCTCTTTTTTGCGGGCGTCCACGCTTTTTTTCACAATGGTGAAGGACAGGATGTCCCCCGCCTTCAGGCGCGCCTTTTTCTCCGCCAGGCGGGGCAGAAGCGATTCCTCCTGTCCCGGGCGCAGGGCCACGCCGGTGATCCTGAGCATATCTCACTCCTTTAAAGGCTTTTCTTCGTCCCGTCCCTATGATATTCCACTGCGGGGCGAAGCGCAAGGGAACGGCGGCTTTTTTCGTTTCTTTTTTTGTTCCTGTTCCTTTTTTTCGAGTCCCTTTTGTTTCTGCTTTCCCCTACGCCTCCGCCACCCTGCCGTTCCATGGTTTGCATTTCCCGCGATGATGTGTTAATATAATTTTATTCCCCGGTCCGCACCGGGCCGGGGATCCAATTCATTGGTTTTTACCGGTCCCACCGGTGGCCAACGATCACAAGAGGCTATTTTTTTAAGTCCAGCCTCTTCCAAACAGGAGATGCCTATGAATTTTATCGAAAAATCCCTCGTCCGCAAGGTCCTGAAGCCGCAGGTAACATCCAGTACGGACGGCCACTGCGAGCTCAGGTTTGCCTCTTTTCCGCTGATCAAGCAGCACGCGGGGAACCAGCTGCATTACCTTGCCGATGTGATGGTCTACCTGCCCGGGGTGGAAAACGCCGAACTCGACGAGTCCACCGGCGCCCTTTCCATCCGCTACGACAACAGCCGCACCGACGTCAAGCGCATCCTGAAATGGTTCGATTCCGCGGTGGAAAGCGGGATCAAGGCCTCGGACGAAGTCAGTCTGACCTCCGATCCCCCCGACAAGATCGTCGCCGCGATCAAAAAATACCTTCTCCCCACTGCCAGCGAATACTGATCCTGCCGCCCGGAAGGGCGGTTTTTTTTCGGCTTTTTATGCCACGCGCCGGCAGGCGGCAGTCACAGGCGAAGAACAGGTCCCGCCTGTATATGGTTTCGTTTCCGCTTCAACGGGCCGCCGGCATAAATTTGCTTTTATGTCGATGGGGACGGTTTAATAAGACATGTTTTATGTGACGAAAGGGACGGTTCCGTTCGACATTTTATACTCTTCAGATTTTTTCCTCGGCTGGTCCCGATCCTCCGGCCAGCCTGTTATGCCCTCTTCGGCTGGCAAAGCAGCACCCGATCACCGCTCGCTTTGGACAGGAAAGTCGATGACTTGTTCTTTTTTTGAAGGTACTGCTCCTTCGGCCGTCCTGTTCCGGCCGGAGGAGCGGTTTGTTTGTCTTTCGCTTTGATCGTGATCGGAGTGACGGACGACGGCATATTTCCCGCCCCGCCTCTTGCGCCGCAGGACGGGCTTTCATGGCTGTGAAAACTGCGTGGTCGGGATTTACCGGCAGAACACAGAGAAGTTCCCACTGCTCTTGTTTGCATCCGGTAATCAATCTTGAATCGAAAAGGGTGAAGTGATATACTTTCTTTAAAGATCGATCCCATGTGCGCCCTGCATTCTGGGCGTACTGCCAATGCGGAGGATAGTGTATCATGAACAAAACCCTGAAACTGTGGATCTGCCTGGTCGTTTCCGTGCTGGCGGTGTCCCTGGCTGTGCCCGCCGTATCGGAAGATATGGATGACGCGCAGGCGTGGACAGCGCTTGCGGAAGAAGCGATCCGGAAAGAAGATTATACGTCTGCCTTCCATTATTACGAGCTTGCCGCAAACGCGGGAGACGCCCAGGCCCAGTTCATTGCGGGGGGCTGCTGTTATTATGGAATGGGCACGGAGCAATCCTATGAAAAAGCCGTGGAATACCTGCAAATGGCCGCGGATCAGGGAATTGCCGAAGCCCAGGTATGGCTTGGCAGCATATATTACTACGGCTTCCCCGCGGAACAGGACCTTGAAAAAGCCCTGAAATACCTGCTTCAGGCCGCGGACCGGGGGAATGCCGACGCGCAGCAGATGCTTGGCGAAATGTATTTCTACGGCATCGGCGTAGAAAAGTCCGTTGAGACCTCCATGGAATATGCCCGGAAAGCCGCGGAACAGGGCAACGCCCAGGCGCTGTATAACCTGGGCTGGCAGTATGATACCGGCGTCGGCGTGGAACAGGATTATGGCACAGCCCTGGAATATTATCTTGCCGCGGCGGAGCAGGGCCACGGCAGGGCGCTGGCCAACCTGGGCCTGATGTATGAACTGGGCAACGGCGTACCCCAGTCTTATGAAAAAGCCGCGGAATACTACCGGTCGGCAGCTGATCAGGGAGACGCCATCGCGCAGGCGAGTCTTGGCATGCTTTATGAATTCGGCGACGGCGTACCCCAGTCTTATGAAAAAGCCGCGGAACTCTATCAGCTGGCCGCCGACCAGGGAGACGCCGCTGCGCAGGCAAGTCTCGGCCTGCTTTATGAATTCGGCGACGGCGTGGAGCTTTCCTATGAAAAAGCCCTGGAATACTTTAGTCTGTCCGCGGATCAGGGAAATTCGGCAGGACAATGGGGCATGGGACAGCTGTATCAGTTTGGCCTCGGCGTGGAGGTATCCTACGAAAAGGCGGCGGAATACTATCAGCTTTCGGCAGACCAGAATGATCCTGACGGCCTGGAATGCCTGGGCTACCTTTACCTTAACGGACTGGGCGTGGAGCAGTCCACGGACAGGGCGATGGAGCTGTACCGGCTAGCCGCCGAATTGGGCAGCGAAGAAGCGCAGCAGCAACTGGAGATATACGGAAATTGATCCGGACCCGAAGTGCCGCCGGGGCGGTCCCATTCGACGCCCGGCGGCACTTTTTTGATCTTTCTCACCATCGCTCTCGCTTTTCCTGCCCTGCCGATACCCCCCTCCCCGTCCGGCCAAAACAGCACAGACCTCGGACATCGCTCTCAATCAGAACAGTTCCTGACGGCACGTATGCCGACGGGGACAGTTTTCAGATATCCCCGGTTGCTTTTTGAACGGTCGGCGGCCGTTCCCACAATTTTAGATCATCAGCGCCGCGCTGTCTGCCCTGCGTGCGCAGACCGGTATAAAAATCCACGACCGACAGGCAGCGGAATTGTAACGGCGTTGCCCGGACCCGGTACATTTGCAAAGAAAACTTTGCAAAGCATATTGACAAGTATACTTGGCGATGATATATTTAGTGTATGCCAAGCACACTTGGCAGAAGGAGGACTTATGACGAACAGAGAAGAGATCCTGGCAAAAAGCAGGCAGGAGAATCGCGGGCAGGACGTCGCGAATCTTGAAGTATCCCGGTCAAGTATCGTCTTTGGATGGATCGTCGCCGTATGTTTGCTTGCGGTCGTAGCCGTAACGGAAGCGATCAAATATGACCGGATGAACAACGGGATCTTTTTTGCCGTCATGGCAGGATGCTCGGCGATCTTCATTCGCAAATATCTAAAACTCCGCCAAAGGCACGAATTGTATATTTCGATCATCTATGTGATCGGTGCGGCAGCTTTTCTCGCTTCCTGGATAATTCAGCTTGCGAAATAATGAGGTGACGGCATGGACGATCAATTGGTTTTGAAAAACAGGCTAAAGGAGATCCGTACGGAGAAAGGCCTGTCCCAGTCTGCGCTTGCGGAATTGGTCGGTGTTTCGCGCAACACGATCAGCTCGATCGAAACAGGCCAGTTCTGCCCCACCGCAAAGCTTGCGCTGATCCTGTGCATTGCCTTGGACAGGAAATTCGAAGACGTGTTCTTTTTCTGAATGCTCAGTCACGGAGGATATCGTTATGGCCTTCTTTCCGCCTGTTCCTTTGATCCGCAGGAATGTGATCCTGAACAGACTTAGAAACTGCGGCGCAGTCTCAGAACAAATGGCAAAAACCTTTGCCGAAGCCGGGATCATCAATCCCAACGGTTTTAAGCATATTACGGAAAACCTTGTGAAGCGGGGTACCATCCACAGGACTCCTGACGGCCGGTATTATGTATAAATACGGGCGTCACATTTGAGCGTCTCTATCACGGGACGCTTTTTATGAAGGTACCGCTCCTTCGGCCGTCCTTTTCCGGCCGGAGGAGCGGCACGTTTTTTTCTCATCCGCAGTGATCTGGATCGGAGTGACAGACGACGGCATCTTTCCCGCCCCGCGTCTTTCGCCGCAGGACGGGTTTTCATGGCTGTGAAAATTGCGAGGTAGGGATTTATCGGCATAACACAGAGAACCGTCCCCCCTGTGTCTAATAACCGCCGTGATCGCATTGAACAGGAGACGGTTCCAATGGCATTTAGATAAGAAAAATCCGAAAAAAAATCAAATAATTATGCAAAAAGCACTTGACAAATATGCAATTTTGTGCGGCCTCGTTCGCTGCTGTTAAAACAGCAGCGAACGAGGCCCTTTAAGTGAGGAAT
>JAFXUZ010000023.1 GCA_017524725.1 Clostridia bacterium | reverse complement strand
GGATGAACTTGTTGGAGTCATCCAACGTGCCCCAATGGACGCGACGATGCTTTGTCTTGCCAGTTTCCGGATCCTGATATGCCGGCTGGGTACTGGCGTAGCGATAACCGCCGATATTGTGGATGGAAATCCGATACTGTGCGGAGGGATCAATCGGCCGAGCCATCTTATCTGCTCCCTTCATATTAATAGTATAATTATACTACTTTTATGAAGGATACTCAACAGAAAAGTCGCTCAAAATGCTAGGAATTTCAAGGGGTTGAGGTCAAAATGTTGGATTAATAGTACAAACTTTACTAAAACTCAGAATTGAAACGCGCCGAAAAAGAAATAAAAAAAGCGGAAACGGAAACGAAAACGACGCCGGGATCACCGGCGTCTTTTTTCAACCGAGGTCTACTATGATCGGAAGGATCATGGGATTGCGCTTGATCTTTTCGAATATATAGCGGTGAAGTTCGTCCTTGATGCGGTTTTTGATGCTTGGCCAGTCGCTTCCGTCGATGTGATCGTAGGAGCCGATGATCCCCCGAACGATGTCACGCGTGCTTTCGATGATATCCTCGTTTTCGCGGACGTAAACAAAGCCGCGGGAAATGACGTCCGGACCGGAGACCAGAATGCCGTTTGTGCGGTCAAAAGCCATCGCGACAATGATCAGGCCGTCCTGGGAAAGGTGCTTTCGGTCGCGGAGGACCACGTTGCCCACGTCGCCGATCCCGAGTCCGTCGATCAGGATCTCGCCGGTGGGGACAGTCCCGGTGATGGCAACACTGTTTTGGTCCATTTCGATCACGTTGCCCATGACGGGGATCACGATATTTTCTCGCGCCATGCCGAGGGATTCGGCGAGCTCCGCATGCTGCCAGAGCATGCGGTATTCGCCGTGAACGGGAATGAAGTATTTGGGCTTGACGAGCGTGTGGAACAGTTTGATCTCTTCCTGGCAGGCATGGCCGGAAACGTGGACCTCTGCCATCGCTTCATAAATGACTTCGGCGCCGCAGCGGTAAAGCTGGTTGATGACCCTTGAAACGAATTTTTCATTGCCTGGAATGGGGGTTGCCGAGATGATTACCTTGTCGCTTTGCTTGATCTGGAGCTTGCGATGTTCTGAAAAAGCCATCCTGGTCAAGCCGCTCATCGGTTCGCCCTGGCTTCCGGTGGTCAGGATCAGGATCTCGTCATCGGGGTAGTGATCCAGGTCGTCGATCTCAAGGAGACGTTCGGCGGGAATGACCAGTTCACCTATATCCATGGCTACCTGGGATACGTTCACCATGCTCCGTCCGACAAAGCACACCTTGCGGCCAAAGCGGATAGCGCTGTCGATGACCTGCTGCATCCGGTTGATGTTGCTGGCAAACATGGCGACAATGACACGACCGGCGGCATTTCTGAACTGGTTGACAAATGTTTCGCCGATCTTTTTTTCGCTCATGGTATAGCCGGAACGTTCGATGTTGGTGCTCTCGCACAAAAGGCAGAGGACGCCTTTGCTGCCGACCTCGGAAAGACTGCTCAGGTCCGTCACTTCAC
Source organism: Clostridia bacterium (assembly GCA_017524725.1). GTDB lineage: Bacteria > Bacillota > Clostridia > Christensenellales > Aristaeellaceae > RUG756. The sequence goes on along the minus strand of JAFXUZ010000023.1, from coordinate 112,329 downwards.
CGTCCACGGGAGTGTAGTCGATCTTGAAGTCGCCGGAGTGGACGACAATTCCCGCGCCGCAGGTGATAATCAGGGCGCAGGCGCCGGGGATGGAGTGGTTGACCTTGACGAACTTGACGGAAAAGGCACCGATCCTGACCTCGTCCCGGGGAACGATGGTGTTGAAATGAATGCCGTTGACGTGATGTTCGCGCAGCTTGATATCGATCAGGGAAAGCGTCAGGCTTGTTCCATAGATGGGTGCAGGGACCTGCTCCAGCACATAGGGACTCGCGCCGATGTGGTCTTCGTGCCCATGGGTGAATACATATCCGCGGACACGGTGTTTGTTGGCGACAAGATAGGAGATATCGGGAATGACAAGGTCGATCCCGAGCATATCGTCACTGGGAAACATGGAACCGCAGTCGACCACAAGGATATCGTCCCCATATTCCAGGACCGTCATGTTCTTGCCGATCTCATCGACACCGCCGAGAGAAATGATCTTTAGCTTGGAGGTTTGAGCCATAAAACTCCTCCTTTCGAAAATAAATAATATAAGCCCGTGCAATAAACGGTTTATGGCGTAGATTATTCAATAAAGCACAGGTAAAAAGGATATATAAAATAATAACACAAAATAATGTGAAATACCAGTATGCGGATTTCACAAATATTGACTAAAATACTGGATAAAATCGATAAACCGGCGCGGTGCCGGCAAGAAAAAAACGGAGGAGCCGACAGGAGGGGAGCAAAAGAGGCTTAGTTGCCGCCGCTGCCCTCACGGTGAGGGTGGACCTTTATGATGCGGGGGACTCCCTTCCCGTTTTTTTGCACCTGTCGGTCATACAGCACCACGGGGACGGCTGTAAGGGCGCCGAGACAGAGAGCCGTAATGATTTCTCCCGTTTCATTCCCAAACAGGAGTTTTCCAAGGAAAAGGCCCAATAAGAGTCCGACCAGGGGGATCACATACGCTGCCAAAGTATATTTGAGGAGCTGCCCTTCAGGAAGAAATACTTCCACCATGTCACCGGGGGCAGCGGTCCCTTTCAGCGTTACCAGCGTTTCCCTGATGTCGCCGCATTGCCCGCATTTTGCACAGGCCTCAGGGCGTTCAAAGCAGACCCTGACGGACCCGCTGTAGCAAGAAACGACTTTTCCTGTTTTGACCATACGTTCCTCCATATCTCCCGTAATCATCTGACAGTTATTATATCATAAGCTTCGTCGAGAGTACAGAAAAAAGAACGGACCCGGTTCCGGAGCCCGTTCAATAAGGAAGTGGCCGTCAAGACGGTGCGTTATTTGGATTCGTTTTTGATCAGCTCGTTAAGGCACTTTTTGCAGATGAGCTTATCCCTGAACGTCATGACATTCTGTACATTTCCGCAGAATACGCAGGAAGTATGGTATTTTTTGATAACGATCTTTCCGTCTTCGATGCTGATCTCCACAGGATCATGGAGATTGATATCCAGCGTGCGGCGCTGCTCGATCGGGATAACGATGCGTCCAAGTTCATCCAGCTTTCTAATCACACCCGTGGTTTTCATGGCATTCTCCTCCAATCAAAATTGTGTCACCGTCATCATTTTATACGCTTTTCGGAGAATAGTCAATAGTATGAAGGAACTTTTTAACGCGGATCAGGCTTGGAAAGATATAGATGCTTTTGTAAGAATATCTTTAATATAAGAGTCAAATATTATTCAATAATCCTATAATTAATGACAAGGTATGGTTTTATTCCAGATATGTACACTGACAAGACCAGTATAATGCTGTAAAATCGACACAGATAAAAGTGTGTATATATATGCATTATGTGCCGTTGACGCACCTTAACTCAAGTATTATAATTTTTAATAATTGCATGATATCGGGAGGAATGAGCCGTGCGTTATCTGATCCATCTGTCGTATGACGGGACAAGGTATTCAGGCTGGCAAAGGCAGGGAAACAGCGACAGGACCATTGCCGGGAAACTGGAAAACATTCTGACCCGGATGAATGGGGGTGAAGTAACAGTCCACGGAGCGGGGAGAACGGATGCCGGGGTGCATGCCCTGGACCAGACCGCATCGTTCGACCTTGTCAAACCCATTGATCCTTCTGATGTGATGGCAACGCTGAACGCATACCTTCCGGAGGATATTGCCGTTACATCCTGTAAAACCGCCGACAGCCGTTTTCACGCCAGACTGAATGCTGCCGGCAAGATCTACAGGTACGTCATCAGGACGGACGAGGTGAAGGACGTATTTCAGCGCAGATACCAGTGGCATCTGGGAAAACGCCTTGATATTTCCGAAATGAGGCTGGCTGCCGACTTGCTGACAGGTACGCATGATTTTACATCTTTCGCCACAAGTACTTCTTCAAAACACAGTGCGATCCGGACAGTGAAACGGATCGATATCCGGGTAAAGGACGGAACTGTGACGCTGGAATATGAGGGCACCGGCTTCCTCTATAATATGGTGCGAATTATGACCGGAACGCTTTGCGAGATCGGTATGGGTCAAAGATCCGCCTCGGAGATCCCGGAGATTATTTCCGCCCGGGACAGGGAAAGGGCAGGAATGACGGCGCCGGCGCAGGGACTGACGCTGGTCAGGGTCCTTTATCCTGAGACCGCCGCAGGGGGAAAGTAAAAAAACAACTTTTTGATGGATATTTTGGTAATGAAAATGCAACTTCTTTCTTGAAAACAGAATAATAACGGAGTATAATATACACAATAACGGTGGTTTGGAAATGCATGCATTTTTTTGCAGCGGCGAATGTGAGAATTGCTGAGGTGTACGATGACATTGAATGATTTGAATCCGATGCAGCGAAAAGCCGCAGAGACCCTTGAAGGCCCGGTGCTGATCCTGGCCGGCGCAGGAAGCGGAAAAACAAGGGCCCTCACATATCGCATTGCAAACCTGGTGGAGCATGGAGTGGCTCCGTACAACATCATGGCGCTGACCTTCACCAATAAAGCCGCCAGGGAGATGAAGGAGAGGATTTCCCGCCTTGTCGGGCAAAGCACCGATGACATGTGGGTGGGGACCTTTCATTCGATATGCGTCCGCATCCTTCGGCGCGACATCGAGAAGCTTGGCTATCAGCGCTGCTTTACGATCTATGACGACGACGATTCCGAAAGAGTGATCAAGGAATCCATAAAAGCGCTGAATATCGATGAAAAAACGCTTTCCTGGCGGGACGTCAAGTATGCCATATCGGATGCTAAAAACAAGGTGATGACGCCCGACGAATGGTTCAGGGCTTCCCGGAGGGATTACAGGAGCCAACGGATCCACGACGTTTTTGTCAGGTATGAAGACAAGCTTCGCACCTCCAACGCTTTGGATTTTGACGACCTGCTGATCAGGACCCTCCAGCTTTTTGTCGATCATCTGCCAGTGCTGGAGTATTACAAACGTAAATTCAGGTATATCCACGTGGATGAATACCAGGACACCAATATGGCACAATACCAGCTTGTGAAACTGCTTTCACAAGACAGCAGGAATCTTTGCGTTGTCGGTGACGACGACCAGTCCATCTACGGCTGGCGCGGTGCGGATATCCGCAACATACTTGACTTTGAAGAGGACTTTCCGGATGCGAAGGTCTACAAGCTGGAGCAGAATTACCGCTCGACCTCCAATATCCTTGATGCCGCCAACCAGGTGATCGCCCACAACCGCGGCAGGAAGGAGAAGGTCCTGTGGACAGAGAACGGTGAGGGAGCTCCGATCCTTCTGTTCGGTGCGGGGGATGAAAGAGAGGAAGCAGCCTGGATCTGTGAACAGCTGAGACAGCTTGAACGCGGAGGGGAACCCTACAGCGATATGGCCGTTTTGTACCGTACCCGTGCCCAGAGCCGTGTGATCGAGGAAATGCTGGTGCGTGCGGGCATGCCATACAGGGTCTTCGGCGACCAGCGGTTTTATGACCGGAAGGAAATAAAGGACGCTTTGGCCTATCTCAGGGTGATCGTCAACCGGAATGACGACGTCTCTCTTGAAAGGATCATCAATACCCCCCGCAGGTCCATCGGGGAAAGCACGGTGGATGTTATCAGGAAATGCGCTGCGGACAGGGGCGTCCCGATGTTTGACGTGCTAGGGGATCTGCCGGGGCAGCTGTCCTCCCGCCCGCAGAAATGCGTAGCCGAGTTTGCGGCCTTAATGAACGGCCTGACAGAAAAACGCCAGTCCATGAGTCTGAGCGAGTTCATCGAAGAGATGCTTGACGAAAGCGGCCTGATCAGACAGTATGACGGGGGGAGTGAAGAGGGACAGTCCCATATACAGAACCTCCGGGAATTCGTCGGGGCTGCAAGTGATTTTGAAAAGCATTCCGAGGACAGTTCTTTGGAAGCTTTTCTTGAGAACGTCGCCCTGATCACCGATCTGGACAGGCAGGAGGACTCTCCGAAATACGTAACTTTGATGACACTGCACAGCTGCAAGGGCCTGGAGTTCAAAAATGTGTTCATTGCCGGCCTAGAAGAAGGTCTGTTTCCGAATATTCGCAGTATCATGGATGACGCTCGTCTTGAGGAAGAGCGGAGGCTGTGCTATGTGGGGATTACCCGTGCCCGTGAAAGGCTGTATTTGAGCTATGCTCGGCGCAGGATCCTTAACAACCAGATCATGCATAACGACCGTTCCCGTTTTCTGAAGGAGATACCACAGCGGCTTTTGCATGACGAATGGGCGTCGGTAAAAACGAACCGTTCCCTTACGGCTTCGACCCCGGCGTGGAAGCGTCCCCAGGCGCCGAAAGTGGAATTCCCCAGGGCAAGGAAACCCAATTTGTCCTTTGGGACGCCCGGCATGGGCCAGCATGCACCACTGAATATTCCCGGCGTCACCAAAGGCTTTGTGCCGTCCAAAGCTCGCGAGGAGGAGGAGAGCGTCTTGCAGACACTCTTCCAGGCGGGGGATACCGTGCTCCACAGGAAGTTCGGAGAAGGCAAAGTGATCGAGGTATTCGGTGTCGGAAGCGAAGCAAGGATCCGTATCTTTTTTACGGCCTACGGGGAAAAAGTATTTTCGCTGTCTATTGCCCCTATCGTAAAAATCGAGAACAAATAACAGGCGCTTTTCCGGTGTGCAATATAATAGCCGCCCCGCTCCATCACATGCTTGGAGCGGGGCGGCGCAGTGTATGCGTATAATATCAGATCCCAAGGAGATCGCTGAAGGCACGCAGGGCGCCGTCGGTGTCGTGCTTGAGTACGCGCTTGGCAAGGACCTTGCCCAGCTGTACGCCTTCCTGGTCAAAGCTGTTCAGGTTCCAGACAAATCCCTGGAACATGACCTTGTTTTCAAAATGGCTCAGAAGGGCGCCGAGGGCTTCGGGAGTCAGCTGCTTTCCGATGATGATGCTGGAAGGACGGTTGCCTGCAAAGCTCTTGTTGGGGTTTTCATCGTCCTTGCCGCAGGCAAAGGCCATGATCTGGGCGGCGACATTGGCGCACAGCTTCTGCTGGCTGGTACTGTCCTGGATGTTTACGTCAGTCTCAGCTTGGCTGAAACGGAAGCCAACAAACTGCAGTGGGATGATATCCGTTCCCTGGTGCAGGAGCTGGTAGAAGGAATGCTGGCCGTTGGTGCCGGGTTCGCCGAAAATGACGGGACCGGTGACGTAATCCACTTTGTCGCCGAAACGGTTGACAGATTTGCCGTTGGATTCCATATCCAGCTGCTGGAGATGGGCAGGAAAACGGCTCAGCGCCTGCGAATAGGGAAGGACCGCTGTGGCGGGCATGCCGAGGATATTGCGTTCGTAAACGCCGATAAGGGCATCCAGCATGGCAGGATTGCGGCAGATATCGGGATCGGCGGCAAGCTTGTCCTCCTCGGCGGCTCCCGCCAGGAAGCGGGCAAAAACCTCGGGACCGAATGCCAGGGACAGAACGACTCCGCCGACGCAGGACGTGGAGGAATAGCGCCCGCCGATATAGTCGTCCATGAAGAACGCCTGGAGGTACTCGTCAGAGCTGGCCAGGGGTGAGGTCTCGCTGGTGACTGCGACCATGTGATTGGCGGGATCCAGGCCGGCCTTGCGGAGGGCGTCCTTCACAAAGGATTCATTGGTCAGCGTTTCAAGGGTGGTGCCGGATTTGGAGACCAGGACGAAAAGAGTCCTGGACACATCGACGCTGCCAAGCACAGAAACGGCGTCGTCAGGATCAACATTGCTGATAAAACGCGCGTCCATATGGAAGCAGCTGTTCTTTTTGGCCCAGTTTTCAAGGGCGAGATACATAGCCCTGGGGCCCAGGTCGCTGCCGCCGATGCCGATCTGGACGACGGTAGTGAATTTTTCACCGGCAGCGTTGGTGATCTTCCCCTCATGGACCTGACGGGCGAAATCCGCAGCCTTTTTCTGTTCAGCGGTATAAAATGCGCGCTTGTTTACACCGTCCGCAATAACGTCGCCGCCCAGCTGGCCGCGCGTCAGATGATGAAGGACCATCCGCTTTTCACCGGTGTTGATGACTTCACCGTTGTACAGCGCGCTGAATTTTTCTGCCAGCTGCGCTTCCTCCGCAAGCTCCTTCAAGGCGGAGAGGATTTCGTCGTTGACGGCTTTGGCCGCGAAATTGTAGCAGAGTCCCCCGCCCATGGGGATGGAATATTTCGCAACGCGATCTTTTCCGCTTTTACCGGCCATTGCGTCCCTGAGTTCCACGCTGCCCTTGAGCGACTGCAGCTTTTTGTAAGCGGTGAGTTTATCGAGGTTATTCCAGGAAATCATACGATATCATCCTTTCTTTCGGTTCTTTCGGGAGACATTCAGCGCCTTTCCTTTGAACAAACCGGAAACTGGGCTCCTCTATGCGCATTATACACGAAAAAACAGCCTGTTTCAATGAAAATGTATAAAAGACCGGCGAGAGGCAAAATATCGCGAAAGAAGGGGGAGTGAAACCACAACAGACCCGGGAAGGCGGACTGGCGCTTATCCCGGGCCTGGCAGGCAGTGAAAAGCAGACTGTCTTAAATGGTCACTTCCAGAGGAGACTCTGCTCCGTTTCCGGATCGAAAAGCTGAATGACCTTGCTGGAGAAAGTAAAGTCGAGGGGGCTGCCGTGGACGAGGGCAGAACGGCGTTCGTGATCCAATTCGATGGTGGGGATCCTCACGATGATGTTCCGGTCATTTCCGGCGGCCACGTGCAGGTGAAGCTCGGAGCCCATCATTTCGTTGACGGTGATGGTGCTGTGGACGGCGTTGCCCTCACCGCCGAAGCAGCAGGTCATATGTTCGGGACGGACGCCGAGGATCACCTTATCCATGCTGCCTACGCCGTTTTCCTTGAGCAGGGCGCAGCGGTCGCTGTCCAGGGGCACAGTGATGTTCTGGTACCGGACGGAGTAACTGTCCGCGCCGGATCTGACAAGGGACGCGCTGAACAGGTTCATCTGGGGGGAACCGATAAAGGTGGCCACAAACAGGTTGCGCGGTGTGTCGAATACCTGTTCGGGGCTTCCGACCTGCATGATGTAACCGTCCTTCATGATCACGATGCGGTCGCCGAGGGTCATGGCTTCGGTCTGGTCGTGGGTGACATAGACAAAGGTGGTGTTCAGCTTTTCCCTCAGAAGGATGATCTCCGCGCGCATCTGGTTGCGCAGCTTGGCGTCCAGGTTGGAAAGGGGCTCGTCCATCAGGAATACCTTCGGGTTGCGGACGATGGCGCGGCCGATGGCCACGCGCTGCCGCTGCCCGCCGGAAAGGGCGCGGGGCTTGCGGGTCAGGTATTCGGTGATTCCGAGGATCTCCGCGGCGTTGGTCACCTTCTGATAGACTTCGTCTTCAGGCATTTTTTTGAGGCGCAGGGAGAAGGCGATATTGTCGTAAACCGTCATATGGGGGTAGAGGGCGTAGTTCTGGAAGACCATGGCGATATCCCTGTCTTTGGGCTGCAGGTCGTTGACAACCTCGCCGTCGATCTGAAGGGTGCCTTCGCTGATCTCTTCCAAGCCCGCGATCATGCGGAGCGTGGTGGATTTGCCGCAGCCGGAGGGGCCGACAAACACCACAAATTCCTTGTCCTGGATCTCCAGATCAAAATCATGTACGGCGACGACCTTGTTGTCGTAGATTTTTTTGACGCCGGTCAGTTTGACATTAGCCATTGTTCATTCTCCTTTCATGATCCCACGCCGATCAGCCCTTGACGGCACCGCCGGTCACGCCTTCCACGTAATACCTCTGCAGGCACATAAAGAGGATCGTTACTGGAACAGCTACCAGCACGCCGCCGGCGCAGAACATGGTGTAGTTTTTGCTGATCTGGTCCTGGCTGAGCCATCCGTACAGGCCGACAGCGGCGTTCATGCCCGCGGATACGTTAAATGATATGTACCTTGCGAACACAAAATCGCCCCAGGGACCCATGAACGCTGTCAGGACTGTGTAGATGACGATGGGCTTGGACAGCGGGAGAATGATCTTCATCAGCACCTGGAACCGGGTCGCGCCATCGATCCGGGCCGCTTCGTCCAGGGACTTCGATATGGTATCGAAGAATCCTTTGGATACGTAATAGCCCATGCCGGAGGATGCGATGTAGACGAGGATCAGGCCGGGAACGGAATTGGCCTGGGTCATGCCCAGATCCTTCAGGACCTGATACAGGATGATCATGCTCAGCATTCCGGGGAACATGCCGAGGATCAGCATGAACTGCATCAGCGGTTTGCGCATTTTAAAGCGGAAACGGGACAGGGTGTAGCTCATGCACAGGACGATGATCGTCTGGAATACTGCAGCGAACAGCGCGGTGATGAGGGTGTTTGTGTACCAGCGGGGAAAATTGGTGTTGAAAAGGTTCCTGTAATTGTCCAGGCCCCATTTCTGCGGGATGATATATCCCACCTGGTGGGTAGACTCACAACGGAAGGACTGCAGCAGGATGCAGACGAAGGGGATCAGCCAAATGACACTGATCAGGACCAGCACCACATAGGAAGCGGTATTCGATATGCGGGAGGAGGCTTTCATACCCATGTGGCGTTTCATGGAAGGTGTTTCGCTTTTCTGTGACTGGATCATCACTGGAAATCCTCCTCGTTTTTAATGGACGGCAGGCACCGGTAGACGACCAGGCTGATCAGGGCTACCACGGCAAACACCATGATACCGATGACCGAGGCCATATAATATTGGGCTTCGGCGCCGGTGGTTATCTTGAACAGCCATGTGATCAGAAGGTCTGTGTATCCTACGGAGCCTGCCGCGCTGGACGCCGCGGCATTTGTGGGAGCGCCTCCGGTCAGCAGGTAGATCACGTTGAAATTGTTCATGTTTCCTGTGAAACTGGTCAGGAGGTACGGGCCTGTGACGAACAGCATATAGGGAAGGGTGATCCTCGTATACTGCTGCCAGGCATTTGCACCGTCGATCCTGGAGGATTCGTACAGGTCCTGGGGGATATTCATCAGGATGCCCGTGGTAATCAGCATCAGGTAGGGAATGCCGATCCAGATGTTGATCAGGATCACCGTGATCCTGGCCCAGGTGGGATCCTCCCAGAAGGGGAGCGCCTTTGTGATCCAGCCCATGCTCATAAGGAAATTGTTGATCAGGCCGTTCTTTGCAAACATTTTGGAAACATACAGGAGGGAGATGAACTGGGGCACGGCGATAGTCATGACCAGCACGGTGCGCCACAGCTTTTTCAGCTTGATGCCCTTTTTGTTGATCAGCATAGCGACCAGCATCCCGAGGAAATAGTTGGTGAAGGTCGCGAAGAAGGCCCAGATCAGCGTCCAGGCAAGGACTTCACCGAAGGTGGCCGCATAGGACTGTCCGCCGACGGCCTCCCAGGAAAGGAGTGTGTTGAAATTGGTCAGGCCTACCCATGTAAACAGGTTGTTGGTATATCCGTTGTTGGTGCCGCTGTAATTCGTGAAGGCTACCAGGATCATGAAAAAGATCGGCAGCACCGTGAACAGCAGGATGCCCGTCAGCGGAAGTGCCAGGAGGGTCTTGTGGAACTGGTCGTCCACCAGGGAGCGCAGGTCGTCCTTGCCGCTCTTAAGCTTTTTGCCGGAACGCTCGATCTGGGCGATCAGCTTGTTCTGCCTGATGTTGACACGCCAGGTGTAGATCAGCGCGATGATGAAGAAGATCGTCAGCACGCCATAGAGAAGGATCTTGAAGGAATTGTCGTGGTAGGTGACGACGTCGATATCGTAGATCGGATCATACTCCAGCGTCGGGCCCTGTTTGCCAAGGCTTGGCAGCATGCTCAGCCAATAGGTGCCGCCGGTGATCATATAGACGATGAACACAACTTCAAAGAGCAGGAAAAGCAGGCCGCGGAGCCACTGGCCATGGGCCATGTTTCCTGTCCCCATAACAAGGAAGGAGGCCTTGGCGGACCAGTCGCCTTCCCTGAAGGTGGTGAAGATATCCGCAACATTGTCACGCAGGCCAACAGCAGCCTTTTTGATCCCGCGTCCCAGTGAGGCCAGGCCGTTGACGATGCCGGCAGGGATGGAAGCAAAAAAACTTCCAAGCTTGTGGAGCAGCCTCTTCCCTTTTGAAAGCCTCAGGTATTCCAGATCAGTTAACTGTTTCATGTTGGAAGCTCCTTTAAAAAACGGCCGGAGTCAAGGCAAATGACTCCGGCCGCCGTGCTTATGTGCTGAAAACAGTGGCCTGAAAGCAGGCGGGGATTATTCGGCGGGGATCAGGGAAACTTCGCAGGTGTCGGCGTCGAACCGGACACGATAGGTGCCGGTCTCCTCGACCTTGAAGTTGTCGGCCGGGAACGCGTTGTCCCAGCTCTTGCCCTGGCGGACCTTGAATTCACAGCCGGCTTCCATGAGCCAGGGTTCGGTGGTCCAAACGCTGCCGTCGGCGGTCATGGGGATATCCTCGGCCCAGTTGGAGCGGGATTCGTTGTTGTAATCGGTGTAGAAGAAGCCGTCCACGGAGTTGCAGGTGCCGATGACGCCCCAGGAGGTCTTTTCATCGTCGGACATGGTGAACAGGCTGGAGATCTTTTCGTAGTAGTTATCCAGGGCCTGCTGCAGGCCGGCTTCGTCGGTGGCGTTCTTCACGTCGTCAGCGATGACCTTGGCGATATCCCACCAGGAGCCGTGGATCTGGCCCTGGGGAACGGAATAGGCGTTCTGGGTGTAAAGGGCGACCAGGCCGGGGTTGGCCTGAACGGCGGGAGAACCCTGGGCAGCCAGGTTGGAGGGGCCCCAGGCGCGGGCATCGAAGCGTTCCATCTGGCAAGCTTCACCGGTCAGGTACTGGGCCAGGCGATGGATCGCGGCGCCTTTGACGGGATCGGTCTGGGGTTTGACGCCCATCAGTTTGCAGCCGTTGTAGGAACCCAGATGATAGGAAACGCCGTCCACCTCGAAGGAGGGCAGATCAGTCACGCCCATGTTGTCGCCCAGGATGCTCTCGATGGTGGTATAGGCCCAAATACCGGTGACGACTGCGGCCGCGTTGGAGGCGAAGCTGGCGCCGTCGGAGGAAGAGAGATGGAAGGGAGAATCCACCAGTTTCTTCATGCCCTTGACGGCGATCAGGCCTTCGGGGCTGTTGAAGGTGTCGTGTACGGAGATGAAGGAGCCGTCGTCATCGGTGACCCATTCGGAAACGCAGCCGGTGGCGAAGAAGAAAGCGGCATTGTACCAGGCGGAGGTGCCCATTTCGAAAGCGAAATATTTCTGGGCGGCTTCGCAGTCGGCAATGATCGCTTCCATGGAGTCCACGTGATCCTCGGGGATCACGGATTTGTCATAATAGAGGAAGTAGCCGTTGTCGGAGGTCAGGGGATAGGCGTACAACGTATCGCCGGAGGTGGCTGCGGCGACGACGCCGGCATCGTTGCTTGTCCTGACGATCTCGGCGGCCTGTTTGCCGAGGCTGCTCAGGGCACCGGCCTGCACGAGGCGGGCGAACTGGTCCTGGGCAAAGCAGAAGATGTCCGCGCCCGCTTCAACGTCGGTGATCATGGAAGTGGCCGCGTCGGCCTCGGAAACGGCCTCGATGTTGGCGGCGATGGTGATGCCGTACTCGTTGGAGGAGTTGAAAGCTTCGATCTGCTGCGCCGTCAGGTCCTTGATCTCTTCGGCGACCCAGATCGTGAGCTGGTAGGTGCCTTCCAGACTGGCGGCGAAAGCGCCTGCGGTCATGGACAGGACCATGGCAAGGGCGAGAAGAACAGAGAGCAGTTTCTTCATGACAAAACTTCCTTTCCTGACATATCCCCTCTGAAGAAGATATGTGTTTTTTTATTGCAATAAGTATATCACCAAAGCGTGGGTTCGTCAAAAGAAATTTGCTGATAACAACAAAAAACAGTGCCGGAAACTGAATGAGAGCTACAAACACGACTGCAGGCGCTGCTTATGGAAAACGGTGCCGGATCGCCGGCACGCGGCGGACGCAAAACGGTTCATGCAAGGATCGCCCTGGAAAGGGACCAGGCGAAACCGTTGACGGCGGGAGCGTCGCATTTTTTCCACAGGCGGGAGGTAAGGCAGACGGACCCTTCCTGCCGATAGAGGACGCCCAGGCGCTGGCAGCGTTCCGGATTGTCGATCATCTGCACGGGCGCGTTCATGTCATTCATTTGACGTGCGTGGGCGCATGAAAGGATAGGGTACCAGACGGGCGTGGTATAAACGTCAGTGGGGAAGCCTTCAAGCAGCGGGTCGGCGGGATCGATGCACAGCCCCATGGTCCCGGTGGGTTCGGGTTTGCCCATTGAACGGGAGATTGCGCTGAACATCCGGAAGCACCAGAAATCGCTGCTGTATTCACAGGGCAGCTGGCCTTTGGAGTCCGGAATAAGGATCGAACGGGGCGAAGGCGCTTTCCCGGAATGATAATAAAATGGAAGAAAACCGAATTCAGAACGGATGCCGTCATGGGATATCTGAATGTCTCTATGCGGGAAAAACCACAGGGGCCATTCCTGATATGCGCCGTCTTCAAGCTTTACTTCCATAACCATCCTGCACGCGTTATCTGTGAAAACGGGGGGACATTGGATCGTGACAGGGGCGGAAAGACGCGTTTGAGAGGCAGGAACTGTGACGGCGGTCTCAAACAGTACGGAATCATCCAGGACGAGGCGGCACCGCGCGTTGTGAGTGACATTGCGCTTCCCGTACCTGGAGAGGCGGAGGATGAAGGAGGGCGACTCCCCGGAATAAAAGACAAAACGCCCAAACTCTGCGAGGATCACCGTGTCTGAGCAGAAACGCCGCCATTCTTCTGCGGAGATCAGGCCCTTGTTTACCATCAGGGCGTTCAGGATGCCCACCAGGGCCGTGCCCTGGCCGGGATAATCCTGAAGGTCCAGCAACTGGAAACCGCTGAGTTCTTCGGTACGGTGGAGGGTCTCGAGTTCTCTGCGGTAACAGTCGACGGCCAGCCTGCCCGCGGATTCAAAAAAGCGTTTTCTTTCCGGCCATAGACCGGCTTTCTTTACGTTTTCAGCAAGGAGAGAGAGGTTGAAGGGTTTCAGGGTGCCGGTATACAGATCGATCTCGTCAAAATCCGGGTAAAAGGTGTACTGGCCGACTTCATGGGCGACGACGGGGATCTCCGGGATAGTCTGCCGCGCCTTGTCGGCGCTGACGGTCTTCACCCCGGTGCCGTACTGGATCATAACGGACCCGCCTTCTTCGTCCCGGGCGGGCAGATCATCCGTAGGAACGATGGCGCGGTCGTAATCGGAGACGGATTCCGGCTCCGTCGTCTGGACGATGCCCTGCGGGCTGTCGCACTTGGCGTAGGATCCCCTGAACAGACGCTCTCTTCCGAGGCGGACACCGACGAACACGTCTTCCTCCGGGAGGATGTCCGGCATGAACTGAAAATTGTTGGAACCCGCAGTATACAGGATGTGGGGAAAACGCTTTTTGTATTCCGAAAGCATCCATCTGAGCACCTTTTTGTTTCCCCAGAGCTCGTTTCCGAGGGAAAACATCACAAAAGAAGGATGCCGGCTGTATTCCGTCAGGATGCGCAGACCTTCCCGGAGGAGGAAATCGTTCACCTTTTCATCGTAGCCTTCGTCTTCAGGGGCTTTGACTGTGCCCCAGAACGGCAGCTCCGGCTCCATGTACAGACCGAGCCTGTCCGCGCATTCGAAGGCTGCTTCAGGGGGACAGCAAGTGTGGCAGCGTATGTGGTTGAAGCCGTAAGAGGAGACGGTCTTTAAATATGTTTCCCATGAGTCTGCGTCCATTGGAAGGCCGTCGTGATTCGGGAAAACCAGAGCCTCGTGCTTTCCCCGAAGGAAGGTTCCCCGGCCGTTGATCATCAGCCTGCGGCCGGTATGGGAAAGGCTGCGAAGGCCGAAACGGTAAACGAAGATATCTGAATCCGTTCTGCAGGATAGGGTATGGAGGGAAGGGCTGAATTCGTCCCAGAGCGAGAGGCTTTCATCCAGGGAGACAGCGGCGCGGAGCTTTCCTTCACAGGGCAGGAAAACCTGTTCCGGTCCCCGGTCCACGGAAAAAGCCGCAAAAGAGCATTTTCCCAAAATGCGGGCGGAAAAAAAGAGAGTGTGGTTAACTGCGTCCGGGATGATCGTTTCGTCGATCAGAAGACAGTTCCCTGAGACGATGCTGACGTCGCCGAGAATGCCGTTCCAGTTGCTTTGGGTGTCGCTGCTTGTCAGGTGGCCGCCCGGTACCGGATAGCTGTCGTTGGATACCAGGATAACGATGCGGTGCTTTCCTTCGGAAACCCTGCCAAGGATATACCTGTGAGGAGAGGAAAGGGAATCATCAAAACCGACTTCGGTATCATCAAACCAAAGTCTGCTGTTTCTGGTTCGTTCCAGTGTAATAATGGCTTCCTCTGCCTGCGCAAGAAAGCATTCCTTCCTGTACAGGGCTTTGCCGATAAAAGGGCGTGTCTGGGACAGGCGTCCGACAGCATTTTCCGGATCGGCAGGCAGGGAAGTGACTGACGAAAGGGTGGCGGGGAGGGTCACGCTGTGATCGAATTTTCCGTTTTTTGTAATGGATCGGTCAATTAATGCCAGTTCCCAAGGACCAGAAAGGCTTAGCTTTTTCATCGTTTTTCCTTCCTTTTCGAGGTTTCCCATCTGCAATTATATCCGGCCGGTCCGGCTTTGAAAAGCCCTGCATGTTTTTTCAGCGCCTTGTATTCAGTGTTCGTGTCCGTAAGAACTGCGGGGAAAAAAGCTCAGGCGGGTCCTGCGCGTTAACAAATCATATAACGCGGCAAAAACATGGCAGACTATTTCATTATTTAACATATTGTTTTGGGATGATCAAAATTTGGTTTTCAGCTCAATTGACAAAGCAGAAGTTAATTTGTATAATACTGCTGAATCTTTTACGGTTTTTTCTGTCCAAATGCGCCTATGCGTTCATGTGGTTTTTGGTCGTGAAAAAACCGTCATTGGGAGATGAACACATGTCAAGAAAATGGCGGAACATCCTCATCGGCGTTCTTGCGGTTGTGCTTGTTGTTGCCTGCGTTTGGCTTCTTAATCGAAGCCCCGGCAATTTCAGGGAGAAATACGAAGACGTTGACCTTTCCACCGATGTCACCGGCATCGGGCGCGGAAATACCTACAATGCGTATGTCGCGAAATACGCGGATCTTCCTCCGGTTACCGAACCGGTGGAAATTGATTTGGCGGCCTTTGAAGGTGAAGGCGGCGAAATCTGCGAAGACGGCGTGTTTTCATCCAATGAATCCGTACTTACATGGAAGGTCAACGTGCCCGCTGCGGGTCTTTACAATATTCGTCTTGAGTATCTCACGACGGAAAGCCGCGGCGTTGACATCGAACGGGAGGTTTCCATCAACGGGGAAGTTCCATTCTCTGGTGCCGGCACGCTTTGTTTTTCACGCCTTTGGGTGGATAAAAACGAAATACGCAAGGATAACCAGGGAAATGATATCCGCCCTTCCCAGGTCGAGCGTTTCGAAAAGCAGATATCGTTCTGCCGGGACGACATGGGATACCAGACAGAGCCCTACGCCTTCTATTTTAATGAAGGAGAAAACGAGCTGACGATCCGCGCCGTGAACGAGCCTGTGATCCTGTGCGGCATCACGCTGACGCCCATCCTTCAGTTCCCGAGCTATACGGAATATGCCGCTGCACAGCCTCAGGTCACCATGACCGAAAGCGCAAGGAGCTACAGCCAGACGGTACAGGGCGAGGCCGCTTCACTTCGCAGCGCTCCCAGTCTTTATGCCCGGTATGACCGCAGTTCCTCAAAAACTGAGCCCTATTCCGTGACCAACACCATCCTGAATTATATCGGCGGCGATCCCTGGACCCACCCCGGAGAGTGGATCCAGTGGGATTTCGAAGTGCCGGAAGACGGGTATTACAATATCTCTGTCAAAGCGCGGCAGATGTACCAGCGCGGTGCGCTGTCCGCCCGTTCGATCTACATCGACGGGGAGATCCCCTTTGCTGAGCTTGAAGCGGTGACCTTCGCCTACAATACCTCCTGGGAAATGCGCACCCTGTCCGACGGTAACGGCACGCCCTTCCGCTTTTACCTGACAAAGGGCAGCCACACTATCAGGCTGGAAGTCACCCTCGGCGAGATGGGACCCATTCTGAAACTGGTAGAGGACAGCATTTTCAGGCTCAACCAGATCTACCGGAAGCTGCTGGTTCTGACCGGCGTCAATCCGGACCGTTTCCGCGATTACAACCTGAACAGCGTGTATCCCGAAGCCATCGCGGCCATGGACCTGGAGAGCAAGCGCCTTTACAAGATCGTGGACGACGTAGTGGCCACAACCGGTGAAAAGAGTGACCGCGTTGCCTCTGCCCAGACCTTGGCGAACCAGCTTGAGACCTTTGTAAAGGACAACAACCGGATTACCGAATCCTTTGCCAATTTCAAGGACAACATCACCTCCCTCGGCACCGCCATGCAGAACATGTCCGAGAGCAAACTGGACGTGGACCTGATCATGATCACGGGCGTGGATGTCAAGGTTCCCGCGGTGCATGAAAACTTCTTCCAGAAGGCCTTCCACGAGATCCGCAGCTGCGCCAGCTCCTTCTTCGTGGACTATAACTCTCTGGGCGACAAGTACGAAAACACGGACGATGTGTTGGAGATTTGGATTACCACCGGCCGCGACCAGAGCACGGTGCTCAAGACGATGGTGGACGATACTTTTACGGTGAACACCGGCATCAAGGTGAACGTGAAGCTGGTGCAGGGCGACGCCATTCTGCCTGCGGTGGTGGCTGGCAACGGGCCGGACATTGTGCTCAGCGTCAGCGGCTGGTATGCTGTCAATTACGCAATGCGCAACGCCGTGGAGGACCTGACCCAGTTTGAGGATTATGACGAGGTCATCAGCCCCTTCTACAGCAGTATCCTGGAGCCCCTGACCTACAACAATGGCATCAACAGAGGCGTCTACGGCCTGCCGGAGACCCAGAACTTCCCGGTGCTCTTCTACCGCATCGATGTTATGGAAGAAATGGGTCTGCCGATCCCCCGGACCTGGGACGAACTGATCTCGGAGCTGCCGACCATCCAGGGAAATAGCCTGACTGTTGCGGTCAATTTCCCGGATATCGCGGTTGCGGATATTTCCATCCTGAGCTCCATGATCTACCAGAATGGCGGGTCTATTTACGATGAGGACGCCAAACGCACGATGATCGACAGCGAGGCAGGCGTCGCGGCCTTCAAGCAGTACACAAGCCTGTACAATGATTACGGCCTTCCGGTGGTGTTCGACTTCGTGAGCCGCTTCCGCAGCGGCGAGATGCCCCTTGGCGTGGCGTCTTACGCAACCTATAACACCCTGATGGTCTCCGCGCCGGAGATCCGAGGCCTGTGGGATTTCACCTTGTTCCCGGGCACCCTGAAGGAGGACGGCACCATCGACTGCACCGCCCAGACCGACGGGCTGTGCTGCATGATGATCTCAACGGACAACGAAAAAACGAAGCAGAACGCCTGGGCATTCATGAAATGGTGGGTCAGTGCGGACGCGCAGGTGCGCTTCGGCAGGGAGATGGAAAGCATCCTCGGCGCGTCAGCCAGGTACCAGACGGCCAATACCACAGCCCTGAGGAAGCTGGCCTGGTCTTCCAACCAGCTGAAGGTGCTGGAGGAGCAGATGGCCAACACCCGCGGCTTCCCGGAGATTGCAGGCGGTTATTCGACCACACGCCACATCACCAACGCTGTCCGCCGTGTGATCAACACCAAGGAAGACACCCGCGAGACACTGCTCAACTACGCAAGGACCATTAATGAAGAGATCAGAATCAAGAGGCTGGAATTCAACCTGCCGGTCGACTGACAAAGAAAGGAGAGTAAGCATGCAATCACAGTCTTTAGGTCGCAGATACATCACCATGAAGCGGGAAAAGATGGCTCATGCTTGGACGCTTGCCAAGCGCAACAAGGGATGCTACCTGTTCCTGGCACCGTACGCGATTCTGTTTTTCACCTTCTTTATCCTGCCGATCGCCACGTCGATCTTTTACAGCTTCACGTATTATAATATACTGGAGGCGCCCAGGTTCATCGGCGTACAGAACTACATCAACCTTATCCTGCAGGATGAGGTCTTCCTGACGGCCATAAAAAATACCTTCGTCATTGCAGTCATCACAGGACCTATAGGTTATATTCTTTCCTTCCTGTTCGCCTGGGTCATCAATGAGCTGCCTAAATGGCTGCGGGCCGTGGCGGTGGTCATTTTCTACGCCCCCTCCATCGCCGGCGCCGCTTTCTCGGTGTTCTCAATCATTTTCCGTGGCGACGCCTACGGCTGGTTCAATTCCATCCTGTTGGAGCTTGGTATCATCAACGCGCCTGTCCTCTGGCTGACGGATCCAAGGTACATGATGACCGTCCTGATCATCGTTATCCTGTGGATGAGCATGGGCACCGGCTTTCTGAGCTTCGTGGCCGGCTTCCAGGGCATCGACCGCAGCATGTACGAAGCCGGATATGTGGACGGCGTGCGCAACCGCTGGCAGGAACTGTATCATATCACCCTGCCGAGCATGAAGCCCATGCTGCTGTTCGGCGCAGTCATGAGCATCACCAGCGCATTCAACGTGTGCGACGTTCCCCGGGCCCTGTGCGGCTATCCCTCCACGGACTACGCCGCGCGCACTGTGGTCACGCACCTGTTCGACTACGGCTTCAGCCGGTTTGAGATGGGCTACGCCAGCGCAATTGCAACGGTGCTGTTCGTGGTCATGATCCTGTGCAAGAAGGCCATTGCCGGATTGCTTGGAAGGGTGGGAACCTGATATGAGTGAAATGGATACCGTCAGATCCACCGGTACGCTGCAGCTTCCCGGCAGCAAAAAGTACCATGGAGAGCTTGTTGCGGGAGAAACCGGCGCGGCTTTCTATCTCAAGGGCAAACAGGAGCCCTTCGTCGAATGGAATTATGTCCGGATGCACCGTATGGACAATGTCCGTCTCGGTGGGACCACCAGCAGGATCACCGTCATCCTCAAGGATGAGACCCGGTATATTTTCGAACTGAACAAAGGCCTGAAGCTCTACAGCCACATGGACAAGCACTGGACGGATAAACCGGTGACGGTCATCACCAAGGCGGAAGAGCTTCGCCGCCTGGCCGAGCTCCGCGGCGAAAGGATCGAAAAGCCGAAAAAACACCTGATCAGCCGCAGGCACCCCAACCGATCCGTGGCCGGAGACATCCTGATCTACCTGATCCTACTGCTTTTTGGCATCGCAATGGTCTTTCCCCTTGTATTCCTGGTAGGTTCATCGCTGAAGCCGCTCGACGAGTTGTTCCGTTTTCCGCCGCCCGTGTGGCCAAGCCATCCAACCTTTGACAATTTCTCTGATCTTTTCGTGACGATGGGACAGAGCTGGATCCCATTCAGCCGGTACCTGATGAACACTGTGTTCATCACCGCGGTGGGCACTTTCGGCCATTTGATTATTGCCGGCATGGCAGCCTTCGTCTTGGCAAAATTCGATTTTCCCGGTGGGAAATTCTTCTTCGGCGTTGTCACTACCTGTCTGATGTTCTCCGGTTACGTTACCGGCATCCCGAACTACCTGATCATGAGCAGGCTGGGCATGGTGGACACCTACTGGGCCCTGATCCTGCCTGCCTTCGCCGCGCCGATCGGCCTGTTCCTGATGAAGCAGTTCATGGAAGGCCTGCCGACCGCGCTGATCGAGGCGGCGACCATCGACGGCGCGGGACGGTTCCGGATCTTCTGGAGCATCGTAATGCCCAACGTAAAGCCCGCGTGGCTGACCATGATCATTTTCAGCGTGCAGGGCCTGTGGAATACCAGCGCTTCTACCGTGATTTATTCGGAGGCAAAAAAGACCCTGGTCTACGCCCTCAACCAGATCCAGGCGGGCGGTATCGCCCGTACCGGACAGTCGGCTGCCGCCAACGTGATCATTGTTTCGGTCCCGATCCTGATTTTCGTGCTCAGTCAGAGCAGGATCCTTGAGACCATGGCTTCTTCCGGCATCAAGGACTGAGGCGGACACCGCGATGAAGAACGGAAAGAGGAGGGAAATGCTAGTGAATATCTTCAGGCGGGTTATGACAGCCGTCTTCTGTCTTACTCTGTTGCTAACGTCGGTGCCGGCCTTTGCCGAAGACGGCTTTAGCACATCATATACCTATACCTACGATTACTGGGAGGACTACCAGGAATCCCCGGATGCCTACCGCGTGGTCACGGTCATCGACAGTATGACGCTGGGCATGGAGAACCTGGAAAACAAACGCATCAACAAACCGCAGAGCTTGTACGTGCGGGACGGCATGATTTATGTCTGCGACATGGGCAACAACCGAATCCTGGAACTCCGGCGAGACGGGGATGTGTTTTCCATCAGCAGGATCATCCGGGAAATGACCGGTTCCTCCGTGAACACCTTTTCCTCTCCATATGACGTGTCCGTCGATCCCGAGGGAAATATTTATGTGGCCGACTACGGTAACCAGCGGATCGTCATGATGGACAAGGACCTGAAATGGATCCGGGATTATACCAAGCCGGCGGACGCCACCTTTGATCAGGGACTGAACTTCCTGCCAAAAAAGATCGTGGTGGACGTAGCGGGGCGTGTTTACGCAGTGTGCCAGAACGTGAACAAGGGCCTGGTTAAATATGAGGCTGACGGGACCTTTTCCGGTTTCATCGGCGCGAACGAGGTATCCGTCTCCATGGGCGATTACATCTGGAAGCGGTATTTCCAGACCAAGGAGCAGCGCGCGCAGAGCGAGAACTTTGTTCCCACGGAATACGAGAACATCTACATCGATCGCGATGGCTTCATCTACGCGACAAACATCGTATTCAGCGAATATGACCTCAAGTGGGACAACGCCAAGCCGATCCGCCGCCTGAACAGCCTCGGCAAGGATATCCTGATTAAGAATGACAAATTTCCCCCTATCGGGGACCTGATGTGGACCGAAGGCGGAAGCGAGAGCACCGGCCCCAGCAAGTTTGTGGATATCACGGTCATGGACAATGACGTCTACGTGGCGCTTGACCGAACCCGGGGCCGGCTGTTCGGCTATGACAGCCAGGGCGTCATGCTGTGGGCGTTCGGGACCAAGGGCAACATCGAAGGCGCGTTCACCGGCGCCATCAGCATCGAGCACATGGGTTACGATCTCCTTGTGCTGGACTGGCTCGAGAACAGCATCACGGTGTTCACCACCACCGAATATGGCCGGACCATCTATGAGGCGAGCGAGAAATACCTCTCCGGCGAGTACGACGAGAGCGCGGTCCTGTGGCGGAACGTGCTGAAGATGAACGCCAATTATCCACTGGCATTCCGCGGAATGGGACGGGCTGCGATGCGGCAGAATGAATACGCGGAAGCAATGGATTACTTCAAGCTGGCGCATGACCGGCAGAATTACGGTCGCGCGTTCAAGCTTTACCGGAAGGACTGGGTGGAAAAAAACATTGCATGGATCATCCTGCTCTTGGCAGTGATCCTGATCGTGCCGTTGGCCATTGGAAAGTCAAAGAAGCTGAAATGGGAGGTGTACGAGCATGAGCGCAATACGGTCCGCAAATGACGAGTTTGAAAAGCACGGAACCGGACGCAGCGCAAAGCGGAAAGCGGCATGGGACCGCTACATCGCGTCCGTAAGGTACAGCCTGTACGTCATTACGCACCCATTCGACGGCTTCTGGGATCTGGTGCATGAAAAACGCGGCACTCTGGCGGCGGCACATACCTTCCTGTTCCTGTTCCTGCTGACCCGCGTGCTGAAGCTTATGCTCACCAGCTTCCAGTTTATCAGCGCGCCGGTCCAGTATATCAACGTGTTTGAGGAAATGGCATCCCTGGCCCTACCGTTTATCATCCTGTGCCTGGCCAACTGGGCGATGACGACGCTGTTTGACGGAAAGGGCCGTTTCCGGGACATCTATATGGCTATGTGCTACGCACTGGTACCGTATATCCTGATCCAGCTGCCGTTGATCCTTGTCAGCAATATGCTGACCGCCGAGGAGGGAAGCTTCTACAGCGTGCTGCTCAGCGTAAGCCTGGTCTGGTGTGCATTCCTGGTCTTTGTGGGCCTGATGGAGGTTCATGATTACGGTCCCGGAAAGACGATCGTCTTTCTGATCGTGACGGTGGTCGGCGCGTGCGTCATCATTTTCCTGATGCTGACGTTCTTCAGTCTGCTCAGCGATGCACTTGCTTATTTTATCAGCATGTATCGCGAGATCGTATTCCGGCTCAATTAAGGGGGGAAAGATCATATGAAAAGAAGATCTCTCATCCGGCGGCTGATCCCTTGGATCATCGCGGCGGTGCTGATCTCCGCCCTGGTGGTTTTTGTCGGGATCCCGCTGTACTCCCAGAAAGAAGAGACGACGGCGGATCCGCCTCGGATCTCCTACTTTGAAGAAGATCCCGGGAAGCTGGTCATGGAAAACGACGCGCTGTCCTTCGTCATGGATACGGCTACGACCCAGTTTATTCTGACCGAAAAGGAAACGGGACGTGTCTGGCGGTCCAATCCCGCGGACGCCGAGAAGGATCCTATAGCGAAAACCACATACAAGGACGCGCTTTCCTCCACCCTGGCGGTGACCTACACCACCTCCGGCGGTGAAGTGACCATGAACAATTACACCTACGCCATCAAAAACCAGACTTACCAGGTGACCCAGCGTGACGACGGCAGCATCCGGGTGGATTATTCCGTCGGTCAGATCGACCGGATCTACCGGATCCCTCTGGCAATCACCGCGGAAAGATATAAGCTCTTTACCGAAAACATGTCCAAGAGCACGGTGAAGAAGCTGGCGTCCAACTACACACTGGTCGATCCTGCCAAACTGGATTCAAGGGACAACAAGGACGAGCTTATCGCCCAGTACCCCTCAGTGACCGAACAGGCACTCTACATCCTGAGGGCTGATACCAACGCGACCAACAAGGAAAAGATCGAAGGCTATTTCGCGGAAGGGGGGTATACGGAGGAAGATTTTGAGAAGGATATGGAGCTGGTCGCCCATAAAAACGAGAACGCCGGCCCCATTTTCAACGTGACGATGATCTACCGTCTGGACGGGAGGGATCTGTTGGTCGAGGTTCCCTACAGTGAAATCCGCTATCGCGCGGACTATCCGATTACCTACGTTACGCCGCTGCCGATGTTCGGCGCGGCGGGAACGGATGCCGAGGGCTACATGTTCATTCCCGAGGGCGGCGGTGCCATTATCCGCTACAACAACGGAAAGCTGTCCCAGAGCGCCTATTATGCGAACCTGTACGGATGGGACTACGGTGTTGAGCGCAAGGAAGCCGTGAGCGAAACGCGCAACGCTTTCCCGGTGTTCGGCGCGACGCAGAGCGAAGGCGCGTTTATCTGCATCATTGAAGGCGCTCGGTCCTACGCAGGCATCAGCGCCGATATTTCCGGCAGATACAACAGCTACAACACGATCTCTGCAAAGTATAATGTATTGCATGCCGCGCAGTTCAACGTTTCCAACAAGACAGCGAAGCTGGTATATATTTACGAGGCGGAAGTCCCGGAGGATACCATCGTCCAGCGTTACCGGTTCGTAAACAGCACCAACTATACCGATCTTGCCAACGCCTACGGTGATTACCTGCGGGCTTCCGTTCCCAACCTGGCGGATGCCCAGGTCAGCGAGAAGTTCCCGGTGAACGTGGAACTGATCGGTGCAATCAATAAAAAAGTTGTCAAATTCGGCGTTCCCGTGGACAGTGTGGTCGCGACGACCACCTTTGACCAGGCTCGAAAGATCCTTGATGAACTGTCCGGAAGCGGGATCGAAGATCTGAGCGTGCGGATGACCGGCTGGGCTAACGGCGGCGTCCGGCAGAAAGTCCTGACGGGTGTCCATGTGCTGAACGAGCTGGGCGGAGCTAACGGGCTGAAGTCCCTGACCGCCGAGGCGAAAAACCGGAACGTCAATCTGTACCTTGACGGCATCACCTGCTTTGCCTACAACAGCGGCTTGTTCGACGGCTTTATACCCTTCAGCAACGCTGCGCGCTTTGCGACGCGGGAACAGGTCCGTCTGTATCCCTACAATATCGTGACCTATCAGAAGGCTGAATACCTGGACGATTTTTATCTGACCCGGCCTTCCTACGCCGCGAAGAACGCTTCCAACCTGATCGGCGCGCTGAAGGGCTACAGCTCTTCCGGCGTCGCCTTCCGGGACATCGGCGGATTGCTGAGCGCCGATTACTATCCCAGGGATCTGGTCACCCGGGAACAGGTGATGCAGATGAATATCGACACCATGAAGGAAGCGCGGGCGGCCGGCCTGAAGGTGATGATCAAGGAAGGGAACGATTACGCGATCCCGTACGCCGACATGATCACCGACATGAATCTGACAGGCCAGGCGTACGCGATCATCGACGAACGGATCCCGTTCTACCAAATCGCGCTTCATGGGATCAGGGATTATACCGGCCAGGCGATCAACCTCTCCGGCGACTACCAGACGCTGCTGCTGGAATGCGCAGAATACGGCGCCGGACTGAACTTCACCTTCATGGCCGAAAACACCCGGGTGCTGCAGGATTCCAGATACAGCTGTTACACCTCGTCGGGATACAGTTACTGGAAGGAACAGGTGATTCCGATGATTTTGAGGTATCAGGAGGAGATGGGAGGACTGAACCGGATTCGGATCGCCGATCACCACCGCCTGGCGGAGGAAGTGACTGTGACCGTATATGAAGACGGCACGCAGGTATTCGTGAATTACAGTGGTGAGGATTTCCTCTGGGGCGAGGTCCGGGTTCCCGCCCGGGATTATCTGATCGTAAGGGGAGGTGACCGGTAATGAACGATCTGACTACCGGCAGCCGGAAGGCCGTTAAAAAAAGAAAACAGATCACCATGGCACAGCGGAGAGCAAGGACCGGATACATGTTTATCCTTCCGTTCATCCTTGGTTTTCTGCTCTTCATGGCCCGCCCTATGATCCAGTCGCTAATCATGTCCCTGAGCAGCGTGTCCATGGTCCCGGGCAAAGGATTCGCGATGAACTGGATGAATCCCCTGCTGGACAATTACCACAACGCGGTGGGGGTCGATCCGTATTACAATCAGTACCTGCTGGACGAAATCAGCAGGA
Source organism: Clostridia bacterium (assembly GCA_017524725.1). Classification (GTDB taxonomy): domain Bacteria; phylum Bacillota; class Clostridia; order Christensenellales; family Aristaeellaceae; genus RUG756. The sequence continues at coordinate 86,688 of JAFXUZ010000023.1, read as the reverse complement.
TGTTGATCAATACTATCGCCACGCTGGTGCTGAGTTTCGTGATCGCCGTCATCCTGAACCAGGAATTCAAGGGAAGGACGCTGGCCCGTGCCATCTTCTTCCTTCCAGTCATTCTTTCCTCCGGTGTTCTGCCCGGAATCGAAAGCCAGAACGAGTTTTATGACATGATGGCCGGTGTGGCTCAGTCCGTGGAAGGCGCCGCGGGGGTCAACATCTCCGCGTCCCTGCAGGATCTGCTCCAGGTATCCGGCGTCGGAAGCGGCGTTTTCGATGTGGTATTCCAGATGATTGACGCCATCTATGACATCATAATGGCCAGCGGCATCCAGATCATCATCTTCCTGACCGGCCTGCAGGCCATCTCGCCTTCCCTGTACGAAGCTGCGGACGTGGAAGGATGCACGGCATGGGAATCCTTCTGGAAGATTACCTTCCCGATGGTCAGCCCCCTGCTCCTGGTCAACTGCATCTACACGATCATCGACTTCTTTACCAAGAATGACAACAGAGTCATGATGCGGATCCAGGAAGTCATGTACAGCAACAGCAACTTCGGGGTGGCTTCCGCCATGAGCTGGATCTACTTCGGAGTGGCGCTCCTGTTTGTCCTGATCAGTTCCTTCATCATCTCAAGGGCGGTGAAATCAGCACAATGAGTAAGAACAATACGGTATGGATCGGTGAGAACAAGAGTTTCCGGGAACGGAACCGGCGCAGCGGCGGATATCTGCTGAAGAGGCGTGCTTCCCAGATCGCGGTTTCCGTGATCCGCGGCCTGTTGGTTTTCGGCCTGTGCTTTATGATCATCCAGCCCCTACTGACCCGCTTTTCCATGGGCCTGATGGAGGAGAAGGATCTGTACGACTCCACGATCATCCTGCTGCCGCGGCATGTGACGCTGGACAATTACCGCATCGTGGCCGAACTGACGGACCTGAAGACCATCGGCGGCGGGTGGACCTTCCGTGCCATCCTGAACACCCTCTGGGTATCTGTGCTGGTCTCCTTTTGCCAGATCGTTTCCACCACACTGGCCGCGTACGGGTTCGCGCGCTATGATTTTCCCGGCAAGAAAATCTGGTTCGGCTGTGTGATCGCGCTGATCATCATTCCACCCCAGACTATCCAGTCGGCCTTGTACATGAATTTCAACAGTTTCGATATCCTGAAGATCTTCAAGGTTTTCGGAGTCGACGCGGAGGGGCTGACATTCGGGCAAAGACTTCTGAGCATTATTGACGGCACCGGTACAGGACTGTTCGCGGCCCTGGGAGGAAGCGCGCTGAACCTCAGAGCCAATGTTTCGGCGTATGTCATCATGGCGCTGACCTGCATGGGCCTGAAGGACGGACTGTATATCTACATGATGCGGCAGTACTTCCAGAGCATCCCCACGAGTCTTGAGGAAGCGGCTTATGTGGACGGCTGCGGCACGATGCATACCTTTGTGAAAATCATGCTGCCCGACGCGCTTCCCACCATCGCCAGCTGCTTCCTGTTCAGTTTTGTGTGGCAGTGGACGGACGTGTTCTACGCCAGGCTGTTCCTGCCCAGCAATTCAATTTCGACCTACGCCACGCAGATGTCCTCCATGGTGACCCGCATGGGCAGGTATTTCTCCGCGGACGCCTCCAAGGCCGTGGTCGTGCCCAACGGCCGTCAGCAGCAGCTGATCTCTATCGCCGTGCTGATCTGCGCGATCCCGCTGATCATTCTGTATCTGTTCACGCAGCGGACGTTCGTTGAGAGCCTGGCCATGTCCGGCTCGAAGGAATAAATGCCGAATGGCAGAAAATGTTTAACGAAAAATAAAAAGATTATCCACTTGAATATTCCTCGTGATTGTCTTATAATCTGTCTGTGAAGAAATGCAGGAGTGCATTCATATCCATCCGTACCGTACGGGATCCTGATAGGAGCCTGTAAGGAATAAAAAAGGAGGTTTTCTCAGATGAAGAAAACACTTGCGATGATCCTTGCCGCGATGATGCTGCTGGTCTGCTGCAGCGCGCTGGCTGAGGAAGGCTACCCTGAAGTGGTCGAAGGCATTGACTTCGGCGGCGCGGAAGTTGTTATCCTGGACTACTGGTCTGGCGACGGTGCCCGTACTGCTGACCCCACCGAAGAGCAGGCTGCTCAGTATGCGTATCGTGACTGGATCAACGAGACCTACAATGTGAACCTTCACCAGATGCAGGGCGGCGACTGGGGCACCTGCGCGCAGGAAATGATGGACTTCTACGGCGCCTTTGACGGCAGCTACAGGTTGTACATCATCGAGCCCGGCAAGGTCGGCAATCTGGTTGCTCATGGCTACGCGGCTCCTATCGACACTTCCCTGATCGATATCAATTCCGACGCATGGAATGCGGCCGAGATCGGCTTCATGACTGTCGGCGGTCAGCTGTATGGTCTGTATAAGGGCAATTCCGAACCCCGCGGCTGCCTGTACTTCAACAAGCGCGTGCTGGAAGAAGCCGGCATTGACTACAACACCATTTATGACCTGCAGGCTGAAGGAAAATGGACTTGGGCCGCTTTCGAAGACATGCTCAAGACCATCACCCGCGACACCGACAATGACGGCGTGAATGACATCTACGGCATCCTGGGCTCCGGTGATGACATGTATGTCTGCGCCACCTTCTCCAACGGTGGCTGCTTCTTCGACTTTGACGAGAACGGAAAGATCTATCCCGCGATGGATTCCGATGCCACCAAGACCGCGCTTGCATGGGGCAAGGAGATTCAGGCTAACTACTGGGCGCCCACTCCGGAAGGCGCCAACTGGGATTGGTATAAGGATGCCTGGAAGCAGGGCTACTGCGGATTCTATATGTACCAGACTTATGGCGGATTCAACGACAACTCCGAAATGGCTGACATGGCCGATGAGTGGGGCTGCGTCGCGTTCCCCGTCCCGAACGAGGGCGACACCTACATCACCGTCGTTTCCGACAACATCACCATGATTCCCGCTGTTTATGACGCAGAGACCGTTGCTAAGCTGGTCTTCCTGTATGACCTGTGGTCCAATCCGACCCCCGGCTATGACGATGAAGACAACTGGATCGGCAACAAGTACAATTACACTGATGAACGTGCTGTGGACGAGACCTACGCCATGCTGCGTCAGCCCGAACACTGCCGCATCAACAACGTGACCTATCTGGGCACCCAGAACGACGTGCTGGGCAGCAGTCTGCTGTGGGCCTTAGGCGGCAGCACTCCCGCCGAGCTGATTGAAGCCGGTATGCCCGCCTGGCAGGCGCTGTGCGACACCTTCAACGGCAACTGATTAAACTTACTCGCAAACAGGGCCGCTCGCGAGAGCGGCCCTGTTTTATAGAGATCTTATGCTGTTGTATTTAGCCAACATACCGGATCTACGTTTATCTTGAGCGCGGACCCGGTGAAAGGATGGATCCGTTATGAACAGGATACTGTCGGTTCTGCTCTGTGCGATACTGATTGCCACCGCCGTTTCCGCGGAAGAGGTTACGGTGTACGCCTCTGATTTCACCAAGGGAGAGGATGGCTGGTACGGGCGTGGCGCACAGTCCTTCAGGACGGAGGACGATACTCTGAAAACTATCGCCCGCCAAAGCTCCTGGAATTCTCCGGGAAGAGATTTCGAACTGATCGCGGATTGCAAATACGAGCTCAGTGTTGAGGTGATGCAGGACGGCGCGGACAGCGCGGATTTCATGATTTCCGTCGCCCATACGAAGAACGGCTTGGAAAGCTATGAGAACCTGGCGTTTGGCAAAGCGGCAAAAGGGGAATGGACGGCCCTTACCGGGTCTTATATTGCCGGTGATTTTGACCGGTATGTTCTCTATGTAGAAACCAACGGCTCGCCAACGCTTGATTTTGAGATCCGTAATTTTACACTGACCGCGCCTGAGGGATTGCCTGAATCCAAATCCACCGAACCACCGATGGTGATCGAAGCCGTCGACAATATGCCGAGTCTGAAGGAGATCTACGCAGGCAGATTCGATTTCGGCTCTGCGGTCCCGCAATCGATTTTCACAAATCCCAAATGGATGAAGCTTGCCAGGGACCAGTTCAGCATCCTGACCGCTGAGAACGAGATGAAACCGGATTCTGTCCTTGATATTGCTGCAAGTATTCGCCTGATGAAAGAAACGGGGGATGAAACAGCGGTCGCGGTCCATTTTGACGCGGCGAAAAACCTTTTAAGATTTGCGCAGCAGAATGGCATCAAAGTACACGGCCATGTGCTTTTTTGGCATTCGCAGACGCCGGAAGCCTTTTTCCATGAAAGCTATGACAGCAAAAAGCCCTATGTCACCAGGGAAGTCATGCTGGGACGGATGGAAAACTATGTGAAGGGCGTCATGACGTATCTGGAAGAGAATTATCCGGGTGTCGTTGTCTCCTGGGATGTACTCAACGAGGCCATCGACGACGGGACCGCCTGGCTCAGGAACAGCAACTGGCGCAAGGTCATTGGCGACGACTTTCCGAACCGGGCTTTTGAATATGCGCGCAGGTATGCGCCTGAAGGGACGCTTTTGTATTACAATGATTATAATACTGCCATGGCGGGCAAACTTAAGGGCATCGTCAGGCTTCTGAATACCCTGATCCCTGACGGCAATATTGACGGTTACGGTTTTCAGATGCATCATAAGGTCGGCTCTCCGACGCTTCAGCAAATCCGCACCAGCGTGGATACCATCGCTGCCCTTGGCCTTCGCCTGAGGGTCAGCGAGCTGGACGTCGGCGTGAGCAATAACAACGAAACGTCTTTCAAAAACCAGGCGAAGTTTTACGCTTCCCTAATGAAGATCCTGAATATCTACAGCGAACAGGTGGAAGCGGTCCAGGTTTGGGGGCTTACCGACAGCATGAGCTGGCGGAGAAAAGAATTTCCCCTTCTGTTCGACAGCCAGGGCAACCCGAAGCCGGCTTTCTGGGCAGTGGCTGACCCGGAATCGGTGAAGTAAGAAAGCAAAACAGAAAAAAGAGGACGGGGTGCTGCAGGCGCTCCGTCCTCCTTTAGAATATGTCGGGGTTTTCCCGGTGTACAGGGAATATATCAAAAGATTTACGGGTCGTAGGTGTACCGTCCGACCAGCCTTGGGATGCCGTTATAAAGGCCGTAAACGTCCGCGTATACACGGTAGCTTTCTCCGACGGACCAGGTATCGGTGGAACGGTTTTCCAACAATACCTGCCGTGATGAAGATCCGTCCCCGGTCTCCATGATCGCAAGCTGAGGAGAAGAAGAAATGATGCTGATGATCTTTCCTTTGCAAACGTAGATCTGTGACGAGGCGACACGTGTGGAAATGCTTGAAAGCAGTTCGGAATAGTTCCATGCGTCAAGTCCCCAGGCTTTACGGGTGTAGTCCTTCGCAGGCGGGACATAATACACGTCATAATTGACCTCTGACGACTGTTTTCCCGGGTATGAAGCTACGATCGTGATGGTATTGGTCCCAATGACGCTGAACTTGGCGTCAAAGGAGAATTCACCCGTGGAATTGAGCTTGGAAGTGTCAAGGTTTTCATGCGGGGTCATTACTGTAATCGTGGCTCCGGGAAGTGTGGTGGCCGATATGGTCATGGTTGCGTTTTCGTTGGTGGAACGGTTGTCCAGCGTTTCGGAAAGGTCAAGGGGGATATCCTGGACTGCACGGTAAATAACCACCGTGGTCGTGCTTTCGCGGTAATGCTGGCAGTGGGTCCTGATCTCAAAATAGTTATTTCCGGTCGGGGAGATGATCGCGTTGTAAGAGATCAGGCCGTCCTGGGTGCTGACAAGGGAACTGAGGTCTTCGCCGTTGATGGTGACAGTTGAGTTTTTTTCTACACGGAACTGGATACGGTATGTTTTTGTGGAAACCTCCGCATAGCCTGTATCCGGCGCTACCAGGATCAAAGGAGAAGCCGGGACCGGAACCTGATAGGTATAGGCCTCAAGAGGGACCTGTTCGCCCGAGCTGGTCTTTAAAAAGGGCGTTATCGTTGCGGTAACTTCTTCATCGACGACCACGTTTTCGTTTTCGTACCAGAAGGAATCCGGCACCTCGATGGTCGCGTATCCGCCCGTCACAGTATAAGGAGTATGAAGCTCCTTTATGTAGATGATAGCCCCTTCTTCGCCTGGGATCTTGATGGTATGCGCGGCGCTTTCGCCGAGAATGGAGGGGGAAAGAATTACACGGGACGAGAGAGGAAGTTCTTTGGCGGAATTGGCATACGGAAGATAAACAAGGTGATAGCTGGAAAGCCCGGCGGCTGCAAGAAGCAGCAGGATAACGAACGTTCGCACGATACGCCTGCGCATCCCGCTGCGAGGCAGACGAATGGGTACATTCGGTATCCCGTCAGTATGCCGGTTGTCTATGTTATTATAATAAACCTGAGGCTGAGCCACATCCATGGTGTAATAGTCATTATACTGTCCGTCGTTCAAGGAGGATTTGACCCGGCGGGCATTTGGCCGAAGTTCTCCCTCAACGTCCGCGTCGGTGTAGCTGAAATTACGGGGCACTCGCTGGCTGGCCGGTTTCCGGCCATCTTCAAACTCGATATTTCGGGCAGACGGGGCAAACCCCCTGGAAGCTCCGGACTGGCGAAGGGAGCGCTGCTTTTCCCGACCGGACTCCTTGCGCTTGCTCAGGTTTTGCATTTCCAGGGCCAGTTCGTCCTTTGCGTCGCGCATGGCCGATTCCTGTCCTTCATCGTTTATGCGGACATAATTCTTAGGACTGTTATTGCTGTGAATATATTCATCCAGATCCGAGGGCTGTTCTGTGGGCAGGGTATATGGATCCTGCGGCAGAGGAGTCCCGCATTTAAAGCAGCGGGGAAGGGTGTCACGGTTCCAGCTTCCGCAATTGGGGCATTTCATCTGGGTCAAATCCTCCTAAGGTCTCTCCCGGTTCGTTCTGCGGCTGTACATCCATGGGAAGTTTTTTCTTACTTGATCTTCCGCCATGGGAAAATGTTCGGATACTGGTATTCGCAGTTTCTTTTACAAATCCTGCGCTGCGGAGGAACATTTACAATTGGCACATGATTGTGCTATACTTGAACTCTGAATAATAATGTATGGACGGGGAAACAAGGCATGAAGCTGAGTGATGTTCATGGGCCGGAAGATATCCGGAAAGCTGCGGACACAGATCTGAAGGAACTGGCGGAGGATATCCGCCGTACCATTGTTTCGACTGTTTCCGTAAATGGCGGGCATCTGTCGTCCAACCTTGGCGTTGTTGAACTGACTCTTGCATTATATCACATTTTCGATTTTAAGAAAGACAAATTAATATTCGACGTCGGTCACCAGTGCTATACCCACAAACTGATCACCGGACGAAGGGAGATGTTTGATACCATCAGAAAGGAAGGCGGCATCAGCGGCTTTCCGAGGCAGGACGAGAGTGCTTACGATCTTTTCAATACCGGGCATTCCTCGTCAGCCATTTCTTTGGCGCTGGGACTTTGCCGCGCAAGGAATATCCGGGGCGGCAAAGAACACGTGATCGCTGTAGTGGGGGACGGCGCCATGACCGGCGGGATGTGCTACGAGGCCCTGAACGACATGGGCAGGAGCGTCGGACGGATGATCATTATCCTGAATGACAATGGCATGTCTATATCCGGGAATGTCGGAGCCCTTTCAGATTATCTGACCTATATGCGGATCAGCAAAGGATGGCAGCGGCTCAAGCATTCGTTTTCAAGAGCACTCCTGAAGGTGCCTGTTGCGGGTAAAAAACTGCACGGCATTTTCCAGCGGATGAAGGACCATATCAGGAATATTTTTGTCAACGACAGGTTTTTCTCTTCCCTCGGGATCCGCTATCTCGGTCCGGTGGACGGTCACAATATTAAATACCTTTCCGATTTATTTCGCAAGATCTCTGATTTCGATGAACCGGTCCTGATCCATGTGATGACAAAAAAGGGTCGCGGATACCCTCCGGCTGAAGCATATCCCGAACTGTTTCACGGGATCGGCCCATTTGACATCGACAGCGGAAAACCGCGCGATGAAGATGGGTTGACCATGGGAAAAGCCGCCGCGCTGCTCCTGAAAGACCTGTGCAAAACCGATGACAGGATCGTGGCGGTTACTGCGGCAATGACTTTCGGTACCGGGATGACTCCCTTTGCAGAGGCTTATCCCGATCGGCTGTTTGATGCAGGCATCGCGGAGGAGCATGCCGTAACAATGGCGGCTGGTATGGCGCGAGGAGGCCTTAGGCCTTTTGTAGCGATCTATGACACCTTTATTCAGCGCTCTTACGACCAGATCCTGGAGGATGTCTGTTTTCAGAACCTTCCGGTCATCTTCCTGCTGGACCATGCGGGGCTTGTTTCGGGTGACGGCGCCAGCCATCATGGGATATACGGACTGAGCTTTTTAAGATCCATCCCCGGTATGCAGATCTTCTGCCCCAGATGCGCGAAGGAACTCAGTCAGATGATCGTTTGGAGCTTGTCTCAGGATAAACCTGCTGCAATCCGCTATGGAAAGTCGATGCCGGAAGGGAAAGCGGCATATACGTTGCCCTCATTTGTCCCGGGAAAATGGGAAAAGCTGAAGGAAGGCGGAGACGTCTGTATCGCCGCAGTCGGGAGTATGGTCAATCACGCGCTTTTTGCGGCCGATCTCCTGGAAAAAGAGGGGATACATACGCAGGTCATGAACGCGTCGTCTGTCTGGCCGCTGGACGAAAGCTTTCTGGCAGAGCTGTCGTCAAAGAAGATCCCGCTGTTTACAATGGAAGAAAACGAACGGACCGGCGGCTTTGGAAGTACGGTGACGGCGCATTGCCTGGACCGTGGGCTGGCACTTCCCCGGAATGTATTTGCGCTTTCGGACGCTTACCTGCCCCATGGATCCAGGGAAACCTGCCTCAGGCGCAACGGACTGGACCCGGGATCCGTCGTTGACCAGATCCGGAGGATGATTTGAAATGAAAGAGAGGATCGACGTATATCTTTTTCGTGTCGGATTGGCATCGAGCCGGGAAAAGGCACAGGCACTGATCATGGAGGGCAGGGTATTCATCGGTGAGAGAAGGGTGGACAAGGCTTCCGAAACCGTGGAGGAAGACTGCGCAGTGCAGGTCAGGGGAAATGAAAACGCTTATGTATCCCGCGGTGCCTATAAACTGGAGCGTGCTTTTGAAGTCTTTCATCCGGATGCGTCCGGTAAGGTGCTGTTGGATATCGGGGCGGCTTCCGGCGGGTTTACGGACGTTCTTCTTCGCCATGGCGCGGCTCATGTTTATGCCGTTGACGTGGGTTACGGACAATTTGACTGGAAACTGAGGAACGACCCCAGAGTCACGCTGATGGAGCGCACCAATGCGCGCCTTTTAAAACCGGAACAATTCGCTGTGGTTCCCGACGGTGCGGTCATGGATGTATCGTTTATTTCTGCCCGGCTGATCATTCCCACCCTTCTTCTTCTGACGGGAAGCAAGGGAAGGATCATTACGCTTGTCAAGCCGCAGTTTGAAGCCGGAAAAAGTGCTGTAGGTAAAAACGGCGTCGTAAGGGACCCGGATACACACCGGCGCGTCCTGAAGGAGATCCGCGATTTTTGTCCGCCGCTTTCATGCCATGTGGATGCGTTTACCTATTCCCCGATCCGCGGTCCAAAGGGAAACATTGAATTTCTGGCGGATATCCAGCCGGGACCGGCCGACGGACCAACAGACGAAGATATACGTGTCGTCGTCAGCGAAGCCCATGAAAAAAGCCGCTGAAGGTTTTTATACCCCGGCGGTGATATATATTTCCCAAAGAGAAGAAAATACGATAAACAGCGCAGGCGTCCCGGAGAGGAACGTCTGCGCTGTTTGGCCGTTGTTCAAACGGAGCGGACTTGATCGTATGTCAGAACTCCATTTTCTTTTCGAGATAGCTGCGGAGATCTTCGATCCGGATCCTCTCCTGGGTCATGGTATCACGGTCGCGAACGGTTACCGTGCCGTCATTCTCAGTATCAAAGTCCACCGTAATGCATACCGGTGTACCGATCTCGTCCTGACGGCGGTAACGCTTTCCGATGGATCCGGTTTCATCGTAATCGACGTTGAAGTACCTGCTCAGTTCTTCATAGACCTTGCCGGCAAGGGCTCCCAGCTTGTTTTTCTGCAGCGGAAGTACGGCAGCTTTATAAGGCGCAAGGGCGGGATGAAGGTGCAGGACAACGCGGGTATCGTTTTCCAGCTGCTCTTCTTCATAAGCGTTGCAGAGGAAAGCAAGCGCCATGCGATCCGCGCCCAGAGAGGGCTCTACAACATAAGGAATGAATTTCTCGTTGGTCATGGGGTCCATATAGTCCATATTTTCTCCGGATACTTCCTGATGCCTGCTCAGGTCGTAATCGGTGCGGTCTGCAATACCCCACAATTCGCCCCATCCGAAGGGGAAAAGGAATTCAAAGTCCGTCGTAGCCTTGGAATAGAAGGACAATTCTTCCTTGCTGTGATCCCGCAGGCGGAGGTTTTCTTCCTTGATACCGAGGGAAAGCAGCCAGTCCCTGCAGAAGGAACGCCAGTAATCAAACCATTGCAGATCCTCGCCGGGCTTGCAGAAAAATTCCATTTCCATCTGTTCAAATTCGCGGATACGGAAAATAAAGTTACCGGGTGTGATTTCGTTACGGAAAGATTTTCCGATCTGGCAGACGCCCATGGGAAGCTTTTTACGGGTTGTCCGGACGATGTTTTTGAAATTGACAAAGATGCCCTGGGCCGTTTCCGGACGCAGATAGATCTCGCTGGAAGAATCTTCGGTAACGCCCTGATGCGTTTTGAACATCAGGTTGAACTTGCGAATGCCTGTGAAATTCTTTTTGCCGCATTCGGGACATACGATGTCGTGTCCGGCAATAAAGCTTTCATATTGTTCATTTGTCCAGCCATCGGCCTGGATCTCTTCGCCGTGAGCCTTGGCATAATCCTCGATCAGTTTATCAGCGCGGAAGCGGGCGTGACATTCCCGGCAGTCCATCAGGGGATCGTTGAATGTCCCAACATGGCCGGAAGCGACCCACACCTGCGGGTTCATCAGGATCGCGCTGTCCAGGCCGACGTTGAACTTGTTTTCCTGAACGAATTTCTTCCACCAGGCCTTTTTGACGTTATTTTTGAATTCGACGCCAAGGGGACCATAGTCCCACGCGTTGGCAAGACCGCCGTAAATCTCGCTGCCGGGGTAAATAAATCCGCGGACCTTGCAAAGTGCGACCAATTTGTCCATGGTAAGCTTTTCAGACATGTCAGATTCCTCCCTATGCATTTCCCGAACATGATAGCTTTTTATCGGGCTTTTGTCAAGGTGTTCCTGCCGGGAGGACGGAGCATATGACCAGACAATAAAATATTTTTAGCTCAATTACACGGCAAGCCTTTTCATGAGGATGAAAATTTGATATACTATTCTCAGGAGATGATCTAATGCGTCGGGTGGGCATATTCCCTGGATCTTTTGATCCGCCTTTGAAATGCCATTTGGATTTGGCGGAAACAGTGATGAATAAATATGCCCTTGATGAGATCATATTTGCCCCGATCCTTGCCGGCAGGGGAGATACGAAGGATAACTCCGGTTATACAGATCGGGTCTGTATGTGTATAGCATCGATTGTTGGAAAACATAATATGAGGGTAGCTTCCAGGGAAACCCCATCGAGCCTTTTGCCGACGCTGAAATGGCTCCGGAAATCCTGCGCGGACGCAAGGCTGTTTTGTGTTATGGACTACAGCCTGTTTTCCGGATCGATGGATAAACTTGCCGGAAAGAATGCATACAGGGATATGGTTTTTATATGCCCACAGCAGAACGGGGACCAAACCGGTTTTACACGTCAGAACGCGAGCTTGTGCGGACTGGACCTGGAAATGCTGCCCTTCGGTTCCATGGACGAAGCAGAAACTGAAGCAAGGCATATGGTATTTTCACTGAATGATCCAAAGAGTATGCCGGCCGGAGCCCTGAAAATATGTGCGCTGAAGGGACTTTATATCCAGGACCATTACCAGGATATAAAGAATGGGATGAGTGAGCACCGCTGGCAGCATACCCTGGGAGTCAGGAGATCTGCGGTAGCCCTTGCGGAAAAATACGGCGGTTCACTGATCAAGTGTGCCGTTGCGGCATTCTACCATGACTGTGCCAAAGATATGAATCCGAAGGATATGCGGAAGGTCCTGCTGGATCATGGGACGGACAGCCGTGATGAGATCCTCCATTCCGGTGCCATGATGCACGGACCGGCCGGCGCAATTCTTGCAGAAGAGAAGTACCATGTATATGACAGGGAGGTTCTTGACGCGATCCGGTATCATACCACCGGGCGCGAGGAGATGACTTTGACAGACCTGATCATTTTTGTGGCGGATGCCATCGAACCCAACAGGCAGGATTATCCGGGGTTGAACGTTATTCGAACGCTGGCGGATATCGATCTGTATGCGGCAGCCCTGTATTCCCTGTATATGACCAGGGATTACGTCTTCGAACGGGGAAAGATATTCCATCTCGCGGGGCAGAAGACCATTACAGCTCTTGAGGACCGGCTCAGGAACGATCGAAATCTGGACCGTGCTGCAGTGGAACTGCTGCGGGAAAAATCTTCGGTTTTTAATTGATCACAATAAAAAGGAGGACACCATGGAAGCGAGATTGATGGCTGAGAAAATTGCCCGGACCCTTTACAACAAAAAAGCACAGGATATCATCATACTGGACGTCCGCCATCTGACAGTGATCACCGATTATATGGTCATTGCGTCGGGCAGGAATTTTCTGCAGACAAAAGCACTCGCGGACGATGTGGATGACGTTCTGGCGGAAGCCGGCGTGGCGCTCAGGTCCAGAGAAGGAAAAGACGAAGGAAAATGGATCGTGCTGGATTATGGCAGCGTTCTCGTCCATGTTTTCCATCCTGAAGACAGGGAGTATTATCACCTCGAGCGTCTCTGGGATGACGGGAAGAATCGTATCGAGCTCGATTTCGAAGAGGAATCAAAGGATCAGCAATGAATATTCAGATATATATGTTCAAGCGTGATTTTTCGGTGCAGAAAGCCGAGCGCTTTTTTAAGGAAAGGCGAATACCTTATCAACTGGTGGACCTGAAAAAACAGCGGATCGGCGCAAGGGAAATACAGCTGTTTGCGGGAAAGGACGGGGTCAGGTCACTTTTGAACGTTTCCGATCCACGCGTACGGGAGCATCCGGCATGCTATGCGTCCCAGGAGAGCGACGTGATCGATTACCTGGCGGCAAAACCTGAACTGATGCGCCTGCCCATTATCCGCAACGGACGCAGTTTTACATTCGGCGCTGATGAAGAGGTCTGGAAGAAATGGCTTGAGCAATAGCTCCGGGATCAAAAACAGCAGGACGGATCACGGTTTGAGCGATCCGCCCTGCTGTTTTTTATGTTTTTTCTCTGGTATATGCTTTCCGGGGTATCACTTTGTTCCAAGTGATTCAACCAACACCTCAAGGTTTTTCAGCATGATATTTTCATATGCGTCACAGGTCATGGGTCCCGTAACGGCCGGGTCAAGTTCCCGGACAGGAGCTCCTGTTTCGGCTGAGACCGCCAGCGCTGCGTCAGACTGGTACTGTGGTTCGGTGAACAGGGGAGGGCTTCCGGCAGTCCTGACCTTTTCAACCAGCTCGGCAAGCATGCGGGGCGAGATCCCTTCGTCCGGTTCAAGGCTAATAACAGCGATCACATTCAGGCCGTATGCCCTGGCGAAATAAGGGAACGCTTCATGAAAAGTGACGATATCACGGTTTTCGAGGGGTGCAAGGCCGGTTTTCAGCTTTTCATCCAGGTCATGAAGGCGCTGGATATAGTTATCGGCATTCTTTTCAAGCTGCTCTCTGTAATCGGGAGCCAGGCTGGTCAGAGCGTTGCGGATATTTTCCACCATAATGATCGCGTTGCAGGGATCCAGCCATACATGGGCGTTGTATTCGGTTTCGGCGCCTTCGTCGTTTTTGATCAGGTCGATCCCTTCGGAGCATGAAACCGTGCGAAGCTCCGGAAACGCTTCCGCTGCAGTCTCAAGAAAACCTTCCATACCGGCTCCGTTGATCAGGAACAGATCGGCGTTCGAAAGGCTGACCATATCGCCTGTAACAAGCTGATAATCATGTAGACAACCGGTTTGGTTGGATGACAGCCGGGAGAGTGAAATGTCCGGAATATCCCCGATCACGTTCATGGCGAAGATATAGAGGGGATAGAATGACACGACCACGTTTTTTCCTTCGGCGAAAACAGGATATGCTGCCGAGAAGATCAGGGAGCATGCGCAAAGTGCGGCGAGCAGTTTCTTCATGTGTGTGCTCCTTCCGGGGGCGATGAATAAAGGGCCCTCCGGTTTTTCCGGAGGACCCGATGAATCGGGATCAGACCTTCCAGATCTCGCGGGCATATTCCCGGATCGTACGGTCTGAGGAGAACTTACCGGCGCTGGCCGTATTATAAAGGCATTTACGTGCAAAGGCGTGCGCGTCAGTGGTGTCGCGGAGCACCTTCAGCTTGGTTTCAAGGTAGGACCGGAAATCCTGCAGGATGAAATAGTGATCGGGTTTGTGCCAGGAGGCACCGTAAAGCAGGCTGTTCTTCAGTTCGCGGAATACATCGTCATCCTCATGGAAAGCTTCGTTATCCAGCATGTCGATGGCGCGGGCAAGTTCATTGTCGCTGTTGTAGATGCTCAGAGGATCATATGTATCGCGGATACGGTTAAGCTCTTCCAGATCAGAACCGAAAATATAGTTGTTTTCCGCGCCTGCTTCGGCGACGATCTCGATGTTTGCGCCGTCAAAGGTGCCGAGGGTGACGGCGCCGTTGAGCATCAGCTTCATATTGCCGGTGCCGGAGGCTTCGGTGCCGGCGGGGGAGATCTGCTCGGAGATGTCCGCGGCCGGGATGATCTTTTCCGCGTAGGAACAGTTGTAGTTATGGACAAATACCATGCGGATGCGGCTGTTGACCTCCGGATCGCTGTTGATCATGGCGCTGACGCGGTTGATAAACCGGATGATCGCCTTCGCGCGGATATAACCGGGGGCCGCTTTGGCGCCGAAGATGAAAGCAGTGGGAGGCAGATCGGTATAGCGTCCGTCCTTGATGCCGTTGTAGATGGCTACCACTGCCAGCACGTTGAGCAGCTGACGCTTGTATTCGTGCATGCGTTTGACCTGAACGTCAAACACAAAGTCGGCGGGGATCTCGACGCCTTCGTTTTTCAGGATGTATTCAGCCAGCTGACGTTTCTTTTCCTTTTTGACGCGGATAAAATCATCCAGCAGGGAAACGTCGTGATCGATCATCGGCTTCAGCTGTTCAAGCTGGGGCAGGTCGGTAAGGAAACCGCTGCCGATCCTTTTTGAGATGATTCCTGACAGCTCAGGATTGCACAGGCCAAGCCAGCGCCGCTGGGTGATGCCGTTGGTTTTGTTCTGGAACATTTCGGGACGGATGGCATACCAGTCCTTCAGTACGTCGGTCTTCAGGATATCGCTGTGGATACGGGCAACGCCGTTGACCGTGTTGCTCCCGTACATGGCAAGATAGGCCATGTGGACACGACCGTCCTGGATAATGGACAAACCGCGGCGGGAACTGATCCCCATCCGGTCCATGGCGCGCTCCCAGCGGCCGGAGAGAGTGATGATGATCTCCGCGATCTCGGGAACGAGGTTCCTCATCAGGTCCAGATCCCACTTTTCGAGGGCTTCCTGCATGACAGTGTGGTTGGTGTAAGAGAAGGTGTCCTTGGCGATGGTCAGCGCGTCGTCAAACAAAACGCCTTCCCTGGTCAGCAGACGGATCAGCTCCGGTATCGCCATGGTCGGATGAGTGTCGTTCAGTTGGATCGCATGGTAGGAGGCAAAGCCGCTGAAATCATCTCCATGGACCTTTTTGTAATTCCGTATAAGATCCTGCAGCGAAGCGGAGCAGATCACATACTGCTGCCTGAGGCGGAGCATCTTGCCTTCACGCATGGTGTCGTTGGGATAGAGCAGCTTGGTGATATCCTCCGCCTCGTTCTTGTCTTTGGCGGCGGTAGCGTAATGCTGTTCGTTGAATTCCTTGAAATCGATCTCGTTATAGCTTTCACTTTTCCACAGGCGCAGGGTGCCAATGGTTTTTCCTTCCCAGCCGATAATGGGGACATCATAAGGTACAGCCTTGACGGTCAGGCCGTTCATTTCCACTTTTACGATCAGGTCATCCCTGCGGATGGACCAGGGGTCGCCGTAACGGGTCCAGTCGTCAGGGTATTCAACCTGGCGATAATTTTCAAACTGCTGCTTGAAAAGGCCAAACTGATAATACAGACCATAGCCGAAAAGCGGAAGGCCGAGGGTCGCGGCGCTTTCCAGGAAACAGGCGGCAAGGCGCCCAAGACCGCCGTTTCCAAGAGCAGCGTCCTCGATGTCTTCCATCTGTTCGAGAGACGCGCCTTCGTCCTTCAGGTCTTTTTTAAGTTCTTCAAGGATCCCCAGGGAATAAAGATTGTTGTAAATCGCGCGTCCGATCAGGTATTCGGCGGACAGATAACATGCACGGCGGCCGTGAGCCTGCTTATCCTGGTCCGAGGTCCATTGCTTTGCGATCACTTCCATCACAGCTTCGGACAGCGCGTTGTGCAGCTGCCAGGACGTGGCTTCTTTTAAGGACAGATGATATTTGGCGAGGCATATCGTCTTGGTTTTCTCGATGATTTGGTTCACTTTCTTGCGTTTCCTTTCAATAGCATCGATTATATACGCTGGCTTTCAGCCAGGGTATCGCGGATATTCCGGCGCACGTTCTTCCCGGGAAGCTTTTTCAGCCGCCATTTCCAATTGCCGCCGAGGGATCCCGGCATGTTCATCCGGGCATCGGTATCCAGCGATAGGATATCCTGCATCGGTACCACGGCGGTCTCGGCGGATGATAAAAACGCGGTCCTGATCATCTTTTCCGCTACGTCTTCCGGGCCCGTAGCCCCGGTGATCTTGCAGCAGCGCTTCCTCGACTCCGGATCGGTGGACTTGAACCATCCGACGGTGGTATCGTTGTCATGGGTGGCTGTGTAAACAACGCTGTTCGATGGAGTATTTTTCGGCAGGTGCTGATTTTTTGCGCCGCCGTCAAATGAGAATTGAAGCACTTTCATGCCGGGATACCCGCAGAAAGACAGCAGGGAGCGGACACGCCTGTTTACTGCGCCAAGATCCTCGGCGATGATCCGCAGACCGGGCATTTTTTCTTTTACTGTACGGAAAAAATCCCTGCCGGGGCCGATGATCCATTCGCCATTGCGAGCGTTGGGGGCGCCGTATGGCACTGAATAGTAATTTGCGAAACCGATGAAATGGTCGATCCGGACCAGGTCGAACCGTTCATTCATGGTCTGCAGGCGATCGATCCACCAGCTGTAGGCGTTCTTTTTCATCAGTTTCCAGTTGTACAGGGGGTTTCCCCACAATTGGCCGTCCTGGGAAAAATAATCCGGCGGAACTCCGGCAACGCACAGCGGACGGCGGTCACCGTCAAACTGGAAATTCTCCGGGTGGGACCAGGTATCGGCGGAATCCTCTGCCACATAGATCGGCATATCCCCAAACAGCAGGATGCCGTATTTTTTTGCATGCTTTCTCAGCGCCTGCCACTGGAGATCGAACAGGTACTGGATATATACGTAAAAATCGATCCGGTCCTTAAATTCAATTTCTGCTTCCTGAAGGGCTGCAGCGTCACGCAGCCGGTATTTGTCAGGCCACTGCATCCACGAGGCAGAATTGAAATGGTCCTTCAGAGCTGAAAAAACAGCATAATCATGGACCCAGGTGTGTGAGTCCCTGAAAGCTTCCGCTTTCGAACGGCTTTTTTCCCAGGCATAAGCGAAAGAAGCCTCCAGAATGGGCATTTTTTCTTTTTTGACTGTTTCAAAATCAACGGTGTCCGAAACCGGATGGGATGGGATAAGGGTGTCTTCCGGAAGGAAGCCTTTTTTGACCAGCAGCTCAAGATCGATAAAAAGCGGGTTCCCGGCGAAAGTGGAGGGACTCTGATAAGGCGAATCACCGTATCCGGTGGGACCGACGGGAAGCATCTGCCAGATCCTGACACCCGATTCGGACAAAAAACGGATAAAGTCGTATGCTCCTTTTCCGATGGTGCCGATCCCTTCCTTTCCGGGAAGTGAGGAAATGTGGAGAAGAATGCCGCTTGTACGCATGATCATGCCTCCGTCAATTATAAATTGAGATAACGGTTATGCTTAAGAGCCTGGTTGATGGTGCTGAGCGCTTCATCGGCGCGAATGATCTCCATTGATCCATAGGGGAGGTCCAGGGTGCGTTCAAACAGGAATCGGGCGGCTTCAAGGATCGATACGATCTTTCCGGGCTGCTTTGTTCCGGACATCAGTTCTCCGGCGAAAGCGATCATGCTTCCGTAAAAAGCCGTGTATGTGTGCCATACCAGTTCGGGGAGAGCGGGAAGATTCCAGAAAGCCTGTTTTTCTTCTTTCAAAAGGAGGAGCAGACGCTCGATCTCAGGGAAAAAGAGAGTTTCCTGGGCATGGATGAGGGCGGCGATCATCAGATCCCCGTCCGACGTTCCCGAAAGAGGGAGAAGAGTGGAAAGCATTCTTTCCTGGCCTTCACGGATCATCAGGCCATGGTATAATAGGGAATTAAAAGCCGAAAGCGTATCGGGATGGGATGATTCAGTATATTGCTGGAAAGCGGCATTGGCCTGGTTGACGCACAGTTCCCTGAGAATATGCTGCTTTGATTCAAAATGATGATAAAGACTGCCTTTGCTGCAGCCCAAAACTTCAAGGATATCGTCGATCGTAGCGGAAGAGTAACCCTTCTCGAAAAACAGCTTTTCAGCGGTTTCAAGGATCGCCTGCTTTTTCAGATCGCCCTTAAGCATGATCTCACCTCTGTTGTTTTTCCGGCGATCCATAAAACAGACCGCAGTATCTATTTTAATTGTATGAGGGGTATTTGTCAATAAAAGTATTGAAAAGTGCGCCGCAATAAGGTTATGATAGTATAGATCAATCAGAACCGGAGGGCTTTTATGACCAGGCGACTATATTACGATGACAGCTTGCTTACAGAGTTTGACGCCATGGTGACCGGATGCGTCCGTCGGGGGGACAGCTGGGCCTGCACCCTGGACAGGTCCGCTTTCTATCCCACTTCGGGCGGACAGCCCCATGATACCGGGACAATTGCCTGCCCGGACGGCCATACCTGCAGCGTGACAGATGTCGAATGCGACAGGGACGGGGAGGTTTGGCACACGATATCAGAGGAGATACCATCCGGGACGAAAGTGCGCTGCGTGATCGATTGGGAGAGGCGCAGGGACCATATGGAGCAGCACGGCGGTGAACATCTCCTTGCCGGTGCGGTATGGCGCCATCTTCACGGAACCACCATCGGGCTGCATCTTGGGAAGGAAGATTCGACCATCGACGTCTCTTTTCCTGACGGGCGGACGCATTTGACGGAAGAAGAGATCACGCTGCTGGAAAAACAGGTGAACAGCTGGATCAGGCTGGATGCGCCGGTGAAATGCTATTTTGCGGATCCTTCGGAAGTGCCGGGTATACCCCTGAGGAAACCGCCGACAGTCTCTGAAAATATCCGGATCGTTCAGTACGGTGATTTTGAGTACTGCGCATGCGGGGGGACGCATCCGCCGCGCAGCGGTATGATCGGCCAGATCAAGATCCTTTCGGCGCTCCCTTCCAAAGGAAAGGTCCGCATCAGCTTTGTCTGCGGGGAACGCGCCGAAATACGCCTGCACGCCGGTTTTCAGGTGTTGAAGGCACTGTCGGACGCTCTGTCATGCCATTGGGCGGATACGCCGGATGCTGTAAGGACGCTTCAGGAAAGGAATGAGGAACTGGCAAAGGAAGGCGTCAGGAAAAATGAGATCATTGCACGGTATGAGGCGGAGCGGGCATGCAGGGATCCTGTCATATGCGGCGGAAAGAAAATAGCCCTGGTATTGCTTCCGTTGGATGATAAAAAATTCCTGACCCGTTTTGCGGCGGACGAGGCCGCGAGGATGGACATGATCATATTCGCAGCGCTGAAACCAACGGACGGGGTGAGTTTCTTCTGCATTTGCCGACCTGACAGCGCCCCTGTGGATCTGAGAAAAATAATCGCTCCGCTGAAGGCAAAAGGGGGAGGAAGGGAGGAAATGGTCCAGGGCACGGTCCCTATCGATGATATTCGCACCCGCCTGGCCGGAGCTTTTCTGGACTTGTAAATCTAAAGGGGGCTGCTGGCAGTATGCGGCAGCCCAAAAAACAAAAAACCAAGCAAATGCCTGTATTTATGGTCATATGGAGCTATTCATCAAAGATTGGCTGACAGACCGTAGTGCAATCATTTAAAGCAATATCTATGAATCGCAGAACGATAAATTAAAAACCCAAAACGCTGTATTCTTTCCTGGTCGTCCTCTTGGTCTTTTCGGTTTATCTTCCACGGATTCCTTCTTTTTCCGACCGCATTTTTTCGGTTCAGGCTTTGGAATAGGCTTTGAGAGTCCCAATACTTCCAGTTCCGTAAAGACACCGACATTGGTATGAACCCAGCCGTTGTCATCGCTTGCCGGTTCTTCCGGTGCATCCACTTTTCGCCAGGCAGAATACAAATCGTCCATGAGGTCTCCGTGACATGAGCTTGAGAAGTTCGGCCTCCCGGGCCTTTCGGATCAGGCGGCAGGTAATGACTGCAGAGATGAAGTTAATGAACTCGCTTCCGATTTCTTTCTTCTTATACAGGACATGGTCTCCAATGCCGGACAGAACGCCTTCGAAGGCCTGACGGGTTGTTGTTCGTGGTCCGAGTGTCCTTCCGCTTGATAGGGGTTAGGAAATGAAGGTCCGGACGCTCTGCCAGTTCATCACCTATCTGAGACGGGGAAATCCCTTATTCGCAACAATGATCCCTTTCCGGATATCATTATCCCGGATAAATGATCTGTAGGATGTCGCATCGATGCTGTTTCCCGGGAAGATCTCTGCACAGATCGGTTCCGTTGCTTCGATGTCATATGCATAGAGAACTGATACTTCCCGGCATCCTTTTGTTCTGGCCCTGCAGGAGAAAGCTGACAGATCGTTGACGATGCCGCTATCCTGCTTAAGCATTCCGTTGATCGCTACATGGTGATCTGCGGCAACAGAAGCCGCTCGCTTATGGTAGAACGCCAGCCGACGATTTCCGTCCCGGCCGATACCCTGCAGGAAGGCGCTGACAGTGTTCTCAGAAAGATCAATACCCGGATAGAACTTGCTGATGAATGTTTGCTGGTATTGCGTTGCAAAACGCTTTGCAGATACTTCAGGCTTGATGACCCGAAGGGAGGCAATGGCCATGATAGTATAGGCATCCTTGGGTGTGTAAACGCTAAGCAGTTCCGTAAAGAGATCTATGGAAACAGATCTGACAAAGGCACTGGCACCGTAGGACAGCATATCCGGCTCAGCTTTGGCGGCGGCAACACCGAGCGGAATGTACACACCATCTACGATGTGGCCGAAACTTTCCCGTTCTTAGGCTGCGGATTACCGCCGGAAACATATGTGACGCTGATGCGTTCACGAACAGGATAGCGGTTAGGACCTTCCTTACCATTGTTCTGGACGATGGTGTTGACGGGACGAGGAACCTTCCGGATGGATTCCGGTACGGACACCTGAAACACCCCTCGATATATGGTACATTATATTCCATACCATGTACTATATACAAGGAATTTTAAGACTTTTTTGCAACGAAAAAGGTTTACTTCGCGGCCGGAGAGGAACTCTTTGAAGGTAAATTCCGCCAATATCCAGGGTGGTTTTATAGATGTCTTGCAGAAACGTGTAAAAAAAGTCGAGCTTTGGGCCGTTCCTATAGTACAGGAAATTTGAAAACGATAAATTAACATTTTATACAATGTTGACTTTTTACATATTATTGACTTTCTTTACACGATATAGTAAGAATATATATAGTGCAGGATCGTTTCCCGGATGGAAAATGCCGCCCCACCGCGCCGGTATACGGCAGCAAACAGACCCTTGATGACCGATGTGGTCCCTTGCCCGCAAATGAGTGTATGCGTAGCATATCTGGGCTAAACCTGCGATAATCTCCACGATCGGAGGCTTACGGACGTGCCGGCGGACGGCGAATAGTTCAACGCCGTGTGCAAAAACCGCTGCCGGCTGCGCGAACAGAACAAGCAGAGCGACGCCTGCGCATGGTTTGGGCATTGCGGAGGTTGCCGTGTTCTTGGCATCCTGAACGCCGGAGAAGAGACTGACAAATTCGATTACAGCGCCTCCGCCCCCCTGGGCTGCTTGTTCTTCAAGGGCAGCTGGGATGAGCCGGCGCTGAAGCTGCTGGGGGATTTCAAAAGAATCAAGAATAAATCACGGAAGGAACACACCATGGACATCATCAAAAAACAAGAAGGAACCACCCTGACGGTTGCATTGACGGAGCGGCTGGATACCGTCACCTCGCCCCAGCTGGAAGGCAAATTGCGTACCGCCGTGAACGGTGTCACGGAGCTGTTCTTCGACCTTGCCGGTCTGGAATATATCTCCTCCGCCGGGCTGCGGGTGCTTTTGTCTACCCAAAAGGTGATGAACAAGCAAGGTAAAATGACCATCCGCAACGTGAAGCCGGAGATTATGGAGATCTTCGAGGTCACGGGCTTTGCGGACATCCTGAATATCGAGGAATAATGCACGGATGCCGGAAGCGGAGGACACCGCTTTCAATCAAGAAAAAGACATAAGGACGGAGTATCCTATGGCTGATTTGAAACGATTTGAACTGAATCGTCCGGAATACGGCATCTACATGAATGAGCTGGCGTTTGGCGGCACGGCAATCAATACCATCGGCTTTCTGCTGCGCTTTCCGACCATTGCGCCGGAGACGTTGCGCGCCGCTGTGGACCGCGTGATTGCCGCAGTACCGGTTTTCGGACTTGCGTTCGACGAAAAAGCCCCCTGCCTCATCGCGATGGAGCGCCGGGAGCCGTGCGTAATCGGAACGGAAATGTCGCCCGAGGAGGCCGTTGCGGCGTGGGAAATGCTCACTGAGAGTCCGATGGGCGGTAAAACGTATGCGTTTTGCGTCGGTGCTCTGACAGGCGGCGGCTCGTACCTGACTGCGCGCTTCCATCATATCATCCTCGACGGTTACGACATGTGTAAGCTTGTCCGCCGCATTCTGGACGAGCTCGCAGGTACGCCGACAGCGGACGCCGGTACGTTGACCCGCTATGTACCGGCGGAGCCCGACACGGCGGCGGAGCGGAACTTCTGGCTCGAATATTTCTTCAACGCCGACTATGAGCCGTCGCTTTTTCCCGTGACGGCGAACAGTGCAAAACGGCGCAGATTCCGTTTCCCCTTGGGCATGGAGCTGACGGCAAGGATACGGACATTTGCGGTGGAACACGGCGTCACGGAAGCTGCTGTGTTCGCTGCGGCATTGGCGCTGTATCTGGCAAGGGCGTCACAGAAGCAGGAAGCCGTCTTCATCATGCCACGTCTCGGACGTGACAGCGCGGAGGAACGCGCCCGATACGGTTGCCACACGACGGCTATCCCCGTCCGCGTAACACTCGAAGACGCCCTGACCTTCCCTGCACTCTGCACTCGTGCTCTGGAGCGCGCGCGGGAGGCGTCCGCGCACAAGGACTACGGAATCGACCGCATCCTTGCCGACCTAAAAAACGGTGGCCTCGTGACCGGCGCGGTCAGCGAGTACACGTTCAACTTCTATCAGCCGGAGCTTCCATCGCCCGTCCCGTATGACATCGACATGAGCATGGATGGCGCGATGCACAACCATCTGACGCTGAATGTCACTTCGTTTGGCGGCGCGATCGAGATCACCTACGACGCGCGCGACGGCGTTTACGACGAAGCCGCCACACGGCGTTTCCACGACGCGCTGCTGCACTTTCTCACGCTTGGGATGGACGAGCCGGAGCGCCCTGTCGGCGAATACGAGATTGTCGGCGACGCGGAGAGGGCGTTGCTGCAGAACGTGAAGGGGCGGGAGATTACCATCAGTGCTTCCGCGACGATCCCGTCACTGTTCCGAAACGCGGTAAAAGAATACGCCGACCAGCCTGCCCTTTATGCAGGCGATCACGCATACACCTTTGCGGAGCTGGACAAGCTCTCCAACCGCGTTGCAAATGCGCTCATCGGCGCGGGCGTCAAGCTGGGACAGAGCGTGATGTACAAGCTGCGGCGCGACGAGAAGCTGATCCCCGTCATGATGGGGATCTCCAAGGCGGGCGCTGTGTTCATCCCCATCGATCCGGAGTACCCGCAGAAGCGGATTGACTACATACAGAGCAGCAGCGGCGCGGAACTCATGATTGTGAATGAGCCCGACGCTGAGAGCGGGGACACCGCTCGTGCCGTGCGCCTCATTGCCGCATCGGAGCTGCTCGCCTGCGCCGACGAGCGCGACCCCATGCTCGACATCCCGCAGGAGCGCCCGGCGTACTGTATCTATACCTCCGGCACGACCGGTGTGCCCAAGGGGGCAGTGCTCTCGCACCGCGGCATCGCCAATATCACGCACCCGGACAACAATCCCTTCAATCGGGACATCGTAACGTGCGGAACCGGGATCGTTGCAATCGGTTCGGTGTGTTTCGATATCTCGCTGTTTGAGTTCTTCGTTCCGCTTTTTAACGGAAAATTCATAGAATTTGCCCCGGAACGCGCCATGACCGATCCGGAGGCGCTTGCTGCGCTGATCGTGAAACACGGTGCGAACATGCTGCACTGCACGCCGTCGCGCCTGTCCGCATATCTCAAGAATGCAAGGTTTTCCACCGCACTGCGATCCGTCAAGGTCATCCTCGCCGCAGGCGAAGCGCTTCCGGGCAGTCTGGTTACAGAACTGAAGGAAACCTACGGGATCCGCGTATACAACGGATATGGGCCAACGGAAACGACCATCGGCGCGACGATTACCGAGGCTGGCGACAACACCTCCATCGGCACGCCGATCGCCAACACCGGTGTGATGATCCTCGATGAGCAGGGGCGGTTGCTGCCCTGGGGCGTGATTGGCGAGCTGTACATTTACGGAATGGGGCTGGGTCTCGGTTACCGAAACCTGCCCGAGGAGACAGAAAAACGCTTCGTGGAGCATTACGGCGTCCGTATGTACAGGACGGGTGACCTGGCCCGATACCTGCCGGACGGCAGAATTGCCTATCACGGACGAAATGATTCTCAGGTCAAGCTTCACGGCCTGCGCATCGAGCTGCCCGAGATTGAGAGCTGTATCCGCAGCTTCGAGGGGATCGGCGGCGTCTGTGTGCAGGTGCGAAAAATCGGTATTTCGGAGCATCTGGCGGCCTTTTACTGTGCGAAGGACGGCGCGGCCATCGACGTTGCGGCGCTGAAGGACTACGTCAGAGCGCGCCTGACCTACTACATGGTGCCGGACATTTTCAAAGAGCTTGATCATATCCCCGAAACACCCGGCGGAAAGACCGATACGAAAGCTCTTGCAGCGATCCCGATCAAGGTGGAAGGCGTCTATCGCGCGCCGCAGACGCCGTATCAGAAGGCGATTTGCGGGGCGTTTGCGGCCGTTCTGGAGTTGGATCAGGTCGGCCTTGACGATAGCTTCTTCGACAACGGCGGCGACAGCCTGCATACTGCCGAGCTTCTGTTCGAGATCGAATCCCGTCTACCCGAGGCGGAGGCGGCTTATGAGGACATCTTCCGCTATCCCACTCCCGAGCTGCTCGCACAGTATCTTTACGTCAAGCAAACGGAGAAGACCCGCAAGCACATCAATCCATTGGAAGCGCTTGATTACAGCGGGATCGACGCGCTGCTATCCAAAAACGCGCTGTGCAACGACGAAGCGCCTGAGCCACACGGCCTCGGTAACATCCTGCTAACGGGCGCCAGCGGCTTCCTCGGCATCCATGTTCTGTCACAGTTGCTGCGGCGGCGTGATGCCTGGTACAACATCTATTGCCTCGTTCGCGCCACTAAACGCCAGACACCGGAAAAGCGACTCAAAAGCACGCTCTTCTACTATGAGGAGACGAGTTGCGACGATATTTACGGCAAATGCCTGTTCGCACTCGACGGTGACATCTCAAATCCGAAGATCTTTGCCGAGCCCTTTGACGGACGGATCGACACGGTCATCAACTGTGCAGCGGACGTGTCGCATTTCGCCTTTGACGACAAGCTGGACCGCGTCAATACGGGTGGCGTCCGCAATCTGACGCAGCTGTGCGCCGAACACTGCGCCGCGCTGGTTCAGGTCTCGACGATCAGTATTGGTGGCGTTTACGAATCCGGCGAGCCGCCGCTGACGCTGACGGAGCGGGATCTGTTTATCGGGCAGGAGATTCAAAACCAGTACATTCTCTCCAAGTTCATGGCTGAATACGAGGCGCTGACCGCGGCGGTTCGGCACGGTATCGCTGTCAAGCTCATGCGCGTCGGTAATCTGCAAGGGCGCATTTCGGACGGCGAGTTCCAGATGAATCGGAAGACAAACGCCTTTACGCGGCAGATCACGTCCTATGCACAGATCGGGATCGCGCCGGAGAGCCTGTACAATTCCACCGTGAACTTCTCTCCTGTGGACGACGTCGCAAGAATGATCGTTGCGCTCGCCATGCTGCCGAAGGAATACTCGGTGTTCCATGTGTATCCTCCGAAAGAGGTGGAATACCGGCGCCTCTTTGAGACGCTGCAGCGGCTGGGACACGAGATCAGGATCGTTTCCGATGAGGCATTCGAGCGTAGAGTCAAGGAGCTGTCCGAAACCGAGGAGGGCCGGAAAGCGCTTGAGGGTATTTTCGTGGAGCGCCCCGATCTGCGCTATCAACAGACCGCGGTTGTCGATGCGTTTACGCAGGAGACGATCACGGCGCTTCGCCTTGACTGGAACGAGATCTCGGACGGGTATCTGGAGAATTATTTCCACGCGATGGAAACGCTTGGCGCATTCGACGAGAAATAGGATAGGGAGGAGACGGATAAAATGGTAGTTTGTCTGTGGTCGCTGGCGGTGTTTCTCGCGTCGGTGTTTGCCGGCCTGATCTCCGGTGTGACGCTCACGCCGAAGTATAAGCCCGGCAAGCTCGCGTTTTGGTGGTTTTTTGTCGGGATCGTCGGCTTTGCGCTGGCCTATTTAAGCTACAGCATCAACCTGTATAACGATTTTGTGGGCATCCTTGGGCTGACGGTCTTGCTTTGCGCCTCGATCCTGTTTGCATACAGGGGGACGACTGCGGAAAAGCTCTTCGTGGGACTGATGTCGGCGCTCATCGCAAACGTCGCCACATTCATGTTCTGTGGCACGACGGACACCTTTGTCGGCGCTCGGCTTGGGCTGTTCGCATCCGGCACGCCCTATAATGTTCCGAATATCCTGCTGTTTATCGGGATCAAGCTCGTCGTCTATGCGATCGTCTTTGCGCTGTACGTCAAGCTCCTGCGCAACCGTGTACGCGAGATGCTGGTCATGGCCGGCGACGGGATCAAGACCTATCTTGTCGTGCCGGCTGTCTCGGTCGTAGGCTTCTACGTCATCAACCTCATTACCAATAATACCGGCATCGTACCGACGAACACGTGGTTCCTGCCCTTATATGTGACGATCTGCGTGATCTTCGTCGTTGAATATCTGCAGATATTCAACTCTGTCCGTCTTACTGCGGAAAAAATGCAGAGCGAGAAGGAGAAGGAGCGCATCGGCGCGGAGTTGAACGTCGCCACGCAGATCCAGGCAGACATGCTGCCCCGCATCTTTCCGGCCTTCCCCGACAGGAAAGAATTTGACATTTACGCCACCATGACCCCGGCGAAAGAGGTGGGTGGCGACTTCTATGATTTCTTCCTGATCGACGAAAACCACCTTGGCCTGGTCATGGCCGACGTGTCAGGCAAGGGCGTTCCCGCCGCGCTGTTCATGGTAATCGCCAAGACGCTCATCAAGAACCGGGCACAGATGGGCGGCGGCCCCGCGGAAGTATTGCAGTATGTCAACGAGCAGCTTTGCGAGGGCAACGACGCGGAATTGTTTGTCACGGTATGGTTTGCCATCCTAGACTTGTCCACCGGCAAGGGCTTGGCCGCGAACGCGGGCCACGAGCATCCGTCCATTCGGCGGGCAGGCGGCGATTACGAGCTGGTCGTCTATCGCCATACGCCCGCCGTGGCGACGATGGAAGGGATACACTTCCGGGAGCATGAATTTGAACTGCGTCCCGGCGACAGCCTGTTCGTATATACAGACGGTGTGACCGAGGCCACCGACGCTCATAACGAGCTGTTCGGCAACGAGCGCATGCTGACAGCGCTGAACGAAAACCCGGACGCCGACCCGAAGACGCTGCTGCATACCATGCGCAGGCACATCGACGCATTTGTGGGCAACGCGCCGAAATTTGACGATATTACCATGCTGGGCTTGCTGTATAAAGGCTCGGAGGAAAAAAGCAATGGCTGAACTGACCCTTCTGGCTGTTGTGGAAAACCTGGATCAGGTGCAGGCCTTTGTAGACGCGGAGTTGGAGAAGCTCAATTGCCCCATGAAAACCCAAATGCAAGTCGATGTAGCGGTGGAGGAGCTGTTCGTCAATATCGCCCGCTATGCCTACGCACCCAATTCGGGAAGCGCCACGATCCGCGTTCAGCCAGATGAAAAATCACACGCGGTGGCGATCACATTCTTCGACAGCGGCATTCCCTATGATCCACTGGCGAAGCCCGACCCTGACGTGACCCTTTCTGCGGAAGATCGACAGATCGGCGGCCTGGGTATCTTCATGGTGAAAAAGAGCATGGACGATATGCAGTATGAATACCGGGAAGGGCATAATGTCTTGAAAATAATAAAAATACTGAAATGAGTCGAACAATATTAAATTCGTCGCTTGACAAAAAAAGCCCCAAAAACAAAAAAACCAAGCAAATGCTTGGTTTTCATGGCTCCGAGTGGATTCGAACCACTGACACTCCGGGTATGAACCGAATGCTCTAGCCAACTGAGCTACGGAGCCAAATGGTTGCGGGGGAGGGACTTGAACCCTCGACCTCCGGGTTATGAGCCCGACGAGCTACCAAACTGCTCTACCCCGCGACGAATCGGTCAACGAAATTATATTATCATTGAAACTGGGGATTGTCAAGCTTTTTTTTACCTGCCGGATGATTTATTTGCAATGCTTTTCAATCCGCTGATTTGTTATTACAGGGTATATTGTTATTTACGTGTAATTTATTATAGAATTCGCTGTTTTTCTGCTTGACATTTCATTTCGTTTGATGTATTATCTTCTTGCTGTCGATGATCTGGGTGTAGCGCAGCTTGGTAGCGTGCTTGAATGGGGTTCAAGAGGCCGAGAGTTCAAATCTCTCCACCCAGACTTAGCAGAAGTCCGAAACGTTTGATCGTTTCGGATTTTTTTTGCGATGACATCGCACTTTTTTACTTTTTTGAATAAATAATATGTTGCGTTAATTATACACCTGTGTTATTCTGTTATAGATTTGATCGCAAGGAGGGGTGGGCTTTGGAAGAAAATGAACAGGTCACCATGATCACACGGTTTGAAGATTCTCCCG
Organism: Clostridia bacterium; assembly: GCA_017524725.1. Taxonomy (GTDB): domain Bacteria; phylum Bacillota; class Clostridia; order Christensenellales; family Aristaeellaceae; genus RUG756. The sequence goes on along the minus strand of JAFXUZ010000023.1, from coordinate 56,986 downwards.
AATATCAGCATTTTGAAGCCAGGCAGAAGGAAATGATGGAGACTGTCCACGGGGACAATCCATATTTTATACGTCACGACTCCACACTGACCGACGTTTCCCTGATGGAAGGTAAAAAGGTCCTTAATTTTGCTTCCTACAATTATGTGGGAATGTCCGGACGGAAGGAAGTTTCCGAGGCTGCTAAAGCAGCGATCGATCAGTACGGGACCAGCGCCAGCGGAAGCCGGCTTATTGCAGGGGAGAAGACCCTGTATCTTGAGCTGGAAAAAGAAATAGCGCAATGGAAACATGCCGAGGATTGTCTGGTCCTTGTCAGCGGGCATGCGACAAACGTCACTTTTGTCGGCAATTTCTGCGGTAAAGGGGATTTGATCCTTTATGACAGCCTTGCTCATAACAGCGTCTGGGAGGGCTGCAGGATATCCCCTGCCGTCTGCCGTCCTTTTCCGCATAACGACCCTGAAAAGCTGGACGAGATCCTGAGCAAAAGGCGCCAAAAGTTTGCCAAAGTCCTGATCGTCATTGAAGGCGCTTACAGTATGGATGGCGACATAGCCAGGGTACCGGAATTTGTGGAGATCAAAAAGAAATACGGCTGTTTCCTGATGGTGGATGAAGCCCATTCCTCCTGCGTCCTGGGCGAGCATGGCGGCGGGGTCGACGAGTATTTCGGCCTCGCACCGGATGATATCGATATCAAGATGGGTACCCTTTCCAAGGGCCTGGGGGCCTGCGGTGGCTATCTTGCGGGAAAGAGGGCCATTATCGAGTACATGCGCTATATGCTTCCCGGATTTGTTTTTTCTGTAGGAATATCTCCTGCGCTGGCTGCTGCTGCCATGGCTTCCATCAGAGCCCTTCGATCCGACCCCGGCATTATGAAAAGGCTGCATGACAATATCAGGGCATTCCGTGAGGAAGCGGAAAAACGCAACCTGAATATCTGCCTTGCGGGAGAGACGGCAGTTTTCCCGGTTCTGGTGAAGGATGACGACGCAGCCTATCTTCTCAGCAGCACTATGCGTCACAGGGGGATCTTTGTTCCTCCTGCGGTATTCCCTGCGGTGCCCCAGGGTCAGGCGCGCCTCAGGTACTGCGTTACCAGCGAGCACAACAGAGAAGAGATCATCAGGGCTCTGGACCTATTGGTGGATACGGCCAGAGAATTTGGCATTACCCTTCCGGGCAGGGAATGACCGGATTCATTCAGCTCTGAATAATCATAAAAGAAACGACCAGCGGAACGGTGCACGTTCCGCTGGTTTTTTTCGGGAATGCTGAAAGAGGGAAGCTTCGATTCATTTTTTTGTATCCGTGCCGATATATATGATATCGTCCCTTAAACGGTACAGTGTGGCTCCGCGGGTCTTCTGGCAGAAAGCGTCCACAAACCAGCTGATATCCTTTTCAGCGTCAAACTGTACATATCCGTAACGGATCCCGTTGACCTTGTCACCCTTCATATTGGAATCGGTCCAATGAACGGAATCGGTTTCGGGATCGTAATCCGCGATAAAAATCAGGCTGTGCGCACCCACCCCATAATAATAGTTTGCACTCATCTGAAAATAGTCCCCGCGCCGGACCTGCATCATGAATTCCCGGGCCTTCTGACGGTTTTCTTCCTTGGACAGGGAGGAATCGTATCTGAAGGAAGCGGCCGCGTAAAACGGGTTGCCGTCCGCGGCGGAGATGTCCTTCCACTCGACGCCGTAGGCGTAAGGCCTGCAGTCGTTTTTTGTCTGGTTATCCGGGATCACAAGCTGCGTATCCGGAAATTCCGCCATGCGAAAATCGTCGCGGTTGACCCGAAAAACATATGTAGTGAAGTTTTTGCATACATAGATATCTCCCGAGTACTGTGCCCGCTGACGGCGCCCGTTTGCTTTGGTAAACAGGCTCTCAGCTTCGCTGATGATGCGGTCAATAAACATATCCTTTCCGGATTCTGATACATCCGGCACGTTTTCCGCGTTGATCGGTATGGAATAAGAAAGCAGCAGCAAGATGGCGAGAAACATAACGACTGTTTTTTTCATTCTTCATTGTCCTCCGATCTATCCTGCAGGGAAGACCAGAACAAGGCTGTATCGACAGCTCTTTTCCAGCCTTTCAGGCATTTATTTCTTTCCCTGTCTGTCATCCCCGGGTCATAGGTATCGGCGCTGTGCCAACCGCGGGCTGTGGCCGTGATTGACGGGTAGATCCCGAGAGCAAGGCCGCACATCAGCGCGGCTCCCAGTGCCGTGGTCTCCGCCACGGCTGGCCGCTGAACGACGGTGTTCAGTATATCCGCCTGGAACTGCATCAGGAAGCGGTTGGCGCTGGCTCCGCCGTCGACCCGCAGGATGGATGTCATGGCGCTGCAGTCGTTTTTCATTACGGTGAACAGGTCTGCACTCTGATAAGCAATGGATTCCAGAACTGCCCGGGCAATATGCGCCTTTCCGGTGCCCCGCGTTACGCCGACCAGAGTCCCGCGGGCGTACATATCCCAGTATGGCGCGCCGAGCCCTGCGAAAGCAGGCACAAGGAAGACGCCCCCGGTATCGTGGACGGAAAATGCGAGGCTCTCTGTCTCATCCGCCCGACTGATCATTTTCATTTCGTCCCGCAGCCACTGGACAGCGGCCCCGCCCATAAAAACGCTTCCTTCAAAGGCGTAGGTGGTTTTTCCATCGATACGCCAGGCGGTCGTTGTCAGCATTTTCGTGGAAGACAGGCGGAAGCGGCTGCCGATGTTCATCAGCATAAAACAACCGGTGCCATAGGTGTTTTTGACCATACCCTCGTCGAAACAGGCCTGACCGAACAGGGCAGCATGCTGATCGCCGGCAATGGAGGAAACGGGGATCCGTTCACCGAGAATATCCTGATGGAGATATCCTACCCGATGAACGCTGTCGACGACCCGGGGAAGCATCTGCCTGGGGATATCGAGCATTTTGAGCAGATCATCGTCCCAATCCTGCTTTTCGATATCATACAGCATGGTGCGGGATGCGTTGGTGGCGTCCGTAACATGCGGATGACCTTCGACCAGGTTCCAGCACAGAAAGCTGTCGACCGTGCCGAAGCATATTTCACCGTTTTTTGCTTTGCTGCGCAGGGAAAGATGGTCAAGGAGCCAGGCAAGCTTGGTCCCGGAGAAATAAGCATCGGGAAACAGGCCGGTCCTGCGCCGGATCATATCCCCGCATCCTTCCATAACAAGGCGGTCGACCCTGTCTGCAGTTCGCCGGCATTGCCAGACGATGGCAGGGTGGAGGGGCAAGCCGGTATTCCGGTCCCAGATAAGGGTAGTTTCCCGCTGATTTGTAATGCCTATGCCGGCGATCTCTTTCGGATCGATCTGCGCTTTCCGCACGCACGCGCGCATAGCCTCGATCTGCGTGTGGAGGATATCCGCGGGATCATGTTCCACCCAACCGGGACGGGGATAATGCTGCGGGAATTCGAAAGCACAGGAAGATATCACGGATCCCTCAAAAGTGAAGAGAATGGCTCTGGAGCTTGTTGTCCCCTGATCCAGCGCCATCAGATACCTTTGGTTCATGGATGCCCTCCAAAATGCATATACCGGTCCCGGGGGACCGGTATATACGATGATTATTTGATCGTAAAGCAGTACATCTTAGGGTTCTTCGAGCATGTTCCGATAACAAGCATATCGTTGTAAACCGCTGGGCTTGCTTCGATCGCTCCATCCAACTGCGTGGAGGAATTCAGGTATCCGGTAAGGCCGTCCAGGATATATATATTTCCGTCCCCGTCGCAGGCAACGATCCAGCCGTTCCCGGCCTTGTTGTAGACGGCAACCGGCGAGGATACCGATTCTCCCATGGGGAACTCCCAGACCATCTCGCCGTTATCTTTGTTGAGCGCTACCAGTCTGGACCCGCCTTCGGTGACCTTATTGACGGTAAAGAACACCAGGCCGCTCAGGTCATTCTGGCCGATGACGGGGCTGGCCTTGCAGCCGGAGGTCTCGCTGGTGTTGTCCTTGACGCAGGAAATATCATATTTCCAGACCTGCTCGCCGGTAAGTGCGTTGATCCTGCGGATGGTAACAGGGGTGCCTTTGGCCATCCGCTGATAAGCTGTGTTGCCGGTATAAAGCGAAAGGTCATTTCCGTTGAGATCCAGCGCCATGGCGGCGTCCGTATTATCACCGGCGTCGAACGCCCAAACGGTATGCATGGAATCCGTATCCACACAGCGGATGATGCCGTAACCGTCGGCTACGTAGACATAGGTGTTGTACATGGCAACAGCGCTCTCCACAGTGGTGCGGGCTTCTTTTTCGTTCTTTGCCAGGCTGCTCTGATATATGATCTCGGCGCTGACAGAAAGAGAGGGGGTCACCGGGTCCGTATCAGTTTCCTTCGGGTAGTTGAAGTCGGTCTTCAGCTCCACCGTATACAGAAGACCGTTTTCACCCGCTACGATCATCGCGTCCCTGCCCTGATTGTAGATAAACAGGGAGCAGGAATCGAAAGCGCCGTTGGAAGAATACTGTTTCTGGTTTTCCGACGACCGGCCGTTAATGAATAACAATTGAGAGCTGTCAAGAAGATTGTAGACATAATAACCGATAGGACCGGTCTTGGAGGGAAGCCTGGAAATGGCCTGGCCGAAGGAGATCATCGGCCTGCCCAGGGTGTCGACGGAAACGCTGCCGCGCATCGGGAATCCGATGTTGATCGGATCCCTTGAGGGTTCGCCGGACTTCAAATTAATGAAATATACTTTGCCGTCCTGGCCGCTGAAAATAACCTCTCGCATCGCTGTTTCTTCTTTGCTGGCTTGTGTCAGGTTCATCATATTTCGGACCTGCTTGGTCCACTTGATGATGGCCGGCTGATTGTTCCAGCCCACGCCGTAGAGTGTGCCTGAATCCTCAGTGCGCAGAGACCCCAGCGAAAACTCCCACATGGGTTCAAGCCGCCCTTCGGTCACGTCTGCAGAGCCAAACGCGCCGTTCCTGCGGAAATTATCCCCCCGGAAGGTATAGATTCCGGTCCCCATGACGAAATAAGAATACTGATCGGCGTCCTGGGCAATGATCGGGTTTTTCCTGGTGTAGTTGTTCTGCACTTTGGCTCCGGAATAGACCCGTTCCGTCAGCTTCAGGTCCGAGGCGGCACGGCCTGCGGCTGCTGAGGCGGGCATCGGAGTCGGGGACGGGGTTGGCGTCGGCTCAGGCGTGGGGGTAGCGGTCGGAGCGGCGGTGGGAACTTGGGTGGGCTCCGGAGTGGGAACGCTGGTGGCAGGCGCATCGGAAAGGACGATGACTGCCTCTGCGGTCGGTGCGTCGGTTGCGGGAACGACAGTCGGCGCTTCCGTCGGGCTTTCGGTGGGGGCAGGCGATTCGGTGATTTTTGCCGTTCCGGCATAGGCGTTATCGGTAACGGCAGGGGCCTGGGTGGGCAGGGGAGTGTAGGTCGGGATGGGAGAAGCGGTGGGTTCGGTCACGCAAAGGGAAACGAATTTGTCCGAATCTGTCCAGGTTCCCGAGGCTGTTCCTGCCGAAGCATAAACGTTTCCGATAAAGGGTGAAGGAAATTCGGCGCTGATGTTCCAGACGATCGATGTCTGATCGCTGGAAACGATCCGGGACGTTGAATAAATTACATTTTTGCTTGTGTCAACGATCCGGACGCTGACGGCGGAAAGATCCGTGACCATCCTGAAGGAGAAGGGTTCGTTTGTAATGCCGTTTTCGTAATCCGCGCTGAAATCGAATATCCCGACCGAAGTTTCAACCGGAGCGGGATCCCCGCGGCCGAAAATCCGGCGCAGACCGGAATAAACGGGATTAACCTTAAAGGCATACAAGGCGCCGATGAGAAGAATGACGGCCAGGAATATCAGGATCAGGGGGAGGATAAGTTTTCCGCCGGGTGCACGTGAAACGGAACGTACTTCATCGTCCGCGTCTTCATAATAACCGTTGTTTGCATGACGGCCGACGGTTTCGCCGGGAGTGCGCTGGTCGGCGCGGACAGAGGTTCCGTGACGGTCGCTGCGGCGATGGCGGGGAGATGCGCCGGAAGAACCTTCTATCGGATATGCGTCCTCATATCTGCCTTCGGGGATATTAGGTTTAATGGATTGATCAGATGTCCTTTCGGAATATCTGCGATTATTCGGGCGGTAATCACTCAATGCTGGAGCCTCCTTACACCTAAAAAAATACCCGGGGGAATTATACCAAATTAAAGGATGAAAGACAAGTAAAAAGGTACTCGCCGATTTCTTTGTCCCGCCGGGTGCCGTAAACCGTGAGTAGAAAAAATATAAAATAAGGGTTGCTTTTTTAAAAAACTGTGCTATACTATAGAAGCTGTCGCAAGACAGTATGCGCCCTTAGCTCAGCTGGATAGAGTGTTTGACTACGAATCAAAAGGTCGTGAGTTCGAATCTCGCAGGGCGCGCCAGTCCGAAACCCCCATTTTACCGAGGGTTTCGGGTTTTTTTATGTCATGAAAAAACCGCCATTTCGGCGGTTTGGGGACTATTTTGGGGACTACTGCTCTTATTTTGCCTCTTTACGGGTGTTTTCAAGGGCGTTTGCGATTGCTTCAGTGGCCCGGGTGTTGGCATCCATAAAAGCGTGGGCGTAAATATTCAAGGTGGTGGAGGTCTGAGAGTGACCGAGGCGGGCGGCAACGTCCCGGGCGTTTAATCCCTGTGCAATCATAATGGTGGCGGCAGTATGCCTTAATCCGTAAAGGGTGATGGGACGCAATCCGTATTCCTTGACAATCTTCTGGAACTTTTGCGTTGGACTGCTGATATTCAGCCGATAGCCCAAAGCCCCGGTAAATACTGCGTCAGGTTCGGGCCAGTCGGGTCCAAAGCTGAGTCTGTATTCCGCTTGTTCCCTGTGATGCTGTTGAAGGATTGTCATGATGGTGGGCGGGAGGTCAATCATCCGGATGGACTTTTGCGTTTTCGGGCGGTCAGTGCGGATCGTGCCTTTCCCGGGAACATGAACGGCCCCGGCGCGGACAGTCAGCACGTTTCCGGTAATATCCTGCCAGTTGAGGCCAATCAGTTCCCCGGGACGCATCCCGGTATAAATGCTCATGTAGAAGAATAACCGCCATTGGGTATCCGGGATTTGGTCCAAAGCCTCCAGCAGTTTCCCGCAGTCTTCCAGTTCATAAAAAGCAGTTTCCTGTCTGTCGTTGCGGGGCGGTTCTACTGCGTCAGCGGGGTTTATACTGATATATCCGGACCGGACGGCATACGTCAGCATAGCGTGTAAACAGCGGTGGTAATGGAGAATAGTGTTTCCGGAAAGGCCCCCGGTTTTACTGCGTTTGGTCAATGCGGGGGTGTTTTCCAGCTTGTGATAGAACTGCTTTATTTCCCGGGGCGTTAAATCCTGTACATTCTTTTTCCCGAGTTCGGGGAGAATCCTTCCGTCAATCATGTGTTTGTAATGCGCGGCGGTAGCAATCGCCAACCGTTTCCCGTGGGTTGAAAGAAACTCATCTGCAAGGCTGGAAATGGTGATTTTCTTTCCCTCTGTAATCAGGTGACGGCGGTAATCGGTCTCAATGGCGGCGGCTTGCTTTTCAACTTCTTTCCGTTGGGCGTTTTCGGTTTTTGACGGGTCAACTCTAATCATCCGCTGGAGGCGGCGTTTTGAACCATCAGGATTGTAACCAGCGGAAACAATAACCCTCCAGCTTCCATTTCCTCTGTTCTCAAGGCTTGCCATTGATGTTCCCTCCCTTAGAAAGGCAAATCATAGAATTTATCTTTTAAATCATTGAGCATGCTTTTCTTTACACGGTCCTGATATTCTTTTGCATCCTGTGTAGCGGATAATGGAGATTGACTGAAAAAATCTTCCATTCGTTTGATTTCTTTAAAATAATCCACAACAGACTGATTTGATATTTTGATGTTAATAGAAGCTGGTTCTACAACGATGTTATGCAGTTTATCGTATTCAGGGTCATATGAGGTAGAACAGATTTCATCATTAATTGTGATTGAAAGAGAGTCACAATGTGATTTGAGGTCTTCAATCAGTTCGACGATTTCAGCATCTGAATAAGGCAGTAATGGATTCTTCTTATCTTCAGATTCCGAAATCCCAAGCAAATAATCAGCAGATGTATCCAACGCTTTTGCAATTTTTGCAAGAACTTCAGCATTTGGAATGTTACTTCCGTCTGCATAATTGCCAAGGCTTTGACGGGAAATCCCGGCTTTTTCGGCAAGGTCCGACTGCCGTAACCGTTTCTTTTCTAATAGTTGCCTGATTCTGGTGGGAAGTATTTTGTTGTAACCATCTTCTTTTCGGGAACTCATTTTTCTATCCTCCTTGTTAACAATGGTGGCATTTGTTAAGAATAGTTGATTATCAATATCAACAACAGTATAATAACAGTGCAGGTTGATTATGTCAACAGCAATATCTTTTTCGCTGGAGGTGTTTAGATGAATCAGGAAATCAGGCAGAGGATTAAGGCGGCAGGACTGAAGCAGTGGCAAGTGGCAAAACAGTGCGGGGTAACTGAATTTACTTTCATCCGTTGGTTACGGGATGAACTGACCGAGGACCGTAAAAAAGCCATTTATAGGGCCATTGAGACCCTTTCCCGGGAGGGGGTGTAAATGTGCTGGTAACCACAAAAGAGGCGGCAGAAGTTACGGGATTGTCAGAATATGAACTGCGGCGGGGTTTTCTTGAAGGGAAATATCCTGCACTGGTAATCGGGCGCGGGGACCAGCGGCGGCGGTTGCGCTGGAATCTGGAAGCATTGCAAACCGCTATTCTTAAGGGAATGGGGGTGAAGCAGTGGCAAGACAAGGTTTCATGATTTATCATGAGGATGGCAAAATGCTGAAGTATGCTGATGCGGAATCAAAGCTGGAAATCATAGACAAGCTGATAGACTTTTCTATGAATCTGGAAGAAAGCGGAGAGATTCCACAGATTCAGACCAGCAATCAGATGGCAAGAGCATTGTTTGATTCGATGACAGCAAAGATTATCCGGGATAGTGAAAAATATGATGATATGGTAAAGCAAACTACTATAGCGGCAAAATCCAAGTCGATTATGGATAAAGCAAAAGCCAATGGGGAGAAGATGACAAAACAAAAGGCAATGTATCTCGCCGAACAATGGTATGAGCAAACGCATGCGAACGCAAACGAACGCGAGCAAACGCATGCTAACAGAACAGTAACTGTAGCAGAAACCCCTTTCGTAAATGAAACCCCTTTCGTAAATGAAACGTTGTCCGTATCTTCATCCGTAACCACCAGCGGAACCGGTGGTTCTTCAGTTGACGATCTGCAACAACTGTTTGATGCGGTAAAGCGTCAAGGTGTAAGACTCAATGAAGAGGTGAAAAAAATGATTGCTGATGAAGTGAAGCAGACTTCATGCGAAACTGTTATGACTAACCTGATGACGAAAGCAAATTATGTTCAACGGCTGAAAATGATAGGGGGCAGGGAATGAACGGACGTTCTTCACAACGGAAAGGTGCTGGAGGCGAACAGGAATTGAAAACCATCCTCCAGCAAGCGGGGTATCCTGTTGAACGAGGCGGGTCCTTATCATTCGGAACCGTTCCCGATTTGGTAGGGTTGCCCGGTATCCATATCGAGGTCAAACGGGTGGAACGGTTGAACCTGAGTGAAGCAATGCGGCAAGCGGTCAGGGACTCACAAAGATTTGATGATGGGTTGCCAGCGGTATTCCATCGGCGTAACCGGGAGCATTGGCAAGTGACGATGTTTCTTGACGGGTGGTTAGAACTGTACAATAGGGGAGGTCGATTTGATGAATCGGGAACAACCTGATGCGTTGGGAATTGGCAGGAAAGAATATCTTCTATATTCGGTTATTATCCAGTTTGGTTCCAAAGTGATGACGGATGAGGAATTGGAAAAACTGGTAGAATGCTATCTGAATATCGTAAAGAAAGGGGACCAGAATGACTAATCAGAAGAAAGATTTGGCACTGACGGCACTCATATCGAGCAACAGTTTAACAGAGGCGGCACAAAGCGCGGGAATAGACAGACGAACGCTTTACAATTATCTTCACAATGATTTGGACTTTGCCCGGGCATATGATGAGATAAGGGACAGGCAAGCCATTGCATATTTTGATGAACTTATAAACCGCCGGGAACGTGCGCTTGAAATTATAATGCGGGTTATGGAGGATGAGGAGCAAGGGACCGCAATCCGGTTGCGGGCGGCACAAATGGTTTTGGCGGCAACAGAAAATCAGGAACAGCGGGTAAAAGATATTCAGCGGCAGAATATCTCCGCAAATAAAGACTTATTAGACCTTTCTGTTCGCTGATTCTCATAAATTCCCGTTTTTTCCCGAAAAGAGCGGAGGAATAATCCTTCCGCTTCTTTTTTTGAAAAGCAAAAGCCTTAATTGTGTGTGTGAGATAGCAAAGAAGAATCCCCGCAAATAGCGAAAAGTACAAAAAAGTACAAAAAACTACAAAGAGACTCATTCCCGACACCATTGCAAAGGTCGAAAAGATAGAAGCTAAAGCGGCCCCGGAAGTCAAGGAACATGCGGGCCGGGGGATAAGTCGGAAAGTCGGCATCCAGCGGAACACGGGAAACAGATGTATAGAACGGTCGTTCTTTTAACCGTATTACGCATTGTGCTATAAATTTGTATCATTTGGGAAACATTCATGTATATTCTGGTACACATCTCTGCCGCAAATCGCTATTTACGGCAGAGATGTGTGTTTTTCTATCCCAAAGTGGTTAAATCATCAAAAAATGAGCAGAAGGGAAAAACAATAACTCATCTCATTTTTAATCGTGTTACGAAAGGGGAATGCGGTCCCGTTTTGATGGGCATACAAGCCATTTCCAGCGAATTTGACGGGTTCTTTTTCCCGCCAATAGTTCTTCCAGTATGAACAGACAAACGAAGCATAACCCATTTTAAAGCATAGAAAGGGGGACTGGTGTTTGTAAATCGTAACAAATGAATCTATCTTGAAACGGGGACTATTTGGGGACTATTTTGGGGACTACTCATCCGAAAATAAGCAGTGTTCCATAACCTTCCACAATCGAAAACCCCCGTAAAATGGCGGTTTAGAAGCATCTGAGAGACTATAGAAAACGGGTTTTCTCTCACTACGAATCAAAAGGTCGTGAGTTCGAATCTCGCAGGGCGCGCCAGTCCGGAGACCGTGTTATGTTGCGGTTTCCGGTTTTTTTGTATTTTTCTTTACAAATCCATTTTGATTTAGTAAAATTAAAGATGGTATGTTTTCTATTTTGAAGGAGGATCCCATGGAACAGCTCGAATTGCTCTGGAATTATCAACAGGCGGATTCTGCGGCGGACAAACTGGAAAAGGAGATCAAACGTTCTCCCACGCGGCAGAAGCTGATCAAATACCGCGACAGTCTTCTGGAACAGCAGACGGCTTTCAAACGGGTCGACGGCGAGGTGGCGGCAATGGGTGACCGTCTTGACGCGTTGAAGGACGCCGTGGCGCTGACCGAAGAGCAGCTGAAAAACCTTATCATGAAAATCGAGAGCAGCGAGGATTCCCTGGAGCAGGTGAGTGCCTATATCTCTGAAGTCAAGCGTCTTCAGGGCAATTTGTCCGCATACGAGCAGGAGACCCGCAGGATCCGAAAGGATGCTGCTGACCGTGAGCGCATCCAGCATGAGATCAAGGTCCGCTATGCAAAATATAAAGCTGAATTCGACAAGCTCAAGCAGGCTTATGATGTCGAATACAAGGAAAAATCGGCCCAGTTGGAGGAACTGAAAAAAGCTGCGGAGGAGAAGACCGCCGGAATCAGCAAGGAAATGCTGGACAGATACCGTGCGATCAAACTCCATTCGGTGCCGCCCCTGGCCAGGCTGAACGGCAACCAGTGCGGCGGTTGCAATATGAGCCTTCCCAGCGCGGTGACCCGAGCGATCAAGGCCGGCGAATTGATCGAGTGCGAGACCTGCGGCCGGCTGCTGCTTCCGGGAGTGTAAAACTGCTGTCAGGAACCGCTCTGCAAGAGTGCCGGAAAAGAGTGATCGTCGATGAAATCCCGATCCGTGAAAACAGTTCTGCAGATCCTGGCAGTTTCTCTGATCTCAGGGATCCTGGCTATTTTTGCGTGCTATACGATCGTAAAAACCGTATCGGGGCATCGAAAGGATGTATACCCGTCATTCGCAAACGACGGCACTCAGCCGTTAATACGTTCTGAGGTGTTTCCTCACGGACCGATCGATCCCAATACCGCTTCAGTTCAGGAGCTGACGCAGATCCCCGGGATCGGTCAGAAGACTGCGGAGGCGATCATAGCTGAGAGGGAACAAAACGGTCCGTTTTTGTTTCCGGAGGACCTGATGGCGGTTAAAGGGATCGGACCCAAAAAGCTGGAATCTTTCCTTCCTTATTTTGATTTTTCCGATTGATCTTCTGCCGGCAGTCTGTCATGACATCGGTACGGAGAGTGCGAGGTATCGTCTATGCCCGAGGGCACGAGAAAAGTCGTTGATATTTTTACGGATGGCGCCTGCTCCGGGAATCCGGGGCCCGGAGGATGGGCGGCGCTCCTTAGGTTCGGCGTGCATGAAAAAGAGATTTCCGGAAACATGCCGAAAACCACCAACAACCGGATGGAAGTATTTGCCCTGATCAGCGCCCTGGGACAGCTGAAGATGCCATGCGATGTGAATGTGTATTCCGATTCAGCATACCTGGTAAACGCGTTTAACGAACACTGGATCGATAACTGGCAGAAAAACGGCTGGAAAACAAAGGACGGGAAACCGGTTGAGAATCAGGACTACTGGAAGCTTCTGCTTCTGGTGATCAGGAAAAAGGATATAAGGGTCCGTTTTTTTAAAGTCAAGGGCCACAGCGATCATCCTGAAAACAATCGCTGCGACGAGCTGGCCCGCAATGAGATCAAAGCTTTTTTAAAACTCAATCCGGACCTTGGAGATGCAGAACATTTTTCTCTGGTTCAAAGCGATGCAGCGGAAAACTGATCCTGTCCGTACAGCCCGTTTTCGCAGGAAAACGGGCTGTTTTATCCGATCGGAGCGGAATATCTGGAAAACGGGAAAATGGGGGACATAAACAAAACTATTCGCAAAAGAAAACTTTTACGAATAAATAGGGGTATCCGGAGGTCATTATGCCATCTGTCAACAATTATCATGCCCAGCGGGACGTAAAAAACACGGTTCAGCTGCGCAGACTGTTAAAGGAATTACCCGTGGTCTGTGCTTCGTTTTTTCATTCAGTCGCACAGACAACAAGCACGCTGACCAGACTTGCGTACGCTTATGATTTTAAACTGTTCTTCAATTTCCTTTGCAGCGAATCCCCTAAATTTGCCGAACGAATTCCCGCGACCATCACAGAAACAGACCTTGGTCTGATCGATGGCCATGATATAGAAGAATATCAGGATTACCTGATGCAGTATATTCGACAGACCGATAATGGACAGATCCTGATGCAGAACCATGAAAACGGGATCATGCGCAAGATGTCTTCGATCCGCTCCCTTTTTGATTATCTGTATCGCAGCCAAATTGTGCCGGCCAACGTTACGTCGCTTGTCCCACTCCCAAAGCTTCATTCCAAGCCCATTCTGCGTCTGGACGCAGAGGAAATGAAACGAATGCTGGATTCCGCGTCAACCGGCGACGGCCTGACCGACCGCCAGATGAAATTCCGTAAATTTACAGGTGCCAGGGATTACGCCATTATAATGCTGTTTCTTGGCACCGGGATCCGTGTGAGCGAATGCGTCGGGATAGATATTCAGGATATTGATTTCAGGGAGAACGCTTTTGCTGTGACCAGGAAAGGCGGAAACCGGGTGATCCTGTACTTCCCGGACGAGGTAGCCGATGCTTTGAAGGCCTATATTGAAGAAAGAAGTCAGATCGAAGCGCTTCCGGGTTATGAAAATGCTCTTTTCCTGTCTTTGCAGCGCCGGAGGATCACCCAGCGCGCCGTTGAAAACATGGTAAAAAAATACGCGGCTGTGGCTGCTCCATTGAAGGACCGCCTCAGCCCGCATAAACTTCGTTCCACTTTCGGAACCAACCTGTATCTTGAGACCGGTGACATTTACCTGGTCGCGGACGTTCTGGGACACAGCGACGTAAATACCACCAGGAAGCATTACGCCGACATGACGGATTCACGGCGGCGTGAAGCTGCAAAGCATGTAAAGCTGCCGAAATCTGATCCTGATGCATAATAATTTAATAATATAATAAATCTCTGCTTTCTGCGAAGGCTTTATCGCTTGACACCGCCCAGTTTGCCGCCCGCCTTTGGTCCCAGGGTAACACCTTTCAGGATATCTGAAGAATAGGCGTAACTGGACCGGTCCTTGTCTGCCTTGGCGCGCATGGCTGCGTCGACCATACAGTCGATCAGGTTCGTATAATCCAGGTCGGTCTCTTTCCAGAGGTAAAAGGAAAGCGAACCCGGAATGGTGTTGATTTCAGTAATATAGTGCCGGCCGCTTATCCTGTCCAGCATATAATCGATCCGCACGACGCCCTTACAGTCCATGGCCTTAAAAATCTGCATGGAAAGTTCCTGCAGCTGTGACGTCAGTTCGTCTCCGATCGGGGCCGGAATGATTCTTTTCAGGCTGGCCATTCCCTTGGATGCTCCCTGCTGAAGATACTTTTCCTTGAATCCGAGAAAGGATTCGCCGCCGGCATTGGGCATTTCTAAAACGCTTGCCCGTATCTGGTCGTCATAACCCAGGACAGAGCAGTTTACCTCGGCAGGTTTGTCGAGCCCTTTTTCGATCAGCACCCTGCGATCGTATGAAAGGGCAAGCTCCATGGCTTCGATCAGTTCTTCCGCATTGTCGGCCCGGCTGACCCCGATGGAGGATCCCAGGCAGGCGGGCTTGACAAAAACCGGCCATCCGATCTTTTCCGTTTCGGCAAGGATTGACCCGCGGTCTTTTTCCCACTGCGAACGGGTCACACCGAATCCCGGCAGTACGGGAAAACCGCAGCCCAGAAAAAACGCCTTCATCGCGATCTTGTCCATCCCAATGGCACTTCCGCAGATCCCGGTGGAAGCGTAAGGGAGATTCGCGATCTCCAGGATCCCCTGGACCGAACCGTCTTCCCCGTGCAGTCCGTGAAATACCGGTATGACGCAGTTGATCCGTGCGACGATCTCTTCCCTGATATGTCCTGTGACATTGTCGTCGCGCCTGTAATGCACCAGGGCACCGGAACCGGCCGTCAGATCCAACTGAACTTTCTTTATTTTTTTGTTCCAGGGATCAAAGGGCGTATAAGTCCGCATGTCCAGCAGCGCGTCGCCGGTATACCAGACGCCTTTCTGGCTGATATAAATGGGCACCAGATCGTATTTTTCCCTGTTCACATGCTGCATCAGCTGGACTGCGCTGATGATGGAGACCTCATGCTCGCTTGAGCGGCTGCCATACATCACGGCAAGGCAGATCTTTTTCATCGTATGCTCCTCAACCTTCATTGTAATGATCGGGCAGGTCGTTTTCGTAAAGAATGACGTCCCCTTGTTGTCCGGCGGCCGCGAGCATATGGGAGGCTTCGTTCAGGCTGTCGCAGACGTGAATGTGCTCTGAACCGAATCCGTTTTCAAGCAGCGCTTTTCGGATCGGCTCCGTATGCTTCCGCCCGATCAGATACGCTTCGTCCACACAGGATGCTATCTGGCGTCCAAATTCATAATTATACCGGTCTTCCCCCTCTCCCAGTTCCACCATGCCGGGAGTGACAATAATCTTCCTTCCGTTAAACGCCGAAAGCACCTCCAGGGCCTGGGATGCTCCGCTGGGGTTGGAATTGAAAGCATCGTCGATAACGGTTATCCCGTCGTTGCGGCTGACAAGCTGAAGACGGTGCTCCACAGGCTCCAACCGACTGATGCCCCGCCCGATCATCTCAGGGCTCAGCCCAAGATAAACCGCACAGGCAGCGGCGAGCAGGATATTGTTGATGCTGTATTTTCCAAGAAGCCGGGTGGTGCAATGGATCGTCTGGCCGCGGCCGATATGCAGATCAAAGGAACTGCCCTCAGGCGACAGGGTGATTCCGTCAGCCCACAGATCGTCCCCTTCCCTGCCGACGATGGCCTTTGGTTTGTCTGTAGCGGAGTACAGTTCCGATACCATTCCCCCGTCGTTGCAGAAAATGGCGTAACCGCTGCGGGGAAGCGCGCGGATCAGATCGTACTTGGTGTTCTTGATGTTGTCAATGGTTTTAAAGGTATCCAGGTGCTGTGGGCCGATGGAAGTCAGGATGCCGATAGTCGGGTTGACCAGACTGCACAGGTCGCGGATGTCCCTTGTGTGGCGGGCACCCATTTCTCCGATGAATACCTGACAGGAAGGATCCAGCCTTTCGCGGATGATGCGAGTCAACCCCATGGGCGTATTGAAACTTCCCGGAGTCGCGAGAACATTGTATTTTTCCTCAAGAATGGTTTTGAGGATAAATTTAACGGACGTCTTTCCATAGCTGCCGGTGATGCCTATACGGATCAGGTTTTTATCCGCCATCAGCCTGCGCCTGGCATCCCGGAGGAAGCGGCCGCTGATCCACCTCTCCGCGGGAAGAACGATCAGGCCGGCGAGAGCGACGACAAAAGGCGCGGAAACGATCATGACCGGTATCGGCAGAAAACCCATCCAGGAAGGCATGGCGAAGTACCAGCGCAGAACACATACGGAAATAGCGGCCCAGCACAGGACACAGGCCAGGTACAGGCGTTTGATCCTGTCCGTCCGGGCAAAGGGCTTTTTCTGCTGGCCGTGCAGCGCTTTTGCAAACCGGCCCATCTGGAAAGCAGTCCATAGTATGGCGACGGAAGCTGCAGCGCGGTAAAGACCCATCCATATGGGCGCGGCGCAGGATAAAAGGCGCGCGATGAAAAACAGGACGGCTGCGGCAAGGGCATACAGGCCCAGGGGATGCCAGATCCTTTTCCACTGCCTTTTCAGGGTCCTGAAATACCCTTTGAACTGGTAGCTTTCCAGCTGGAAATAATGCAGGAGCCCGCCCGATAACCACATCAGGATTCCAGCCGCGCAGCAGAGGATCATCATCAGAAGCGTGATCCGATCAAACAGGGATGTCAAAGCCGGTATTCTCCTTTAACTGATATTAGTCAGGATTTCAGAAAGCTTTCCGCAATGATCGTAAACCTTGTCCATTGATGAAGATAGGCGAAATGATCGTCATTATCGAAAACCACAAGACCGGCGTCGGGGATCTCCTTTTCCATTGTTTCGCCCATCCAGAGCGGCGTATCCTGATCGTTCCTGCCCCAGATAAGCAGCACCGGACACTGGATCCTGTTAAGGCAGGGTCTGAGGTCCTCTGAGATGATCCTGATGAAGGTCTCCCTCATTCCGGGGGCCAGCGCGTTGTAATCCGCCGAACCATAACGGTTCCTCAGGTCTTCCAGCATAACAGCTGAATACTGTTTCAATAACGGCAGGCGGCCGATACGGATCAGGCGCTCTTTTTTTCTTTGATACTCCTGTTCCTGTTTTTCCTGTTCAGGAGTTTTGGGCTTTTTCAGGCCGGCGCAGCCGGTAAGGATCATTTTGTCGACCTTTTCCGGATGCATGGATGCAAGCTTCAGTGCGATCCTGCCTCCGAAAGAATGTGCTATCACGCTGCAGCGGTCGAATCCCGCACTTTCCATGATCCGGAGAACACATTCCGTGTATTCATCGACACCCCAGGGCACGCTTGGCTGTCCTGTCATTCCGTGACCCGGGAGATCGGGGATCAGCAAACGGTATCCGCCTGACAGTTTTTCTGCGATCTCGCGAAAATGTACGGATGAGCATCCCCATCCATGGAGCATCAGGATATTATTGTTTCCGTTTCCGAGAAGCTCACATTTGACCTGAAGTCCGTTGACGTCCACGATCATGTAAATGGTATCCTTCCTGAAATAAGACGGGCAGGTTTACAAACCTCTGATTAATGATGGAAAGAACTGCCGGAATCATGAAGGATGCGGTCATTTTCTTTCCGGCAGCCAAAGATAACGGCATTTGGCGGTGGAACCGCTGACGATGTACCTGTATGCCTGCGGCACCGGCGTCGTCCTTTCCAAAGTGCATCCAAGCGCCTCGCAGGTTTTTCTTGAGGCGATATTGTCCGGATCATTGGTGATGACAAGGCTGCGGATACGCATACCTGCAAGGAATGATTCCAGCAGCCTGCATGCCCGCAGGGCAAAATGATCCCCCCGGTACATTTCCTCCACCCTGTATCCGACATGGCCCAGGTAATACAGTTCCGGGCTTTCCCCCAGTCGGATACTGATATATCCCGCATACCTGCGTGATCCCGCCGGATGGATGTCAAAAGCATAACAATCAACAATGCCGCATTTTTCATCTGTTTCGTCCCGCGAAGATGCTGACAGGTCGATGATCCCGTCGCTGTACATGGTCCTGCGGCTGAACAGATGAAAAAATGCGGGCATTGTCAGGTTACCTGCCTTTGGCTTATTTGCCGCTCACCAGGGCCAGGGTATCCCTCGCGATGGCGATCTCTTCGTTGGTGGGGATCACAAGGATCTTGACCGTGCTGTCGTCCGTAGAGATGACTCTCTCCTCTCCCCGGACCGCGTTCTTTTCAGGATCGATCCTGCAGCCGAGGAAATCCATGCCGTCCATGATCATTTCACGGAGCTGGGCGTTGTTTTCACCGATCCCCGCGGTAAACACGATCGCATCCACGCCTCCCATGGCCGCCGCATAAGCGCCGATGTATTTCTTTACACCGTAGACCAGCATATCGACGGCGATCTTGGCGCGTTCGTTGCCTTCGTCCGCCGCCTTCATCACATCTCGCATATCGCTGGAAACGCCGCTGATGCCCAGCAATCCGCTTTTTTTGTTGCAGATCTCGAGCATCTCATCGGCGGAGATATGGTCGTTGTCACAGACAAACTGAACAACGGCAGGATCCATGGCGCCGGAACGGGTACCCATGATAACGCCTTCCAGAGGGGTGATGCCCATGGAGGTGTCCACGCAGTGGCCGTGATAAACGGCACAGATGGAGGAACCGTTCCCCAGATGGCAGGTGATCAGGCGGAGTTCTTCGGGTTTTTTCCCGAGGAATTCGGCGGTCCTTGCGCTGACATAGCGGTGGCTGGTGCCGTGGAAGCCGTAACGGCGAACCTTCAGCCGGTTAAAATAATCCATGGGCAGGCCGTACAGGAACGCCTTGGGAGGCATGGTCTGGTGGAAGGCTGTGTCGAACACCGCGACCATCGGGGTATTGGGCATCACTTCCTGGCAGGCGCGGATGCCCATCAGGTTGGCGGGGTTATGAAGAGGCCCCAGCGGGATGTTTTCCTTGATGGCTTCGATCACGTTGTCGTCGATGATCACGGATTTGGTGAACTTCATTCCTCCGTGCAGTACACGGTGTCCGACAGCGCCAATCTCATCCATACTGCTGACAACGCCGTGCTCTTTGTCGGTGAGAGCGCTCAGCATCAGTTTGCACGCTTCGACGTGATCCTTCAGCGGCTGGCTGATCTCATATTTTTCACCTTTGGCTTTCTGTTCCAGGCGGCTGCCGGCGATGCCGATCCGCTCGACGAGACCCTTGGCCAGGGTGCTTTCGTCATCCATATTGATCAGCTGATACTTAAGGGAGGAAGAACCGGCGTTGACGATCAGGATTTTCATAGTGGCAATATCTCCTTTTCATTATTTTAAACTTTGGAAAAATATACCGGAGGACACGGCTTATTGTTCGGTCCAGCGGAAAGTATCGGAGAGCATGACTACACCCTCCCTGCTAACTGACACGATGCCGTTTTCGGCATATCCGTTTTTCACGGTTCCGTCCGGAAGCGTCAGGACAATGTTCCCGGGCCGGATGGTGGTCATCAGAGGTACATGTCCTTTCAGCACGGTCATATCTCCGCCGTATGCCCGGAAGAGCAGTTTTTCGGTTTCACCTTCAAAAACCGTGCCGTCAGGGGTGGAAACGTTCAGGAGGTAGCTGCTCATTTTCCGCTCCTCCCGGCCCGCGACACCGCTTCGTCGATGGTACCCACAAAGAGGAACGCAGACTCCGGAATGTCGTCATGACGGCCTTCACAGATCTCCTTAAAGCCTCGGATGGTTTCCTTAATGGGCACATAGGTCCCGGAATAACCCGTGAACTTTTCGGAAACGTGGAAAGGCTGGGAAAGGAAGCGCTGGATCTTCCTGGCGCGCTGTACCAGAAGCTTGTCCTCGTCGGAAAGTTCGTCCATGCCCATGATAGCGATGATGTCCATCAGTTCCTGATAGCGCTGCAGGATGCGCTGCACTTCCCTGGCCACATCGTAATGTTCCTGACCGAGGATCTCCGGCGTAAGGATCCTGGATGTGGAATTGAGAGGGTCGACCGCAGGATAGATGCCCTGGGACGCGATGGCCCTGTCAAGCACAGTCGTCGCGTCCAGATGGGCAAAGGTGGTCGCGGGAGCCGGGTCGGTCAGGTCGTCAGCCGGGACATATACAGCCTGGATCGACGTGATGGATCCCTTTTTGGTGGAAGTGATCCTCTCCTGAAGGGTGCCCATTTCCTCTGCCAGGGTGGGCTGGTATCCGACGGCCGACGGCATGCGTCCAAGCAGCGCGCTTACTTCCGACCCCGCCTGGGTAAAACGAAAGATATTATCGATAAAAAGGAGAACGTCCTGGTTTTCCCGGTCCCTGAAGTATTCGGCCATGGTCAGGCCCGACAGTCCCACACGCATGCGTGCTCCCGGCGGTTCGTTCATCTGGCCGTAAACCAGGGCTGTGTTGGTGATAACGCCGGATTCCTTCATTTCGTTATACAGGTCGTTGCCCTCGCGGGTCCTCTCCCCGACGCCTGTAAAAACGCTCAGGCCACCGTGTTCTTTGGCGATGTTGTGGATCAGTTCCATGATGAGGACCGTTTTCCCCACGCCGGCGCCGCCGAAAAGACCGATCTTACCGCCCTTGGCATAGGGACAGATGAGGTCGACGACCTTGATGCCTGTTTCCAGGATCTCGGCGGAGGTAGCCAGTTCGTCAAAGGCCGGAGCGGGACGGTGTATATTCCAGCGTTCGCATTCCGGAACGGGGCCGGCCTCGTCGACTGTGTCCCCCAGAACGTTAAAGATCCTTCCAAGCGTCGCCCTGCCCACAGGAACAGATATCCCCTTTCCGGTATCTGTCACCGGGGTGTCCCTCTTCAGGCCGTCGGTGGATGACATGGCGATGCAGCGAACCGTATGATCGCCGATATGCTGCGCCACTTCCACGGTCAGTGTCCGTGAGCCGATGGGCATGGTCAGTGCGTTTTGGATGGCAGGCAGATCGCCTGATTCAAAAGCGACGTCCACCACGGGACCCATGACCTGCGCCACCCGGCCCGATGATTTGATCGACATGCAGAAATCACACCCCTTTTAGCTGCCGCTGCCGGCAACGATCTCGGTAATTTCCTGAGTGATCGCTCCCTGGCGGGCCCGATTGTACTTAAGTTTCAGATCATCGATCATCTGTCTGGCGTTCTTCCCCGCGGAATCCATGGCCATCCGCCTGGCCGCGACTTCGGAAGCGAAGCTTTCCCGTACCGATGCCATGATCATGCCGGTCACATATTCCGGTACCAGGGAGGACATGACGTAAGCTTCATCAGGTTCAAACACGATGTCCTTCCCGGATGGGTTCGCGCTTTTATCAAGGGGAAGGATCCAACGGACAGACGCTTCCTGCTGCAGCATGGAGATATACCTGGTAAAGAGGATCCCGAACCGCCCATAAGCTCCCTCAAGAAAATCCTTGCAGAGCTTTTCCGCGATCTTGCGGGCAGCCGCTGTCGAAAAAGCTTCCGCGCCGTAAAAGGCTTCGCCTCCAAAACGGTCATACGCCCTTTTCCCGATGGGGATAATCTTTGCCTCGGGATATTCCCTGACAAGGCGGTAAATGTTTGCGTTGTATCCGCCGGCCATCCCCCGGTCGCCGGCAATGACCATAAGGCGGGTCTCTCCCGATGAGCCGCTCTTCAGATAGGGGCTTTTTTCACAGGCCGGACATGCGGCAAGGACGGCCATCGTTTCCGCTGCCGCATGCGCGTATTCGTTGCTTCCCAGCATCCTCTCCGAGGCTTTTTTGATTTTTGAGGCCGCGACCAGTTCCATCGCGTGCGTCAGGTGCAGCGTAGAATTGACGCTTCTGATGCGGTTGCGCAATTGTTTCGTGTCAGGCATGGCTTTACCTCTTCATCCCCAAAACAGCTTTTTTCAGAGCCGCGATATCCTCATCTTCAAAATAGCCCTGCTCTATCCTCTCCAGAAGAGGCGTATAGCGTTCTTCGAGATAAGCGTAGAGCCGCTTTTCCCATTCCTGCACCTTGTTTACGGGTACGTCGTTCAGGTATCCTTCGGTCACGGCATAGATCACCGCGACCTGGCATCCGGGACGAACGGGGTGCTGGCGAGGCTGCTTCAGGACTTCCACGATGCGCTCTCCCAGGGCCAGGCGGGCTTTGGTATCATCGTCCAGATCGCTACCGAACTGGGCGAAAGCTTTCAGTTCACGATACTGGGAATACAACAGTTTCAGCGGACCGGAAACCTTTTTCATCCCTTTCAGCTGAGCGCTGCCGCCGACACGGCTTACGGAGATGCCGGGATTGATCGCCGGCATGATCCCGGAATGGAAAAGTTCTGTCTCAAGGAAGATCTGACCGTCCGTGATAGAGATCACGTTGGTAGGGATATAAGCGGAAACATCACCGGCCTGGGTCTCGATCAGGGGCAGGGCGGTGATCGACCCGCCGCCATACTCCCTGGATACGCAGGCGGCGCGTTCCAGGAGCCTGGAATGAAGATAGAATACGTCTCCGGGAAAAGCCTCACGTCCCGGCGGACGCCTGATCAGAAGGGAAAGCGCCCTGTATGCGACCGCGTGCTTGGACAGGTCGTCATATATGATCAGTACGTCCCTCCCCTTAGCCCTGAAATACTCTGCCATGGCGCAACCGGAATAAGGCGCGACGTACTGCAAAGGCGAGGATTCGGAAGCGGAGGCGCAGACCACTGTCGTATAGGACATGGCGTCGTTCATTTCCAGTTCGCGGACCAATTGCGCGACAGAGGATTTCTTCTGTCCGATGGCTACATAGATGCAGATGACATCAGAAGTACGCTGATTCAGGATGGTATCGATAACGATCTCCGTTTTGCCGGTCTGCCGGTCGCCGATGATCAGCTCGCGCTGCCCACGGCCGATGGGGATCATGCTGTCAATGGCCTTGATCCCTGTCTGCATCGGAACGTGCACGGGTTCTCTCTCGATGATGCCGGGAGCTTCGGACTCGATAGGCCTCTCCTCAAGGGTGTCGGCCGGGCCTTTGCCGTCGATGGGATGACCGAGGGCGTCCACAACGCGTCCCAGGAGCGCTTCCCCAACAGGCACGGAAAGGACCTTCCCGGTCCTGCGAACCCCGGTCCCTTCATGGATGCCGCTGCCCTCGGTCAAAACGGCAACGGAGACGGTATCCGTCTCAAGGTTCTGGGCGAGCCCCATGGATCCGTCATCGAATTCGAGCAGCTCGCCTGCCATGCATTCCCTGAGGCCGTATACGCTGGCGATCCCGTCCCCGACAAGCACAACGGTGCCGGTCTCCTTCATTTCAAGACGTGACGAATAATTGCGGATTTGTTCCTTGATAATGCTGCTCAGTTCCTGTGTGCTTGCGCTCATCCGCCAATCACTTCCTTTACCTGACGCAGTTTCGTACGTACACTCCCGTCGATCACCTTGCCGTCGATCTCCACAACGACTCCGCCGAGCAGCGAAGGATCCTCGGCGTAAGTCATCACGACACTGTGCCCGGTCAGTTTTTCAAGCTTTTTCCGCAGTTTGTCCTTTTCCGCCTGGCTCAGGGCCACTGCACTTCTGACTTCTGCGGCGGACACCCTGTTCATCTGGTCCAGCAGCGCGGCGTACTCCGCGGTGATCCTGCCGAATTCCATGATATAACCTTTCCCGGACAGGATCTGAATCGCGGACAGGACCTCCGTGGGAACGGTTTTTCCGAAAGCTTTTTCCGCAAGATGCGCTTTTTCCTCTGCCGGGATCGCGGGCGTGTTCAAAAGTTCCTGATAATCGGGATTTTCTTCAAACAGTTTCTGTACTGTTTCAAGGGAAGAACCGAAGGAGGCTTCCAGGCCTTTTTCCCTGGCAAGCGCAAACAAAGCCGCGGCATATTCCTTACTGATCTTGTTCACCGCTATCCCCCAGTTCCTCGATGAACTCATCGATCATCGCCCGGTGATCCGCTTCGCGCACCTCGCGGCCGATCATCTTGGACGCCAGCGCAGTGGAAAGTCCGGCAAGTTCGGAACGGATGCCTTCCTCGGCCTTCCGCCTTTCAAGCCGTGCCGCTTCCTCTGCCTGCCTGACAATCACCTCGGCCTTGGCCCGGGCATCCTTCATCATGGCATCGCCGGCGCTCCGGGCGTTTTCGGAAGCGGTATGAAGCAGTTCGTCTGCTTCCCTTCCGGCAGCGTCCATCCGGGCCTGCCAGGTTTTTCTGCTTTCCTCGGCGTCCGCTTCGGCTTTTTCAGCCCTCGCGTACTGGTCGTCGATTTCCTGCTGCCTCTGGTCCAGGACTTTTTGCACCGGTTTGAAAAGGAACCGCCTGACGATCCTGTACAGGATGTACAGATTGACCAGCGATATCAGGATATTCCATATATTAACGGAAATGATGTCCAGTGACTGCATTCTGATCCCTCCGGTAACGGACCGATCGGTTTATTTGATAGCTTCTTTCAGAACGTTGGCAAAACTGGAGGGAGCCACAAAAATCAGAAGGATAGCAATGACCAGTGCATACAGACCCGTTGTTTCGGCAATGGCACAGCCCATGATCATGGTGGATGTTACCTGCCCTTTCGCTTCGGGCTGGCGTCCGATCGCTTCGCAGGCCTTGGCAACGGCATTACCTTCGCCGATACCGGGGCCGATACCGGCGATCATGGCGATCCCGGCGCCCAGCGCGCAGCAGCCCAGGATGATTCCCAATGCAAGTTCCATAAATGTATACCTCCATTATTCAAACAGTCTCACGGACTGCTTTTTTGCGGGTTGCTTGTCAGCGGCTTTTCTCCTCAGGTATTCTTCCATCGGGAAACCGCCGGACACATACAGCATGGTCAGCATGGCGAAGATGAACGCCTGCAGACAGCCGCTGAACACGTCGAAATAAATGGACAGGACCGCCGGGATGCCCACCCTAAGGAACGGGATATCCCCGAGTACCCCGGGAAGCCAGCCCAGCACCATACGGGAAAGAGAGGACAGAGCCGAGGAGATGAGCACCGAGATGACCGCGCCGCTCATGACGTTCCCATAGTGCCTGAATGCCATCGAGATCGGGGTGGCCAGTTCGCTGATGATATTCATCGGCAGCATCACCGGGATCGGTTCACAGAAGGACTTCATGTAAAGGAGCGGACCGCAGCGGCATTTGGCTGCGGTGATCAGGGCAAATACCAGGATGGCCCATCCGGCGACAACGTTCAGGTCCGAGGTCGGCGCAAACAACCCCAGAAGGCTCATGAGACTTGAAAACAGCGAGATGGCCATGATCGCGCCGATAAAAGGGGTATATCCCGCAAAAAACTCGCCCATATTTTCATTGACGAGTTTTTTGCACATGGTGACACACCACTCGGCGAGGTGCTGGCGCCTGGTATCCGCCTTTACCTTGAGCCCGTGGGTCATAAACAGACACAGGCCCCAGACAGAGATGATCACCATCCACGAATTGACCTGGGCTTCCGTAAAAGGCATATCCATCAGGGGCATCGGGATGGTAAAATAGATCTGTGCCCCGGCGATCTGGACGCCTTCTCCGGAGACGCTGAAGCACACTTTCAGCGCCATCGCACAGATCAAAGGAAGGATCATTATGCACAGATATAAGAAATCCACCGCCCGGAAGCGTCGGCTCTGAGCATTCAAGGTGCGTCACCTCCGTTTTCGATCGTTTCGATATCCGGCAGGGAAGCATCCCTTTTCCCGGATCCGGGATTCCTGATCTCCGGATCGAACAGCGCGCGGAGCCGGACCCCGATCTTCTGGAAAAACAGCGGCAGGATCGCCGCGGCTTTATGGAACACAGGAGAGGCAAACGCGATCACAAGAATGACTGCCAGCATCATCAGACGCCCCTGCTGGCTGATGCGGATGATATTCTTCGCTGTTTTTTCATCGCTGGAAACCGCTTTTTGCACGCCGAGTCCCAGCAGGAAAAAATCGGCAACAGCGCCGGCAAGCCCGAGCAGGCTTCCCCACAGCACCGTAATATCCCACCGGGAGGCGACCAGGAACACCGCGTGCATGACAAGGGTCAGGAGAAATGTGAAGGCGGCCGTGCGCCCGGTTTCCTTAATAACGGTCTGATCGGCCTTCATTTCATTCCTCCTTCCCCGATAAAAGCGGCTGATTAAGCGGATAATAGTTTGATTTTAGCGGTTAACAGATGAAAAAGCAAGGATAATTTGCCTCCATAGGGTCACTTGGTGCCAAACAGTCTGTCCCCCGCGTCGCCGAGCCCGGGGACGATATAGCCGTGTTCGTTCAGTTTTTCGTCCTGGGCGGCCACATAGATGTCCACGTCGGGGTGTTCGGCCTGGACCCTGGCGATCCCCTCCGGAGCGGCGATCAGGTTGACGAGGCGGATATTGCTGCATCCGCGTTTTTTGATAAAGCTGATGGCCGCACAGGCGCTGCCGCCTGTGGCCAGCATGGGATCGAGAACGATCAGTTCCCTGTGGACCGCGTCCTCGGGAAGCTTGCAGTAATATTCCACGGGCTCAAGGGTCTCGGGGTCGCGGTAAAGACCGATGTGGCCGACCTTGGCGTTGGGGATCAGCTGGAGGATGCCGTCCACCATACCAAGTCCTGCGCGCAGGATGGGGATAATGCCGATCGGTTTTCCCGCAAGGACACGGGTCGTCGTCCTGCAGATCGGGGTTTCCACTTCGATCGTCTGGGTGGAGAGATCACGGGTGACCTCATACACCATCAGCATGGATATCTCATCCAGAAGTTCCCTGAATTCTTTGCAGCCCGTATCCTTGTTCCGCATAATGCTCAGCTTGTGCTGGATCAGAGGATGATCAAAGACGTGAACCTTGCCCATAAAACTTTGTCCTCCTTTTCTTGGCGGGAAAAATTGACGATTCAACCGAATTATTATAATATATTTTTGCGTCCAATACAACGATAAAATCCCGACTCCCTGCGAACGAAGGAAAATCGTTGAAAAAGGATAAAAAAACGGCCGCGAACACATGCGGCCGCAGAGCCGTCCTGACCGGGAAGGAAAGTGAAAAACAATGATATCCATCATCTGCAATCCGGTAAGCGGAAGCGCCGAAAAAACAAGACGAGTCTGCGGGGAAGTCGGCAGGATACTTTCACAGCGGGGCCTGGATCATCAGATCGTGTATTCCGACGCTCCCGGACATGCGTCCGCTCTTGCTGCCGAAGCGGTCGGAAACGGGTGCGATACGATCATCGCCATGGGAGGGGACGGCACGGTGTCAGAGATCGCCGGAGCTCTTGCCGGTAAAGACGCGGCGATGGCGATCATCCCGACAGGAACGGGAAACGATTACTGCAAAACGCTGAAAATCCCCCCCGACCCGCTTAAGGCACTGGAGGTTTTTCTGAGGGAACCTGCACGCATGACCGACGCCGGTCTGATCAACGGGAGGGTCTTTGTCAATGAGATCGGCACCG
Organism: Clostridia bacterium; assembly: GCA_017524725.1. Lineage (GTDB taxonomy): Bacteria > Bacillota > Clostridia > Christensenellales > Aristaeellaceae > RUG756. The sequence continues at coordinate 29,140 of JAFXUZ010000023.1, read as the reverse complement.
GTTTCGACGTCGATGTGCTTCGCAGGAGCGCGGGGTTCAGAAAGCACATGAACGGACTTTTTCCGTACCTGCTGGGCGTCCTGTCGGCACTGATCCATTACAGGACCTATCGGGTCAGCCTCAAAACAGACTCGGGTTTGAATTCTGAAGAAGATCTGACGGTCTTTTCCGTAGCGCTCGGGAAGATCATCGGCGGCGGCATTCCCATAGCGCCGGAGGCTGTTCCGTACGATGGTCTGTTTGACGTGTCCGGCATCCGCAGAATCAAGAAATCAAAACTGCCAGGCAGGCTTCTGGGCCTGATGAGGGGTAAAATCCTGGCATTTCCCGAAACGTTCAGTCTTCGGGCGAAAAGTGTCGTTTTTTCCGCGCCGGATATGTTTGTCAATGTGGACGGCGAGATCATTGGAATGGAAAAAGCGGAAGTGAGCATCCTGCCCGGTGCTCTCAGGATCCACCGTCCCGCTGGAGACGGAGAAGCCTGATCATCCGTATGCTTTTTCACCTTTTTTCTATTTTTAGAACCTAATGCTTCTGCGATACGGAACGCGACAGAAAGGAGTTCCTTCCATGCGAAAGAAACGCCTGACGGGTCCGATCGGTTTCCTGATGATCATGATCCTTTTTGCGGCAGCTGTATTACCGGTCACTTCCCGTGCTGAGGGGAAGAACGGGGATAATGTAGTCCGCGTGCTTCTGACAAGACTGAAGCTGACAGACCGGGTCGATGTTTCGCTTGACGGAAGCTATACCTTAAACGGCCTGTCCTTCCAGCGGGGGAGCCGTCTGGTCGTTTCATCTGCATCCGGGCACATCGTGGCTTATTATGAGGGAATGGCGGTGGATTGCGGAGATTCGCTTCTGCTGGTACGCCACCGCCTTCCCGATGAGGCTGCGGGACTTGAAAACGGACTCAGGCTGAACGGGGAATATTATCTTCATCCCGGGGATCTGTCCCTGACACTGAAGGATGGGCAGCTTCGAGCCGTTCTGCATGCTCCTGTCGAAGAATACCTCTGGGGCGTAGTCCCGTATGAGATGAGCGACGCATATCCAACGGAAGCCCTGAAGGTCCAGGCGATCTGCTCACGTACCTATGTCCTGAATAAAAAAGCCGCTTCCGACAGCGACTACGACGTGGTCGACAATACCAACGACCAGGCTTATTATGGGATCCAGCCGCAAAACACCCGGTCCCTGGAAGCCATACGGTCTACGGAGGGGATCTGCGGATATGACAACGGCGGGAGACTGATCCAGTGTTATTACAGTGCCAGCAACGGCGGGCAGACGGAATGCGCTTCGCATGTATGGGGCGGCAGCGACCAGGATTATCTTCCCGTAAGGCCTGACCCCTATGATCTTGCGAATCCGGCCGGGACCGTGCGATCTTTCCGGCTCGGAAAAACCGCCTCCCTTGGGTTCGGTGCCCTTGAGACTGTGCTCACCGATGCCGTCAGGGTATCCTTCGACTCTTTTGATGCAGATATCGGCGCAGAGGACCTGGCCATTCTTTCCTGCACACCGGCAGATGCCATGTATCCCGGATCCATGATATCAACAAACCTGCAGTTCCGCGTTTCAGTCACTTACGAAGGATTGATCAGCGACGACGGCGAGGAGGAAGTGTATTTTGACGGTGCGGCGCCGCAGGGCGGCTCCTCAGTGGCTACACGTACGGTTTCCGTAAAGATCCCTGTTTTTCCCACAATCGAATCACTGTGTCAATTGGATATCAACATGGGATCAAACAATGAGATCGTCACGGTCAGGGAGACCGAAGACGCTTTCTGGATCGAAGCCCGCCGATTCGGGCATGGTGTGGGCATGAGCCAGAGGGGAGCGCAATGGATGGCCCAGGAATACGGGATGTCCTGTGAAAGCATCCTGGCTTTCTATTATCCCGGCGTTTCTTTCCGCAGATCGACTTTCTCCGCGTACGTCCTTCCTTCACCGCTCAGCGCTGTATTCCTTGCGACCCCGGGGCCTGCCGCCACGCCGACGCCCAGGCCTACGCTGATGCCTGTCGAAAAGACCTCCTCCCGGGCCCTTTATCTGGCCGCAGTCACCAATATCGGCGAAAACTCCTATCTCAACCTCAGATCCGCTCCATCCATGAACGCTCCTGTTCTCAGGCAGCTCTATTTTGGCCAGGTTCTATGTGTCCTGGAGGAAACCGGGGACGGATGGCTCCATGTATGCACGGATGACGCAGAAGGCTATGTCTCCGCCGCTTTCGTGGATACTGCAGGGCCGCAGTGATCCTTACTATTCCCGGGGGTACGCTTTGCTGATGAGGCCGCCTCTCCCCGATCGATCACACGATCAGGTCCGCTGTCTCCAACGGACACAGCCCGGAGATATCCTTCGGGTCCATTTCGACCTGGGCTCCGACCTTTCCCGCGCTGAAAAAGATGGTGCCGAAGGACATGGCCGATCGGTGGATCATGGTACGGAATTGCTTTTTCATCCCGATGGGTGAGCATCCGCCGTGGATATATCCCGTGAGCGGAAGGAGTTCCTTCTGAGGCAGCATGGAAATGCTTTTTTCGCCGACTGCCGCCGCGGCCTTTTTCAGGTCCAGTTCTTCCGCTGCCGGGATCATGAATACATAGTTCTTCCGGGATGCGCCGACGGTCACGAGTGTCTTGAACACTTTTGCGGGTTCCTCGCCAAGGCAGGCGGCGATATCAGTTCCGCTCAGCGCTCCGGAGTAAAAATGAGGCGTATAGTTTATCCTGTTCCTGTCCAGCAGGCGCATAACGTTTGTTTTTTCCATATCCTATCTCCACGTAAAAAGGCAGGTCTGCAAAACATTGATTTTTCCCTACAAAATAAGTATACTGTTGGTGCTACTTGAGATTTCGGAGGTTTTTGATGAACAGAAAGTTCTTTCTGACGGTTTTGACGGCAGGGTTCATCCTTTTTTTAGCGGCGTTTGCCCGGGCGGAAACGAGAATGATCGGCTCGGTTTCCGGAGGGTCGCTGAAGCTTCGCTCCACCACATCAACATCCGCCGATAACGTCGTCGGTTCCTATTCTTCGGGCACCCAGGTGAATATTCTTTCGGAATCAGGAAACTGGTACTTTGTGGAGGTCAACGGCCAGTTCGGCTACATGATGTCCAAATACATCAAGGTGTCCACTGAGTATGAGCATATGGGCTGGGGCATCGTTGAAGAAGAAAATGCCGTAATCAATGTTTTTTCTGCGCCGGATCCTTCTTCAAAAGTGATGTACAAATGCCTGTGCGGTGCCAGATTTGAGATCGTCGGGCATGAAAACGGCTGGTACAGGGTCCGCAGCGGACATGATTTCGGCTATATCATCGACAAATACCTCATACCGACAGACACTTCCTATGAAGCCATTACCAGCCTCCTGTCGGGCGATACCGTTTATACCCTTTCCGCTTCGGGGATCAACACCAACCTCCACGAGACCGGCAGCCAGAAGAGCATGAGCTCATCCGGAGGCAATCTTACCTGTACTATCCGGTATCCGGTCTACACGCTCGGACAGATCGATGCGGCGCTGTCCCGATACGTTCATAAGATGATCGAAATCGTGACAGCGGATCATTCTGAATACCACCAGGATACCGCCGCTGCGCTGGAGATCACATACAATTCAGTCAAGCTCGACGAAAGCTGCACCTCCGTGGTTCTGGTAGGGAAATACACAGTTTCGGGGATCGAGCCGCTTCCGTTTATCAGGGCTTTTACGCTGGATACCGCCAACGACCGAGTCCTGGATCCCAATGATTATATGGCGGACAGGAGCCGGATCACCTTTCAGGCCAATGCCAAATACCGCCGGATATTCAATCAGGTTTCGGGCGGTTACGAGGCTCCGGAGGACCTGGTGTGGCCGGAGCACTGTGTTCTGGACACCGAAGGCGTCACGTTTTATCTTATGCCCGGCGAAGCGCTCCCCCTGGAAGCCGGCTGCCAGCGCATCACACTGAAATACAGTCAGTGTTCCGATTACCTGTCCATGGAACTTCAGGCCATCGAAAACGGCAAACGGAATATCGATCCAACCAGACCGATGATCGCCCTCACATTTGACGATGGTCCCAGCGAGGAGACTTTCCGGATCCTCGATGTGCTGGAGGAATACGGCGGCAGGGCGACTTTCTGCGTGGTGGGGAGCCGTCTTACAAGCTATTCCAACGTCCTGATCTATACCGCTGCCCAGGAAAATGAGATTGCCTGCCATACGTGGGACCACAAAAAGCTTACCGAACTGAACGCAAAACAGATGCGTTCACAGATCACCCGTGTCAACGAACTGGTCCTTGAGATGACCGGAGAGCAGATCAGGGTCCTCAGGTGCCCTTACGGTTCCTTCAACAGCACCCTGCGCAAGGTCTGCTCCGAACTGGGCATGGTAATCGCCTCCTGGCAGACGGATACGCTGGACTGGTCTACCCGCAACACTAAAAAAACCTACAAATCGCTGGTGAACAATGCAGAAAACGGGAATATCTTTCTGATGCATGACCTTTATGCGACCACCGCTGAAGCGGTCATCCAGGCCATTCCCGTGCTGGTGGGCGGCGGTTATCAGCTGGTCACGGTGTCCGAACTGCTCTCCTTCCATAAAGAAGGGATCGTGCCGGGGACCGTATATATGCATCTGGATCCGGCGAACATCGTCGTCAGGTAATCTGCCTGCTGATCTCCCGGGACCTGTCAATGCATTTTTGTATCGAGTCCATCACGATCCCCTCAAATCCGGCCATATCCAGCGAGCATACAGCCTCGATCGTTGTTCCTCCGGGAGAACATACGTCGTCCCTTAACTGGGACGGGTGCTTTCCTGATTCCAGGACCATTTTTGCACTGCCGAGCATCGCCTGGGCGGCCATGCGGACGGCATCGTCCCTTTTCAGTCCGGCGCGCACACCGGCCTTGGCCACTGCGTCGATCATCATATAATAATATGCCGGAGACGAGCCGCTGATGCCCACAACGGCATTCATCTGCCCTTCCTCCACCCTGACAGGCGTGCCGCACGGGGACACAAGGGCTGCGAACATTTCTTCATCCGTCCTGCCGACCGTTTTCCCGCAGGCGTAAGCGTTTACCCCCGCTGCCACCGCGCAGGGTGTATTCGGCATCAGATGAATGATCTTCAGCCCGGGCTTTTCCAGCTTCGCTTCCATCTGCTCCGGGGAGATCCCCGGAGCGAGATAGATCAAAAGCGCGTCATTGTGCACCGCATCACGTATTTCCTTAATGACCCCGTCGTACTGCTGCGGCTTGACAGCGAGAAATACCGTGCCGCACTTCGCCGCGTCTGCATTTGTGCCGGTCCCGACCCGGTAGGTGTTCCTGATCCTCTCAAGTTCAGCGCGGTTCCTGCGGGAAACGATGATCTCGGGATGATCCCCTCCGCACGCGATGCCTTTCAGGATCGCCTCCCCCATCTTTCCGCATCCGATGAATCCGATCGTCATGGTTCAATCCATCTCCCCGGTCATTTTGTACCGTTTCCGGTCATTTTTTCCTGCTTTACTTTATGGTCGATCACATGACGGCTGCGAAGCTCGTCCATGATCTCCTCGGTTGAGATGCCCATCTGCACCATCAGTACCATCACATGATAGGTCAGGTCTGCGATCTCATATATCGTTTCCGCTCTGTCCTCGCCTTTTCCGGCAATCACCACCTCAGTGCATTCCTCACCCACTTTTTTGAGGATCTTGTCCAGCCCTTTTTCAAATAGGTAGCTGGTGTAGGATCCTTCTTTTTTTTCACTCTTTCTTCCCTTGATCAGTTCATACAGGGATCCAAGGGAAAAATCCTCCTCATCTTCCACTGATGCATGCTCATTGTTCTCAAGGACCGGATTGAAAAAACAAGTTTCGTTTCCGGTATGACACGCGGGTCCGTCCTTGTGCACGGCGATCCTGAGGGCATCCAGATCGCAGTCGGCGGTGATCGAAACGATATGCTGGTAATTTCCGGAGGTTTCCCCCTTCAGCCACAATTTCTGCCTTGAGCGCGAATAGAAACAAGTCAGTTTCTTTTCGATGGATATCTTCAGGCTTTCCTCGTTCATGTAGGCAAGCATCAGCACTTCCCCACTGTCGGCATCGACAACGACGGCAGGGATCAGACCATCGGCGTTATATTTCAGTTGATCCGCAGAGACCATTTTTCCGCTCCTTTCAAATCCGTACATTGATGTTTTCGTTCCTGAGGTATTCTTTCAGTTCCGGAATCTTTACCTCTCCGTAATGGAAAATGGAAGCCGCCAGTCCCGCATCTACACCGGGAACAGCCCTGAAAAGTGTTGCAAAATCCTCCATTTTGCCGGCGCCTCCCGAGGCAATGACCGGGACATGAGCGATCGCGGCCACCAGGGACAGCATCTCCAGGTCAAACCCTTCCTTAACGCCGTCGGTATCCATGGAATTCAGCACGATCTCTCCCGCTCCGAGATCAAGTCCTTTTTTGATCCACTCCATAAGGTCCAGCCCAGTGTCCTCTCGACCTCCCTTGGCAAATACCCTGAACCTGCCGTCGACACGTTTGGCGTCAACCGACAGGACGACGCATTGGCTGCCGTATTTGACGGCTGCTTCGCGAATGAGGTCCGGGTTTCGAAGCGCGCAGGAATTGACGCTTACCTTGTCGGCGCCGCATTTCAGCACACGGTCAAAATCGTCCAGCGAACTGATCCCACCCCCCACTGTCAGGGGGATAAAGACCCTGGAAGCCGCTTCCGAGAGGATATCGGTAAAGATTTTTCTGCCGTCGCTGGAGGCAGTGATATCATAGAAAACAAGTTCATCCGCTCCCTGCTGCGAATAGTACGCGGCCAGGTCTACAGGTGAGGCTACATCATTGAGTCCCTGAAAACGGGTCCCCTTCACCACACGTCCGTCCCGCACGTCCAGGCAGGGAATGATCCTTTTTGCTATCATGCGCACACCTCGATTGCCTGTTTCAAATCGATCGCTCCGGTATAAAGTGCTTTTCCGAGTATCGCTCCGGCAAGCCCCTCGTTTTTCAGCCGGATCACTTCTTCCAGGGAGGACACTCCTCCCGAGGCGATCAGGTCGCATGCGCACACTTTCATCAGCTGCCGGTACAGCTGGTGATTGGTGCCCCGCATGGCGCCGTCCCTGGAAATATCGGTGCATATCAGTGTCTTAAGGCCGACTGCGGACATTCTTTTGCAGAATTCCTCGCCGGATTCCCCGCTGTCCTCCATCCAACCGCGGATGGCTACGTTTCCGTCCCTGAGATCGGCTCCGACCGCGATCCTGTCACCGTACAATTCCAGTGCCTCTTGAAGAAAGCCAGGATCAGTTACAGCTTTGGTTCCCAGGACGATCCTTTCCGCACCGGCGTCCAGATACCTGTCCACAGACTCAAAAGAACGGATCCCGCCGCCGACCTCCGCTTTCAGCCCGGATGAGCGGATCATTCTGCGGATCACGTCATAGTTTTCCGTTTGGCCTGTCCTGGCACCGTCCAGGTCCACGATATGGATATAATGCGCGCCGGCTTCGGCAAAGCGCTTTGCGACTGAAACGGGATCGTTCTCAAACACCGTTTTCTGGCTGTAATCCCCCTGATAAAGCCTGACCGCTTGCCCTTCGATCAGATCTACCGCGGGCAGAATGACCATACTGATCTCACCCCATTTCCAAAAAAGCACGCAGGATGTTCAGGCCGACTTCCCCGCTTTTTTCGGGGTGGAACTGGCACCCCATCACGTTGCCGCTTGCTACAGCTCCGGTCAGCACCCCGCCGTAGTCCGTATCAGCGATGACATACTCCTTTGGGGTCACCGCATGATAACTGTGCACGAAATAGACGTAATCGCCGTCCCGGATATATTTGAAAAGCGGATGCGGTTTCCTGATGGAAAGGGCGTTCCAGCCGATCTGAGGTATCTTGAGGCCGGGAGAGATCGTTTCACCGATGTACCGGACTTCTCCGGGGATCAGGCCCAGTCCCGGGAAGCTGCCGAATTCAAGGCTTCGCTCAAACAGAAGCTGCATTCCCACACAGATTCCCAGAAGCGGCACGCCCTTTTGTGCCTGTTCCAGGGCTGCCTGGCCCAGTCCGGAGGAAAAGAGCTTTTTCTGTGCGTCGCCGAAGGCGCCGACGCCGGGAAGGATCACCCTGTCCGCGCTGCGGATCCTTTCGGCGGAATCCGTTACTACACAATCTGCCCCGATCGCCTTAAGCGAGCATGCCAGGGAAAATAAATTGCCCACGCCGTAATCAATGATCGCTGTCATAGAGCTCCTTTTGTGGAAGGGATCCTCCCGCCTTCCTCCGGGTCGATGGATACGGCCTGCCTCATGGCTCTTCCGAAGGCCTTGAAACCAGCTTCTAGGATATGATGTGAATTGGTCCCGTCCAACTGCCTGAGGTGGATTGTCATTGGGCATGAGCGGCAGAAGCCCCAGAAAAACTCCTCTCCCAGTTCAGTGTCGAATGTACCGACCTTCGGGGACGGCGGGGACAGCGTATACCGCAGCATGGTCCTGCCGGAAAGATCCACCGCACACAGGATAAGAGCTTCGTCCATCGGCAGAAGCATGCTGCCGTACCGTGATATCCCGCGCTTGTCACCAAGCGCTTCGCCGAAAGCATTTCCGAGGGCGATCCCGATATCCTCGGTGGTGTGATGTTCATCCACGTGTATATCTCCGGCGCATTTCACCGTCAGGTCAAAATGCCCGTGTCTTGCAAAAAGCGTCAGCATATGGTCCAGAAAACCGCTGCCGGTATCGATCTCCGCCCTGCCGGTCCCGTCCAGATCCAGAGAAAGGTCAATATCCGTTTCAGCTGTTTTTCGCGTTATCCGGGCGCAGCGCATCCGATAGCCTCCTTTTATAATTCATTAAGACAATCGTCGAGGATATTGAAGAAGCAATCCATCTGTTCTTCGCCGCCGATGGTGATCCTGTTGAAGTCCCGTATCCTCTCAGAACTGAAATGCCGGATCAGTACGCCTTTATCCTTCAGCTTTCGGTACAGTTGTTCTCCTCCGATGCCGGGGTGCCGTGCGAAAACGAAATTTGCACCGCTGGGAAGGACCGAAAACCCCATGGATTCGAGTTTTTTTACGGTTTTCCGGCGTGTCCTGATGATCTTTTCGCAGTTCTCCATATAATAACTGTTTTCTTCGATGGCCGCGATCCCGGCGGCTGAAGTCATCAGGTTGACATTATATGGATCGATCGAATCTTTTACCAGTTTGAGATCGACGATCAATTTTTCGTTTCCTATGGCATATCCAAGCCTTGCGCCGGCCATGGAACGAGACTTTGAGAAAGTCCGTACGATCAGCACATTGTCATATTTCAAAGCCAGAGAAAGACAGTCGCTTTCACTGAAATCCGCGTAAGCCTCGTCCACGATCACTACACGGTCCGGGTTGGCCTGTACGATCTTTTCAACTTCTTCCGCAGGCATCGGGATCCCTGTCGGCGCGTTTGGATCAGCCAGCACGATATGTCCGGAATCAGGATAATCCTCTGCGCGAATGGTAAAATCCTCTCTCAGCGGGACAGTGACATACGGGATATCGTTGACGTCGCACAAGACCTTGTAGAAACCATAGGTGATGTCTGCGAAGACAAAAGGATGGGAAGCGTCGCCAAATGCCAGGAATGCGAAGTTCAGAACCTCATCCGATCCGTTGGAAACGATCACGTTCTCCGCTTTGACTTGATGCAAACCTGCGATGGCTTGTCTTAAAGCGGCGCTTTCCGGATCTGAATACAGCTGAAGGCATTTTGCCGCTTCCATGGCCCTGGCAGCTACCAGGGGCGAGGGCGGATAAGGGGATTCGTTGGTGTTCAGCTTAATGAATTTCCTGTCCTGAAACTGTTCGCCCGGTACATAGCACGAAAGACTTTTGAATGCTTCCTTCAGAAAACGGCTCATATCAATCCTCCGTCCGTGTGCGGATCAGGGCGCTGCGGGCATGCCCTTCGAGGCCTTCCTGTCTTGCAAACAGGGCGATGCTCCCACTCACCTTTTCTAGGGCTTCCCGGGTGTAATATGTAAACTGGCTCCGCTTTACGAAGTCGTCCACAGACAGCGGACTGGAAAAGCGGGCCGTCCCGCTGGTAGGCAGGGTATGGTTGGGTCCCGCCATGTAGTCTCCCAGCGCTTCGGGGCAGTACCTGCCCATGAAAATGCTTCCGGCATTGTGTATGCGGTCGAGGTATTTGAACGGGTCGGATACACAAAGCTCAAGGTGCTCCGGAGCGATCCGGTTGGCAATATCGATCACGGTATCGATATCCTTCGCGACAATGATCTTTCCATTGTTTTTAATGGAAGCTTCGGCAATTTCCCTTCGCGGCAGGACTGCCAACTGCCTTTCGACAGCTTCGGATACCTGGGCGGCCAGATCGGCGCAGTCCGTCACCAGAACAGCGGAAGCCATTTTGTCATGTTCCGCCTGGGACAGCAGGTCGGCGGCGAGGTGTTCGGGATCGGAGTCCTTGTCGGCGACCACGAGAATCTCCGAAGGACCTGCGATCATATCGATGGCTACCCTGCCGAAGACCTGGCGTTTTGCTTCGGTAACATATGCGTTTCCCGGACCGACGATCTTATCCACCCCGGGAATGGGATCGGCACCGTAAGCAAGGGCCGCGATTGCCTGGGCTCCGCCTACCTTGAAGATGCGATCCGCACCGGCAATGTCAGCGGCGGCAAGGATCGCGGGATCCACCCTGCCGCCACGGGCGGGCGTCGTAACCACGATCTCGGGACAGCCGGCAAGTTTTGCGGGGATCACGTCCATCAGCACAGTGGACGAAAGCGCGGCCGTTCCTCCGGGGACATAAACGCCTACTTTGGCGATCGGCATCACCTTCTGCCCCATGACGATCCCGTCCTCGCCGGTGATAACAAAGCTAGGCCTGATCTGCTGCCTGTGAAATGTACGGATATTTTCGGCTGCCTTTTCAAGCGTGGCTACAAAACGGGGATTAAGGCATTTATAGGCCTGCCTGATCTCATCCCGGGTCACCTCGAGCCCGATTCCGTTCCATGCGTCAAATCTAGAACATAATTCCTTCAGCGCTGTTTCCCCGCGCTGCCGGACGTCTGAAATGATTTGCGAGACCGTATCTGTGATGCTGCCGGCAAGGGGATTATCTTCACGTTTGAGTATTTCGTCGATACTGATCGTGTTCAAATCATAAATCTTCATGCTTCGGCTTCCTTTCTGCTTTCGACCTCCGCCTCGACAGCCATGCAAAGGCGCTGTATTTCGTCGTATTTGAACTTACCGGAGGCTTTGTTGGCGATCAGCCTTGCGCTTATCGGATTCACTGTCTCAAGCGGCACCAGACCGTTTTCCGCCAGGGTCTTTCCCGTTTCAACGATGTCCACGATCACATCGCTCAGGCCGATGATCGGGGCCAGCTCAATGGAACCGTTCAGATGGATGATATCGATCTCTTCTGACTTGGCCGCATAATACTGCCGGGCGGTATTGGGAAACTTTGTGGCGACCCTCAGCGGCCGTGACGGGTCGGGCCTGAAGTCTGCCCTGCCGCAGACACACATCCGGCAGACCCCGATGCCCAGGTCGAGCAGCTCAAATACGTCCGGTCCGTATTCGATCAGGATATCCTTTCCGGCGATGCCGATGTCCGCGGCTCCCCGCTCCACATAGATAGCCACATCTGACGGCTTGACCCAGAAATAACTGATCCCGGCTTCTGCGTTCTCAAAGATCAGCTTGCGGTTTTTTTCCCTGATAGCAGGGCATCCGTACCCTGCGCTTTCGAGGATCTCATACACTTTTTCCCCAAGGCGTCCCTTGGGCAGCGCAACGTTGATCATGGTGTTCCTTCCTTGATGGTGAATTTGTTACAGTTCGACGGTTTCGGAGTATGCTCCGTCAGCCGGCGTGCCCTTTGGCAGGCACAGGACGCGGCGGCCTTCCCTGCGGAGGCGGCCGGCCTCCTCCCTGACCCGGTTGAGTGGAACGTCCTCACCGTAAAGGATCAGGACATCGGGACTGCCCGCGGGGTTCCTTGCTGACAGCGAGTTCAGCATGTCCAGATAGACTGCGAACCCAACCGCCTGCGCCCGCTTGCCCAGATGCCCGGCAAGATTGTCATAGCGTCCCCCCGAAAGGACCGCCGTATGGACACCCTCGACATATCCCTTGAAGACCAGGCCGTTATAATACGCTTCATCTGAAATGATTGAAAAATCGATGCGGATATGGGAAAGCTCCTTTTCTGAAAAACCTTCGGCAAGCGAATCCATCTCGTCACAGGCTTCAAGCATGCCCGAATTGAAAGAGATATCCCTCAATTCGGCGATCCTCTCGAAGGGCCCATAAAATGAAGCAAGTGTCTCCCACGCCAGTGATACAGGCCTGTCTTCAGTGGCGGTCAGTTTACGGATCTCGTGACGGTTTTTTTCCTTCAGGCAGGAAAGGAGGGCCTTTACTTTTTCAGTGCCTGCCCCGGTGGCGCTGACAAGGGCGCTGATGAGCTTCATCGAAGCGATGTTCAATATCCAGTGATCGGAAATGATCGCGAGGCTCTGTGTCGCCATCGACAGGACTTCGGCCTGCTGTACCTTATCGACGGTACCGATGCATTCGATCCCCGCCTGGGGGATCTCGCCGAATTCACCCGCGTTACGGCTTTCCCTGTAAACATTTTCGTGGTAATACACTTTTTTTTGCCCGGATGTGTAGTTTTTGACGATCGAAAGCGTTACGTCGGGCTTTAAGGCCATCAGTTTGCCGTTGATATCGGTAAATGTAAGGATGTGGTCACCTGTTATAAAGCTTTTATTGGCGGAATAAAAATCATACGGTTCAAATTTGCAGACCTTGAACGGGGCGTATCCGTAGGAGGCGTACAGATTTCTCAGCTGGGAGCCTACACGCTCTTCATACGCTGCGGGTTCCGGACCGTTTTTCACTGTACCGTTCCTCCTTTCATTTTTTCGAGCACCTTTTCATAGCCGCCGTGTCCGAAGCGGATACAACGGTTCACACGGCTGATAGTCGCTGTAGAGGCGCCGGTCTCCCGTGCGATCTCGTCATATGTCGTATGTTCATAAAGCATCTGCGCCACTTTCATGCGCCGGGCGATCTCGACAATCTCCTGGGAAGTAAGCAGGTCTTCCAGGAAAACCTGCATTTCTTCCTCGTCCTTCGGCTTGGTCAGGGCCGAGATCAGCAATTTCGTGTTTTCTGAGCCAAAGAGATCCATACTTCACCTGCTTTCACGCTTTAGCGCGTTGCTATATTAGCACGTAAAAGAAGAATCGTCAATCCCCTGCGGCAGTGTTTATCCCATTGACACCTTCCTGCGTTCGGGGTACAATTCAAAATGATTTCATTATTATTCACGGAGGAATCTATGCGCATCAGAATTTCGAAAATGGCAGTTTGTCTGACCGCATTTTTGATGGTGCTGTTTGTTTTTGCCGCCGTCGCGGCCGCCCAGGGCTGTACGGTCAACGGCACGCTTTGGATCGACAGCGATACGGACGGCGTTTTCGACAAAGGGGAAAACGGCCTCCGTAATTCGACCCTGATCCTCGAGAGGCTGTCCCCTGCAGGCGAAGTCACATCCGCCGCGGAGACCGCGACGGGCCAGAACGGTTCCTTCACTTTTTCCGATGTTCCCGACGGGGTGTACCGCATCGCTGTAAAGCTTGCGGGGGAATACCGTTTCACTCTGCATGGGAAGGACAGCTCCGCCCTGCCCGCATCCGGAAACGCTTCAAAGACCACGCCCTTTTCCGTTACCGGCTCCGAAACGAAAACTGTCAATATCGGCTGCACCAAGTCCGCGTCTTCCATCAGCCTGGTGGCGTTTGAAGATCTGAATGCCAACGGCGGCCGCAGAACATCGGAACCCCTGGTCAGGAACGTCCAGGTCGCCCTGATGTACGAATATGAAGGCGTGCGCTACGAGATCGCTTCCGTTACTACCAACAAGGATGGCGAGGCACGCATTTCCTCCCTCTCTCCGGGAACATATACCCTTGTCGCCAACTGTCCGGAGGATTACGGCTATGGACCGACAGGTGAGAAGGTAAATCAATGGTATAATTGTTTTTTGCCGGTCAGCGGTAATATCGGCTCATCGGGCAGCTTTGAACTGCCGGTTAAAACCGGCTTGGCCATGGGCATCGGCCTTGTGAAGGCAGGCAAGGTCACCGGGCGCGTTTGGCTTGACAGGAATGCCGACGGCGTCCGCGACGCCGGAGATCCAGGACTTTCCGGCTTTGCAGTGTCCCTTGTGTCACAGGATGGCAGCGTGACCAGGTCAGCGGTCACATCCGAGGACGGGACCTTTATATTTGCGGGTCTTCAGACCGGGAACTATACCCTTGAAGCGGATCTTTCCAGTGACTGGATGTTTTCGTCCGGCGGTTCCGTTTTTTCGGATCCCTCCAGGCGAAAGGATTCCTGCACTGTTTCCGTCACTGCGGGCAAAACGACCGACGCCGGTCTGATCGGCGTTACACCGGACACGGCGGTCACGGTCACCGCCTTCATTGACAGCAATTTCAACGGTATCCTGGATGACGGCGATCTTCTGATGGGCGGCGTCGAGATCGCACTGGAAACAAACGGTGAACCCATAAGGCAGATCACGGATGGGATCACAGGTTCCTGTGCTTTCCGCAGCCTGTATGCTTCCGAGGCGATGCTGGTATGCACGCTTCCGGAAGGGTTTGTCTTTACTTCCGGCGGCGGTGACAGCATGTTTACCAACCGGGACGGTACCTTCAGCGCTTCCAGAGTCATCCCGCTGCGCAGGGGTACCACCGCGTCGTTTATGATCGGCATTACGCAGCCTTCTTCCGTCAGCGGCAAAGTGTATGAGGACAGCACCGGGAATTATTCCGCTTCAGCGCTTCCGCTTTCCGGTTTCCGCGTCCTGTTGATGGACAGAAACGACGAGCGGGTAGAGGAATGCACGACGGACGATGACGGCAACTACCGCTTTGATAATATTCCCGGAGGAAAGTACAGGATCCGTGTGGTCTTTAACGATCCCTATATCGCTTCGGTCACAGTCCCTGCAGACGGACCGTGTCCGAACCGGATCACCTCCCTGAATATGGACCACGGTGATACCGATCTTTTCGAACTGCCTGCCAACACCGCCGCTGTTTATGACGCAGCTTTGTACCAGGCGGGCTCTCTGCAGGGGTATGTTCTTCTGGATCCTGCGTATGACGAGCTTAAAACAAATGAAGGCGGTCTGAAGGGCGTCACCGTCACCCTGCTTGACGAACAGGGAGTCCAGGTATCCAGCCACCTGACCGACACGACCAACGAGGAAGGATTCTTCTATATCAAAGGGGTCTACCCCGGAAATTATATCCTCTGCTATACCCTTCCCGAAGGCTCTGTTATGGTGACCCCGGTCATGGGTACATACCAATGGACCGGCAGCCTTATAACGGTGGAAAAAGGCATGCTGCTTACCGTCCCTTCCATCGGTGCAGTTTATACCACTGATTTTTCCGGTACGGTTGCCCTGGATGATAAATGCACCGTCAGGGATCCTGTTCAGGCGACGGTTACCGTCACTTCCGCCACCTTTGGTACTGTTCTTTCCAGGACGACCGACGAAACGGGCAATTTCGCCTTCAACAGTCTGCTTCCGGACGAATACTCGATTGTTATCGATATTACAGACGGATATATCATCACCGGATCCGACGACGGCTTCGTCCCGATGACTCCGAATGATCACGCCGAGGTCTCGCTTAATTTCGATATGGGGTCCGACTGGACGGGGAAGCGCGTCACCGTTTCCCTTCCTTCCTCCCTTTCTGTCCGTTTCTATTATGACGCCGACGATTCCGGCAGTCCGGACGAAAAGGACTATGGCGCTGAAGGCCTGGCCTTTAGCCTGACAGGCCCGGGAGGCAGCGCCGAACCAGTTTCCGGTCACGATGGCGTGTATGCCGCTGAAAACCTTTATCCCGGTGATTACAGGATCGTCGTATCCCTTCCGGATGATGCGCTCATGACCAACGCGTCTTTTCATACAGGCGCTGCCTGGGCCTATGACTTTACGCTGACAGACGGCAAAAAAGGCAGTTTTGAGATCGGACTTTTGAAGCTTGGCGTCATCAGCGGTTTTGTTTGGAACATGGACGGAGAAGACGATGCCATCGGCGGCCGGGAAATCATGCTGATGAAGGGAGAACAGGAAGCCGGCAGGACGGTATCCGCCGCAGACGGAAGTTTTGCGTTTAAATCTCTCCGCCCCGGCATATACCGCCTGACCTGCGAACTGCCGGAGAATTACCTGTTTGCGAGGGAACAGGATGCCCGGGAAAAGAACAGTGTCATTCTGAATACCGGGTCCATTGACATCGATCTTGTTATGGGTGCGCAGCTGATGGATTCCTCTATCGGCATCGGCGCCATTGGTTCGATCGGTGATTTTGCCTGGCTCGATTCAAACGGCAACGGCTTGCAGGATATGTCGGAGAACGGTATGCCCGGGATCCGGATCGATCTGTACCAGTACGGGGAATTGATCACAAGCGTCGAAACTGATGTATACGGGCGGTATGCGTTCACAGAGCTTTATCCCGGTACCTATTCCATGACCGTGACCATGCCGGCAGAATTAAAGACCACTTCACCGAGGACCGATTACCCGTTGGTCTGCAGTATTCTTCCGGAAAGCGACGACACTGTGATCACACTCGATGAAGTCGTCGTTCCAAGCGGCGAAAAGAATACGAATTATGACCTTGGCTTTATCCTGCGTTCGGAGGGTGTATATCCGCAGAGCTGGTACACCATTCCCGTCAAAGACTGGACACCGTATACCAAACGCTGAGAATCGATGATGCTTCGGCCCGGGACTGCATTTCCAGATACCCGGGCCTTTTTTCATGCACATGATGGAAAATAAAAAAACCACCCCAAAGGGCGGATTTTTTGGTCGAGGTGGCGGGATTTGAACCCACGACCTTTTGGTCCCGAACCAAACGCGCTACCAAACTGCGCTACACCTCGAAAAAAGAGCCAATGAAGGGACTCGAACCCTTGACCTGCGGTTTACGAAACCGCTGCTCTACCGACTGAGCCACATTGGCATTCGATCAGCAAAATATATATTATCACTTTGTGCACGGAATGTCAATCCTTTTTTTATGTATTTTCCATCTGGCATAAACATCCTTGAACCGTGCGGAGGACCGTTTCACAGTGCATTGATATACCAGCCGGCCTTTATCCTGGCGGCTTCGTTTCTTCCCGCGGAAAGAACGCAGATCCGCCATCGGAAATAATCCTTCACATCCGGATCGTCCCTTTGGCTGTACAGGCAGGGACCGAGTTCTATTTCCTCCTCGGAGATCGACTCGCGTCCCGGGTCGGCTGCAAGAATGATATAGAACCTTCCGGATGCCACGACGCAGCGTTCGGATGCGATGTGGTACCCAAGACGATATAACGTCCTACGGACAGTCGGGATCTCCGTATGGGGGGACAGAATCAACTTTGAGCCGTATATCAGCGGTATACCGTTTTCAAGGATCCCGGAAATGGTTTTGCCTCCCATCCCGCACACAGAGACTGCGTCCGGGTTTTCCGACAGGACCGTCATTCCGTCCCCCAACAGGAATTCAGCAAGGTGCGTTGCGTTGTGTTCTGCGAAAAGGTCTTCCGCTTTGCGAAGAGAATCCCTGCTGATATCCGTAACCATGACCTTTTCCGCCTTACCTTGTGTGACCAGGGCCAGCGCCAGCTTTCCATGGTCGGCTCCGATATCCGCCGCCAGACGGCATGATGGAAAAAGGTCGAAAACAGACCGCAGTCTGTTATCCAGACTGATCATACATAAATCCTTTACTGTCGGTTATTTTTTCTTTAGCAGTTGAATCTCTTTCTGCAGTTCCATGATCTGCTTCATCGCGGCAGCACGTTCCGGTGAATCCATGGGCATGGAAGCTACCTGTTTTTTGATCTCTTCCAGACGGGCCTTGGAGGAGAGTTGGTGGATCAGTCGGAGGCAATCCTGCGCGGAGGTCAATGGATCCGTTTCCGGACCGTCCCCTGTTTCTGTCTGAAGGGCTTCCATGATTGCGGAACGGCTGGCGGCGTCATCGGTTTCTCTGATCACTTCATCCGGTGTTTTCCCGCTGATGAGCATCTCAGCGGCGTCGGCGAGGACAGGAGAAACAAAATCTTCTTTGCTGACAGTCCCTTTCGGCAGCATTCCGGATGCAAGAAGAGCAAATAGAAGCCGTTCCGCCTGGGTTGTCCTCACGACGGAGGAAGTTCCCTTGTCCATCGGTTTTCTTTGAAAAGCGGACGGACGTTCAAGGGGTTCTGTCTGGCTGCCGGCGGACATCTGGGCCAGCAGAACATCCTTTTTGAATCCTGTTTTCAAGGACAGGATGCCAAGATAATAATCCCGGTCCACCGGATCCCGGATTTTGCGTATGATTCCGCAGCAGACTTTGGCATATTCGATCCTGTCCCGGTCTTTCGACAGGTCTTTCCCGACGGCACTGCGCTCCATCAGGTAAGCCACCGAGGTCATTGGCTCGATCTCGAGAAAAGCTTGCACGCCTCTTTGGCGGATAAATTCATCCGGGTCCAGGCCGTCCGGGAAAAAGAGCACTTTTGCAGGGATGCCTTCATGCTCAAAGATCCCGATGGCGCGCATGATGGCTCTCTGACCTGCCTCGTCTCCGTCATAGGATATCCATACCTCAGGAGCAAATCGCTTCAGGAGCCGGGCCTGTTCTTCGGTCAGCGATGTGCCAAGGGTAGCCGCAACGCCGTCGATCCCGAATTGGGAAAGGGCCACCACATCCATATACCCTTCTACCAGGATCACACGTTTCAGATCGCCGGCTTTCCTGAGAAGGTTAGCCCCGAAAACGCCGTAGCGTTTATTAAAGACAGGGGTATCGGAAGTGTTGAGGTACTTTGGCTGACCGCTGTCGAGCCTTCTGCCCCCAAAACCAAGGACCTGACCGTGCAGATCGATAATGGGGAACATGGCGCGTCCACGGAACATGTCGTATGGTGTGCTTTCGCCCTTGAGGGACAGACCGGCTTCGATCAGGTCCTCCGGATTATATCCTTTTGCCGACAGTTCTTCCGTCAGGTCTGAACGGTCTGTACCGGAAGCGCCGAGGCCGAATTTCCGTATCACATTGTCGTCCAATCCCCGCTTCCTGAAATAATCAAGGACTGGCTTTCCGGCGTCGGTCCAGAGAAGGCGGTGATAATACCGGGCCGCTTCGCGGTTGATCTCAAACAGTTTTTCCCTCTTGTTTTTACGCTGCTCATAATTCGGGTCGTTTTCCATCTCCGGCAGGGGCATATGCATTCTGTCGGCCAGAAATCTGACTGCATCCAAATATTCAAGGTGTTCCATCGCCATTACGAACTGGACCGCGTTCCCCCCTGCCTTGCATCCAAAGCAGTAGTACAGGTTTTTATCCGGCGTGACGGAAAACGAAGGGGTTTTTTCGTGATGAAAAGGACAAAGGCCCACATACCTCTTGCCGTTCCTTTTCAGGGGAACATAGGAGGATACGATCTGAACGATATCCAACTGGGAATAAAACCGATCCATCCAGGAATCGGGTATTCTGTAAGCCATGCAACAACTCCGTCAAAAGAAATCATCCGGGTCATGGACCGGCCCCCGTGTCCGTTTTTCAGCGGGTCCATTTGAAATAAAATATGATTATAGCCCTTCTTTACAGGGCAAAAACCGGACGCCCACAGGCGTCCGGCATCGGTCAGTTGTCCTTGAGTTTGTTGCTTCTTGTGGGATGCCGGAGTTTTCTGAGGGCTTTGGCTTCGATCTGGCGGATACGCTCGCGGGTGACCTTGAATTCCTTGCCAACTTCCTCCAGCGTCCTCTGGCGGCCGTCATCCAGACCAAAGCGAAGCCTGAGCACCATTTGTTCCCTGGGGGTAAGGGTTTCAAGAACACCCCAGAGTTGTTCCTTCATCAGGGCGTGGGATGCAGCCTCGTCAGGTGCCAGGGCGCCCTCGTCCTCGATGAAGTCGCCCAGATGGCTGTCCTCTTCTTCGCCGATGGGCGTTTCCAGTGAAACGGGTTCCTGAGCGATCTTGATGATCTCATGGACCTTGCTCTCGCTGATCCCCATCTCTTTGGCGATCTCGGCCGGAGTGGGTTCGCGTCCGTATTCCTGGAGAAGCTGCCTGGAAACACGGATCAGTTTGTTGATGGTCTCGACCATGTGGACCGGGATACGGATCGTCCTGGCCTGATCGGCGATGGCGCGGGTGATCGCCTGGCGGATCCACCAGGTGGCATAGGTGGAAAACTTGTAACCTTTTTTATAGTCAAACTTATCCACCGCCTTGATCAGGCCGAGATTTCCTTCCTGGATCAGGTCCAGAAAAAGCATGCCTCTGCCCACATACCGCTTGGCGATGGAAACAACGAGACGCAGATTGGCTTCGACCAGTTTCTTTTTTGCCTCCTCGTCCCCCTGCTCCATGCGCATGGCCAGGTCCACTTCTTCTTCCGCTTTCAGAAGGGGTACGCGGCCGATATCTTTCAGGTACATTCTTACAGGATCATCGATGCTGATCCCTTCCTGATAGCTCAGATCCTCAAGAACATCCACATCCTGTTCTTCTTCGGGCTCTTTGGACTCGGCGGCATCATCCTTGATGATGCTGATCCCCATGGAATCCATGGTATCCAGAACAGAGTCGAACTTTTCGGGATCGATATCGCTGTTGGCCAGCACGGAAATGATCTCGTCATAGGTCAAAGACCCTTTCGAACGGCCCAGTTCATACAGAGCATTCATTTTTTCTTCAGTGGTTTGATGGGCAGCCACGTATCACACCTCCAAACAGGTCCGCGCTGTCAGCGCAAAGGGAATGCAGAGGGAATAAAAGCGTCCTGATAGCATCTGGCCGCGTAACGGTCCGTCATGCAGGCAATAAAATCAGTTACCGCGCGCTCGGTACCTTCCTGATAAGCGATCTGTATATATTCCAAAGGCATTTTTTCAGGGTGCTCGCTGTAATATTCAAACAGGGAAGTGATCAGGTGATCGCATTTTTTTTCTTCTTCGGTACGCCACTCGTCCATATAAACGTTTTGGAACATAAATTCCCGCAGTTGGTCCGTAGCGTCCTGAACCTGGGTGCTCATGCATAGATGAGGAGTATTTTGGCTTTCACGGACAATGTCCCTGATCATGGTGTCGATCCGTTCGCCGTGGGTTTTCCCGAGAACGGCGATACAGTTTTCGGGCAATTCATAAGTCTTGAGAACACCTGCCCGGACGGCGTCGTCGATGTCGTGGTTGATATAGGCGATCCGGTCTGCCCTGGCTACGCACTCGCCTTCAAGGGTAGAGGGACGGAGCTTCCCACTGTGATTGACGATCCCATCCCGCACTTCCCATGTAAGGTTCAGTCCGCATCCGTTTTCAAGCCGCTCCACCACTCTCAGGCTTTGCTCGTTGTGCCTGAATCCACTTTGGGTCAGGCTGTTGAGGGAACGTTCCCCGATGTGGCCAAAGGGGGTATGCCCCAAATCGTGTCCAAGCGCGATAGCTTCTGTCAGGTCCTCGTTCAGCCTCAGGCATCGGGCGATGGTCCTCGCGACCTGGGTGACCTCAAGGGTGTGGGTCAGCCGGGTGCGGTAATGGTCTCCTTCAGGCGCGATAAACACCTGTGTCTTGAATTTGAGCCGGCGGAAGCTTTTGCAGTGGATGATCCTGTCCCGGTCCCGCTGAAAACAGGTCCGAAGATCGCACGGTTCGACCGGCACTTCCCTGCCCCTTGAATTTCGGCTCAAACAGGCCTTTTCGGAAAGACGGCGGACTTCATCATCTTCAAGGAACTCCCTGACGGTCATTCTGTTCCTCCGTTTCTTCGGAATGGATCTTCTCAAGCATTTGTCTGTGCGCGTCTGTCAGAAGGTCCGGACGGTTTTTTTCGGTGATCAGAAGTGATTGCCTGTACCTCCACTGACTTATCATGGCGTGGTTTCCGCTGAGGAGAACGTCGGGGACCTGTGCGTCTTCAAATACCCGTGGCCTGGTATACTGCGGATACTCCAGCAGCCCATCTCCCGAAAAGCTTTCATCCTCAGCGCTTTCAGCGCTGCCGAGCACGCCGGGGATCAGCCTGGCGATGCAGTCGGTCATTACGATGGCCGGGAGTTCTCCTCCCGTCAGGATGTAATCTCCAATGGAAACCTCAAGATCCGTGTACCTGTCTATCACGCGCTGGTCGATGCCTTCGTAGTGGCCGCAAAGCAGGATCAGGTGATCTTCCCGGGAAAGCATGCGCGCCATTTCCTGGGTGAACAGTTTCCCCTTGGGACTCATGTAGATTACTTTACAGGATCTGCCGGCAGGTACAGCGCTCCGGGCGGCTTTGATGGCGTCGGATGCGGGCTGGGCCATCATCAGCATGCCGGCGCCCCCGCCGAAGGGATAATCGTCGGTATTTTTGTGCTTGCTGGCAGAAAAATCCCGGATGTCGATGCACCTGATGTCCAGTATGCCGCCCGAGACGGCCCGCCCAAGAATGCTGGTCTGCAGGATACTGTCAAAAAAATGAGGAAATGTGGTAAGAATATCGATCTTCATTCCTGCCCCTGTCAGCGCTCCTGCATGACAGCAGTTTGCAGAAGCATCGATTCGTTTGCGTAAATCGTCCGGGACTCAACATCAACTGTCGGGAAAACTGTCTTCAGTGCCGGAACCATCCATTCGTGCTGCCCGTCGGTATAGGTGTACACATCCTGAGCGGGAAACCGGGAGACGTCTGTCACGGTTCCTATGTTATTTTGGCTATTTATCCCGATAATCCTGCAACCAATCAGATCAGAAATCAAATTTGTGTTATCGGGAAGGGGATGATCCGAACGTGTAAGGAAAAGAGACCTTCCTCTGAGCGTTTCCGCCGAATTCCTGTCGTTCGCGTTTTCCAGTTCCATGATAACAGCCTGATTTTGCAGCTTAAGGGTTCGTACGCCGTAAGGCCGCATTTCTTCCCCATCCCGGATATATACCGTATGGATCCGGGAAAGGAAGGACGGATCATTAAGGTCTGTATCCACCTTCATTCCGCCCTTGATCCCCTGAGGGCGTACGATGATCCCCCACTCGAACATTGAATCCATTATATCCTCCGAAAAAAAACGGACGGCTTGGTTATACCGTCCTTTGGGTTACTGTATTTCTACAAACACCGGCTTGGCATCCTTGGCGGTCGCTGCCTTGATCACCGTGCGGATGGCTTTGGCGATCCTGCCCTGCTTGCCAATGACTTTTCCCATGTCATCCTGGGCAACGTTCAGTTCCAGAATGATGGATTCGGGGCCTTCCGTCTGAGTGACCCTGACATCCTCCGGATGATCCACCAGTGATCTGGCCACAAAGAGTAACAAATCCTGCATGGAGCTATCCTTTCCTTAGTCGATCTTTCAAGCCTCGATAGCGCCGGACTTCTTCAGCAGAATCCGAACCGTTTCGGTGGGCTGGGCGCCGTTCTTCATCCACTCGACCGCTTTGGCATTGTCGATCTTGATCTCGGCGGGCTGCTTCATCGGATCGTAATAGCCGATCTCCTCGATGAAACGGCCGTCACGGGGGCTGCGGATGTCGGCGACGACAACACGGTAGAAAGGCTTCTTCTTCATACCCATTCTCTTGAGACGGATCTTAACCATTGATTGATTCCTCCTGATTAGTGTTATATGGAAATCATATGAATATGATTGCCTGCTTATTTGAACTTCAGGCTGCGCATTGACCGGAGAGCTGCTTTCTTGTTTCCCATCATCTGCTTCATCATGTTCCGCATCTGATCGAACTGCCGCATCAGCACATTGACATCCTGGACTGTGACGCCGGCTCCGGCAGCGATGCGCTTGCGCCTGGAAGCATTAAGGATATCGGGATGTCTGCGTTCGGAGGGAGTCATGGAACGAATGATCGCTTCGGGCTTCTTCAAGGCGCCTTCGTCGATCTCCACATCCTTCAGTTTGCTTCCGATTCCGGGGAGCATTCCCAAAACATTCTGCAGAGGCCCCATTTTTTTCATTTGCTGCAGCTGATCGAGGAAATCCTCCAGGTCCATATCGGTGGGGTTCTTTTTAGTCCCCCGCTTTTTTTCGGCTTCGCCTGCTGCCGCTGCCTCGGTCGCCTTTTCGATCAGCGTAAGCATATCGCCCATGCCGAGAATGCGGGATGCCATGCGCTCGGGGTAAAAAGGCTCGAGGTCCTGAAGCTTTTCACCGGTGCCGGCAAACTTGATCGGCTTTCCGGTAACAGCCCGGACAGAAAGCGCAGCGCCGCCGCGAGTGTCACTGTCCAGTTTGGTCAGGATGACGCCGTCTATTGACAGCTTTTCGTTGAAGGTCTTGGCTACCGTTACGGCGTCCTGACCTGTCATGGAATCGATGACCAGCAGGATCTCCTGGGGGCGGACTGCATCGCGGATGTGCTGCAGCTCCGGCATCAGTGTTTCGTCGATATGCAGTCGGCCGGCGGTATCAATGATCAGAACGTCCCTGCCGTAATACCTGGCGTATTCCACTGCTTCGCGGGAAGTCTTTACCGGGTCCTGCGTCCCTTTTTCAAATACAGGTACGCCTGCCTGTTCACCGACCACCTGCAGCTGCTTGATAGCGGCGGGACGATAGATGTCACAGGCTGCCAACATGGGCTTTTTGCCCTGTTTGGAAAGATACAGTGCGAGCTTTGCCGCCATGGTGGTCTTGCCGGCACCCTGAAGGCCGCAGAGAAGATAGATCGTAGGGACAGAGGACGACCATGTCAATTTGGAAACGGAGCCGCCCATCAGGCCGGTCAGTTCTTCGTTGACGATCTTGATGACCTGCTGCCCGGCGTTAAGGGTGGAAAGGATCTCGGTGCCGATACAGCGCTCGGTGACCTTTTTGATAAAATCCTTGACAACAATATAGTTGACATCGGCTTCAAGAAGTGCCATCCGGACCTCCCGCATGGCATCCTTGATATTCTGTTCGTTCAGCTTACCTTTTCCGGTGAGCTTTTTGAATGCGTTTTGCAGTTTTTCTGAAAGGCCCTCAAACGCCATTTACTGGTCCTCCTTGTCCAAAAGTGCCAGCAGGATCTTCCTGATCTCTGCCAGCGCCTTTTCGGGCGGCAGATGATTTCCCGGTTCGGTCAGTGTCACACAGAGGCTCAACGCCTGCTGCTCTTCCCGATAAGATGAAAGCAGATGCAGCCGTTCCTCAAAACCGGCCATCAGTTTCTCCGCTTTCGAAACGGTGTCAAAAGCGCTTTGCCTAGACACGCCGCAGACTTCGCCGATCTCGGTAAAGGAATAGTCTTCATCCGCGAAAAGTCCTGTCATGGACCTCTGGGTCTCGGTAAGCAGAGACCCGTAAAAAGAGAGAAGACCGGACAGAGTCGCCTTCCTTACGGCAATGGAATCCTGTTCTTCCATAAACTCCCCTGACAAGCAAAATCACTTGGCAAAAGCTATTATATACGGAATCACGTTTCTGTCAAGCAATTTTCCTTTGCACCGATATTATTTTTTGTTTATTTTTTGCTTACGGTGATTTTGATCTGATACATGACAAGAGAAAAAATGACAAATAACTTAAAATATCAGAAACAGATTGAACTTGCCTGTTTTTTTTGATATACTTTTATAAGAAGCAGACAGGTTTTTTTGCATGCGGTCTGCGGGAACAGAAAAGGAGTTCCGGCAGGGATTTTTAACGCCGGAGATATCGGTATGGATCAATATCTGGACATGGCAGGGTCGAGGCAGATCATCAAAAGGCTCAGCCTCTGTTTCTGCGTGTTCGTTTTTGTTTTATGCTGCATGCCCTGCGCAGATGCCGAACCGGTAAAATACACCGAGTCCTTCTACGGTGCTTTTGATACAGTGGTTACGCTGATCGGTTACGCTGAGGAACCTGCTGTTTTTGACAGCGCATTCGAGTCGGTCAAGTCAATATTTCTAAGGTATCACCAGGTATTTGACAATTATAATGAATACGAAGGAGTATACAACCTGCTGTATCTCAATTCCCACGCGTCAGAAGGCTATACGCCGGTGGAACCCGAACTGATGGACCTGCTTGTCTGGGTAAAGGATGTGCAGGATGTTTCCATGGGAAGGGTGAACATCGCAATGGGATCGGTGCTTTCCATATGGCACCGGTACAGGGAGGAAGGCGTAAGGCTTCCCCCGCTGGATATTCTTGAGGAAGCAGCAAAACATACCGGATTCGAAAATGTGATCCTTGATCGGGAAAACGGTACGGTCTTTTATTCTGATCCTTTGCTTCAGCTGGATCTGGGTGCTGTAGGCAAGGGATTTGCCACTGAGATCGCGGCCCGCCGGCTGGACGAAAGCAATATGCCTTCCTATATTATTAATGCCGGCGGAAATGTTCGCTGCGGTGCATCCCCTATGGACGGGCGCCAGCGCTGGGGCGTAGGCATCGCGGATCCGTTCGATCCTGGCGTATACAAGGACATCATTTTTACAAAAGAAATGTCCGTGGTGACCAGTGGAGATTATCAGCGTTTCTATACTGTGGATGGCAAGAATTATCACCACATCATCGATCCGGACACGCTGTTTCCCTCAGCTTTTATGCACGGTGTGACAGTCGTCGCTCCGGACAGCGGCCTGGCGGACCTTCTGTCGACCGCCCTATTCAATATGCCTTGGCAGGACGGACGGCGCCTTGCGGAAAGTCTTGAGGGTGTGGAAGTATACTGGGTCCTGATGGACGGTTCCGTCGAAATGACGGACGGGATGGCGTCCATGCTTTCTTCCCGCGGTGCATCCGGCAGGGATTGACGGAGGTACGACTTATTGAGCCTGATCAGACTGGACGAAAACTATTGCTCTCCCGGCCCCACAGCGCTGTGTCTCGGCACGTTTGACGGCGTTCATCTTGGACATCAGGCGTTGGTGAGGGCGTGCTGCCTGGAAGCTGAAAAACGGTCTGTTTTGCCCGCAGCGTTTGTTTTTGAACGTCCGCCTGCGGCAGTGATCCACCCTGATTCACCTGCATCCCACATCCT
Organism: Clostridia bacterium; assembly: GCA_017524725.1. Classification (GTDB taxonomy): domain Bacteria; phylum Bacillota; class Clostridia; order Christensenellales; family Aristaeellaceae; genus RUG756. The sequence continues at coordinate 2,063 of JAFXUZ010000023.1, read as the reverse complement.
GACGACTCTGGAAGAAAAATCAAGCCTACTGCAAAGCCTGGGGATCCGGAATGTGATCTGTGCTCCGTTTGACGAAAATATTTCCTCTATGGCTTATGACCGTTTTTTTTACGAGATCCTGCTGGGGCGTTTGAAGGCAATCCATCTCGTGTGCGGATTTCATTACCGCTTCGGGAAAAACGCTCTGGGAAACGCTGAAATGCTGAAGGAGCTGTGTGTTGCCAACGGACTTTCTATTTCAGTTATTCCCCCGGTGAAAACGGAAAAAGGCGAGCTTGTGTCCAGTACCGCAATAAGGCAATATCTTGAACTCGGAAACAGGGATGCCGCCGAGGAGATGCTCGGGCGTCCATTGCTTCATACAGAAGACAGACTGCTTGGAGGGGTCAGTTATGGAAAATTCAAATGAGCGGAAAAGCAGAAGATCGCTTCCCGCATGGGCTGTCCTGACGATCATCACATTGGTCGCCGCCATGTGCCTTGGCGGCACCTATCAAATGACAAAGGATACCATTGCCCAGCGGACCGCGGAGGAAGCCGAAGCCACCCGCAAAGCGCTGCTGCCCGACGCAGCGGCGTTTGAGGAAGCGGAAGCATCTTCCCTGGACTCGTTTTATATCGGTAAAACAAAGGAACAGGCCGATGTCGGGTATGTCGGCGTATCCACGGTACAAGGTTTCGGAGGCGAAGTCGAGGTCACAGTGGGTACAGACGCTGACGGAAAGATCACGGGCGTCCGTGTCGGCGGCCCCAACTTCAGCGAAACGGCCGGACTCGGTGCAAAGACAAAGGAGCCTGCCTTTTACGAACAGTTCTCTGGGAAGACCTATCCCGTGAAGCTGACGAAAGACGGCGGCGAGATCGATGCCGTGACGTCTGCGACGGTTACTTCCAGTGCGGTCGTACGGGCGGTCAACGATACGGTCAAAGCCATGTCAGAAACGGCAGGGTTCCACATTGAGGAACCTGTTTCCGCAATTGAAGAGCTCGGAAACGGCAGCTATGGCATTTCCGGACAGGGTGTTACGGGCGCCTTCCCCATCGTAGTGAACCTTGATGGCGCAGGTGCTGTCCAGAGCGTTGAAGTCAGGGACAGCGAGTCGGCGATGGACGGGTCCTATTTGTCAAAGGTGCAGGGTGATCCTGCTTTCCTTGGACAATTTACCGGAAAAACAAGTGTTGACGCTTCCCAGCTTGATACGGTATCAGGTGCGACTGTTTCCTCGAATTCCATTATTGACTCTGTCGGCAATGTGCTCCTTTATGTCAATGATCCGGAAGCTTATGCCGCACAGCAGACAAGCGCGCCTGAAGCGGCACCGGAAAAGACTGAAGTCTCCGGTTCAAACGGTGAATATACCGTTGCTGCGAACGGCCTGACGGGGAACTTCGACGTGACGGTTCACCTGGACGGCAACGGCGCGGTGAGCGGAGTTGCGCTCGGCGAAGCCTCTACCGACATGGATGCGGAATACCTGGCCAAGGTAAAGGGGAGCGAAACCTTCCTTGCCCAGTTCACGGGAAAGACCGGCGAGATCGCCGAAGGCGACATCGACACGGTCGCCGGCGCGACTGTTTCCTCCAAGGCCGTGCTTGGCGCGGTAAACACGGTACTGTCCTCCGCCGGTTCTGCCGCACCCCTTGACGGAACAACCGTGACCGCAAACGGCCTGACCGGGACGTTCGACGTGACGGTGGCGCTGGACGACAGCGGCGCGGTGAGCGGTGTTGCGCTCGGCGAAGCCTCCTCCGACATGGACGCGGAATACCTGGCAAAGGTGAAGGGCAGCGACACCTTCCTTGCCCAGTTCACGGGAAAGACCGGCGAGATCGCCGAAGGCGACATCGACACGGTCGCCGGTGCGACCATGTCCTCCAAGGCCGTGCTCGGCGCCGTCAATACGGTGCTGGCTTCCGCGCCTCCCGCCGCTCCGGAAGCGCCTGTAGCAGTGGCCGAAGGCACGACGGTGACCGCAAACGGCCTGACCGGGACGTTCGACGTGACGGTGGCGCTGGACGGCAGCGGCGCTGTGAGCGGTATTGCGCTCGGCGAAGCCTCCTCC
>JAFXUZ010000022.1 GCA_017524725.1 Clostridia bacterium | reverse complement strand
GATTGAAATATACTCTCCTTGTTGTAAGTTTTTCATTTCAGTTAAATTCTACAACAAAACAGAGCATTCCGCCACCTCCTCAGTGGTGAATGCTCCGTTTTTTGTTCTTGCCGCGGCTGTTGCCTGTGCAACAGCCCCTTCTTGTCAGGATAGCTGGTCTCCTCTGTTTGAATCGAAACCCGAATTGTATGAGACTTTCACACTTGCGAACGCATGCATTCGTAATTCGACACACGGTGCGTGCCAAACTCATTTCTCTTTCCGCTCACAAGTGAAGAATGCAGAATATAAGGATAATCCCTTTATCAGCAAGTTACCAGCAAGTTAGATTCTATGCATCAGAGCCTACTGTCACGCTAATTCTCTCGCGTTTCTCGGATTTCATGATGACAATTTGACTATGTAATGTCTTTGCGGCAAGTTGCCAGCAAGTTAAAACTCAGGCCCAAATCGGGATACTCGTAAGGATGCATGTCTCAAATCACGTATTGCCCGGATTCTCCTTTATATTTCCTCCTGCTGTTTTATCGTTTTGCTGATCATGTTGTTCTTCTATTCCTATTCCGTCATCACTTTACTCTAATAACGACGTCATCCCCCATCCGTTCAAGGCACAGATGCTCACAGGAAGGCATCCGGCCTTACAAAATAATCCGCCAGGATGCGCTTCACCTGCTGTATGCCGGATTCGATGATGGCGTCGTCACCCGAGGAACAATACTGCCCCAAAAGAAACTCCAGGACTTAAACAGGAACGTTCGCGCCTTCCTTAATCTTCTTGGTCAGGTCTTTACGGACGATCTTTCCGTCGAAATACTGACGGAGTTTATCCTTCATGTTTTCCCTGCTGGTCACGTTTTCTTTCATGTGTTATCCTCCCGAGTACACAGGCCGGGTCAGTCCGACATCTGAATCCATTTTTTTATCTGCTTAACACACCAGTTTAATTCATCACGTACCTGACAGACCCAAAATCTCTTTACATCCCAGCCAAGTTCGAAAAGGCGTTGATTACGAAGCTGATCCCGATAGCTGAGTTCTTTATTCCAGCTTTTATGATACATTTCTCCATCAACTTCAATATCCAGTCTTCTGTTATCAGGCAGCAGCAAAGCCAAATCAAGGCTGTAACGGTCCGCCGGATATTGTGGTATTGTTTTTATTCCGGCATCAAACAATGCAGTATACAGAACCTTTTCCCAGTCAGAAACAACGGCATGATTCGGAACGCTCGGATACTCACGTGTATACTCTTTCATTTCCGGCTTGTCTTCCGATACCTGTCCTTTTGCTAATTTCATATAGTAATATGCAAACTTCCGCAGAAAATCGATCTCACATTCTGCACAGTATTTATAATCGCCAACAACAACCAGTATTGACCGGGCCCGCGTAACCGCAACATTAAAGAGATTTCCTGTTGTGCTCAGAAATCCAATGGTACCGCGTGCCGCATTCTTTGTGACAACGCTGGAAAAGATCATCAGGTCCCGTTCATCTCCCTGGAATTTGTGGACAGTATCTGCCAAAAACCCATGCTTCTGTACAAGCTCTGAAAGCAAAGCGGGGTCATTTGCCAGCGCCTGTTCAATTTTTTCTGCCTGTAAATGAAACGGTGTAGTTACACCTATTGAGCCGGTATACCCGATCTGTATAAGTCTCTTCAGTTCGCTGACTACAGAATCGACCTCTTCCTGGTTAAAAGCGCTTCCCGTATTTGGCCTGACGGTTTTGCCAAGTACATTCATCCATCTTATACCGGGTTTTTCTCCTGGTGGAATTTTCAGTTGACTATAATCCGTCGCCGTGCGAAGAGAACCGTCATAAAACGTTTCATTGGAATACTCAATTATATCAGCACAGCTCCGAAAATGGTCTCGCAATTGAATAATCTGCTCCGGCTGAACCTTGGCGGCAGCCAATGAATACAGTGAATTGACAGAATATGACCACATCGGAGCAACATCATATTTATTCAGCAGTGCCGCATCCTGTTTTGCCGACAGCTGAGAAATATGCTGCAGCTGTTTGGGATCACCGATAATGACTGCCCGTTTTGCCCTGAATAACAGTGGGATAATCGACGCAATATCGCATTGGCTGGCTTCATCAATAATGACATAATCAAACAGACCGGCTTCAAAGGGAATGCGGCCCCGTGCAGAAAGAGAGGTAACAGCCCAGCACCGAAGATATTTGGTCATTAACTGAACCATACTGGAATATTGTTTTCTGTCCACAGGCACATCTTCCAATCCTGCGCTGTTCGTCAGTTTCATCATGCTGACATAGTTCATCATCTCTTTCCTTTCCATAGCAGAAAAGGAAGCACGGTTTGATCTCAGCCAACTATCCCATAGTTTCTGTGCCATGCGGCCACGTTCTTTTTTGACAGAAAGTAATTCGCGATCAAGTTTTTCTAAAGATGTGGTTTCTTGCGCGGCTTTTAACCTGTTGCGATAATCCAGCGCGATCGGTATTGCATCCTCAAATGCCTTTGCTGACAGCGCAACAGCGTTCACATTCTCTCCGGAATGTTTAGAATCTATTTGAGTCAGACCATATCTGTTTGCATAATACGCATATCGTTCTTCCGCGGCATTCCGGTCAGCAATTCGTTTGGGTCCAATATGGCCCCAGAACAGTCTGGAAAAAAAACCGTTATTCTGTTTCACTGCTCTTTCCGCGGTAAGACGATATGTGGATGCGCTGGCGCTTATCTTACCGCGATCTTTTTCATCTATACCGTACAGCGCATCTCCGATAATGCTGCGAACTGTACAATACCGCTTTTCCATTTCATCCAAAGCATTGCGGTTCTGGACAATCTTTTCTCTTTGTTTTTTCAGTGTCTGCTCCCTGGTAACCAAGTCATCATACTGTTGCTGCAATGATTTTAAGTCAGACTGATCCTGCAATGTTGCGGAAGAATTCAGGAAACCTTCTACGATCTCCGCCAGTCTTGCTGCGTGCTGAGTTCCTCCGATTCTTAAAAGGCATGGCCGCGTGGAAAGCTCATTGACTCGCTTATCGACTACGTCAACGGCTTTATTGTTCCTGCTTGAAAACAATGCGCTTTTTCCATTCCACGCGATATTGGCCAACAGATCCGTTACAACCTGGGACTTTCCTGTCCCCGGAGGGCCTGTAACGATTGTAAGATCTGATTCCAGCGCGGTTTCAACTGCATTTGCCTGTTCCGTATTCAAGGATAAGACTTCCAGCAATGGTTTGCCGGAATCATTCGACTGCGCACCCCGAACCTGGTCTTTTACCCATGCATATAATGCCGTTTCCCGATAAATGTCGGTCGGCATCTTAGAGAGGATCATCAGTTCAGATTCCAGTCCATCCGTGTAACTCGCTTTTTCTGCCTCAATCAGAATAACACGATTATAGATGCCATCCAGAAAAGCTGTAAGATCCTCCCCCTTTGGGATTTGATACGGATCGATCTTTTCTTTCCATTTCCAGTCCCTGATCTCATGAAGCCGAAGAACCAATTCCTCAGCTTCAGCATCATAATCCGGATTGTTGATTCCAAGTTCTGTTTCCAGGTTTACCAATTCGTCAGCCAGGGAATCTCCATTTCCCCCATAATACCCTTTAATTACCTCCATGTTGATTGCCGGTATCCACGTTACCTCAATGGCGCCGCTTGAATAATCCACCGGAAACAGAAAAACCGGTGCAATTTTTTTATACGGCACTCCGCCTTTTCCATATATCGTAAATATACTGACGGGATATCCTAAATATGCTTTTTTCCCTTTGTCCGCATGGATCCTTTTCAATAACGCTATGGCATCTGTGTCTTTGTCAGCATCTATCCCTAGTTTATTCAGTACCGCATACCTGTAATCATATTTACTATACAGAAATTGTGATACAGAGCTGCTGGATTCAAGGCTGATACACTGTAAATAATAACTGCAAAGCCTTCTTAAATCATCATCCGGTTCGGGAGTCGAGCCCGTACCGTTTTTTTGATCTGCCTGATCCTCCACTCTAAGATACCACCTGAAATCAGATTGCTGTTTTACAACTGCTTTCAGTGCGGCGCTGTTCGAAAGCGTTGAATTTACAAGTTTTTTATCTACTCCCAGGTTATTCGCTATTTCTGCCCCTTTGACCCCTTTTGATCTTGCAATTACATCAAATATCTTTTTCTCAAAATCATTCATGTTTTCACCTGATATCTGTACTTCGAAATGGCAATATTGTTATCAGCTGAAGAAGTCGAATCCCTCCACAGAAAAGGCGATGTCTACTCTCATGATGTCCGGGCGCTGGTGAAGGCAATAGAAACCTTCAGGAGAAGGAAGAAGAAGGAAACCTGAAAATCGTTTTTTTATCTCCCGGAAGCAAACTGACGATTTTTTCAAGTACCCGGTGTCCATAGATGTAATCAAGTTTTCCGCTTGTGCTTTCGATGCTGCCATCTTCCCCGTACGATTCTATCTCCCAGGCAGCACCGTCACAGGCGCTCACATGCAAAGCGGGATCTCTCCAGGGCTCGCATTTTATGGCTTCCCGGAGTTTTGCAAAAGCCTCGTCAGGCATCCTGCCGGCAGTTTTCTTCATCACCGGCGTCCTCTGTTCAGTGCATTTCTGCGTCTCTCTTTTGTTGATCACCTCGAAGGTTGGGGTGAAGACGGAAACAACCTGAAAATATCCGTCATAAAATATGAGCCATTTGATCTCGTTCCAACTTCCGGGTCCCGTCAGGCTCCAATTATGTTCAACCGCCTTCAGAAGCAATCTTTTGTTCTTCGTCATCGCTTCACGCCCCCGTGCCAAGGCCAGTTATTCCTGTCGTTGCATCGATATCCCTGCAAATCAGGTGTTTCGTCATGCGTCCTTTTCGCTTCTGTCTTTTCTTCTTCTTTATTATCTTCCGCGGCGCTTTACCTGCCCCCGCCCAGCCTTGCCCCCATCCGGAAGGCATTTTCCAGGTCCTGGGGGAACTGCTTTTCCCGCATCTCCTTTTTATGATCCGCGTCGAAGTCCGCCATATTATACCTGCTGTAATCATTCACCTGCAGGGTATCGCAGCAGGCATAGACCTCAACCGATCCGTTCAGGGCCTTGAATACCTGCTCCATTTCTTTGGCCTTCTGCCCGTAGGCCAGGTCAAAATACGCCTTCGGCGCGTTCATGGTCAGGATAACGCCCACGTCCACCCTGCCGGAAAAGTAGTTGGAATAATCGTCATAGGACAGGGCGCAGAAATGGAGCCTTTCTATCAGGCCGTGCACCTGGCTGGTCACGTCCCCCAGGTAGATCGGGGAGCCGATGATCATAGCGTCCGCGGCAAAGATGCGGTCGATCACCGGGGACAGGTCGTCCTTCCAGAAGCACTTGCAGCGCTCGGCGCCCTTTCTTTTGCAGGCAAGGCAGGACCGGCATCCGGTATAGGAAAGGTCGAACAGGTCGATGTACTCCGTTTCCGCGCCGGCTGACTCAGCGCCTTTCCGGGCTTCCTTCAGCATCATGGCCGTGTTCCAGCTTTTTCTGGGGCTGCCGTTTAAAATGATCGTCTTCATGTGTGTTTTCTTCCTCCGTATCTTATCGTTTTTCCGGTATCCGCGCCGGGTCCACGGCCTTTAAGCGAAGCTCGTCCTGCCCGCGTCATTTCTTTTTATATTCGAAGTTCAGTTTGTCATATGTCCTGCCGCCGACCGGGAGACCGTCCTTTTCGGTGTCGACAAGCCGCATGCCCGACTTTTCCAGCACCCTCCGGGAGCCGATGTTCTCCGCGGCGCACCAGGCGGTCACGCAGCCGATGCCTTCATTTTCTGTCAGATAACGCAGTACCGCCTTTAATGCTTCGGTCGCGTAGCCCTGTCCCCAGCGGCTTCTTACGATGCTGAAGCCGACCTCGATCCGGCCGTCATCGTAGTCGTATGCCCCGATCACTCCGGCGAGAGCACCGCCGGAATCGATCGCCCAGCTATAGGATCGCTCGTCCCGATAGCTGTCGATGAACCTTTGCACAGTTTCGCGCGCCGTTTCCGGGGTGGAATAGGGATTCCACCCGGAATACCGGCTCATGACCGGGTCCGACCCCAAACAGCTGTACAGCGGTTCCGCGTCGTCCGGACGGTATTTCCGCAGCGTCAGTCTCTCCGTCCGAAGCTCCGCCGTTCCGTGGGCTGCGGTCTCCTTTTCAGGGTCGGTCTGCGGCCTGTGGCAAACCTGCTTTTCATCACATTTTGACATTTCCATGATGCGCACCGTTCCTCCGTATCCCTTGTCCGCGCCGGGCTCTCCCCCGTCTTTGCCCCGCCAAAGGCCTTTCATTACCTGAATTCCCGCTGTTCGTCCAGTATTTCCGCCTCTGTGTTTTCCTCCACAAAGGCGGATATCTCGTCCATCACCCTGTCCCCCATCGCGTTATTCCCGACGATGGCGGCGACGCCGATCACGATGATTTGGTGCGTATCCTGCTCGTCGATCTCCGCCGCGGACACGTGAAACCTGTTCTGCAGCTTCGCGACCAGGCTTTTGACAGTCATTCTCTTTTCCTTCAGGCTGTGCGCCCAGGGGGCATGCAGCCGGAAGGTCATCGCCGCGATGATCATGTTAACCTCCGCGTATATGTGTTCAGGCCAGGCCTTTTTCCCTGGCCATCAGTTCCATCAGGCACTTTTTCCGCCTGTGCCATTCCGTAAACGCAGCAAATTTTGCCTGCCATTCAGCTTCCATATGGCTTTTATCGCAGATCGTTTTTATTTCTTTCAGTATGGACACAGCCTTAGGATAATATTTCTTGTTGGTTGCCTTGCACAGTCCCTCACACTCTCTCCAATACAGCGCGCAAATTTCCTCCGGATACATTCATCCCCCGCTTATCACGTTTTGTCTGTTTTTGCATCCAGATCTTCCCGGATCGTTTCCCATATGATCCGGGCAGCGAAATCAGATCCAGCCGGCGACGCGTGGGCGCCGTCCCCGGCGTATACCTCCACATCCGGCCGGCTGCGCCGATAACTATCCCAGTTTTCACCCACCGGGGCGATCAGGGCGCGGATCTCTTCGGCGATGGATCGATGGGCCCTGTTCATCGATTCCTGCATTTCGGGCTCTGTTTTGCGGGCCCATGTTTCATATATCACCGGTGTTCCTCCCGCCCGGCGGATCATGCCGTTCAGCCGATGGACGGCGTCGCGGAACCCCGGACCCGGATCGAAGGGATGGGCATGCTCCTGGAGGACGACATAATCATAATTCCCGTACATGATGTTGATCCGCGCTTCCGCCTCTTCCGCATGCTGCTTCAGGAACCAGCCCCCATGGGCAAGCATGGTCACATGGCAGCAATATCCCGCGTCTTCTGCCCGCCGCTTCACCATGGCAGGCATGTCGTTGTAATAGGTGTGGCTGTTGCCGATAAACAGGATGCGCAGTGAGATCGCATTTTGATCTTTCATTTTCATTTTTCCTTTCCGGGCAGAAAGTAATTTGGTTTTCCCATCCTTAGGAGGTCATGCTTCAAAAATATACTATCACAGGCCCCGCCTCAAAACAATGGAGCGGATCCTCTTAGCCGAAGATTTCCTTTTTATAAAACGGAATAAACAGGACCGCCGCAGGTCCCTCGCCTTTTTTGTCCGGACGGGCAATGAAAATGTTCTTTTCCTGCCCTGGGGTTTATTGGGGCTTGACTGCCGTTTAATTATACAATATTATAGAAATGAAGTAATAAAATAACGTAATCCGTCCGGACCCGACCGCATCATGCCAAGACAGGAGGAAAAGACGATGAAACAAAAACTGTGGATCATTCTGGCGTTTGCCGTGCTGGCCGCGGCGCTGTGCTGCGCCTGGGCGTCGGCGGACGAAACCGGCGCCTGCGGCGAGGGCCTCACCTGGACCCTGTACACTGCCAACGGCACCCTGGTCGTCAGCGGCTCCGGGCCCATGACGGACTATCCCAGCAGTGAGGCTTCCCCGTTTGCAAACAACACGGACATTTCCGTGGTGATCATCAGCGAAGGTGTCACAAGGGTCGGGGAACTGGCGTTCTCGGACTGTTCCAGTCTATCCTCCGTCAGTTTTCCTTCCACGCTCACTTCCATCGGTGGGGTTGCGTTTCGCGGATGCGCGATAAGCAGCGTCTCTTTCCCCGACGGCCTGGAACGCATCGGAATATACGCCTTCGAAAACTGCTCCAATCTGGATAACGTCGTGATACCAAACGGTATGACCGTCATTGACCAGGGGGCGTTCAAAAGCTGCGGGAACCTGAAGAACGTCACCCTTCCCGACGGCCTGACCACCATCAAGGGAGAAGCTTTCCAGGATTGCGCTTCCCTTGAAAGCATCCATATCCCCGACAGCGTAACGCTCATCGAGGCATTAAGTTTCTCCTACTGCAGCCATCTTGCCGCAGTGACCATTCCACAGAGCGTAACTGCCGTCGGCAGGCATGCCTTCTACCGCTGCGGCAGCCTGACCGGAGCCCTCTTCTCAAGGGCGGATACCGCGATCGGGACGGAAGCTTTCAGCGAATGCTCCTCCGACCTGATCATCACCGGCTGGAATGATTCCACCGCAAAAACCTATGCCCTTTCAAGCGGCATCCCCTTTGTGGCCGGCTGCGGTTACCTGGGCGACAGCGTCACCTGGGGAATGAACACCGGCTCCGGGGAATTGGTCGTTTCCGGCACAGGACCCATGTGGAACTTCGACAGTTCCCACTACTCCGGGCTACGGGGCAATGAGATCATCACCTCCATCGTCATCGGCGAGGGTGTAACCACCGTGGGAAACGAAACCTTCAGGGAGTGCTCGAACGTCCTTTCCATCAGCTTGCCTTCCACGCTGACAGCAATCGGGAGCTATGCCTTCAACGGCTGCCGCAGCCTTGACAACGTGGTCATTCCCCAGGGCGTTACAGCCCTGGAAAGCGGCGTATTCTCTTCTTGCTTCGGCCTGGAGACGATCTCGATCCCGAACGGCATCCTGTCCGTCGGGGCAAAAGCGTTTTTTGACTGCGGGACACTGACCAACTTCCGTATCCCGAACAGTGTGCAGTCCATCGGCGAAAGCGCGTTCTATGCCTGCAGTTCCATAAACAGCCCCGTCATCATCCCCGCCGGCGTTGATTCCATCGGCTTCAACGCCTTCAAGGACTGCTCTGCCCTGCCCTCCGTTTACATCTACAGCGGCAGCGCCTCCGTGGGCTCGAACGCTTTCTCTGGCTGCGCCGACGGCTTCGCCATGTATGGCTGGGATCCCTCCCCGGCGAAAACCTATGCCGCCGACAACAGCATCCCCTTCACGGTCATCGGCGGCTGGTGCGGGGATAACGTCACCTGGACGCTGGATCTTTTCACGGGGGGCCTCAGCGTTGCCGGCGCCGGGCCCATATGGGATTACCCGGATGAGGATTACCCCGGATGGTGGCCCTTGCGCAGCAGCATCACCGGCCTCAGCGTCAAAAGCGGCGTCACCGGCATCGGCGCCTGCGCGTTCCTCACGCTTGAAAACCTAGAGTACGCTTCCATCGCCGATACGGTCACCGTCATAGGGAGCGCCGCCTTCTACGGATGCGAAAGCATCGAATCGCTCTCGATCCCCAGAGGCGTGCAGGCCATCAATTCCAACGCATTCCAGGCCTGCAGCTCCCTTGCCAGCGTCACCATCCCGGACAGCGTCACCCATCTGGGCGGTTCCGCGTTCAGGGAGTGCGTTTCCCTAGTCACCGTCACCATTCCCGGCAGCATCGGCATTATCGGCGATTACGCCTTCTACGGCTGCACAAGCCTTAGGTCCGTCTCCATCGGCAGCGGTGTGGAGCGCCTTTACGTGTCCGTCTTTGAGGGCTGCACATCCCTCAACCAGATCACCTTCCCGGGCAGTATCATCTATATCGGCGCTGATGCCTTCAAGGACTGCTCCGGCATGTCGGTCGCCTTGGTCTTTAACCCCGACACGGTCTTCAACGGAAACGTCTTCTCCGGCTGCGCCCAGCCATTCACCATTTACGGCTGGCCGGGCTCCACCGCCGAGACCTGTGCCGATTCCTGCAGCTTCCTTTTTGAACCCTTCGACCTTACCGGCAGCTGCGGCGACAACGTTACATTCACGTTCAATCTCTCATCTCGCGCCCTCACTATCAGCGGGACGGGGCCCATGTGGAACTTCTTCCTGGAAGAAAATCCCTGGTACGCTGCCCGCAGCCTGATCACCTCCGTCAGTGTGGGCCGGGGCGTGACGACCATCGGCGACAATTCCTTCATCTACTGCACCTCGCTCAGGTCCGTTTACATCAACAGCACCGTGAACATCATCGGCGAATACGCCTTCGCCTACTGTTCGGATCTGAACTCGGTCAGCCTGCCGGGCAATCTCATGTATATAGGCAAGTCCGCCTTCATGCGCTGCACCTCCCTTCAGGAGATCACCATTCCGTCGAAAACGGCGACCATCGAGCTCCGGGCCTTCGCCGGCTGCACATCCCTTGCGGACGTCACTTTCCTCGGCAGCGTGCCGACCTTCGGCAGCCGCGTGTTCCTGGACGTCACCGCCAACGCCGTATATCCCGTGGAGGATACATCCTGGACAGCTGACGTGTTGCTCGATTACGGCGGACATCTCACCTGGACTCCTTCCGTGCGGCCCGACTTCTTCCTCCCCGCCTCCCTGGCCGCAATAGAAGCCGACGCTTTCCATGGCATCGACGCCGTGGCCGTGGTGATCCCGGTCACCGTCACCGCCATCGACGGCAATCCCTTCGCAGACAGCGCCGTAAGGTACATCTTCGGCTATGCCGGCTCCGCCGCTCAGTCCCTGGCGGAAGCCTGGCCGGACCAGTTCACCTTCGTCCAGATCGACGATAACTGGATGGCAGCCCACTGAGCGTGTTTTGCAAGCGGCCCGGCCGCCCCCGCAAAGGCGGAGGCGGCCGGGCTGTGTTGTTGTCGGTTTTTTATTATTCAGCGCGCTGGATGGAAGCGGCCATCACCTTGTACAGGCCGGTGTAAGGTTCCTGATCGACCAGGGTAAAGTTGAACGTCAGGACGGTGCCCTTTTCCGTGCCGATGGCCAGGCAGGCGGTCGAAACGCCCTCGGCCTCGATCATGAACTGGTAGCCTTTCAGGCCGTTCACTTCGACCTGCCACGCTTCTTTGCCCTGGCTCTCCATCCCGGCCTTGAAGGTGTCGATGTCGATGGAAAGGATCTGGGCGTTGATCACGGCTTTTTCTTCCCTGCCGCTCTTCAGCACCATGAAGGTGCCGCCCTGCAGGGCTTCTTCGGGGATATCGGTATCCTTGAACTCGGCGGGGACGAACATCTTAAGGCCGGTCTGGGCCACGTTAGCGAACTGGCCTTCCACATTGGCAGCCTGGGCTTCATAGTCGCTCCAGTTGATCTTATGGGGATCGGTGTTTGCCGCGAAAGCGGCGGCGCAGAAGATCAGGCACAGGGACATCAGGGCAGCGATCAGTTTCTTCATTGTTTTTTCCTCCGTTTTTAAGGGGTCCGGGCTTTTGACCGGTACCTTCGTTTTTTTGTATTGGGCGATTTTTGCTCTGCCGGCGTGCCTTGGGGGCAGCCCCGTCATGACCGCCGGCACTTATTGGTACGCCTAAATCGCCCGGTGGCAGAAAAAAAACGGCCGTTTCCATTTATTTTTTTTGCACGGCCGGCTCGTTTGCATGATCACCCGTTCCGGCGTCCATTCGTCCGTTTACTGCCCGCCTGCCCCGCGAACAGAAACTGGCAATCAGATAAGCTGTCTTCATTTTGTTCCCTTTTCTTGCTTTTTTTGTATCAGCATAGTAGAATATATAGACATTGGAGCGATTTAAGGCGCTTCGAAACATGATACAGGAGGAAGAACCGATGAAAAAACGCATTCTGTCACTGGCGCTCATTGCCGTTCTGGCGATGATGCTCATTCCCTGCGCGCATGCTTCATGGACCATGTACGTGAGCCCCGCAAAGGGCACCACGGTGAATCTCCGCAGCACCCCCGCAATTGTCAAAGGCGATAAAAACGTGATCACAAAGATCCCCTACGGCACGGCTTTGACGGTGAAATACGTCTCCAACGGCTGGGCCTGCATCGACTACGGCGTCGGCTCCTATGACGAGGCGTATATGATGGTCAAATACCTGACCTACGACTACGTGGCCCCCACCGCCGCGAATATGACCGTAAACAAAAACAATGCCGATACGAGCTCGAAACCCGCCTCCAGCTCCACATCGAAATCCAGCTCCAGCTCCGGTTCCGGCGACGCGGCGACCCGTTTCGCGAGGATGAACGAACAGTTCCGTTCCTTCCGCAGGATCCCCAATTCCTTCACCGTTTATGTCAAACCCGAACGCGCCACCGGCTGGGTCAATTTCCGTTACGCTCCCGATGAAAAGGCCGAACTGGTCCGTCAGGTCCGCCTGAACGAACAGCTCATCGTGATCGGTGAAACAGCCCGCTGGTATCAGGCGCAGGATCCGAATACCGGCATCATCGGCTACGTCAGCCGCTTCTATGTGTCCACCAACCCGAACTGACGCACGTTCATCCGAAAATAACAGGAGGTAACCGATCATGAAAAAACTGTTTGCCCTTCTTCTCTCCCTGGCGTTGGCGCTGGGCTGCTGCGCGGCACTGGCCGAAGCCCCCGCCAAAACCGAACTCGGCTCCATCAACATGAACGGCGTTTTCAAGCTGCAGTGCAGCCTGCCGGAGAATTACGAGATCAATATCGCCTCCAAGGACGATGAAGGCATGATCGCCGTTGTCGAAACCGAAGACGCGACCAAGCCCATGATGTTCCTGGTCATCGAATTTGATGAGATCTATTCCGACGTGAAACGCCTCAACGATATGACCGAAGACCAGCTTCTGGAAATCATCGACACCTTCACGGATGACGGCGACGAAATTATCGTATCCTATCGTGAAACCTCCCACGGCACAAAGCTGATGGTCGTGAAGGAAGCGGAAGACACCGTGGATTTCGTTTCGATCATTACCATTTACGAAGGCTACATGATCGAATTCGACATGCTGACCGGCGCCGAGGCTGAAGAAGGCCTCACCGAAGAGCAGATCCAGATGTGCATCGATTTCCTCAGCGACCTGGACTTCATCCCCGAAGAAGCGTAACTGATCTGATCAGCCGCGCCGCCTTTGGGCGGACATTCGGCAGATGTAACAACAGGCATTGAACAGATAACAGCGGACAGCTTGGGACCGGTCAATGAGACGGGATCCCGCTGTCCGCTGTTTTTATGCTCTGAATGATGCCTTACCCGCCCGGCGGATCAAACGCGAAAGAGCAGGAGAAAAGGGATTTTCTCAGCCGTAATGCTTTTCCGCCGTGAGTACCCGGTCAATATCCACATATATGTTGTTTCCGTCGTTTCTGTCAATGTAGACGGGCACCTGTCTGGCGGTGATCATCCCGGCAGGGTCGCTGTAGAAAGCATGACTGTAACAGACACGGGTCCTGCCGGTGTCCGGATCCCTGAAATGGCATTCCACCATGTAGGTCTTGCGGTAGCGGACGCCGGTGAACATATTGTCGCTGGATGCCTCTGAGGAGGTGCCCCGCACTATCCCCGCGATGTCGGCCATGACGCAGCGGTCGTTTTCATAGGCTTCCCTCAGGCCGTCCACCCGTTTTTTATCCTTCAGGAACTTGCGTATCCCGGAGAACATGAGCACAGCGCCCAGGCCGAAAAAGACGAGCAGGAAAATAAGCAGTATCTCCCCTTCCAAACCGAATTGTCCGGTCGTCCCGTCCGCAATGACTACCGCCAGCCCCAGGAGCGTCACCGCGCATCCGGCGATCATCAGGATAACTCCCACGGCACCGCGCATTTCCAGACCGAATTTTTTGTAGCTTTCCAATGTCGTCATACCTTTGTCCCTTTCAGCAACGTGTACGGATCGCTCCCTTCGCTTGTATTCATATCGGATTTATGATACCATAGGATGCGGAAACAGGCAAAAGGCGGAACGTTTCCTTATTGGATCATAAAGCAAATAAACCCCTTGACAATGGCGCGGTTTTTAGGGCATTCCGGATCCCGTCAGCCTTCCGGCTGCTCGTTTTCCGGCATCAGGCCCGGCACCGGATAACGCAGTCTGGACAGCTGGGATGCGATCTTTTCCGCCGTCATGGGCTTCATCACATACCCGCTGGCATTCAGTTCCCAGGCGACAAAAGCGTATTCCTGGCAGCTGGTGACAAAAATGATATTGATCTTCGGATAGATCTCCATCAGGCCGCAGGCAAGGTCTATGCCGCTGCGGTTCTCGCCCAGGTCGATTTCCATGAAAGCGACGCACACACGATTGGATTTTGCGAAAAGCAGCGCTTCGTTCGGCCTGCGAAACCCCCATATCTGTTCATCCGGGAGGGTTTCCGTCAGCTGACGCACAAAGAATTTCAGTACGGTCGGGTCCCTGTCCACAATGATGATATGGCGCTCATCCTCAGCGGGTTTTTTGATGTGGTGCTGCGCTTCCAGCAGCACCATGACCTCCACGTCCAGCGCCGTGGCCAGGCGCTGTAAGGTGTACGCATCCGGCGTCCGTTTCCCGTTCTCCCAATTTCCCACCGCTTTCCTGGTGACGAACATCAGGTCGGCCAATTGCTGCTGGGAAAGGTTTTTCCACATCCGCAGTTCCCTGATCTTTTTGCCAAGCTGCTCTGCCGGGGTCATGCCTTCGCTTCCTTTTCTTCATCGTTGCGTCCGCCGCATCGTCCTTTGTATATTATACAATATCAGATGACGGAATGAAAGCGTATAAAACAGGATTTACATTACCCGCGCAAAAGCCGGCATGGAGGATCAGCATGATCGATACCGCCGCCTTCGGAAACAGGATCCGCGCGCTGCGGATGGAACACGGGCTTTACCGCTTATCTTTCAGGCCAATTTCACAGCCATCGCCGCAACGAGACCCATTATCTTTCCGGACGAGCTGGGAATGACCCATATATCAGAAAAGAGGGAACGACATGAAATATTCTCTGTTTTTCGGGGAAACGGAAAGGCGGATCCTGGCCGCCGAAACACCGAAGGAAGTCATGCAGATCGCCTGGCAGGCCGGCGTTCTGCTGCCAAAGAAGGCGGTCCTGGAACTGTTTCGTGAAGTGAAAAAATACCGGAAGCAGGCCGAACTGGAACGCCTGGACGAAAAGGCCATGGAAACCGTAACGGGCGGAACAGACGCCCTGCAGGCAATTTTTTGCCGCTACGGCCTGCATGTGCCCGGTGACAAAACGGATGGCGGCAGCCTGTATGTCTGTGCCTTTTGCGGGCAGCCCTTCCGGATGATCTCCAGTCCGAAACAGCCGGAATAATCGTCCGGAAAGACACATCTCCCGGCAATTCTACACTACATCATTGCATAAAAACCGGCGTAAAACAAGGGACGGCACAAAGTGTTCCCTCCCTTGTTTTTTGATTTCTGTTGTTGTATGATCATCTTGCGGCCGGGAAAACAAACGCTGAAAGCCGGCCGGACATTAAGAAAAAAAGTAAGGAGAAATGAAAGATGAAAAAGATGATTTCAATCGTATTGGCAATGATGATCGCACTGTTGGCACTGGCCCCTTCCTTTGCGGAGGACGCACCCGCCGAGGAACCGGACTTCTCCGGCATCTGGACGGACGGCAATTTCGACAGAATGGAACTTTCGATCCTGCCCTCCGAGGTCTGCTGGTCTGACGAGCGGATGGGCGAAGACGCGGGCGCGCGGAAGTATGTGATCCAGATGCTCTGGCCTTCTTCCGACAGTGAGGAAAGCGTTTACAACATCGTGGCGGAACTGGACGAGAGCGGTACAAAGCTTACCTATGAAGGCGGCTTATTCGCGGAGTTCGTCTATGACAACAACGGCAACGTGGTGGAAGAAGACACCTGTCTCGTGGAGGACAACGGCACCGGTTTCTTCTCCATAAACGAAGAAGGTCGCCTCTACTGGCATGATTCTTACCTGGCGGAAGCCGATGATATGACTTTGGAGCGGAACGTTGCGCAGGCCCCCTCCCCCGAGGAAATCCTGGATTCCTATTACCGGAAGGTGATCGGCCTGGAAACGGAAACCGCGGGCGCTTCCCTGAAACTGGCGCAGACCGTCAAGGATATATTCGTGTTCTGCTCGATCAACCCCTTCTGGTGCATGGACGGCGAAGAATTCGGCAAGAATCTGGCACTCGCGCAGCTGACGCTGAACGATGAAGAAAAAGCCGCCTTTGACCGGAATCGCGGCGCGCTGACCCAGGAGATCGCCAGGCTCCTGATGGAAAACGAGGAAACGGGCAGCGTCTATGCCGACGCGGGGATCGAAAACCAGATCGACGCCCTGCGGAACGACATGACGATCCGCTTCTCGGTGGAAGTATTCCTTTACGCGGTGGAGACCCTGAACGAAGAACCCTGACATCAACGGTTTGAAAGCCGATAACACACACTCAGAACGAACGCAGCCCCTTCCGGGAAATTCCCGGAAGGGGCTGCCCGGCATTTTCCCGTCTTTTCAGCCAGGTGATTCGGCGCTCCGGAGGGAAAGCGGCCGTCAGGGCGTACAGGCCGACGAAGGGCTCCCTGTCGACCGGGGCAAGGTTCCTATCCTTCCTCTCCGCCCTTATCCGCGGAAAAGGCGAATTGTTATTGACATATGTCGTTAAAACTGTTATGTTTGTATATGACATATGTCAGAAAGGAGATGCGTATGCCAAGGCCCGTCAGATGCCGCAGGATAGAGCATTTGCCGGTTTATCGCAGCTTTTCACCGGATGACATTTCTGCCGAGGAAAACGTCAGGATGACCGTGGACGAATATGAGGCTTTGCGGCTTCTGGACAACGAAGGCCTCACCCAGGAGGCCTGCGCCACCAGGATGAACATAGCCCGCACAACGGTCACCGCGATCTATGACAGCGCAAGGAAAAAGGTCGCGGACGCGCTCGTTCACGGGAAAAGGCTGTTGATCGCGGGCGGCTGCTGTGAATTCAGCCCGATCGAGATCGACCGGGAGATCATGGAGAAAGGAAGAGGAATTATGAGGATCGCAGTCACATATGAAAACGGGGATATCTTCCAGCATTTCGGACATTCGGAACAGTTCAAACTTTATGACGCCGAAGACGGAAAGATCGTCGGCGAGCAGGTCGTAAACACAAACGGCAGCGGCCACGGCGCGCTTGCCGGTTTCCTGCAGGCCGCCAAAGTGGACGCCCTGATCTGCGGCGGCATCGGCATGGGAGCGCAGGCAGCGCTTTCTGACGCGGGGATCAGACTCTATGCCGGGGTCCGGGGAAACGCAGACACGGCGGCAAAGGCCCTCGCGGAGGGCACCCTGGAATATGACCCGAATGCCCGCTGCGACCATCATGACCGCCGCGGGGACGGCGACTGCGGACACCATGGCGGAGATTGCGGGCATCACCGGGAGGGAAATCACCGGTTCGGCGACGAAGATTGCATTCGCAGCCGCCGTGAAGGCGAATGCCGCCGCGATAAAGGAGAGTGCGCCCATGATTGACATCAGGACGACCTCGGGCGCGGTCCCTGCCATAAGGATCGACCCATGAACATATTGCTTGACCTGTTCCTGACCTTTGCGAAGATCGGGCTGTTCACCTTCGGCGGCGGATACGCCATGATCTCGCTGATAGAGCATGCCTGTGTGGAAAGGAAGCTTTGGATCACCCACGACGAAATGATGAACGTCACGGTCATTGCCGAATCCACGCCTGGGCCGATCGCCATCAACTGCGCCACCTATGTCGGTTATAAGCAAAAGGGGCTGGCCGGGGCGATCGCGGCGACCGTCGGAATGGTGCTCCCGTCCTTCTGCATCATTTTTTTGATCTCCATGTTCCTTGACGGTTTCCTTGAGATCGCATGGATCACCCACGCGTTCATGGGGATCAGGATCGCCGTCGGCATTCTGATCCTTGACGCCGCGGTCAAAATGATCGGGAAAATGCCAAAAAAGCCGATACCGCTGACGATCATGGCCTGCTCTTTTCTCGCCATGCTGCTGACCGACGTTTTTGCGCTGCACGTTTCATCCATCACGCTGATGCTGATCGCAGCGGTCGTCAGCCTGGCCCTGTTCATGTTGAATGGGAATACCGGAAAGGCGGGCGCGGCAAAATGATCTGTTTTGATCTGTTCATCGGCTTCCTGAAAGTGGGCCTGTTTGCTTTCGGCGGAGCATATGGCGCGATCCCCCTGATCCGGGATGTGGTCCTGTCCTATGGCTGGATCGGGGAAGATACTTTGACAGCCTTGATCGCGGTAAGCGAAAGCACGCCGGGCCCCATCATGGTGAACCTGGCGACCTATTTAGGCAGCTTACAGGCAGGTTTCCCGGGCGCCCTGATCGCGACGGCCGCCGTCGTGCTGCCGTCTTTCATCATCGTTCTTGTCATCATGGTCCTTTTGAAAAAACTGCTGAAGCATCCGTATGTGCAGGCTGTCCTGCGCGGACTGAA
This sequence comes from Clostridia bacterium, assembly GCA_017524725.1. GTDB lineage: Bacteria > Bacillota > Clostridia > Christensenellales > Aristaeellaceae > RUG756. The sequence goes on along the minus strand of JAFXUZ010000022.1, from coordinate 11,846 downwards.
GCCATGCATCATCGGCATTATCCTCGCCACCGGCTTATTCATGATCCTGCGGCACTGTTTCGTAAGCGTCAGGGATTTGTCTGCTGACACAACGGCCATCCTTATGACAGCCGGCCTTTCGGCGGTCTATTTCGGCTCCGGAAAGGTCCTTAAAAAGAAGCTTTCTCCCATCGGGCTGATCGGGATCTCCGCTGCGGCCGGCGTCATCGTTTACGGCCTGGTTTGAAACGGAAATACCGGTTCAATGGTATTCCGGCAGCCAGCCCTCATGCGCCCGGATCAGATCGTCGCACATGGCCACGATATCGTCGATGGACAATTCGCTCTGGCAGTGGGGATCCATCATGGCCGCCTGGTAGATATAATCCTTCTTCTTTGTGACCGCAGCCTGGATGGCGAGCAGCTGCACGTTGATGTTGGTGCGATTCATGGCGGCGCATTGTTCGGGCAGATCGCCGACAAAGGTCGGCGTAACGCCGCCGGCGTCCGCGATGCACGCCACCTCCACGCACGCCGTCCGCGGCAGGTTGGTGATCAGCCCGGTGTTGATCACGTTGCCGCCGAATTTGTAGGGCTGATTGGTTTCCATGGCCTCCATGATGCGGCTTGCGTATTCATTGCTGCGGGTGTGGGTAAGATGCGGATCCCTGGTCAGTTCGTCCCGCTGCTTTTCCCAGCGTTCGATCTGGCTGACGCAGCGCCGCGGATATTCGTCCAGCGGTATATTGAACCGCTCGATCAGTTCCGGGTATTTGTCCTTGATAAAGAAGGGCATATACTCCGCGTTGTGTTCGCTGGATTCGGTAACGTAATAGCCGAAGCGCTTCATGATCTCCAGGCGCACCATGTCGCCGTGCTTTTCGGTGATGGCTGCGCAGCGGCGTTTGATCTCGGGATACAGGTCCTCCCCGTTCCTGGTGATCTCAAGCAGCCAGGCCTGGTGATTGATGCCGGCGATTTTGTACTGCACGGTATCGTCGTACTCCATGCCCGCGTGCTTCATCAGCGTCGGCGCGCACACCTGCACGCTGTGGCAAAGGCCCACGGTTTTGACGTTCGTATAGCGCTGCATCGCTCCTGTCAGCATGGCCATGGGATTGGTGTAATTCAGGAACCAGGCGTTGGGGCACACCTCCTCCATGTCCTTCGCAAAGTCAAACATCACCGGAATGGTACGCAGGGCGCGGAAAATGCCGCCGATGCCCAGGGTGTCCCCGATGGTCTGGCGAAGGCCGTATTTCTTCGGGACTTCAAAATCGATAACGGTGCACGGCTCATATAAGCCCACCTGAATGGCGTTGACCACATAGTCCGCCCCCCGCAGGGCGTCCTTCCTGTTTTCCACGCCGCAAAATGTTTCTATTTTCGCTTTTCCGCCCAGGTTATTGTTGATGGCGGTAAGCATGAGGTGGGATTCCCGGAGCCTCACGGGGTCGATGTCATACAATGCGATCACGCTGTCAGCCAGGGCCGGGGTACACATGCTGTCCCCCAATACATTCCTGGCAAAAACGGTGGAACCCGCGCCCATAAATGTGATCTTCGGCATGAACGTTCCTTCCTTTCTTTCCTGTATCCGGAAATCCGTACAGGTTTTTTTCAGCAGATCGGCCGGGCAGGTCCCCGGCCGTTTTTTCGTTTCCCGGTTGCTGCGCGCCTCCGTTCTCCCCCATGAGTCTTCCGGATGCCGCCGGACGGGGCAGAGAACGCGGTCACAAAGATACGCTCAGCGGCCGGCCGTCGTATACCGCGCGGACGCTTTCGCCGCCGGCCAGGCGCACAAACAGTTCAGTCTCCTTTGCCATGCCTGGCCATGATCCCTCCCGCGCCGAGAGGGTGAGCATCCTTTCGCGGTCGTGCCATGTAAGGGTGACCCGGGCGCATTCGCCCTGCTCATAGCCATAGCCGTCCCCCGCGTCGTCATACCAGATGAAAGTGCCGTCCGCTCCGGAATAAACGGTTACGGTGAGCGGCGGGCAGGGCTGTTCGTCCACATGCTGCCGTACAGGGCCTGTCAGCACGATGCCGCCGGCGCGGACAAACAGGGGCACCGTGTCAAGCGGGGCGGACACGGACACTGTCTGTCCGCCCTGCAGGCAGGCGCCGCCCATCCAGGGATGCCAGAGGCAGCCGGAGGGAAGGTACACAGCCTCCGAAGTATCGGGCGTCGGGATTTTGCACCCGCCGGGGCCCCGGTACATGGGCCGCGTGACCGGCCGGACCAGCAGGGAATCCCCCACCAGCATTTCATTACCGCATTCCTTAAGCATGGGATCATCCGGGAACATGAGCGCCGGAACACGGACGGGCGGCATGCCGCCGCAGCAATATTGGGCGGCCAGGGAATACCAGTGCGGCACCATGCTGCTGCGCAGGCGGATGATTTTTTCGATGGCGTCATACCAGGGATCGCCCTTTTCCCCGAACCGCCAGATCTCCCGGGGCGTGCCTGTCCCGTGGGATCGCATCATGGGCAGGAAAGCCGCCAGCTGCAGCCAGCGCACATACAGCTCCCGGTATCCGAGGTCTTTGACGCCGTCCGGAAAATCCCCCGCGCCAAACCAGGCGCCGCCGCAGCCCGCGGGGAAAAAGCCGCCCGCGTCGGTGGTCCACCAGCCTTCGCCGGTGGCCATGAAGTTCAGCCCTTCCGGCACCTGGCGGCGCAGCGTTTCCCAGGTGGCCGAAACATCCCCGGACCAGGTGACCGTGCCGTACCTGTGCTGGCCCGCCCAGGAAGACCGGGTCAGGTTCAGCACCCGCTTATCCCGCGTGGTTTCCCTCTGGCCCTGATAGAGGCCCATTGAGTGGTATAAGCTGTAGAGGCAGATCTTTCCGGGATCCAGGTATTCTTTGGCTTCCCGGGTGTTCATCAGCACCCGCTCAAACGGCTCCGGCTTCAGGGCGCCGTGCCAGTCCGATTCGAAAGGCTCCGAACAGTCGCACCACCAGGCGTCCACACCGAAGCGGAACAGGCCCTCCCGGGCCTGCTTCCAGTACAGGGCGCGGGCTTTGGGGCTGAACGCGTCGTAGATCACCCGGTTTCCCAGCATGCAGCCGTTCTCCAGCATTTCCTTCCGGTCTGCGTTGTCATCGCCCTGCATGGAAGGCCAGACGGAGATCATCAATCGGACCCCCATATCGTGCAGCGTGTCCGTCAGGGCCCGGGGATCCGGATAACGGACAGGATCAAAAGCCTTATATCCCCACTGTCCTTCCGGCCAGGATTGCCAGTCCTGCACGATCACATCCAGCGGGACCCGGCGGCGGCGGTATTCCCGGGCCACCTCCAGCAGCTCCCCGGCGTCCGTATACCGTTCTTTGGACTGCACATAGCCGAAGGCGTAACGGGGCAGCAGCGGCGCTTTTCCGGTCAGGGCCGCGTAAGCGCGGCACACGTCCGAATAGCTGCCGGGCAGGAAATAATAGTCCATTTCATCCGCACAGTCCGCCCACAGGCAGGATCCCTCAGCGTCGTCGTGGAAAGCGGAAAGGCAGCCCAGGTCCAGAAGCAATCCCCAGCCGCCGGTGGAAACCAGCATCGGCACCACCGCTTTCAGGTTATGCTGGTACAGGTCCCGGCTTTTCCCCCGGAGATTGGCATATCCCTCCTCGTGGGAACCGAGGCCGTAAAGCGCCTCCTCCGGGGAGAAATCCAGGAACAGGCGGAAAGCGCAGGCTTTTCGGGCCTCATAGGTCTCATACGCCCGGGTGCCGGCGCGGACGCCGTCTGCGCCGCGGGTGCTCAGGATCTTTTCGTCCCCCCGAAAACGGTTCAGGTACACCGGCTTTTCTTCCATCACGAAAGGCCGCTTTTCATTTTCCCTCAGCAGCACTTTCCCCTCCGGGGAAAAGAAGGAGATATCCCCCCGCTGCTTTCCGATCCTGAGGATCGCCCGGCCGCAGTGCGCCCGGTAGCAGTCCTCTTCCTCCGAAAGGGCTATTTTGCCGGGGGTTCTTTCGATCACTGCCTCGTTCACGTCCGGCAGGAAGGCGGCGTGCAGCGTGCGGGTCACGCGTACGGCGCCGCAGGCGCAGGCGCATACGCGCAGCGTCACGGCCGTCCCCTGTGCGTCGGGGCCAGAAAGGCCAAGGATCGTATGCGGAGATGTTTGCTTCATTTCCCGGATCATAGCGTTTTTCCCTTTCTGATGGCTTTCGCCGGCAGAGCCGATGCCGCACCGGACCAAAGCATTATCCTTTTTAAAAGGGGCGCCCCAAAGGAGCGCCCCGGTTTGTTTTGCAGGTCAGTTTCGCCTTTAAGCTGTTTCCGTCACAGAGCGGCGGCTTTCTTTGCGTCGATCTCGGGCTGCCAGACGCCGCAGTCGTACTCGTACAGTTCCTTGTATCCGAAGCCATCCATCTGGGCAACCATTTCGTCCCACAGCGCTTCAAAGTCTTCATCCGTCTCGCAGGTCATGATCAGGTTCCAGGTGTATTCGCACAGGCACTTGTTCACGTCGGACCTGAGGGCGATGATATCGTTGTTGTCGGCGGCGGGGGTAAAGTCCACGCTGGGGCTGGCGAGCAGCTTGCCGTTCTGCTTCATCCAGGCCACGGAATCTTCAGCGCCGAACATCTCCTGCCATTCCTTCTTCATTTCGGTCATGGTCATATCCTTGTAGGACTGCCAGTACTTCTGTGCGAAGCGTTCGCCGGTCACCGGGTTGATGCAGATGGAGGAAACGATCCACTGGTTGATGGCGTTGTTGCCGTCGGAGAATCCGCCGCCGCCGTACTCTTCGGGCACGGGCAGGTTGTCCATCAGGGCATTGTCCTTATAAGGAACGAATTTCCCGTTCTCGCCCACGATGTAGTTCAGGCCTTCAATGCCGTCATGCTGGAACGTGGCTCCTTCGGGGCTGGCGTACCAGTCGAGGAAAGCCATGATACGGTCGTATTTTTCGCCTTCGACACCGGCGCCGATGCCGAACATGCGGTCAGAGCCGTAATAGCGGTCCGCGTCCGCATAATAGTACTGGTCGCCGACCGGGATGAAGATGAAGCCGGTGCCGGCGTTCAGACGGTCCACGCTGTTCCAGAAACCGGTCTGCCAGCTGTACCACATCACGTCGGCGCGGCCGGTGGACAGTTTGCTGGCAACGGTGTCCCAGGGCTGGGTGCCGGAATCGGGATCCACCAGGCCCAGCTGGTAAGCCTTGTTCAGGAACTTGGTGATCTTGTAATAGGCGTTCTCGCGCTCATACAGCGGGGAGAAGGTGTAATCGGGCTTCAGCATGGCGCTGCCCTTCAGCTTCTCGCCGTACCAGGTGGTCAGCTGCACAACGTTGGCGATGCCGATCATGTTGTCGTTGCCGTCCCAGTCCGCCCACAGGGTGAAGGGATAGGCCGGATCGCCGTCATCATTCTGGGGATGGATCTCATGGATCTTGACCAGGGCGTTCAGCAGGTCGTCCAGGGTCTCCAGCTTCGGCGAACCGATGGCCTTGTACAGGTCCCAGCGGAGCATGGGGCTGGAATAGATCACGTCGTCCGTCAGCGTGTCGGGCGCGGTATCGGTCATTTCCGTCGGAATGCCGTAATACTTGCCTTCTACACCCGTAAGGCCCTTGTTGTATACGTCGATCTGCGTTTTGAACTGCATGATGTTTTTGCATTCGGGCAGTTTATCGCTGATATCCTTGGCAAGGCCCGCTTCCACGATCTCCGGGAATTTGGCCTTGTCCACCAGGATGATGTCGCCCAGGTTGCCCTCTTCGGAGCGGGTGGCGTACACGGTGTTGCCGACCACCTGGGACGCGATGATGTTCAGTTCGATATTGAAGCGATCCTTGATGACCTTGGCGAACCAGCCGGTCTGGGTGCCGTTGTAGTTGGCGGCGTCGTCATACACGTCGATGACGAGCAGGTCCTGCCCTTCAGCCGCCGCGCTGAAGGAAACCAGGCCAAGGAGCATGATCGCTGCCAGGAACAGGGACAGATAACGTTTCATGGGGTACCCTCCTTTGATTTATTGGAAAGCAATCCTGCTTTCGTTTCAGGTGGTAAAAAAGGCCCTTTTTCCCGCTCCCGCGGGACGCGGCGCCCGTAAAACGGGACTCATCCCTTCACGGCGCCGATCATGATGCCCTTTGTGAAAAAACGCTGGAAGAACGGATAGATCAGCATGACGGGAAGGACGACCACCACCGTGACGGACATCCGGATGGAAGTGGCCGTGGCCGCGGTCGCAAGGCCTGCCATGACGGCGTTGGAATTCGTCGTGTTGCTGACCAGCGCCTTCAGGCTATTGGCCTGGGAGATGTACTGGTACAATTTGTACTGCAGCGTGTTCAGTTCGGGACGGTTCGGCATCAGAAGAAGGTTGTCCTGGAACGCGTTCCATTGATTGACCGCCGCGAAGATTGCGATGGTCGCCAGGATTGGCTTGATCACCGGCAGTATGATGGACAGGAACAGGCGCAGCGTGCCCGCGCCGTCGATCTCCGCGGCGTCCTGAAGCTCGCGCGGCAGCGACTCGCAGTACGTTTTGCACAGGATGATGTAAAACGGCTGGACCACCATGGGAAAGATGTAGCCCCAGAAATTGTTGTTCAGGCCCAGGTTGCGCATGCAGATCACCCAGGGAATGATGCCCGCGTTGAAATACATGGTGACCGCCACAAACCGGAACCACAATTTCCGTTTCCACATGGTCTCCCGTGTAAACATGTATCCGAGGAAGGATGCCGTCAAAACGGTGAGCGCGGTGCCAACCAGCGTGCGCAGCACGGATATTTTGGCGGCGTCCAGGAGCCCCGGGATGTTGACCATGCGGGAATAGTTTTTAAAGTGCACTTCCATCGGCCAGAAAAGCACTTTGCCCCGCTCGCTTAAATTGTTCGCGCTGATCGAATTGATAATGATATAGTAAAACGGATACGCGCACACGAAAGCGAAGAACGCATACACGATATACGTGATCACGCTCACCACCCTGTCGCCCGGGCTCAGGCGGTCCATGGGATTGATACGCTTCTGCGGGCGGCCTTCCTTCATGCGTTTCATTGGCTTTTTCCCCCTTCCGTCATACGAACCCTTCCCCACGGACCAGGCGGGAGACCGTATTTGTAATAAAGAGCAGCGCAACGCTCACGACACTCTTGAGCATGCTGATGGCTGTGGACAGCGGATAGTTGCCGCGCCCGGACGTCGCGATGTTGTACACGTACAGGTCCAGCACTTCGATGGTCTTCCGGTTGAAGTTGTTCTGGAAAACATAGTACTGCTCCATGCCGTTGGACAGGAAGTTGGCGATATTCAGCATCACGATGACAAAATACGTGGGCAGTATGCAGGGAATGGTGATCCTCAGGATGATCTGCATCCGGGTGGCGCCGTCCACCTTGGCCGCTTCGATCATCTGCTCGTCAATGGCGCTGATAGCCGCCAGGTACATGATGGCCGCCCATCCGGCGTTTTTCCAGGTGAGCCAAAGCCACATTTTGAACCAGATATGCTCTTTGGAATTCAGGAAAGCGATGGGTTTGTCGATCAGCCCCAGGCTTGTAAGCACGCTGTTGACCGCGCCCGTGGAGGAAAGCACGTTGAACGCGACGGAATACACCAGCACCCAGCTGATAAAATTGGGCAGGGTGGTCACGGTCTGCACGAATTTCTGGTACGGCTTGCAGCGGATCTCGTTGAGAAACACCGCAAAGATCATCGGGAACCAGCTGAAGGCCAGCGAAATGCCGCTCATGGCGAAGGTGTTCACCAGCACCCGCCATACGTCCGCCGCGCGTACCGGATTGGAAACGATGAACTGGAACCATTTCAGGCCCACATACGTTTCGGATGAAATGGGCTTGGGCGGCATATAGTCATGGAACGCGTACACCCATCCGTACAAAGGATAATAGGACATCAGCGCGACCAGGATCAAAAACGGAAGGATGTATAGAAATTCCCGGATAGCCTGAGCTTTTTTGGGATTCATCCGCACGCTCACCCCTCCCCTGCGCCGCTCTGCACGTTATAAAAAGGTCCAAATTCTGCGATCGGACGGCGCCTTCCATTTGAATTGAACCGAAAAAACCAGCATTTTTTTATATTTTATCACCCAATAAAGCCGCCAACAAGGCAAAAACATATATAAAAAGGGACATAAATAGCTATTTTTTTTGCGTTTCCTGCCCGGGAATGCAGGAGTTCGCGACACATCCGTCGAAAATGTTCATAACTTTCATGCGTAAAATTATTGCCGGAGGCCGACATGGGAAAAGCGTTTTACGAAACCCGAAGCGAATCATTTTTTCTGGGCGGAATGACGCAGTATGTGTTCCCGCTGCATGTGCATGAGATCGTGGAAATGGCGTTCCTGCTGCAGGGGGAATGCGATATGGAAATCGACGGAAAGCCGGTTTCTCTGCGGCCGGGGGACGCCGCAATCGCTTTTCCCTTCATCCCGCACGCCTTCACCCGCATCAGTCCCGACGCCCGGGGGCTTGCCGCTTTTTTCCCGGCCGATATGCTTCCGGACCTGTCGTCCACTTTTCAAACCATGCTGCCGGAAAAGCCGGTCGTTCGGGCCGGGGAAATGAACGGCGACGCGCTGCTCGCGGCGGGAAAGCTGGAAACGCTGCCGCAGGATTCGCCCTCCAGGCTCGCCTACCTGCACCTGCTGATGGCAAACCTGCTGTCCGGGATGCGTTTTTCCCCCGCCCAGGCCTATCACGAGCGCGACCTGGGGGGCCGGGCGGTGCGGCATGTGTACGACCATGCCTGCGAGGATATCTCCCTAAGCAGCGCCGCGCGGGCGCTGGGCATCAGCGAATCCCATCTTTCCCATCTGTTTTCCCAGCAGTTCCACATCAATTTCCGCCGTTTTATCAATGCCATCCGCATCGACAGGGCCATCGGCCTGATGCGTGATCCCTGCATCACGCTGACCCAGGTCTGTTTCCAATGCGGCTATGAAAACGCGCGCACCTTCCGCCGGGCTTTCCTCAGGGAAACCGGCGTGCTTCCCGCGGCGTATATCCGCAGCGTGCGGGGAAGATGAATATCAGCGCCGCCCATGGAAAAAAAGCGCCGGATGCCCGCAGGCGATCATCCACAAGGCGCAATAAAGTCAAAAAAAAGAACCGCCTCCGCCGGCTGCCGGCGGAGGCTTTTTCAAACCCGTCTTCATTTTCAGCGGAAGCGGAGCGGGCCGGTCAGCTCATCTCCTCCGGCGCTCGAACATCTTGGCCAGGCCGCCTTCCGCGGTCTCGCGGAAACGCTGGTTCATGCTGATGCCCGTTTCGTACATGGTGCGTACGACGATGTCAAAGGAGATGCGCTGCGTATCCCCGAGGAAGCTGGCCAGGTCGCAGGCGTCCATGGCCCGCCGCGCGGCGACCGCGTTGCGCTCGATGCAGGGCACCTGCACCAGTCCGCAGATCGGGTCGCAGGTGAGGCCCAGATGGTGCTCCAGGGCGATCTCCGCCGCGTGCTGGATCTGGTTAGTATTATGCCCGTACAGGTAGGCCAGCGCCGCGGCAGCCATGGAGCAGGCAGATCCCACCTCTGCCTGGCAGCCGCATTCCGCCCCGGATATCGAGGCGTTCCTTTTGATGATATTGCCGAAAAGCCCCGCGACGGCCAGCCCGTGCAGGATGTGTTCATCGGAAAAGCCGTTGGTCTCCTGGGCGTAGCGCAGCACCGCGGGCAGGATCCCGCAGGCGCCGCAGGTCGGCGCGGTAACGATGGTGCCGCAGTCCGCGTTCTGCTCGCTGACCGCGAAGGCGTAGGCGGAAAGGATCCGGCATTCGCGCACCTGGGGCAGCTCGTTTTCGGCGCTCTGGTTGTACAGCAGCTTCGCCTTCCGCAGGATATGCAGTCCGCCGGGCAGCTCGCCCTCGTGATGGAGGCCTTCCTCGATGGCGTTTTTCATCGCAGCCCAAACCTTATCCAGGAAAGGCCATATCTCCTCCCCCTCGTTGAACTCCACGTACTCCGCCAGGTTCAGTCCGCGGAAGCGCAGGAACTGCTCCACTTCGGCATAGGTGTTTTCGGGATAGACCTCCGCGCTCTCACGCCCCGGCTGGCCTTCCACCCGGATATCCCCTCCCCCGACGGACATCACCCGCATCCGCTCCGCCGCCTTGCCGCCGCTGAGGGCTTCGAAGTCCATGGTGTTGGGATGCTTCACATCCACGGGCTCCTCCGTCGCAAACACGATCTCCGTGGGTTTTGGCGAAAGGACTTCCCGCAGCACCCGGTCCGTGCCGTGGCCTTTCCCGGTCTTGCTCAGGGATCCGTAAAGGATCACCCGATATCCGTCCGCGTCGGGATGCTCGCTTTTGAAAAGCTTCGCCGCCCTCTCCGGCCCTATCGTATGGGAACTGGATGGCCCCTTGCCGATCTTATAGATCTCCTGTATGGATTTCATACCGTTCTGCCTCCCCATTCAACCGGGTTTACTTTGCCGTCCCCGCCGCGGGGACGCGTTTTTTCCGCCACATAAAGGCACGGCCGCTCACAGCGGGATCTTCCGTCCTTCCCTTTTCCACTCCCGGAATTCCGCCGCGGCGGTAAACAGCACGTCGCCCGAGGAATTGATGGCCGTTTCGCAGGAATCCTGGATCACGCTGATGATGAATCCCACCGCCACCACCTGCATGGCAATATCGTTGTTGATCCCGAACATGGAGCAGGCCATCGGGATCAGCAGAAGCGATCCGCCGGCCACGCCCGAACTGCCGCAGGCGCCCAGGGTGGCCAGGACGCTCAGGACGATCGCGCTGAAAAAGGACACGCCGACGCCCAGCGTCCTGGCCGCTGCCAGCGTCATGATGGTGATGACCACGGCGGCGCCGTCCATGTTGATCGTCGCGCCGAGGGGGATCGACACGGAATAGAAATCCTTGTCCAGGCCCAGCCGCTCGCACAGGGACATGTTCACGGGGATATTGGCGGCGGAACTCCTGGTGAAGAAAGCGGTAAGGCCGCTTTCCCGCAGGCACTTGAATACCAGCGGATAGGGATTGCGGCGAATGAACAGCCCCACGATGAGGGGATTGCTGACAAGCGTCACAAAAGCCATCGTTCCCACCAGCAGCAGCACCAGCCTGCCGTAATCCGCAAAAATGGACAGTCCACCGGAGGATACCGCCGCGAATACCAGGCCGAATATGCCAAACGGCGCCAGGTTGATGATCCAGCGGACCACCTGGGACACCGCGTCGGAGATGTTCTGCAGGGAATCCTTAAGATTCGGGGAGGCGAACGCCTTCAGCGCCAGCCCCAGCATCACCGCCCATGCCAGCACGCCGACATAGTTGGCGTTGGCGATGGCCGTGACGGGATTCTGCACGACGCTGGCCAGGATGGACTGGAAAATGTCCAGCAGCCCCCCGGGAAGCGCGGAACCGATTTCGCCCCCGGTCAGCGTGATGGTCATGGGGAAAAGGAAGCTGGCGACCACGGCTATGACGGCCGCGATCAGCGTGCTCGCCAGGTACAGCGCGATCACCGTGGTAAAGCGTTTGCCGATGCCGCCGGTGGCGTTGGCCAGGGAACTTGTGACCAGCACAAATACCAGCAGGGGCGCGATGCCCTTCAGCGCGCCTACGAACAGGTCGCCCGGAATGGTGAGGAAGGCGGCCTGCGGCGTCAGGAGCCCGAACAAAGTACCCAGCGCCAGGCCCACCAGGATCCTGACGATCATGGATGTCCCGTTCCAGATCCTGAGGATCGTTTTCACAAAGAACAACTCCTTTCGCGTAACTGTTCAGTTGTGTGTGAAGGAGAACGAACGTATGGCAGCAGAGGGGAGGTATCGGAGGGATCTCCCTCCGATTATCATCCGCTTCAGCGGCATGTACGGTGAAGCGGAACGACACCCCGAACCGTTCCCGCAGGAT
>JAFXUZ010000021.1 GCA_017524725.1 Clostridia bacterium | reverse complement strand
TCATACCCCGTTCTTCAACGGCTATCGTCCTCAGTTCTACTTCCGGACCACCGACGTGACCGGCAGCATCAAACTGCCCGACGGCGTTGAAATGGTCATGCCCGGCGACAACGTCGAGATGGAAGTCCAGCTGATCACCCCCATCGCCATCGAAGCCGGCCTGCGTTTCGCTATCCGTGAAGGCGGCCACACCGTTGGCGCCGGCGCCGTTACCCGCATGGTCGAGTCCTGATCCCGGACTTTTCCATCAGGCAGCCGGAACCCTGACTTAAAGAGAGGTGTTTAACCATGGCAGCTAAGGAAGCCCGCGCGAACATCGTACTGGCATGTACCGAATGCAAGCAGCGGAATTACAACACCAAGAAAAACAAGAAGAATACCTCGGAACGCGTCGAACTGAAAAAGTACTGCCGCTTCTGCAGGAAGCACACCTTGCACCGCGAAACCAGATAAGCGCGAAGGATGTGACAAAAATGGCTGACGAAAAGAAAACCGTGACCAAGGAAGAGGCTTCCTTCTTTTCCAAAGTGAGTAATTTCTTTAAGGCTCTGCCGAAGAAGATCGCCAAGCCCTTTAAGAATACCTGGCATGAACTGCGCAAGGTCACTTGGCCCACCAAGAAGGAATGGATAAACTGCACCCTGATCGTGCTGGCGTTCATGGCGTTCATGGGTGTCACCATCGGTTTGCTGGACTTGGGGTCTTCCGCCCTGATCCAGTGGATCATCGGGCTGTAAAGAAACAGGGCCATCCTGTGTTCCCCAGCGCCCGTATAACATGGGGAGTCGCCTTTTAGAAAGACCGGCCCCCTTTTCAGGAGAGAAAAAATGTCTGAAGACAGACCGGGAACGCTTGAATGGTATGTGATCCATACCTATTCAGGTTACGAGAATAAGGTCAAGGACAATCTGGAAAAGGCTGTTGAGAACAACGGAATGCAGCAGCTGATCACAGAGGTTGTCGTTCCCACTGAGGAAACGGTGGAACTGAGGAACGGCAAACGGGTTACGACCTATCACAAGACCTTTCCCGGCTACGTGCTTGTGAGGATGATCATAACCAACGAAAGCTGGTATGTTGTCCGGAACATCCGTGGCGTGACCGGTTTTGTGGGGCCGGATTCCAAGCCGATCCCTCTCTCCCAGGAAGAACTCGACAGGATGCTTTCTTCCGGATCGGAAAAAGCGAACCTGAAGGTGAGCGTCGGAGAGGAAGTTCGTATCCTCTCCGGCCCCCTGGAGAATTTTACCGGTGTCGTCGAGGAGATCGACGCCATCCGGCAGAAACTGCGCGTGAAAGTCACCATGTTCCTTGGCCGTGAGATGCAGATCGAAGTGGATCTGGATCAGGTGGAAAAGAAAAAGGAACAGGGCTGAGTAAGGACGCAAGTCCAAACGCGCTGTCTAAAGTGGGAGGCATAAACAAAGCGTTTGTGCCGCTTGACCACAATGATGAAGGAGGTGCCATCCCAAATGGCAAAGAAAATCACCGCTTACATCAAACTGCAGGTGCCGGCCGCCAAGGCAACGCCCGCTCCTCCCATTGGTCCCGCTCTGGGCCAGCACGGTGTGAACATTCCCGGATTTTGCAAGGAATTCAATGCCCGCACCGCGAAGCAGGAAGGCTATATCATTCCTGTCGTCATCACCGTATATTCCGACCGTTCCTTCACCTTTATCACCAAGACGCCTCCGGCTCCCGTGCTGATCAAAAAGGCTCTGAACCTGGAGACCGCCAGCGGCCGTCCCAACAGGGATAAGGTGGGCCAGCTGACACAGGCTCAGGTCCGTGAGATCGCTACCACGAAAATGCCCGATCTGAACGCCGCTTCCATCGAAGCCGCCATGAGCATGATCAAGGGCACTGCCCGTTCCATGGGCGTCACCGTCGCTGACGAGTAAGGAAAAAAGGCTCAATAATTGTGGGAGGACTATGCGCCGCTATCACCACAAGGAGGATTTATAATGAAACACGGTAAGAAATATACAGATTCCAGGAAACTGATCGACAACCTGAAGCAGTATGATCCCGAGGAAGCCGTAGCCCTGGTCAAGCAGACCGGCAAGGCGAAATTCGACGAGACCATCGAGCTGTCCATACGTCTGGGCGTTGACCCCCGTCACGCTGACCAGCAGGTCCGCGGTACCGTGGTCCTGCCCCACGGCACCGGCAAAAAGGTCCGCGTTCTGGTTTTCGCCAAGGGTGACAAGGCCAAGGAAGCCCTGGCTGCCGGCGCAGATTACGTGGGTGAAGCTGACATGGTCCAGAAGATCCAGACTGAAAACTGGTTTGATTTTGACGCCTGCGTCGCAACGCCCGATATGATGGGTACCATCGGTCGCATCGCCAGGCTCCTGGGCCCCAAGGGCCTGATGCCCAACCCCAAGTCCGGCACCGTGACCATGGACCTGACCAAGGCCATTACCGACATCAAAGCCGGTAAAGTCGAGTACCGCGTCGATAAGACCGCCATCGTGCACTGCCCCATTGGCAAGGTCTCCTTTGACGACGAGAAGCTCGCCGAAAACCTGAAGGCTCTGATGGACGCCATTATCAAGGCAAAGCCCGCTACGGCGAAGGGCACATATATCCGTTCACTGTACATGAGCACCACCATGGGCCCCTCTGTCAGGCTGAACAGCCTCAAGTTCTGATCGGCAGGATATATATAAAAACACGCTGCAGGCTCTTAAAAAGGCTTGCAGCGTGTTTTTTCGTTCCCGGGGTTGCAAAAGGGGGAAAAGTCATTCCAAAGCCTTGCCCTGCTCGATGTCGGAGAGCATACGGATGCGGGCGGCATGTCGGTCCACGCCGGAAAACGGCGTCTCAAGGAAGGTGCGGGCGATCAGAGCGGCTGCTTCCGGGGCTACGACACGGCCGCCCATGGACAGAATGTTGGCGTCGTTATGCTCCCTTGAGAGCTTTGCGGAGTAGACGTCGGAACAGCAGCAGCACCTGATCCCGGGCACCTTGTTGGCGGCCATGGAAATGCCGACCCCTGTGCCGCAAAGAATGATGCCCATATCGCATTTTCCATCCGCTACGGCTTTTGCAGCGCGGACCCCGTATACAGGGTAGTCACGGCAGGTGTCACCGTCATTGATGCCAAGGTATACGGTTTCATGGCCAAGCTGGGCACAGACCTCTTTCATGGCCTCCGCAAGTACCTTTCCCGCGGGGTCGCAGGCGATCGCGATCTTCATAGGATGTTCCTCCTGTGATCAAATAAATTATTCCTTAAACTGAAGTATACGCTTTAAAACGGCCTGCCGCAAGGGATGATAATCCTTGATGTAAAAAAAGATGAAAATGGCATGAAAACAGCAAAAAAAGAGAATAAAAAAACCGGAATCCGCTGCAGGAAAAAAGGGAAAGCCGTCGTATAAGGGAACTTGGGTTACAAGGGGTTTGCTTGTCAAGCCAAAAAAACCTGTTTCCCGGTGCGCTATAATAATGAATGGGGGTTCCATTGATGGGAAAAACGGAAGATAAGACCTTGCTGGAGGCTGTTGAAGCCGCCAAAGCAGGCGCTGTCAGGGAAAAGATCGCTTCGCTCTTTGACACCGGCAGCTTCATGGAGATCGATACCCTGCGCACAGATGCGAACTGCGCCGCCGGGTTCGGCACCGTGCACGGCCGGCCGGTCTACTGCTTCGCGCAGGATCATGCGTCGTGCGGCGGCGCAATGACTGCCTCCCAGTGCCGCAAGATCGTAAAACTGCTGGAAATGGCACGGATGAACGGCGGGCCGGTGGTTGCGATGATCGATTCAGCCGGTGTCAGGGTGACCGAGGGCGCCTCCGCGCTGCCCTACTATGCGGAGATCTTCGCAAAGATGACCAGGCTTTCCGGCGTATGTCCGATGATCACCGTGGTCCTTGGGGAGTGCCGCGGTGTCGCTGCGATGTTCACCCAGGTCAGTGATGTATCCATCCAGGTGAAGGGCAGCCTGGTGGCGCTCCATCCCGCGTCGGTAATGAACAGCCGGAAGGGAATTACCCTGAGTGAGGAAGCGCTGTTCGGCGCAGCCGCCATGGCCTTGCAGGGCACGGTGTCCCTTTGCGCCGCGTCGGCGGATGAAGCCATGGAGATGACCGCGAGAGTATTGGATATCCTGCCCGGCTGCAATGCCGAGGACGCCCCGCTTGCAGACGGAGACGACCTGAACCGCGTCCTTTCCGGCTGCGATGCCGATAATGTGAAGGACCTGGCGGCCCAGATGGCCGACGGCGGGATGCTTACCGAACTGAGCGCAGATTATGGAGTGCGCGCGCACACCTGGCTGTGCAGCGTGGGCGGGCACAGCGTCGGACTTGTCGCCACGGACCATGCCGTCGAGAGGGGCAGACTGGACGCCGCCTCCTGCGCCAAGATCGCCCGGTTTGTCCGTCTGTGCGACTGTTTTTCGCTGCCGGTAATCACTCTGGTGAATACCGACGGCCTGGAAGTGCCGGAAGTTAAGGCCCAGAGCTGGCTGATGCGCTCCGGCGCACAGATGCTGTATGCCTATGCCGAGGCTACCTGCCCCAAGCTGTGCGTTATTACGGGGAGCGCCATCGGCGCCGCGTATGTGGCGATGGGCGGCAAGGCGATCGCCGACGTGGTTTACGCCTGGGAGAGCGCTGTGATTGCTCCGGTGACACCCGAAGTAGCGGTTGCGGCTTTTGAAGACGAAAGGCTGACTGCCGGTGAGGACCGCAAAGCCCTGGAGGACGAATACCGCCGTTCCGTCAGCGCCCAAAGGGCCGCTGAAGAAGGACTGGTGGACGATGTCATCGATCCCGCGGAAACAAGGAAAGTGCTGATTGCCGCCATGGAATTCCTCTCTTCCAAGAGGGATGTGAACCTGCCCAGGAAACACGGCAATCTGCCGCTGTAAGGAGGGTGGCATGAACAATATTCAGATCGGTCTGTCCACGGCGGCCATCGGGATCGTGGTGGTCTTTGTCGGGCTGATCATCCTGATCGGCATGATCTATGTGATGACCATTTTTACCCGGAAGACCGGAAACAAGCCCTCTCCGGTGCCTGAAGCGCAGAAAACGCCTCTGCCCCCCGTTTCAGAACCTGCTGTCGAAGAAGAAGGGGAAGAGGAGGACGACAGTGCCGTGATCGCGGCCATCACCGCGGCCATTGCCTGCGTATGGCAGGACGAGGAAACGGGCTTTGTGGTACGCCGTGTCCGCAGGGTCCAGAACAGCCCCGCCTGGCAGCGCTCCGGCAGGGAAGAACAGATACTCAACCGTTTTTAAAGCTGTATTCCGCGCTTCCCATTCAGGGGAAACGCGGACGGACAAATAATAACATTCCATCTGAAAGGAAGGCAAATATATGCGCAGGTTCAACATTACCGTCAACGGTGTCAGCTATGATGTAGAGGTTGAAGAAGTGAACAGCTCCGCCGCCCCTGCCGCCGCTCCGGCTGTTAAGGCCGCTCCCGCCGCCCCCAAGGCCGCTCCCAAAGCCGCCGCTCCCAAGGCTGCCGCTCCCGTCGCCGGCGGCGAACAGGTGAAGGCCCCCATGCCCGGCAACGTGCTGGACGTCCGCGTCAGCGTCGGCCAGAAGGTGAAGAAGGGCGACATCCTCCTGATCCTTGAAGCCATGAAAATGGAGAACGAGATCAACGCCCCCAAGGACGGTACCGTGGCCCAGGTCGCGGTGACCAAGGGCGCCACTGTGGACAGCGGCGCCGTGCTGGTGGTCCTCAACTGATCCCCGGATCCCCGCAAAAGGAATTCCATGTTCTCGCCAGCAAGCGTATACTGAAAGGAACTTCCTTTTGCCAACTCGACGCATATAATAGGAGAGAAATACGTGGATAACGTTAATTTCTTTGATACGCTGAAGAGCCTGGCCGGAGAATCGGGACTCGCGCTGATCCTGAACAGCCCGCTGAATCTGATCATGATCGCGGTGTCCTGTCTCCTCCTGTACCTGGCGATCGTCAAAAAATTCGAACCCCTGCTGCTGATGCCCATCGCTTTCGGCATGCTTTTGACCAACCTGATGGGCAGCGAGATATTCCACGAAGAGCTGTTTGCCGGCGGGCACGCCAACTGGAGCCTGTTCAACAACGCCATTATTGTAGATTCCAATCACCTGGCGCACCTGGGAGAGTACATTGTCAACGAAGCCGGATACGTCATCTATAACGGCGCTGACATCCTGCGGGAGGGTACGCAGATCGTGACCCTGGCCAACGGGGATGTTATCGGGCACATTACCACGGCATTCCAGACAGGCGCTTACCTGACGGATACCGGCGCCCTGGTAATCGGCAGCGGCGACAGCGTCACCACCCTGGCTGAGGTCACCAAGGTGATCCTCAGCGGCGAAGGCAATTTCATCCAGGCTGTTTCGGCGAATGCGAACCGGGCCTGCAACCTTTGGGGCGCGGTGCTTGCTGAAGGCGCTTCCGTCAAGACCGTCAGCCCGGGCCTTCTGGACTACCTGTACCTGGGCGTGAAGCTGGGCATCTATCCCTGCCTGATCTTCGTAGGCGTCGGCGCCATGACGGACTTCGGTCCCCTGATCGCCAATCCCAAGTCCCTGCTCCTGGGCGCGGCGGCACAGCTGGGCATCTTCCTGACTTTCTTCGGCGCCAAGCTCCTGGGTTTCACCACCGCCCAGTCCGGCGCCATCGGCATCATCGGCGGCGCGGACGGCCCCACGGCCATCTGGCTGACCGGAAAGCTGGCTCCTGAGCTCCTCGGCCCCATCGCGGTAGCTGCTTACAGCTACATGGCCCTGGTGCCGGTGATCCAGCCCCCGATCATGCGGGCACTGACCACCAAAAAGGAACGGGAGATCGTGATGAAGCAGCTTCGTCCTGTCTCCAAGACCGAAAAGATCCTGTTCCCGATCGTGGTCACCATCCTGGTCTCGGCCCTGCTGCCTTCCGCCACCTCCCTGGTGGGCTGCCTGATGCTCGGCAACCTGATGAAGGAGAGCGGTGTGGCGGACCGACTGGTGAAGACCGCCAGCAACGAACTGATGAACATCGTGACCATTTTCCTGGGCATCACCGTGGGCGCCACTGCCACCGCGGGCACCTTCCTCAACATCCGGACCCTTGAGATCATCGCCCTGGGTATCGTCGCTTTCGGCTTCGGCACCGCGGGCGGGGTCCTGCTGGCCAAGCTGATGAACAAGCTGTCCGGGGGGACCATCAACCCCCTCATCGGTTCGGCAGGCGTTTCCGCCGTTCCGATGGCGGCCCGTGTTTCCAATGATGAAGGCAAAAAGGCCAACCCCGGCAATTTCCTTTTGATGCATGCCATGGGACCCAACGTGGCCGGCGTGATCGGTTCCGCCATTGCGGCCGGTGTGCTGCTGAGCATGTTCGGCTGATTTTGAGGAGGAAAAACTGTTATGGCTGACAATAAACACAGGGTACAGATCACCGATACCATCCTCAGGGACGCGCACCAGAGCCAGGCGGCCACCCGCATGCGCCTGGACGAGATGCTCCCTGCCTGCGAACAGCTGGACAAGGTGGGCTACTTCTCTTTGGAATGCTGGGGCGGCGCGACTTTCGACAGCTGCCTGCGGTTCCTGAACGAAGATCCCTGGGAGAGGCTGCGCATTCTGCGCAAGGCAATGCCCCACACCGATCTGCAGATGCTTCTGCGCGGCCAGAATATTCTGGGCTATAAGCACTATGCGGACGACGTGGTGGACTATTTCGTCAAGAAATCCATCGAGAACGGCATCAACATCATCCGTACCTTCGACGCCCTGAACGACCTGAGGAATATGGAAACCGCCGTCAAGGCCACCAAGGCTTACGGCGGAAAGGCTGAGGTGGCCATGAGCTACACCACCTCACCGGTGCATACCGAGGAGTATTTCGTGAAGCTGGCCAAGGGGATCGAATCCATGGGCGCGGACCTGATCTGCATCAAGGATATGGCAGGCCTTCTTCTGCCCTACAGCGCGTATTCCCTGATCAAAAAGCTGAAGGCCAACACAAGGCTGCCCATCGTTCTTCACACCCACAACACGGCCGGCACCGGCGCCATGACCGTCCTGAAGGCCATTGAAGCCGGCGTGGACGTGGTGGATACAGCGCTGTCCCCTCTGGGCGGCGGTACCAGCCAGCCCGCTACAGAGTCCATCGTGGCGGTTCTCAAGGGCACCGAATACGATACCGGCCTGGACGAGGAGCTGCTTGCGAAGATCGCGGAACACTTCCGCGGTGTGGCGGAGCGCCTTACAAAGGACGGCTGGCGAGATCCTGACAAGGTGCTGTCCGTCAACGCCAAGGCGCTGCAGTACCAGGTGCCGGGCGGCATGCTCAGCAACCTGATCGGCCAGCTAAAGCAGGCAAACGCCATGGACAAGTATTACCAGGTGCTGGAGGAAGTGCCGCGGGTCCGCAAGGATTTCGGCTATCCGCCTCTGGTGACCCCCACCAGCCAGATCGTCGGCACCCAGGCCGTGATGAACGTTCTTGGCGGTGAGCGCTATAAGATGGTGACCAAGGAGAGCAAGGGCCTGCTGAAGGGCGAATACGGCCGCCTGCCCGCTCCCGTGAATGAGGAAGTGCGCAAAAAGTGCATCGGAAACGAAAAAGTCATCACCCATCGCCCCGCGGACGATATCGAACCTGAGCTGGAGAAATACCGTGCCGAAGCGGCCAAGTGGATCCAGCAGGACGAGGACGTGCTGTCCTATGCGCTGTTCCCCCAGGTGGCCGGCAAGTACTTCGAGTGGCGGCAAGCCCAGCAGATGAAGGCTGATCCCACCACTTTCAACAAGGCAAACGGCACCATGCCGGTGTAAGAGGAGCCTGAAAAGATCCTGTCCGGATACAGGGACATAAAACCTGCGGACGGCCGTGAAAGCGGTACGACCGAAAGTTTTGTCTGACTACACCAATGCGATGAGAGCCCGCGTTTTATCAAATACGGTTCTTATCAGAAAAACAGAATAGCAAAAAGCGTCGGTCACTTTGGGTGGCCGGCGTTTTTTCGATCATTCGTCTTCCAGCAGGTGCTTCAGTACACGTTTTCGGTCCCGTATGAACATTTCGGTGACGATGAAACTGTCGGTATCCTCATAATCGACGGTGTGGATCGATCCGTCGTCGAAGGACAGGATCTCCGCCTCCGGAATGGCCAGAAGGATGGGGGAGTGGGTAACGATAATGAACTGGGCGTTTTCCTTTGCGCAGCGGACGATCTCCAGCATCAATGTCAGCTGCCGCCTGGGGGAGAGAGCGGCTTCAGGTTCGTCCAGGAGATACAGTCCGCCCCCTTTGAAATTGTCCTGGGCGATGGCAAGAAAGCTTTCCCCGTGGGATCTGGAATGGTAATGATGGGGGGTGCCCCCCAGGCGGGCGTATTCCTCTTCTGCGGTAGCCACGTTGTAGAAGCTCTCTGCGCGCAGGAAATAACCCCAGCGGGTCCCTGCCGTTCCCCGGATAAGGCGGAGGGCGCCGCCTAATTCCGAATGGGAGTCCCGGGTGGAAAAACGGTAGTTTTTTGTGCCGCCCTCGGGATTGAAACCGGCAGCCACCGCGATGGCTTCAAGAAGGGTGGATTTACCGCTGCCGTTTTCGCCGACAAAAAAAGTGACGGGAACGTGAAAATCCAGGGAATCAAGGCCGCTGAGGGCGTCGATCTCCCTTAAGTAGCTGGCCCGGTCGATCATGTTCCAGTTAATGCTGAGGCCCCGCACCTGCGGAAATGGATCCGGCATGGTATTCACCTTCCATTTTTAAAGGGATGCGTTTCCTTTCGTGTCTGTTCCTTTTGAGGAAACTGCGATTACAAAAAAGGATCTATGTGATTTTAACATATGAAGGGCGGCAGTATCAACAAACAGGATCCTTTTGTCAGAAAAGACCGGGCAGCCCTGAAAAGAAAAAATATATAAAGGACTTGACAGAATGAGTATATTAGTGTATTATGACCATAGTGCACTAATTCATTTAGGAGGTCACCCCATGAAATTCGATCCCAACCGCCCGATCTGGCTGCAGGTGATGGGAGATATCAGGACAGATATCGTGACCGGGGACAAGCCCCCCGGGTCCAAGCTTCCCGGGGGAAGGGATCTGGCACTGATATACGGCATCAATCCCAACACGGCGGCCCGGGTCTATCAGGAACTGGAAAAGGAAGGACTGTGTGAGACACGGCGGGGCCTGGGCACCTTTGTTACCGAGGACGGGGAGAGGATCGCGGCCCTGCGGGCGGAGATGGCAGGGGAAGCTGTCAGGGAATTCCTGGGAAGGATGTCCCGCCTGGGTATCGCACCGGCAGAGGCCGCGGAAATGATTCGAAACGAGGAGGAAAATGATCATGCTTGAAAGCAGGTCCGTTACAAAAAAATTCGGCTCCAAGGTGGCGGTGGAACAGCTGTCGCTGGTACTCGAGCCGGGGCATGTATATGCGATGCTGGGCCCCAACGGCTCCGGGAAGACCACGTGGATGAAGATGGCCGCAGGCCTGATCAAACCGACGGAAGGCGCGGTGTTGTTTAAGGGCAGCCCGGTGGGCATCGAAAGCCGGAAGCATATCGCCTATATGTCCACAGAGCCGTATTTTTACTCCTGGATGACGGTAAAGGACGTGGGAAGGTATTACCGGGATTTCTTTGAGGATTTTTCATATGACGATTATAAAGGACTCATCAAGCGGATGGAACTGACGGAAGAGATGAGGATCCGGACCCTTTCCTCGGGCATGATGGCCAAACTGAAGATCGCCGTGACCCTGGCCCGGGATTCTGAGGTCTATATGCTGGACGAGCCCTTCAACGGCATCGACCTGCTGGCCCGTGACGAGATCAGGGAGAGCATCCTGGAGCACGCGGCCGAAAACAAGGTGCTGCTCCTTTCCAGCCACCTGGTGGAGGAGATGGAAGCCATTGCCGACAGGGCGGTCTTTATCAAAAACGGTCGGAAGGCCGATGAATGCGATGTTGAAGATATGCGGAACGCAAAGGGCGTTTCCATGGCGGACCGCTATCGCGAGATCTACGGACATGAGGGGGTGCAGGCATGAAGAACCTGATGAAATACGAGCTCAGGAAAACCCTGGCCATCAAGCTGATGATTCTCGGGGCCACGGCCCTGGCGGAGATCGTTTTCCTGATCGGACTGTGGGCGGACAGAAACCGCATGACGGGGATCGGCGTCGGACTTCTTGCGATGCTTGCCTTCGGCGGGGTCATGATCATCGGCATCGCCAGTGTGGTGATACTGCACAGGGACATGAACACCAAACAGAGCTATATGCTGTTCATGACGCCCAACAGCAGCTACAGGATCCTTGGAGCAAAGGTATTGGAGAACGGGATATCCATCCTTCTGGCGGGCGCTTTCTATTTTGCCCTTGCGGCGCTGGATATCACCCTGCTCTTTGCTCATGAAGGACGGCTGGCGGATCTGTGGAACTGGCTGAGGGACCTGCTTCAGTCGTTTGACGCAAGGATCACCATGGATACCCCCACCCTGCTGGCCCTGAATTTTAACCTGCTGGTCACATGGATCGGCACTGTCTGTGCGGCATACCTGGGGGACGTGATATCCACCGCCCTGCTGAATGGCAAACGATACAACGGGCTGGTCTCCTTCCTGGCGTTTATCGCCCTGATGTGGCTGGTGAGCTTTGTTCAGGGGAAAGCGACTGCCGGGATCTCAGGTATCCGGACGGTGTTCCTGGTGGACGGCGGGATAGCGCTGGTATTTGCGGTCATTATGTACGTACTGACCGCGCAGATCATGGAAAGGAAACTGAGCGTATAACACACAGGGAAAGTCCCGTGCGGGCCGATATCCCCTACTGCGACGGACAGCAGGGGAAGAAGGCAGCGCGGGACTTTCCCAACTGCAGAGGCGAATATGGACTTTTTTAAAAAACCGCCTTGACAAACACCTGAAATAAGAGTAAAATATCCTTCGTCAGCGAAAGCCGCAAGGCTGATGCTGCGTGCGCCATTAGCTCAGTTGGTAGAGCACCTGACTCTTAATCAGGGTGTCCCGGGTTCGAGTCCCTGATGGCGCACCAACTTTACAAGCGCCATTAGCTCAGTTGGTAGAGCACCTGACTCTTAATCAGGGTGTCCCGGGTTCGAGTCCCTGATGGCGCACCAGATAGAAGATCCCATCGCAAAAAGCGGCGGGATTTTCGTTTTTTAAACTGTATTGCCGGTATACCGAATGCTTATGGAACCCGGCCCGCGGGTTGTTTATCGATCGCTTCCGTAAGGCAGCCGTGGGCCGTTCGGTATCAGCGGTTTTGGAGGAAAAACAGGATCATGAACAAAAAACAGGACCTGATGTCTGTACGTTCCCTGTGCGTCAGCGCTGTCATCGCGGCACTGTACGCCGTGCTGACGATGGCATTGGCCCCGATCTCCTACGGTGCGATCCAGTGCCGGGTGTCCGAGGCCCTGACCATTCTGCCGGTGCTGCTGCCGGAGGCCGTCCCGGGCCTTACGGTCGGCTGCCTGATCGCCAATCTCTTCGGTTCGGCGACGGTGTGGGACGTGGTCTTCGGCACCCTGGCCACTTTTATTGCGGCCCTGGGAACACGTTTTTTCAGGAAAGTTGCCGTCACCGGGCTGGACATCCCATGGCTTTCAGCCCTGTGTCCCGTGATCGCCAACGGGGTCATCGTCGGCCTGGTGCTCCATTTTACCATGCACCTGCCGCTGGTCATTACCATGCTGGAAGTGGCCGTCGGCGAGGTGGGGGCCCTCATCATCGGCGTTATTCTTCTTATCCCCCTGCGCAGGATCGACCTGAAGAAAACAGCCTGACAGGGCAAACCTGACCCGTTGTATACCCGGGTGGATCGGCGGGGACAGACAAAAACAGAGCGTTCGGATATCGCTGCGGAAAGCAGCGGCCGGACGCTCTGTTTTGATGTGCCGAGTTTTACTTTGTGTCCCCGTGGGTGTGCATCTGTTCGTTGAGCAGGTTGATGTCGCCGCAGCCCATGGTGATCACCAGATCGCCGGGCTGCCAGTGGGAGCGAAGGTATTTTTCACAGTCGTCGAAGGAGGGAGTCAGGACAGCGTCGATGCCGTTTTTGCGCATCCCTTCCACCAGCATGGCGGAATTGATGGTGCCGGGGTCCTTTTCCCGGGCGGCGCAGATATCCGTCACCAGGGTATGATCCGCTTCCTCAGTGCAGGTGAGGTACGCGTCAAAAAGGGTGATGACCCGGGAATAAGTGTGGGGCTGTACGACGGCCCAGACAGCATGAGGGCGCTGCATCACCGCGTTATGGACCGCGATGCGCATTTCCGCCGGGTTGTGTCCGTAATCGTGGTACATGCTGACGCCGTCGATGACCCCGGTCTTTTCAAACCGACGGTGGGCGCCGGCAAAGGAGGACAGGGAAGCGCAGGCGCCGCCCGCGTCCGCACCGCACAGGTAGGCCGCGGCAAAGGCCGCCAGGGCGTCCAGGCGGTTTTTGTCGCCGACTACCTTCAGGTCAACGTGTCCAAGGATACGTCCCCGGAAAGAAACGTCGAAGGAGGTGTTTCCGTGCTCGCCCCGGGTCATGTTGACAGTGCGGAAGTCACATTCCTCCCCGTCGCCAAAGAACAGGGTACGGCATCCGAGACTGCTGAAAAGCCGCTGAACACGCGGATCGTCTCCCCAGCCCAGGGCCGTGCCCGTCGGGGGGACCAGGGAAAGAAAATCTCCGAAGGCTTTTTCGATGTGTTCGATATCCCCGTAGTAATCCAGGTGGTCTTCATCGATATTGAGGACGACGGCAAGGGTGGGATGCATCTCCAGAAAGCTTGAATGGTATTCACAGGCCTCGGCGACAAATACCTCCCTGCCGCCGTCCCTGGAACCGCCGCCGATGGCATCCAGCCGTCCGCCGATGGAAACGGCGGGGTCCAGACCGCAGTCCAGGAGGATCTGTGCGATCATCGCGGAGGTGGTGGTTTTGCCATGAGCTCCGGAAACACATACGGCGTGCCTGTGGAATCGCATCAACTGGCCCAGCAGTACGGAACGTTCCATCTCGGGTATGCCAAGGCGCGCGGCTTCCTGCCTTTCGGGGTTGTCGGGCAGGATCGCCGCCGAAAAAATGATCAGGGCCGCACCGTGGACATTTTCGGCCCGATGCCCGATCTGGATATGGATGCCTTCCTTTTCAAGGCGTTCCACCGCATGGGAATGGGTGTTGTCGGAGCCTGTGAGGGTATAGCCCTCGTGGAGGAGCATCTCGGCCAGGCCGGACATGCTGCTGCCGCCGATGCCGATCATATGGACGCGGACGCCCTTGAAATCAAGAATATCGATCATAACAGTGCCTTTCGTTTTCTGCTTTACACGGTATGGAAAAGTGGCTGTTTTAAGTGGACCGGAGAGCGGGAAGAAAAGAGAACCGGGTGCGGGCTGCACCTGGGAAAACGGTCAGAGGCGTTCCCGGAGAAAATCATATATCAGCAAAGCGGCGGATACCGACGCGTTGAGGGATTCGGCGCGGCCGGGCATCGGGATGCGTACCCGCAGGTCCGCCATATCCGCAAGTTCCTTTTCCAGCCCCCGGCCTTCGTTGCCGATCATTACACATACGCTGCCGTGGATCTCGGGACGTGACGGAAGCTCCGTTCCGTCCAGGACGCCGGCGGCGAGGCAGATGCCCTTCGCCTTTAGGGCCGACAGGGAATCAGCCAGCGGATCGGAGCGGAGGATGCGCACCCGGAAAATGCCGCCCATGGTGGCTCTGACGCACTTTGGGGAAAAGGGATCGGCTGTTTTTGAGTCGATCAGAAGGGTGTCCAGTCCAGCGGCGTCCATGGTGCGGATGATGGTCCCGACATTTCCGGGATCCTGGACGGCGTTGAGGGCCACCCACATCCCCGGATGGACCGGGGGAGGCCAGCTTTCAGGGAAAGAGCAGAAACCCATGACTCCCTGGGGAGTCACGGTGTCCGACAGGGAAGCGAGCACGTGGGGAGAAACCAGATAAACACGGCCGCAGTTTTCGATAAGGGAGGAATACCTGTCCTGTTTATCGGAGGCGACAATGAGTTCCTTAAGGCATCCGGCGCTCAGCGCTTCGCTGACCATATGCTCCCCGTCAACGGGAAACAGTCCCTGCTTTTGACGCAGGGACCGGTCCTTCAGCATGTCCTTCCATGCCTTGACTTTAGGGTTTTTGAGGCTGGTGATCTCGGAGAGCATGTTATTTGCTCAGTTCCATGAGCGTGTGGGGAAGGGCTGCGGCCGCTTCGTTAAGGATGCTTCCATCCACGCCGCTGAAGCGGAGATGGGGGACGATATAGGAAAGGGCGGCCCAGTCCAGGGCGGCGGCGATGCCGCCCTTCATGAACGGTGCGGCGGACAGGATAAAGGTGCGCATAGCGGCGGCTGTCTTCCCGGGCAGCGGTGCGCCTGCGCTTTGCAGCACCAGGCGGATACTGCGGATCAGCGCCGCGGAGTTGCTGTCCAGGTCGCCGGCGGTGACAAGCAGCGTGCCGGCAAGAGCCTGCGCGGATACGGAGGGGCAGGAAACGGCGCTGCCGGGGATCACTTCGGGGTCCTGTCGGATCCACCATACGGGGAAGGGATCCGCCCGGTACTGATCGATCATGCGGTCGGTGAAGCGGGAAAGGTATACATCGTCCGAGGAGAAACAGGTCATATGGACGGCGCCTTCGACGGGAACGGGATCCGGGCAGGTGTCCGTAATGACGACTGGGCCGTCCCCGCCGGGAATGACCCTCACGGGCCGGGGCTTGCCGATGTCGTTATGGACGCGAAGATGCGCGGCACCGAGTGCAGCTGCGGCGTATTCCGCGGCGGAAAGGGCGTCAGCGGGGCTTTCCGAGGCGATACCCATGTGTCCGGCAGGTGCGCTCTGGGCAAACAGGATCAGGAATGCAAGGGCGGCATCCTCATTGCAGTCAAAGCCTGCCGCCTTCATGGCGGTGGCAACACGGGCGACGAGGGTCTCGCGGTCCGGCTCTTCCTGGGCGACGGGAGCCGTTACGGCTGCGCTGCGGGGCAGGGAGGAAAGGATGCCGGCCGCCTTTTCACATTCGGCCCTGAGCGCTTCCTGGCCTGCCTTCATTTTTTCGACGAGGGCTTTCTTTTCCTCAAGCATCCTGTCGAGGGTATCGGAACGTTCCCTGCGCTTTTTCTCGTCCTGGGCCAACGCGGTCTCCCGGGCGGCCTGGAGATTCTTTTTCGCGTCGTCCAGCTGCATCAGTGTCATCAGCCTTTCGGCTTCCAGGTCCTGCAGCTGGGCCTGCATGGCGCGGATGGTCAGGCTGATCTTGCCGTCGGTCAGGACGTTGTTCAGCACCTGCCGCATGCCGGAGGTGGCAAGGATGCAATCCGCCACCTGACGATGGGTGTCGGGAAGCATCCAGGTGCGGCGCAGGGCAAATTTGAACTGTTCCACCGGATTCGGCACGTTCCCGAGACTTCCGGGGTCGCTGATCTGGGCGCCGGGGGCTTCGTTCCGGGTCTCATACCTTGAAAGGGAGCGCTGCTGTTCCACCGCTTCGGCGAGTGAATTGCGGGCGCGCATGTTCACCCTGCGGTCCGTACCGGGACGGTACAGTTTGGTCGCGCCGGAAGATAAGTTGTCTTCGGCCGGACGGGGGGAATAGCCGCGGCTCTCTTCCCTGAGGCGCTGGGAGGAGACGCTGAGGGAGCCGTTAAGGGTCTGGATCCTGTTGTAGGCGGTATCCGTCTCCGGGGGAGCGGAAGGACGCTGGGGGGCAGGGGCGGCTTTTTCGGGGCGCGCAGGAGCCGTTTTTTCAGGGCGCTGAGGCGCCACGGGCACGGGCGAAGGGGCCTTTTCACCGCGGGCTGCCGGAACCTTGTCGCCGTGGGGGACGGTGCCTTTGGAAGAGGCGGTGTTTTCCTTGCCGGTAAGGATGGCGTTCAGTTGGCGCTGCCAGGCGCTTTCCTGAGGCGCGGGAGCGCTTTCGGCCGGCTGCGTTTCCTCAGCGGCCGGGTCCGGTTCCGGGATGGGAGCGGCAGCGGTGCTGTCTGCTTTGGCCGGTTCCGGTTCCGACACGTTAGGCGCGTCGATATAGATCAGCAGGGCAGTGCCGTCGGGCAGGTTCGCGGTATAAAGGCGGGGATCGTCGGGCAGGATCTTTTTAAGATCCTCGGGAGAAGTTTCCCTGTCCTTGAAATAGGGGCCCTGGATATTTGCGCCGGAGCGGGTGTAATATGCGGGCGTGACGGCGCTGTCCTTGCGGTCTTCACTGACGACGTGGAAGAACAGCCGGCCGTCCAGGGGCCTGACAGCGTCGGAATATACGATAAACTGGTTCTTTTCACCCTTGGCAGGGGAATAATTCTTGTTGGTGCGGATTTTCTGGTTATCGTTCTGGAGGGCTGAAAGATCCATCAGGCAGATAGCCCCGAGGGTACGCATACGCTCCTTGAAGGTATGCTGCTCGTTTTTGTCCGGAACGATGCGGAGGAACCCTTCATCCGGGTATTGGGCGTTCAGGTCCCGTTCCACGGGGCCCTGGTCTGTCAGCAGCGGGCGCACGCGAAAATAAGCCCGCTGAATATTGTCCTCCTCCAGATAGACGAGGACAGTTCGTCCGGTAAAGTACATTTTGAGATGATCCCCCTAATATAAAAAAATAAAAAGATGTGCCGATCTGAAGACCCTGTCGGACCGCGTACGGCGTTTCGCTCAATGACTGGACAGAAAATGAAAAAAACGGAGAAAGCCGCTGCAGGGACAGAAAATGAAATTACTTTTGATCCGGGCCGGACAGTGGTGAAAAACCGGCAGCGGAACTATTTTAACAAAAGACCCGCGCTACCGTCAAGCCTGTGTTCCTATACAAAAAGAGATAAAACGGCCTGATGCAAAACAGGGATGGAGGCGAACAGGAAGACGGAACACAAGAAGGAAAACACAGAAAAAATATCGGAAGACACAAAAAAACGGGGCCGCGCGCCGGCGCGCGGCCAATGTACGGGATCAGGTGCGCACAAAAGCGTCGTAGATGGCTTCGATGGCTGAGTTGAAGTCCGCCGCATCCACACCGACGATGATGGAAATTTCGCTGGAGCCCTGGTCGATGGTGCGGATGGAGATCCCGCGGGAGGAAATGGCGGTAAAGAGCCTGGCCGCGGTGCCGAACATGCGGACCATGCCGCGGCCGACGGTGGCGATCAGGGCGATGTTGTCCGCCACGTTGATCTGGTCCGGATGGACCAGTTCCTCGATCCGGGCGATCACCTCGTCCCGGTGGCGGTTCAGTTCGCTCTCCCTGACGACGACGCTCATGGTGTCGATCCCGGTGGGGAGGTGCTCAAAGTTGACCGAGTATTCTTCAAACGCCTGCAGGACCCGGCGGCCGAAACCGAGCTCGCTGTTCATCATGTCTTTTTCGATGTGGACGATGGAGAAGCCCTTCTGCCCGGCGATCCCGGTGATGGTGTGCTGCACGCTGTCCAGCCCCGCGGATACCGAGATCATGGTCCCGGGGTGCTGGGGATCGTTGGTGGAGCGGATGTTGGTGGGGATGCCGCACTTGCGGACAGGGAAGACAGCGTCCTCATGAAGGACGGTGGCGCCCATATAGCTGAGCTCCCGGAGTTCCTTGTAGGTGATGGAGGGGATGTATTTGGCATCGGGGACGATGCGCGGGTCCGCGATACAGAAGCCGGGCACATCGGTCCAGTTTTCATAGACATCGGCATTGACACTGCTGGCGACCAGCGCGCCGGAGATGTCGCTGCCACCCCGGGAGAAGGTGCGGACGGTCCCGTCGTCCTCAGCGCCGTAAAAGCCGGGAATCACGGCCCGGGTGTGGTTCTTGAGCTCCTCCGAAAGGAGGCGCAGGGTCTCATCTTCCTTCAGGAGGCCGTTTTTGTCGAAGCGTACGACCGTCGCGGCGTCCACAAAATCAAAACCAAGGTAGGCCGCCAGCAGGATGCCGTTGAGATACTCGCCGCGGCTGGCGCAGTATTCGCTGCCGGCGCCGTCGCGGATCTCACGGGCGATGGTGTCAAATTCCCTGCTGAGGGACAGCTTGAGCCCCAGGTCACGGATGATGGCATCGTAACGTTCCTGGACCCGCAGGAGGATGCCGGAAAAATCCGCTCCGGCGGCGGCGGCGCGCTGACAGGAATAAAGAAGGTCGGTCACCTTTTCGTCGTTGGCAAAGCGCCGGCCCGGAGCGCTGGGGACCACATAATGCCTGTCCGGATTGGCTTTGACGATGTCATGGACCTTTTTGAACTGGCCGGCGTCCGCGAGGGAACTGCCGCCGAATTTGCAGACGATCATAAAAAAAATACCTCCTCATCGATACCATGCTATTTTACTTGCTGAATCAGATAATGTCAATCTCCCGGAGGGCTGTTTGGATTGTCCGCGGCAGGATAATATGGTATAATGCTTCCCGGAAGGGAGTAAGGTATGGTCGCTTTTTTCACGGCGCTTTTTTCGGTCCTGGCCCTGGATCAGCTTACCAAAGCGCTTTTGTGGGGCAGGGAGGGCGTCCTGATCCCCGGGGTGATGAATATCGCCAACGTTAAAAATACCGGTACGGCGATGAACGTTTTTTCGTTCATGCCGGCCTGGCTGCATTTCGTCACAGCGATTTTTGCGGTGGCTGCCATTGTGGGCTATGCGGTCATCCGGCGTCCTTCCGGGGCCGTAAATGTTTCCCTTGGCCTTGTTGCCGGCGGCGCCCTGGGGAACCTGGCGGACAGGATCCTGCGGGGATATGTGGCGGACCTGTTCGAAACGGTGTTTGTGCGCTTTTATGTTTTCAACCTGGCCGACGCGGCCATCGTCGTCGGCTGCATCGCCTGCGCCGCCCTGGTATTTTGGGGCAAAGACGGTGGACGGGAAAGGAAAAAAGCAGATGACGGATCAAATGACCCCGGACAGCCGGGAGAGGACTGACGCGGGAGGACAGGAACAGGTCTCCTTTTCAGTACCCGAATCCGGCGGCGGGGAAAGGCTGGACAGCGTGCTGTTTTCCCTTTCCGGGGGCCGTGTTCCGTCGCGTTCGAGGGCGGCGGGCCTGATCCAGGAGGGGCTTGTAAGGGTCAACAGCGTGACGTGCCCGAAAAGCGGCTTTCGCGTGAAAGCCGGGGACAGGGTGGACTGTGTGCTTCCCGCGCCGCGGCCCGACGCCAATTTGCCCCAGGATCTGCCGCTCCAGGTACTGTACCAGGACGATTATCTTGCCGTGGTGGTCAAACCCGCAGGGATGGTGGTCCATCCCGCCGCGGGAAATCCGGACGGCACGCTGGTCAACGCCCTTTTGTATCACCTGGACAACCTGTCAGGCATCGGCGGGGAAACGCGGCCCGGCATCGTCCATCGTCTGGATAAGGACACCAGCGGCGTGATGCTTGTGGCCAAATGCGACGAGGCGCACCTGTCGCTGTCCGCGCAGTGGGCACGGCATACCGTGGAAAAGCACTACCGTGCGGTGGTGTGGGGACATATGAAGGACAAGGAGGGCCGGGTCGACAAGGCCATCGCGCGTTCGAAGACGGACAGAAAAAAAATGGCGCTCGACCCCGCCGGCAGGGAAGCGGTGACGCTGTGGCGCGTCCTGAAGGAGTATCCCCGCTCCACGCTGCTGGACATCCGGATCCTGACCGGGCGCACCCATCAGATCCGGGTGCATATGGCCTCCCTGGGACACCCGGTACTGGGCGACCCGATCTACGGAAAGACCCACGTGAAGGATGCCGGCAGGCTGATGCTCCACGCGTTTTCCATAGCGTTCGACCATCCGAAGACAGGGGAAAGAATGGTCTTTACGGCCCCATGCCCATTTGAAAACGATTCGGCCTCCGGAGGGAAGGAATGAAGGCAAAAAAGATCCCGCTGATGGACAAACTGCTGGGAGACGGCCTGTTTGAAAACGAAAAAGCCGCTTCCGCCGCCCTGCTGGAGGGGAATATATACCTTGACGGCATCCGCCTCCGTGGGAGCATGAAGGTACCCGCTGACGCGGTGATCACCGTGCGGGGCAGGGAAATGCCCTATGCCGGGAAGGGCGGGCTGAAGCTGGAAGGCGCGCTGAAGGACTTCGGGCTGTCCCCGGCGGGCCGCGTGTGTATCGACGCCGGAGCGTCCACCGGCGGCTTTACCGACTGTCTTCTGCATTTCGGCGCGGAGAGGGTATACGCGGTGGACGTGGGCTGGGGACAGCTGGTTGGCCGCCTGCGCCAGGATGCAAGGGTGGTCAACTGCGAAAAGACCAATATATCCGACGAAAGCCTGCTTTCCCTGTCCCCAAGACCGGATCTTGGGACCGTGGATGTTTCTTACCTGAGTCTCCGGAAGGCCGTGCCGTATTTTTCACGGATCCTCCACGGCCGGGGGGATCTGGTGTGCCTGGTCAAGCCGCTGTTTGAGATCGACGACGCGGAAAGCCGCCGCACCGGCGTGATCGCGCCGGACCGGTATGCGCCGCTGCTGAGGCAGTTGGTGTCGGACCTGAACGAAATGCCCGGTGCGGTGTGTGTCAATGTGACCCACAGCCCGGTGACCGGGAACGCGGGCACCAGGGAATTTTTTATCCATGTACGGCTTAAAGGGGAAGAGGACGGGGCGTATCCCGATCTGGAGGAAAAGATACTCCTTGCGGACAGCAGGGCGGCCGCCCTTGAAGCATACAAAAAGCCCGGCTGAGGCGTTCCTTGCCGGCAAAAGGACCCGGCAGTAAGGGGAATGGATCTGATACACATCGCAGCAAGGGGGTTCGGACCGGAATATGAAGATCGCCGAATTGGAGAGGAAAAGCTATCAGGGCTTTGAATTGGTGGTATCCTGCGATACATCGTGTTATTACGGCCTTCGGGAACGCGGGGGCGGGACCATGGTGACCTATGAACTGGTCAGGACGGCCTGCCCGCGCCACCATATGGAATGGACCGAGCGCCTTTTCATGGACTGCTGGGACGATCCACATGTATACGGGGTATGGGACGGCGCGAACATGACCGCCCTGATGGAGGTGACTCCGGAAAAGCTCAAAAACCGGCTGCGGATCACCAGCTTGTATGTTGATGAAAAATACCGTCGGCAGGGCGTGGGCAGGATGCTGGTGACCCGGGCCATGGATATCGCCCGGGAGCAGAAACGCCGCGCCCTGGTGGCCCAGGTCCAGTCCGCCAACTGGGGAGCGTATTCCTTCCTGACCGAAATGGGCATGAAGGTCATCGGATTCGACGTGATGGGTTATACCAACGACGGGATGAAGGAACGCTCCTTTCCCATCCTGATGGGCAGGGAAATATAAAGTCGCGGGATCCGGGAACGGAACGGCCGCGGACCCTTTTGCAGGGTCCGCGGCCGTTTCATGGAATCATATCCGGCGGATCATGTACCGTCAGGAGGCGGTATTGACCCGGCCCAGGGCGGCGGCGCCGATCATGCCGGCTTCATTGCCCAGCTGCGCCAGTTCCACCCGGGGGGAGGGAAGGCCCTTGTAGAGGAGGAAGCGGGGAAGCTGGCTCCGGATGGCGTCCAGGAGAAAGCTTCCGGCGTGACTGACTCCGCCGCCCAGGACCACCATCTCGGGATCGAGGAAAGCGGTGATGTTATTGATGGTCATGGCGAGATAGGTGACATAGCGGTCGAAGACCCGGGAAGCGATCCTGTCACCCGCCTTGGCGGCGTCGATGACCGCCCGGGCGTCGATATTGTCGATGCTTCCGGCGATGGAGTTGATCTGGCTGTCGGGATAGGCCATGGCGGCCTGGCGGCCCATGCGGGCCAGGGCGGTGGCGCTGGTGTACCTTTCCACACAGCCGTTGTTGCCGCAGCTGCAGGGTACGCCGTCGGCAAGCAGGGTCATATGTCCCAGCTCGCTGCCGACCCCGTGGGCGCCGCTCCAGGGCTTGCCGTTGATGATGATTCCGGCGCCGACGCCGGTCCCCAGGGTGATGAAGACGCTGGAGGAGCAGCTGCGTGAAACACCGGAAAAGTTTTCAGCCAGGCCGGCCACCGTTGCGTCGTTGTCGATGAAGACAGGCAGGTCGAGGTATTTCTGGATCTCTTCCTTCAGGGGGATGTCCCGCCAGCCCAGGTTGGGGCAGAAAACGATGCGTCCGGTGTTCTGGTCCGCGATCCCGGGGATGCCCACGCCGATGGCGGTCAGCTCACTCTGGTCCTTTTCGGCTTTTTTGAGGGCTTCCATTACGCCCAGGACCATATCGTGGGCGATATCCTCAAAGGAACGGCCCGCGCCGGTGGGTATGCTGCTTTCGCCCAGGATCTTTCCTTCCGGGTCGACGATGCCTGTCTTGATAAATGTGCCTCCCAGATCAATGCCAGCGTAAATCATGTGTTTTTCCTCCCGGATATTATTTTGAAGTCATCATTTCGTTGACGCGGTTGTCCATTTCCTTGGCGGCGGAGTATCCCATTTTTTTAAGGCTGAAATTCCTGGCGGCCACCTCGATGATGATGGCCAGGTTGCGTCCGGGACGGACGGGGAGGAGCAGCTGGGGGATACTCACGTCCATGATGCTGGTATATTCCTCCGAAAGCCCCAGGCGGTCGTAGGCTTTCTGCTCGTCCCAGTTCTCCAGGTGGATCACCAGGTCGATGGATTTGGTGGTGGCGACGGCGCCGATGCCGAACATGGCTTTGATATCGATGATGCCGATGCCGCGGATCTCCATGAAATGGCGGATGGTCTCGGGCGCTTCGCCGGTGAGGCGGGTATCGCTCACCTTGCAGACCTCCACCACATCGTCGGCTACCAGCTGGTGCCCGCGTTTGATCAGTTCCAGGGCTGCTTCGCTTTTTCCCACGCCGCTGCTGCCGGTGATCAGCACACCGACGCCGTACACATCCAGGAGCACGCCGTGCATCCTGGAGCGGGGAGCCAGACAGGTGGACAGATAGGTGATGGCGGAAACCGAGAAACGTGTCGTTTCGGTACCTGTACCCAGGATGCTCACGTTGTGTTTTTCGGCCAGCTCCAGCATGATGTCCGGCGGCGCCATGCCGCGGCAGACCACAACGCAGGGAATGGGGTAAGCGAAATAAGCTTCCAGGCGGGTGCGCAAAACGTCCTCCGGAAGGGATTTCAGGTAACTCATCTCCACCAGTCCCACCACCTGGGGGCGCTCATAGGCAAAAAATTCGTAAAAGCCTACGAACTGCATGCCCGGGCGGTTCAGGTCGGCGGAATGCAGATCCCACTGCTTTCGGGTGGAGTGTGTGAACTCCTTCAGGGACAGCGCCTGGATAAAATCGACGGCATTGATCAGGATATGGACCACCCCTTCCTAAAAAACACAGAAAGAAATCACTTGCCGGCGGGCACAAACTGCTGGACGGCGCCGACGCCGGAGACATACGGCGCCAGGCGGATGTTTGAATCCCTCTGGATCATCCCCATGCAGGTCTCGGCGTCTTCGCCTTCCACGAGGATGGGGCAGTAGTTGTTGTAATCCGTGTAGCCGGAATACTGGGCGGGGATGATATTGAGGGTGTGGCCGAGGTATTTACCGTCTTCCCCAAAGGTGAAGGTAAACTGGGCGAGCATGGAATACTGGGCACGCATGGCTTTGTTCCCGCCGAAAACGAAATTACCCAGGCTCCAGACCACGGTAGCGTTGTTGTATACGTATACGCCCTGGATCACATGGGGATGATGGCCGATGACTACGCTGCAGCCGCTGTTGATCAGGTAATTGGCGAGCTTCTCCTGGCCGGAATCATGAAACGCGCTGTATTCGGTGCCGGCGTGCATCACGCCCACCAGTACGTCGCAGCCGGCGCTTTTGAGACGGTCGATGTCGGAACGAAGCTGCTCGATGTGGGTGTACCAGTAGGTGGCGTACACGGCGACAAAGCCGATCCTGCAGCTGTCTTTTTCGTAGATATAAACGTCGTCGGCGTATTCCGAGGTAGCGAACCAGGGGGTGCCGACCTCGGCGAGGGCCTCCACCGTGGAGCGGATGCCGGCGGCTCCGTAGTCCTCGGTGTGGTTGTTGGCCAGGGAGACGACTTCCACGGAACTGAGAGGCAGGATCTGGGCAAATTCAGTGGGGGCGCGGAAATTGTAGGTCTTTTTTACTTTGTTGGCCTCGTAGTTGTAG
Organism: Clostridia bacterium; assembly: GCA_017524725.1. Taxonomy (GTDB): domain Bacteria; phylum Bacillota; class Clostridia; order Christensenellales; family Aristaeellaceae; genus RUG756. The sequence continues at coordinate 36,773 of JAFXUZ010000021.1, read as the reverse complement.
AACACGCCTTCCAGGTTGGCCACCGTCAGGTCGTCCGCCGCGATGACGGAATAGACCCCGGAGAAGGGGTAATCGAAGCCGTAATTGAGGACGTAGCTGTCAAAGGAAGTGGGCTTTGAGCGCTCGTGTTCTTCCGATCCCAGGGTGCAGTCCCCCACAAAAGTGATCACAATATCTTTATTTTCACCCAGGGCGGCGCTGTGGATGAGAAGGAGGGAAAGGGAGAGGAGACATAAGCACAGCCGCTTCAGATGACCCATAAACATACCTCGCTGGTTTGATAACAGAATGATACCTTCTGCGGGACGAAAAGTCAATAACGCCCGCGGCAAACCTCCGAAGCGAGGGAGAAATTGTATCATTTTTCTGAATTGTTACAATCTTATTGCAATTGTGTTTGGGATGCGTTAAAATACAGGTTGACATTATGTTCCGCCGGGAGGAGAAGACGAATGATTAACTGGATCAGCGGACATTGGCTCGATGTGGTGATCTATTCCGCCATGGCCTGCCTTTTTTTTGTCGGGTTCGCAAAATGCATCATACCCGTCAGGGCCAACGCCGCACGTCTGCGCAGGGCATCCAGGCAGCTGGAGACGCCGACTCCCGCCGACGGCAAACCCGCCTGGCAGGAAACGTCCTTCCTGGGGAAGCATATGCAGGCTCCCTGGAAAAGGTTCCTCAAAAACGCGGAACAGCTGGATGCCCGGGGCCGGTCCTGCAATGTGGAGGACTATATCAACGACGATACGGTGATCCATTCGGTGGGGCATACCCCGCTGTCTGAGATGCTGCCCGGCCTGTTTACCAGCCTGGGCATCCTGGGCACTTTTATCGGATTGATGAACGGCCTGGGCGGGCTGGACGTGTCCAACGCGGAAGAGACCATGAAATCCATTCCCCAGATGATCGGCGGCATGACCTTTGCATTCACCACGTCCATCGTCGGCGTCGCCTGCTCCATCGCCTTCAATATCTTCCACCGTTCGGCGGTGGGCGGTGCCGTCAACGCCATCGACGATTTTTACGACGCCTTCAACAGCCTGGTCATGGCCCGGCCGCTGGACGACAACGTGACGATGATCCTCCAGCAGGAGGACCGGGAGGAGACGCTCCGGGGAGCGGCCGACGAAATGTCCCGCCGCCTGTCCGAAAACGTGGCCCAGGCAGTTTCCAATTCCCTGACGCCCGTGACGGTATCGATGAACCGGTTCATTATGGGGCAGACCCAGGCCCAGATGGATGGCCTGGCCGCCATCACCCAGCAGTTCATCGCCCAGATGAACCGCTCCCTTTCGGGGCAGCTGACCGCCCTGGCCGATACGCTGAGCAATATCAACCAGTCCCAGTCTGTCACGTATGACGCGCTGCAGAGGACCATGTCCTCCGCTGACGTCATCATGCGGGACATGGGACGAGTCCAGTCCGTAACGGCGGACATGATGGCCCGGTTTGACAAATATCTTGACACCATGGCTCAGTCCCAGCAGAACAACGACGCATTTCTTTCCCACGCGTCCCAGGTGCTGTCCGGCCTGATGGCCGCAAGCGACGAACAGAACACCATGCTTTTAAAGCTCAAATCCCAGCAGGAAAGCATGTCCGCGAGCTTCAGGGAGGTGGCCGGGCTCAACGAGGCAGCCATGGAGGCGGTGCGCGCCCAGGCAGGCAGCGTCGCGGCGTCGGCGGGCAACACCGCAGCCCTGGTGGAAAAGAATACCGCCGACCTGGCGAACAGCTATTCCGCCTTTGTCCGCAAGGTGGGCGAAGACCTGCGCAGGGAGGCGGAGGCTTTTGAAAAGAACATCTGCGGCGTAATGAACACGCTGAACGAAAACCTTGAGCGGATGAAGACGCAGGCGGGCAGCGGCGATGCCGCAGGGCTCCTTGAAAAAGCCGCCGGGATGCAGGCGGCCCTGGCCGATATCCGGACAGCGGTCGAAAAACTTGCTTCCGGGAAGGCGGCGGTCGGGGAGGAAAACTGAGATGGTCCATTCCCGCTATTCCGCCAGAAGAGGCGGAAAAACTGATTCCGGATCGCATTGGATATCGTATTCGGACATGATGGCTTCCCTGCTCCTGGTATTCGTGCTGGCGGTGTGCTACAGCGTGTACCAGTACTATAACATGCTGAAGATCAAGACCGACCAGCTGGCGGCACAGCAGGCCGAACTGGAGCGGCAGCAGGTGGTCCTGGCACAGAAGGAAGAGGAAGTGAACGCCCTCAACGTCACCCTGATGGGCAAGGAAGAGGAACTGGCCCAGATCCAGGTACAATTGGACGCCCAGGAAGAGGAACTGAACGCGGCGAGGACGGCCCTTTTATCCAAGGAAGAGGAACTGAACGCGCTGCAGCTGCAACTGAACGAGGAAAGGGACAAGCTGGCGGCCATGCAGACCCTCCTGGGTGAACAGGAAGCGAAGCTGGCGGCGCAGCAGGCCCGTATCGAATCCCTGATCGGCGTCAAGGCCGAGATCATCCAGACGCTTTCCTCCGCCCTTTCCCGGGCGGGCTTCTCCACCAGTGTGGATTCCACCGGAGCCATCGTGCTGCAGGGCTCCATCCTGTTCGACAGCGCTTCGTCCACCATTACGCCGGACGGCCAGGCGTTCCTGGACCGGTTCCTGCCGGTGTACCTGAGCGTGCTCCTCCGGCCGGAATACAGGGATTACGTGGCGGAGATCGTGATCGAGGGCCATGCCGATTCCACCGGTACCTATGACAGGAACATCGGTTACGCCACGGACCGGGCGGAGGTGGTGGCAAGGTACTGCCTGACCGTGCCGGGGCTGTCCGCTGAACAGAGAAGGCTGCTTGAATCCCTGCTGACCGTGTCCAGCCGATCCTCGGCGGATCCGATCATCGTCAACGGGGTGGAGGACAAGACGGCCTCCAGGCGCGTGGTGTTCAAGTTCAGCATGCGTGACGCCGAGATGATCGACGAACTGAACCGGCTGCTGGGCGAGGACGCGATTTACTGATCAGATCAAAGCCGATATGGAGAGAATAACATGCTGCTTCATCTGGATTCGATCAAAGCCGATCCCCTGGGATTCCTGATCGAGCTTCTGTACACCATTCCCGCGGTGGTCTGCGCCCTGGTCCTTCACGAGTTGGGCCACGGATATGCAGCCCTGCGCTGCGGCGACCCTACCGCAAAGATGATGGGCCGCCTGTCCTTCAATCCGCTCGCGCACCTGGATCCCATCGGCACGGCCAGTATGTTCCTGCTGGGGATCGGCTGGGCGAAGCCGGTGCCGGTGGACCCAAGGAATTTCAAAAACCCCAGAAGGGACGATCTTCTGGTCAGCGCGGCGGGGATCACGGTGAACCTGATCCTTTTCATCCTGGGGACGGTGCTGTCCGTCGTCTGCATCAGGGTGATGTGCCCCAACGATACCCTTGAGATGATATCGAAGGTCAACGAAAGCTCCGCCTCCCGGCTGCTGATGCGGGCGAGCCTTTTCAGCGGGGAAAGCATCGAGTCCTACCTGAAGGGCCTTGCGGACTTCGGCATGGTGGACCGGATATGGCTCGTGTACCTTCTGCGATTCTTCGGCGTATGCTGCACGCTGAATATGGGCCTTGCGATCTTTAACCTTCTGCCTTTCCCGCCGCTGGACGGTTACCGCCTGGCCAATAACCTGTTTTTCAGGGGCGGATGGCAGATAAACCCGCAGACGCTGAGGATATCCATGCTGCTTCTCCTGGTGCTGAACTATGCCACACACTGGCTGAGCTACGCGCTTTATTACGCGGCCAACGGCGTCCAGTCCGCTTTGCTCTGGATATTCCTGCCGCTTTTCGGGATGGCGTGATATGGCACTGACACTGCATCTGAAAGATTTTGAGGGCCCCTTGGATATGCTCCTCTTCCTGATCGGGAAGGCCAAGGTGGATATCCGGGACATTTTTGTGTCCGACGTGACCGACCAGTATATCCGGTCGGTCCGGGAAGCCGACGACCTGGACATGGACGACGCCAGCGCCTTTATCGATATGGCCGCCACGCTGGTGGAGATCAAAAGCCGGGCCCTCCTGCCCAAGCCCCCGGCGCCGGAGGACGAGGAGGACCCGGAACAGGCGCTGATCAGGCAATTGGAAGAATACCAGCGGTACAAAAAGGCATCGGAAGAGCTTCATGCCCTGGAGGAAGCCGCTTCCAGGATGTTTGCCAAGCTTCCGGAGGAATACCCCCTGCCGCCGCCCACTTTTGAACTGACCGGCCTCAGCCTGGAAGGCCTGGTAAAAGCGTTCCAAAGGGTGCTGGAGCGGGCCGAAAAGCGCACCGGAGAGGAAAATACCTTTGTCACCCGCCGCATCGTCAGGGACGCCTACGACGTGCCGGGGTGCATCCGGCACATCCTGCGCCGGGTGCGCGGGGGCAGCGTAAGGTTTTACGACCTGTTTTCGCCCGAACCCACCAGGGATGAGGTGGTCACCCTCTTCCTGGCCCTGCTGGAATTGATCCGCCTGGGAAGGGTGGACGTGAAGCAGGAAGGAGTCTATGACGATATCATGGTGACCGCGGCGGACAGGAAAGAAGAAACGCCAAAGGAGACGACCGAATGACCATTGAAACACTGGGGCATATCATCGAAGCGATCCTGTTTGTGACAGGGGAGGCGGTGGAGATCCAGGCCCTGAGCAAAGGCCTGGAAACCACGGAACTGGATGTCATCCAGGCTCTGGACTACCTGACCGAGGATATGGACCGGAACAACCGGGGTGTGTGCATCAAGCGCTTCGGTTCCCAGGCACAGCTGACGACCCGGGCCGAATGGGCGCCGTATATCGAAAAAATGCTGCAGCCGGTGCAGAAGCAGTCCCTGTCCCAGGCGGCGCTGGAAACACTGTCCATCGTAGCGTACAAGCAGCCGGTGACCAAGCTGGAGGTGGAAGCGATACGCGGAGTCAAATGCGATTACTCCATCCAGTCCCTGGTCAGCAAGGACCTGATCGAGGAAGTGGGCCGCAAGGAGACCCTGGGCAGGCCGATCCTGTACGGGACGACGGAGCATTTCCTGTCCCATTTCGGGCTCGGGTCCATTGCCGACCTGCCTGAAAGGCCAGAGGCGGAGGACACGCCGGAGGGAGAGGACCTGGTGCCGTGACACAGTTTCCGCTTTGCTGAAGTTTGGAGCAAGGAGCAATGGAAAAGATCTATCTGGACCACGCGGCGACGTCGCCCCTGAGGGAAAAAGCGCTGGAAAAAATGATATCGACCCTGAAGGACGTCTGGGGTAACGCTGCCTCGGTGCATTCCTTTGGCCGGGAGGCGCGCCGCGCCGTGGAGGAAAGCCGGGAAAGGATCGCCGCCCTGATCGGCGCAAAGCCCGGGGAAGTCTATTTTACTTCCGGAGGCTCCGAAAGCGATACCTGGGCGATCCTCTGCATGCCGTCAGGGCACTGCGTCACCACGGCGATCGAACATCACGCAGCCATGAACGCATTTGAAGCCCTCGAAAAACGGGGGACCAGGGTGGACCGGGTGCTGCCGGGGCGGGACGGAGCCGTAAAGGCGGAGGACGTATTGGACAGGGTGGGCCCGGATACCGGCCTGGTATCGGTGATGACCGCCAATAACGAGACCGGGGTCATCCAGCCCGTGAAGGAGATCGGCGAAAAGCTCAGGGAAAGAGGCGTCCCCTTCCATACCGACGCCGTCCAGGCCCTGGGCCAGATCCCGGTGGACGTGGACAGCCTGGGCTGCAGCCTGCTGTCAGCCTCGGCCCATAAGTTCGGCGGGCCCAAGGGCATCGGCATCCTGTATATCCGTTCGGGAACAGGGATCGGGAACCTGATCCATGGCGGGCTCCAGCAGAGGGGGCTGCGCCCGGGGACCGAGGACCCGGCGGGATGCGTGGGCATGGCCGCCGCCCTGGAGGAAGCCGTGGACGAAATGGAGGACGCGGGAAATCGTATCCGTGAAATGCGGGATACTCTCATCCGCCTTGTCCGGGAACGGGTGCCGGATGCGGTGCTGAACGGGAGGACGGAGGGCCGCCTTTTTTGCAACGCCAATATCCGCTTTCCCGGGATCGACGGCAGCGCGCTGCTGATGCGGCTGGACATGGAGGGCGTCGCCGCCTCCGCCGGATCGGCCTGCACCGCCGGCGTGGTGGAAACCAGCCATGTCCTTACCGCCATGGGACTTACCGAAAAGGAAGCATCGGAAAGCATCCGCTTCACTCTCGGCAGGGAAAACACCCCGCAGGAGATCCAAAGGACCGCGGAGATCATTTCCGGGATCGTTAATGATATGAGGGCATGAAGCGATATCCCTGCACTTTTCACGCTTTCCTAAAGAAAAGGCCCGCGATACGGTTTTTCTGCCGTGCCGCGGGCCTTTTTCAGCCTGTTTATGAAAATTCCTTCGGGATATTTTTTTCCTCAATTGTCAACTTTTTGCTTCCCCGTTCAGCCCGTGACCCTCGAACGCTTCCAGTTGGAGCGCAGGAGGAGCATCAGCACCGGGAAGATCTCGAGGCGGCCGATGATCATGTCCAGGGTGAGGCAGACCTTGCTGGCGATGCCCAGGGAAGCGTAATTGCCCATGGGGCCCACCTCTCCCAGGCCGGGACCCACATTGTTAAGGCAGGCCAGCACGCCGGTGACGGTGGCTTCGAAGCTGAGACCGTCCCAGGATACGACCAAAAGGGAAATGAGCAGGATGAAAACGTAGGCCGCAAAATAAATGAAAACAAAATTGACCGTGCTGTCCGATACCACGTCACCGTCCATGTGCACCTTGGAAACGGTGTTGGGATGGAGCAGCTTTTTCATGTTCTGCCTCAGGGACTTGGCCAGGATCACCAGCCGGCTCACCTTGACGCCGCCGGCGGTGGAACCGGCGCAGGCCCCGATGAACATCAGGACCACCAGGATGGTCTTGCACACGGTGGGCCACACATTGAAATCCGCGGAGGCGAAGCCGGTGGTGGAAATGATGGACGCCACCTGGAAAAAGGCGTGGCGGGAGGCCTCGGCCATATCGCCCCGAAACAATGGGAGGATGCGGAGTGTGATGACGACGGTCGACAGGAGCACCAAAGCCAGGTAGACGCGTATCTCGTCGTTCTGGCGGATCCTTTTCAGGGAACGCATGATGCACAGGTAATAGATGCCGAAGTTGACGCCGAACAGGACCATGAAGGATGCGATGACCCACTGCATGTAAGGAGTGTAGGACGCCATGCCGCTGCTGCGCACCGAAAAGCCGCCGGTACCCGCGGTGGCGAAGGATATGGTGACGGCGTCAAACACCTCCATGCCGCCCAGGAGCAGCATGAGGATCTCGGCCAGGGTCATTCCCACATAGATCTTGTAAAGGATCTGGGCGCTCTGGCGTGTTTTGGGCACCAGCTTGGATACCTGGGGGCCGGGGGACTCGGCACGCATGATGAACAGGCTGTCGCCGTTGGTGCCGGAAGGGGAGAGGGCCAGCAGGAAGACCAGAACGCCCATGCCGCCCAGCCAGTGGCTGAAGGAACGCCAGTAAAGAATGCCCTTGGGCAGCGGGTCCAGATCGTACAGGATGCTGGCGCCGGTGGTCGTAAAGCCGCTGGCCGCCTCAAAAATGGCGTCAATGCAGTTGGGGATGCAGCCACTGATGACAAAAGGCGCGGCGCCGGCTATGGATACCAGGAACCAGCAAAGACCGGTGATGATATAGCCCTCCCGCGCCCGCATTACGGTGCGCTTGGGCCGGTAGAGCGCGATGGGGACGCAGACGGCGGCAAGGACCAGGATACAGATCCCGAAAGCCATGGCTGAGCGGCTTTCATGCAGGCAAAGGCTGATGACCAGGGCCGGCAGCATAAAGGCGGCGGTGATCAGCAGGGTAAACGCCAGGTAACGGAAGATCATGCGGTAGTTCATCGCCAAACTCCATCAGTCAGGGCTGTTTTGAAAAAACATCGTTGAAATTGATCAGGCTCATGTCGCTCTTCACGACAATGACCACCGTGTCTCCTTCCAGGAAGGAGGAATCACCCCCGGGGATCGTCACGGTGCCGCTGCGGCCGATGGCCGCGATCAGGATGTCTTTTTTAAGGGGGACGCTTTTCAGCGGCACACCCAGATACCAGGTCTTGGACGATGCCCGGAATTCCAGGGCTTCCACCTGGTTTTCGACCATCCGGTGAATGGCCAGGACCTCGCTGTCCTGCCTGCTTTCGGCGGCACGGACGTGACGCAGGATGTCGCTGGTGCACAGGATCCTGGGAGTGATCACGCATTCGATCCCGGCTTTGCGGAGAATGTCGGAATATTCGGTGCGGTTGATCTTGGTGATTACCTTGGGAACACGGATGTGGTTGGCGAACATGCTGATGACGATGTTCTGCTCGTCATAATTCAGAAGGGATACCACCGCGTCGCTTTCCTCGATGCCTTCATTGAGCAGCACGGACAGGTTTGTGGCGTCGTCGTTGACCACGGTCAGTCCGTCCAGGCTTTCCGACAGTGATTCGCACTGGGCTTTGTCGATATCCAGGAGCTTTACGTCGATGCCGGCTTTCAAGAGCATCTGGGCCAGATAGAAACCGATCAGGCTGCCGCCCAGGATCATGACCGAGCGGGGACGGGAGGTCTCCATGCCGGTATAGTGGATAAAGGAAAGAAGATGTTCGGACGGGGCGGTCACCCAGATGCGGTCGTCCCCCTTCAGGGTAAAGCTGCCGTCGGGAATAAAGACCTCGTTGCGCCTTTCCACCGCGCACACGAGGACCCGGGTCTTGATCATGCCGTACATATCCACCAGCCTGAGGCCGTCCAGTTTTCCGCCCGGGCGGACCGGCATTTCCACGATCTCCGCACGGCCCTTGGCGATCAGGTCGCGCTTGAGCAGGGAAGGGTAGCGGATGAGGCCGAAGATCTCCCGGGCGGCGGAGCGTTCCGGGTTCACCACCATGCTCAGGCCCAGCTCGTCCCGCAGGAGATAATAAAGGTTTGTATAATCCGCTTCCCTGACCCGGGCGATGGTGTGCTGGCAGCCAAGCTTCCTTGCCAGCATGCAGCACAGCATGTTCACCTCGTCCCGGGCAGTCACTGAGATCAAAAGATTTGCCTGCTGCACTCCGGCCTGCTTCAGGACCGATGCGTTGGCGCCGTTGCCGCCGATGACCATGACGTCCAGACGCTCCTCCGCGGCGGAAATGACTTCCTTGCGGTTGTCGATCACGGTCACGTCGTGCCCTTCCCTGGTAAGCACCTCTGTGAGGGTGAAGCCGACTTTGCCGTCGCCGATAACAATGATCTTCATAATACGATCTCTCCCCGAACGGTGAAGCGGAATGCCGTACTTGGGTATCCGGAAGCAAAAGCGTATTCCCGCAAAAAGCGCGGAGCTTTTTTGAGCTTCTGAAGGTATTATACCAAAGATTTGGGAAAAAGCAATGCCGGCCCTGTTTGGCAATGCCGGCCTTGACGAAGGTCGGGGAACGGGTGTAATCTGTACACAAACATATTTACGGACGGAAACGCAGATCGGATGAACGGACGAAAAAGAAAGCCTGAAAGAAAAAAGCCCATGACCGGGCGGGAAAAGACCGTACGCCTGACACTGTGCGGCCTGCTTACGGCGATCATGCTGATCCTGGGGTTTGTGGAAAGCCTGATCCCCTTCAGTTTCGGTGTGCCGGGGATCAAACTGGGCCTGAGCAACAGCGTACTGATATTCGCCGTCTACATGCTGGACATTCCGGCGGCTTTCCTGCTGATGACGGTCAAGGTAACGCTGTCCGCCATGATGTTCGGGGCCGGTTTGTTTTCGATGCCCATGTGGTTTGCCCTTGCGGGCGGGACCGTGTCAACGGCGCTGATGGCCCTCCTCAGCCGGGACCGCGACCTTGTTCCGACGGTGGTCTCCATGGCCGGCGGCGTGGGGCACAACGTGGGGCAGGTGATCGTGTGCATGCTGACAGTGACCGGGGTGAATATGATGTTCTACATGGGGATCCTGATGCTGGTGGGCATGCTGACCGGCGGACTCACCGGGCTGATCGCCGAACGGGTGCTGCGGCACATGAAAGTGATCCGCCGGTCGGTTCGCTGACAGGATCGGGCTTTATCGCCGGATACGATCCGTTTGAAGGTCATGCGGGGGATCGCGTGTCCGGCCCGTAAAAAAAGCCGCTGTCGGGCCATGGCCCAGGCGGCGGCATAAAAGGAAGGGTTCGTTTTTTATCGGTGTTCCGGCGTTCCGGCCCAAGGTGGTTACAGGTCCGCTTCCAGGCGGACACAGCGCCCGACCACCGTCAGTTCGTTGAAGTTTTTGATCTCGCTTTCACAGGTGGCGTCGAACCTTTGGAGCATGGCCTGAAAATGGGGGAGCACGCTGACCTTGCGCAGCACATGGCCCACCGGTGTCCGGAGGAGCATGATGCTTCCGTCCACCGGGACCTGGGCGGGCACGACCAGGAGGATGTCCCCCTTCAGTACGCGGAAGCCCCTCAGGTCGTTATCCGGGGCCATGAAGTAATACACCTTGTCGGCAGGCGCGCCGGCGATGCGGCCGTCGGTGATGGGAAGCAGCCGGTGGTCTACCTCCTTCATCACGGCGTTATAGACCGGTACGTGCTTGAGCACGCCGGACAGGGCGTCCAGCCAGATGGAGCCGGCCCCGACTTTTTCCGGGCCGGCGTTTTTTTCCGTGCTTTTTTCCGTGCTTTTGTTGCCATCCCCAGTATTCCGGAGGCTTTCCTGGGCTTTGACGATGCGGGGCATGGCGCTTTGCAAATCGACGGTGGAGGCGATGTCGTCCAGGGTAAAATCAGCCTCCGAATGTTCCTTGAGGCCCATGGCCTTCAGGATGCGGCGGGCCTGGTCGTCGGCAATGATCCGTTTGCCGTTCTCCACATCCTGCAGAAATTTGTCGCTGACACCGCAGAGCTTGGCCACCTGTTTGTAGGTCAGGTTCCTGCGGGTCCTTTCAAGGCGGATCAGGTCTCCCAGTCTGCTCATGAACGCTTTTTCTCCTTTTCGTTTTCATCCCTCAGGCGGAAAAAGGTCTCCCGGATCCGTACGGTCAATTCTTCCGCGGTCTCTTTGCTGATCCCCCGGGCGCTGAGGTCCCCGTATTCGATCGGGTCGCCCGCATAGGCCCAGGTGCGCCTGAGAAAACGGGGTTTTTCATCGATATATATCGGCAGCAGCGGCACGCCGGAACGCAGGGCGATCATGGCCACGCCGGTCTCGGGCTTTTCCATCAGGGTGTCCCTGCACCGGGTGCCTTCGGGAAAAACGCCCAGGATGTTGCCTTCCTTCAGGGCTTTGATACAGGCACGCATGGCGGTCAGGTCGGTCTCGTGCCGGCTGACCGGGATCATGTGGAGGGCGTTGAACAGGAACGCGCCCATCTTTCCTGAGGTCAGTTCCTTTTTGCCCAGGAAGCGGATCTCATAGGGGCAATGGGACGCGATGATCAGCGGATCCATCATCGAGCGGTGGTTGGCGATCAAAATGGCCGGGGCCTGAAGCTGATGGATCTTTTCCGCGCCGGTGACGTGTACCGGGAACAGGCCGCCGCGGACTGTAAGCCTGGTAACGAAACGGGCCAGGGTGTACAGGAAAGTATGTTCCTTTTTTTTGTCCGGAGTGCCGCTCATTCTTTCTTCGCCGCCTTTATCAATGAAAGCACACGTTCCACGGTTTCTTCAAAGGTCAGGTCCGACGAGTCCACGACCACCGCGTCCTCCGCCCGGCGGAGGGGATCGGTCTCGCGGTTCATGTCCTGATAGTCCCGGGCTTCCACCTCGCGGATGATCTCCTCCAGGGGGATATCCGTGCCGGCTTCAAGCAGCTGGGCCCTGCGGCGCTCGGCACGCTTCAGGCTGGAGGCAGTCAGGTAGATCTTCACATCGGCGTCGGGCAGGACCACGGTGCCAATGTCCCTGCCGTCCAGCAGCATGCTTTGGCGTTTGGCCATGGCCTGCTGGAGGGCCACCAGGTGCCGCCTGACCCCGGGGAACCTGGAAACGGCGGAGGCGGCTGAACCGGCTTCCTGGGTGCGGATCAGGCCGTTGACGTTTTCACCGTTGACCAGGGTGATCTGTTCCCCGTCCCGGTATTCAACGTCGATATCGACCTCGCCGCTTGTGAGGAGACGCACGATGCTTTCCTCGTCGTCGGTGGAAACGCCTTTCCTGAGGGCGGAAATGCCCACGGCACGGTACATGGCGCCGGTGTCCAGGTGAAGGATGCCGAGCTTTTTGCACACGGTGTCGCAGATGGTCGTCTTGCCGGCCCCGACAGGGCCGTCCACAGCGATGGATATGGGCATGGCTGATCGCTCCTTGTCTTTTGATTGCCCGGCCTGAATAAAAAGCGGAGAGGGGATCCGTTCCCCGGTCCGCCCCGATGCCGGGATGATCTGATGAAGACCTTTCCGGTCCAAATATACCACTTTTGCAAAGACAGCACAAGTTTATTCTTCGTTGGACCGGAGAAAGGCGGCCGCCGCCCGGGCAGAGGACCGGACGGCGGACGAATGAGACCCTGTTATTCTTCGGTATCCCGGCCGAAAACTTCCCACTGCCTCAGGGCGGGAAAAGCGGAGGGATCATCGCTTTTTGTAAGCCTTTCCAGCCGCAGCCACCGGACACGATGACCTGCGAGGGGGATTATCTGCCTGTCCCCGGTCTTTTTCAGCGAAAAGGCGATGTCCGCGCCGTCGGACAGGACCGCGTGCCCGCCTGTCCACCAGGCGTCATGGGGGAAATCCGCCCGGAGGACGAGCGCCATTTGGGTGATTTCCGTTTCCCGTCCCAGGTCCAGCAGGCACCAGGCGTCTTCCCGGGCGCCGATGCCCCAGCTCTGGTAGGGCCATTCGCCGTGGAACGTGTTGAAGGTAAGCCCGTCGACGACGTTCCGCGCGCAGAAGCAGGCCTCGTTCCTGGTCTCCACATTGGCGGTGCAGTGGGGATAAAAGTCGGTGTCCCCCCTCAGGTCCGCCGGGTTCCGGGAAAGGCACCGGACGGAAAGGACCTGTTCCCGGGTCATTTCCCGGGCCGACAGGATATGCCGCGGGGCTTCGAAACAGCCCGGGGGATAGGCCAGACGGTGTTCAGCGAAAGGCACCCGCCAGGTCATCCTGCCGTCCGGAAGGAAGACCTCACCCCAGGGCAGGGCCTGGTCCGCCTGAAGGAGCAGGTGCCTCGGCCCCGTGATCTCGACATAGTCGCCTTCCGTATAGACCCGGTCCGCACATAAAAGGGCTTCCCCGCTGCCTAAAGCACGGGCGAGCGCCGTATCGTTTTTGTCATAGAGCGTGATGGAGATCATAAAGCAGTCCTTTCCCCGCGGGCCGGCTTACAGCCAGAGCATCGGGTCGGTCCCGTTCAGTTTGGCCAGGGCTTCCACCAGGAAATAATCGCCGTAGGTAATGTTGGTGTGCCTCCCGGCCGCGTCGTCGTGATAGCTGGCCGTGCAGTGGGTGAGGACGCCGCGGATGCTGTCTGAATAATCACAGCAGTGATCAAGCATCCCGTCGACGAGCTTAAGGGCCGCGTCCATGTATTCTTTTTTGCCGGTGACGCGGCTGAGCTCCATCAGGCCGCAGGCGGCGACGGCCCCGGCAATGTTGTCGAGCCTCTCCACACCGGCGGGCTGGCAGAAATCGCAGTCCGTCAGTCCGTCCGGACGGATATGGGAAATGAAATTGGCGGCGATCTTTTCGGCGGCGTCAAGGTAGCGATTTTCACCGGTATTCATGTGCGCCAGGGTGAAGCCGTAAAGCCCCCAGGCCTGGCCGCGGCTCCACTGGCTGCCCAGGGCATAGCCCTGCCCGGCATGCTCCCGGACCTTTGATCCGGTGGAAGGATCGAATTCGACAATGTGGCTGACAGAGCCGTCTCCGCGCAGGAATTCACGAAGGGTGGTGTCCGCGTGGATCCTTGCGGTATTCGAAAAACGCGGATCGCCGGTTTCCCGCGAAGCGCGGAAGAGGATGCTGAGGTTCATCATGCAGTCGATGATGGCAAAGCCGGCCTGGGACGGATGGTTCCACGCCCGGATAAAACCCGCGGGATTGAACCTGCCCATGAGCAGGGAGGCGGCGTGCAGGGTGTCGGTCTTTGCCTGGACGGAGCCTGTGATCTTTGCGTCGGCGCCGCAGGATAACAGGTACATGAAACCTACGTCGTGATTGAGGTACGTAAAAGTGCGGAATTCGTCTGTCAGGAGCTTTTCGGTCCTGAGGGCTTCGGCACGGAAGCGCCCGTCCCCTCCGGCGGAGAGGAACTGCCACATCAGGGCCGGATAAAAGCCCCCCGTCCACCAGGAGTTCCCGTCAAAGGGCGAGGCGATCCAATGGCCCTGTTCGCTTTTATAAGGGATCATGTTTTTTTCTTCTGCTTCCCGAATGCCGGAAAAATACTTGGCCATGATCTTTTTCATGGCTTCCTGATATCGATTCAGCAATGTTTTTTGCCTCCTTAATGGAATGGGGACCTGTCAGGAAACGGTCCGTACGGTGAACAGGGCGTCGACAGCCTGCGATTCAGGCGCGGTCAGGAGGATACGGAAGAGGGAACCGGGGAAATTGGCCGCCATCCTTGGGTCGCCGACGGGGATCTCTTCACAGGCGAAGGAGAACCCCTCCGGAAAGGAAATGCGCACCGGGCCGGATTCGACGGTGCTGCCAATGACGGAGGGCCTGAATCGGAGCATGAATACCCATGCGGTCTCGCCGGATTTTGACGTTTCGATCCGGTCGCGCAGGACAAGGGAATCGTCCCTGAGGCGCAGTTCCCTGCGGACGGACAGGATATCGCCGCATCCGTAAGCCGATCTCAGTTCAAGGGCAAGGCCATCCGGGAGGCAGAGGACATCTTCCGCCCGGCGGTCCCTGCCGGGCAATTGCTCCTTTCCAAGGGGAAGGGGAAGGTTGTGCCACGCGGAACGTACGTTCCAGAGGGAATAGCGTTCGTCGGAAAATGTTTTTGCGGTATAGGTCATGTTCCCGGCGTCCAGGATCACAGGCTCGGAATCGGCATAGAGCATGAAGGATCCCACGTCGTTGTGGTTGTGGCTTTCACCGTTGTGCCCGCCCTTGCAGCACAGGGCCAGCCGTCCCCTGCGGACCAGGCGGACCTGCAGGTCTTTAAGCCACACGTCGCCGGGCCGGGAAGGAACACCTTCCGGATCCGGCGTGAACAGGAAAGAGAGGAGCCTTGTCAGGTGGGGCACGTCTTTCATCTGGTCCGCGACGGTACCGCGGTGCCGGTGTCCGAGTGCGATAAGCTCCCCGTCGCCGAGCCTGAGCCCTGCGTATTGCAGGCGTTCGCCCGACAGGAAGGGACGGGCGTCGCAGTCGGCGAAGTTGGCGAACCAGCCGTGACCGATCTCCATTTTGAGCGGAAAGGAAGCGATGGCGCGGAGCTTTGGGTCCCGCCATAGTTCCGACATGTTACCGGCAGCTTTCTCCAGCACCTCGACGCAGTCCAGGAGCGCGCCTCCGGCCATGTTCCAGTAGCCCGCGCCTTCGTCGCAGCCGCCGTCCGCTGGGACGGTATCCAGCCAGCGGTCCACCATCAGCAGAGCCCGTTCCATCAGGGAGGGCAGGGGGGCGCTTTCCGGCAGAGGCGTCAGGCAGGCTGTGACCAGGATGTTGGAAACGATCCAGGGAGTCCAGTTACACAGATCCTTCCTCCGGAAGCCCATCCACCAGAAATCGTCGTTCTCCATGAAGGGCGTGAGGACGCGAAGACGCAATTCCCTTTGGACGCGGGAGAGGACCTGGGGGGCGGCCGCTTCAAGGCGGTTTCGCAGAAGGGAGGATACGATGGAAAGGATCATACCGGTCTGGGCGCTGAAAAGGTCGATATAGGGCCTGTCGGGGTCGGGCAGGGGGTATTCGGCGGGGGACGGAGCGCCGGGGATCGGGTTGACGTTGTGAGCGGAAATGACCCATGTCGTTTCCTCAGAAATGCACCACAGCCCGTCGATCACGTCGTCCAGGGAGGCGTTCTCATCCACGCAGCACCTGAGCGCGGCCCAGCACAGCTTCCGGCGCCGGAAAAAATAGGGATCCTCGTCCGCTTTCCGGCTGCCCGTGCGCGTGAATGCCAGGAAATCCGTGGCCAGGCGCATCGGATAGGGAAGGGCGGAGAATTTTTCCGCTTCAGTCGTGATCTGATTTATGACTGAGTCCTTCAGACCGCGCCAGGGGGCGCTGCCCGCGGGCGGGTACAGGGGGAAGGGAGCGGGAGACGCGATCAGGGAGGAAAGGGGATGCGCGGAAATAAATTCCTGAAACATATTTGCCTCCGGTCGGCTGTTGAAACATGGGACTGCCGTCAGCCTTTCAGACCGCTGGTGGCGATGCCTTCGATGAAGTAGCGCTGCAGGGTAAGGAATACGACGGAGACCGGGATCAGGGAAACCATGGATGCGGCCATGATCAGGTGATAATCGCTGGAGTTTTCCTGGATAAAGCGGCGGAGGCCTACCTGCACGGTTTTGACGTTTTCACTGGTCAGGTAGATCATGGGCCCCATATAATCGTTCCAGGTGCCGATGAAGGTAAAGATGACCAGCGTCGCGATGGCGGACTTGGACAGGGGCAGCATGATGCGAGCCCAGATGCCGTATTCGCTCAGGCCGTCGATGCGGGCAGCTTCACACAGATCGGTGGGGATGCCGCGGTAGAACTGCCGCATCAGGAACACACCGAAGGCCGAGAAGGCCTGCAGCACCATGATCGCCAGCAGCGTGTCGTAAAGCCCGATGGAGCGGAACTCGATGAACTGGGGGATCATGTAGGCCTGCCACGGCACGGCGATGGTGGCGATATAGCAGAGGAACAGGGTGTCGCGAAAACGGAACTCCAGCTTGGCGAAGGCGTAGGCGGCAAAGGAGGAGGTCATGGTCTGGATGAGCGTGACGGAAATTGCCACGACGGCTGTGTTTTTGAAATACATCAGCATCGGCGCTTTGGTCCAGATCAGACTGTAGTTTTCCCAGTGGAAAACCTTTGGGATCCAGCGGATCGGGAACTCGAACACCTCGCGGTCCAGCTTGAGGGAGGAGGAGAGCATCCACACAAAGGGGATCAGCGTGACGGCAGAAAGGCAGATCAGCACAACGTAAAGGGCGATCCTGCCGACGGTGGCGGCCACGCTGTCGGCCCGGCGGACCGGGCGGGAGGCGGAGAGACCTGTCTGAGCCATATCGAAAAACCTCCTGAATCGTCAATCAGCGGAAAATTTCTTTTCCATGCGGAATTGCAGGACTGTTACTGTCAGCACCAGCACCAGCAGCACCATGGCGATCGCGCAGGCGGAGCCGTATTTGGATGCGTTGAATTCGTCGATGGTATAGGTGACCAGCATTTTGGTTGCGCGGCCGGGACCGCCGCCGGTCATCAACGCTACGGTGTCATAGATCTTGAAGCACCCGATGACCAGCATCACCGATACGAAGAAGGTGGTGGGGCTCAGCTGCGGCAGCGTCACATGGGTGAACTGCTGCCACTTGTTGGCGCCGTCCACGGTGGCGGCCTCATAAAGCTCCCGGGGGATGCCCTGCAGGGCGGCCAGGTAAATGACCATGTAATACCCCATGCTCTTCCAGACACTGACGATGATGACCGCCCAGATCGCCATGTTGGAATCCGCTGTCCAGGTTTTGTTGAAACTGGACCCGAACAGCATCAGCAGCTGGTTGATGGGCCCGTTTTTCATCATCATGAAGTTCCAGCAGACGCAGATGGCCACGGTGGAGGACACATAGGGGAAGAAAATGATGGCGCGGAAGGCGACGGCGCCCCGGACGGCCTTGTTCAGCGCCAGGGCCAGGGCGACGGAAAACACCATGGTAAGGGGCACCGTGATCACCGTGAAGGTGACGGTGTTCTTGAGAGCGATGCCGATGTCCACCCTTTCAAAGAACAGCCCCAGGATGGAGAAGAAGTTCGGGTTTTCAAGGCGGTCGATATAGCGCTGGGGCACCGCGAACAGCTTTTCGTAGTTCTGCAGGCCGATCCACTTCATGTTGCCGAGGCTGCCGCCGCTCCATTCCGTCATGGACATGAAAACGGCGACGATCACGGGGATCAGCGTAAACAGTGCGAAACCGATGAAATTGGGGGCGATGAAGCTGAGAGCGACGAGGGTTCTTCTGCGACGCAGTTTTCCTCCGGGTCTCCTGCACGAGGATACGGGCGCTTGCTGGATCATGATATCCGCTCCTTTCACATTCGGTCCGGCGTTCCCGGCGTTATTTTCCGGAGGCTCTCATAAAAAGCGCCGGACGGCGCTGCTTATGAGAGCCCTCGGGAAGAAGAAAGGCGGGAAGGGCGTTTGGTTCGCCCCTCCCGCCTTTTCAGTCGGGACTGTCGGTCTTATTATTTGCCGAGCACTTCCGCGACGCGGTCGTTCATGTTCAGGATGCCTTCATCGACGGGGATCTCGCCGGTGATGATGGCGGAGTGTTCTTCGTTCAGGATGGTCTTGATTTCGGAGGCGTGGTCGACGCCGGGGATCTCGATGGACACCATGCTCGGGAGCAGGGCGGCTTTGGAGGCTTCGTCGGTGGGGAACCCTTCGACGGAGGACATCACGGAGGCGACGTCTTCGGAAACCCAGGCGGGACGGTTGCCGGTGCTCGCGGTGGCCTTCGCGCCTTCAGGTCCGCACAGCCAGGCGACGTAGGTCCAGGCGGCGTCCTTGTTGGCGGACTTGGCGTTGATCATGGCGCCGGTCAGGTTGCCGAAGGAAGCGCCGGCGGGCACGCCTTCCTTGTGGGGGACCGCGGTGATGCCCCAGTCTTTCACCTCATAGGTGCCGTTCTGGATGTTGGAGATCAGGCTTGACACATACCAGTAGCCCATGGGCAGCATGGCGATGTTGCCGTTGCCGAAGGCGCCGCTGTAGTGCAGGCCGGCGGCCTGGGTCTCGGGATAGGGCATGCAGGCGCCCGCTTCTGCCAGATCGAAGTACAGGTTATAGAAGTAGGCCAGATCATCGTATTCGCCGTCGACCAGGGTATTCACGCCGTCGCAGACGGCCCAGTTGACCACGGCGGACAGCCAGGTGTGGTAATGGCAGCCGTAAACGCCCTTGGAAGCGTCGGTCATCTTGATGGCCAGGTCCTTGTAGTCTTCCCAGGTCATGTCGTTGGTGGGATAGGCGACGCCCGCGTCGTCGAACAGGGTCTTGTTGTAGAACAGCACCCAGAAGTCGGAGCGGAAGGGCAGGCCGGCCTGGACGCCGTCAAAGGCATAGCCGCTCTCCATGCCCACGAAGCCGGACAGATCATAGCCGTCGCGCTCGATGTAGGCGTTCAGGGGCTCGGCGTAGCCGGCCTTGTTCCAGTTCAGGATGTCGGTGACCTCTTTGATCATGAAGATGTCGGAGGTGTCGTCGCCGGCCAGCATGGTGCTGGTCTTGGTGCCGTAATCCTGGGAAGCAACGTCCACATACTCGATGGTGATGCCGGGATGGGAGGCTTCGAAAGCTTCCTTCTGAGCAGCGTAATAGGTGGTGGTGTTGACGTCCCAGGCCACGACCTTCAGGACGACGCCGTCGTCAGCGGCAGCGATGCCGACCATGGACAGAACCATGATCACGGACAGAGAGAGTGCCAGCAGTTTCTTCATGGATTGGTTCCTCCTTTAATTGATATCGAAAACGGACGCGCCGTTTTTGACCTGTGGAAACGTTTACAACCGATATTGGATGCTCCTGAATGATTTGTCTTACACGAACAATTATATCCCGTTTTTTCCCTGTGTCAAGCCTTGATTTGATATTTTTTCAGAAAATTGATTGTAAACAGTGAAAAAGAATGAAAATGTTTTCAGCCATCTTATTGAAATGGCGCCGATGATGTGCTATAATGGCGGCGACAGAAAAAACAGAACGCCGCAGGCCGCAGCCGTGCCGTGGACCGGCGCGCCGGCACAGGGCGAAACGGGTGATATCGGATGAATGAAAAACAGCCCACAATTGTGGATGTTGCCAGGGAGGCGGGGGTCTCCATAGCCACCGTGAGCAGGGCCATGACCGGCGGCAGCGTTTCCTCCGTTTCCCGCCGGAAGGTGGAAGCGGCCGCGGAACGGCTGAATTACCGGCCCGGATATTACCGCTCCGATCCCATAAAGGAAGCGAAGCACTTCATCGCCGCCGTCCTTTCTTCCCAGACGAATCCCTACTACGCGGCCATGTGCGAAGGGATCACGGCGGAGGCGGCCCGCAGCGGATACAAGCTGCTGGTGTTTTCCTATCCCGAAGGTACCTCCTGCGAGACGGTGGCGGCGGACCTGCTGGATCTGAGGCCGGCGGGGGCGCTGCTTGCGGGGTTCCCGACGGAGAGGAGCGTGAACCCGGAGACGACCCGGGCCAGCCTGATGCGCATCCAGGAAGCCATGCCGCTTGTGGCCATAGGGCCGCCGGTGGAAGGCATCGAATGCGCCAGGCAGACCCTGCCCGATCCCTCCCAGTGCGTAAGGAAGGCCATGGCCCACCTGTGCATGCTGGGTCACCGCAGGATCGCTTTTGTCGGGGGAGACCGAAGCGCCCGGTTCAGCACCATCCGGGAAAACGCGTATTATGAGGAAGTGCAGCGCTATTCCTGCCGCCGGGATCCGATGTATGTGATGCTGACAGGCACCAACGTTCAGGCGGGCGAACTGGGCGTCAGTATCCTGCTTGGCAATCATGCCAGGGAGGATCACCCAACCGCGATCTTCGCCATCAACGATCTGGTGGCGCTGGGCGCCATGCGGCAGCTGCACCGGATGGGGCTGAGCGTGCCCGGGGACATGGCGCTGGTGGGCTGCGACAACGCGTTTTTCACCCAGTACCTGACCCCCTCGCTGACGACCATCGATCTGCATCCCTACGAACACGGACGCAGCGCCGTGGCGGAGCTGATCATGTCCATCAGCGCCGGGAAGCCCATCGCCTTCAACCAGTCTTTTGAAAGCACCCTGATCGTCAGGGAGAGCTGCGGCGCGGCCCTGGGTGTACGCACCTTTGAAGACGCGCCCTGAGACTGCCTGATCCCGGCGGCAGGCCGGCATGATGACAGCCTTTGAGACCGCATATATGACAGGAGGAAAAACATGCTGTATCCGCAGATCAATTCAGCCCGCGCCGTCATGGACCTGTCGGGAATCTGGCAGTTCCGCCTGCGCGAAGGGGAAAAGTGGCAGTCCATCGCGGTGCCCGCTTCCTATAACGACCAGAGCCCCGATGCGGCTTTCCGGGACCACACGGGGAAAGTATGGTACAGGACCAGGATCGTCTGTCCCGGTTTTTTTGCGGGCCAACGGGCCGTGCTGCGGTTTGGCGCGGTGACCCACTCCGCCAGGGTGTTCCTGAACGGGAAGGAGGTATGCGCCCACCGCGGCGGATTCCTGCCCTTTGAGATCGAGGTGACGGATCTGATCTCCCCCGGCGAAGAAGCCGAGATCCTTGTTGAAGCCGACAACCGGATCGACCATACCACACTGCCGATCGGCACGGAGGGCGATACGGCCTTTTTCGGCTCTGACAACCCGGGGATCACCTCGGTGGAAGCGGGCAAACGGCTCCGCCGTGAAAAGGGAGTCAACCTGCCGGCGTTTGATTTCTTCAATTATGCGGGCATCAACCGGCCGGTGAGGCTTTATACGACGCCGCGTGAATACATCCGGGACATCACCCTGGTGACGAAGGTCACCGGAGAGGTGCGCTACCGGATCGATGCCGTCGGGGCGGGGGAGAAACGCATCACCGTGCTGGATGCGGACGGGCATGCGGTCGCCGAAGGATACGGCGCGGAGGGAGTATTGACCGTACCGGAGCCCAGGCTGTGGGAGCCCCGTCCCGGGACGCCCTACCTGTATACGGCCCGTGTGACATGCGGTGAGGACGTCTATGACCAGCCCTTCGGCATCCGGGAAGTAAAAGTCGAGGGGACGCATTTCCTGATCAACGGCAGGCCTTTTCATTTTCACGGGCCCTGCAGGCATGAGGACAGCCCGTTTCACGGACGCGGCATGGACCAGTGCCTGAATATGACCGACATCAACCTGTATCACTGGCTTCATGCCAATTGCTTCAGGACCAGCCATTATCCGTATGCCGAGGAGATATATGACCTGTGCGACCGGGAAGGTATCGTGGTTGTGGACGAGACACCGGCGGTGGGCATGTGGGCGGACGAAAACTACGGCTGGGGCCTTGCGGATTACCATGCGCAGGTGCTCCGGGACATGATCGCCCGGGACAAGAACCATCCCTGCGTGGTCGTCTGGAGCCTTGGCAACGAGCCGGGGACCGACACGTACCCTGAAAAAGCAAGGGATTACTGGATGCCCCTGTACCGTCTGGCGCACAAGACAGACCCGCAGGACCGCCCGGTGACGCTGGTGGGTTGCCAGAATATTTATGAAAAAGACAGGATCATTCCCGAAATGGATGTGGTGTTCATCAACCGGTATTACGGCTGGTATAACCTGTCGGGGGACCTGGAGACGGCAAAATACGCTTTCCGGATGGAACTGGACTGGTGGAAGGACAGAAACAAGCCCGTGGTGCTGTCTGAATACGGCGCGGACACCATCGCCGGGCTTCACGGTGCAGCGGCTGAGATGTTCACCGAGGAGTTCCAGGTGGAGTTTTACCGGGCGATGAGCGAGTGCCTGGATGAAAGGGATTTTATCGTCGGCGAAATGCCATGGAACTTTGCCGATTTCAATACGTGCCAGGGGCCGATGCGGCCCGGCGGGAACCGCAAGGGGCTTTTCACCCGGGACCGGCGCCCCAAGATGGCGGCCCACTGGTTCCGTGAGCGCTGGGCAGAGAAGGAGAGGCAGGAGAAAGGACGCTGACCGGAGACGGTGAACGGCGTCCCAAAAGCGCCGAAACGTAAAAAACGCGAAGAAACACCTCCCCCCAAAAAACGCATAAACGGACCGGGCCCGCACAGCCCGGTCCGTTTATGCACGGAATAAATGTCAGAGGGAGAAGGCGTCGTTTTCGGTAACGGTGTCGGGGACGACTTTCTGCGGCGTGTATTTTACAAACACCAGGTCCCTGTCCGGAACGGTCTGGACCGCGCCTTCCGACCAGGTCACCGAAGAGATGGCTGCCATGACCGTTTCGGTCCCCTCGGGAAGGGGAACGTCAAAGGGCAGGACATCGCTTTCACAGGGTTCCAGGCGGCAGAAGGAATCCACGTAGCGGAAAACGCTGCCGTCCGCGAAGGCAAGGACCTGGCCGTCGCCGTCCAGGCAGTAATAGGTCAGGCGGACCGAGGAGGAGGAGCGGATGCTTTTTGAGCCAAAGGCACCGGCATAGTTGAGGATACCTACGGTGAATGCGGCGCCTTCCACGCCATAGGCATATTCCAGCTTGATCGGATAGGCCGCTATGCTGTCGTCCAGGTCGTTTTGCCATTCGGCACCGGTCATTTTCACTTCCGGAAGGGTATCAAAATGGAGGATGTACTGGGCCGTATACAGGCGGAGGCTTTCCTGAAGGCGGCGGTCATTGTCCAGCAGGTGGGATCTTTTCAGGCACAGGTCCAGCCAGTAGAAGGGATTGTTTTTTTCCTCCGGGATATTTTCCGAGGATGCTTCGAGCGTGGTCCCGTCCTCCAGGGTGACGGTGCAGGAAAGGACGGCGCCGTTGTCGGCCAGGTCGCCGATGAGGGTGAAAAGGTTGGAGCCGATATTAACTACATAGGCTGCGGAACTGCGGTTCTGCTGATCGACGGCAAGGTGTTCTTCGGCGCCGGAAAAATCGCAGGAAAGGGTGATCTGACCGGTGCGGATCTCGACGCGGGAGATCCGGACCGTGGTGTCGGAGACCGAAAAGAACAGAAAGGGAACGGCGATGCCGTAGGAAGCCTGGATATAAGGCTCCACCGTGACGGTGCGGCTGCCGTCCCTCAGGACGAGGGCAGGGCTCATGTCGGGCAGTACGGCGGTGATTTCATAGGATTCGAAGGGATCGTTCGTATTGTCGTAATTGAACAGCACGTAGTCGTAAAAATGAGTCCCGGTTTTCCAGGTGAGGGACTTGATGACTTCGGGATCATAGGTGCCCAGGTCCGGCAGGGAGGCGTTGTTGTCCGCTGAGACCGGAAGGGCAAGGAGCATCGCAAAGGCGGCGATGAGGCAGAAGAATTTACGTTTCATCGGATTCGGGATCCTTTCTGTTGATGAATGCGCTTTTCCCGACTATTTTAGCAAAAAAAGCAGGGAACATCAATCGGCTTTTCAGGGGCCTGACATACTTTTGCCTTGTTTTATTTTGCGTGCGGACTTATTTTCGGCGAGGAATATGATAATATGGAAAGGGCCCGCAGAAAAAGCGGGATCCGGCGGAAGGTTTTTCCGCGGGAGAGACAGGAGAGAGACACTATGCTTGAGATCAGGGATGCCGTAAAAACCTATAAAGCCGCGGGCGTCAGCGCCCGGGCGCTGCAGGGCATCAGCATCGCCTTCAGGAAAAACGAGTTTGTGGCGGTGCTCGGCCAGAGCGGGAGCGGAAAAACGACGCTGCTCAACATCATCGGGGGCCTGGATCATTATGATTCAGGCGATATGCTCGTCCAGGGACGCTCGACTAAGCAGTTTACGGAGCGCGACTGGGACAATTACAGGAATCACCGGGTGGGCTTCGTGTTCCAGAGCTATCACCTGATCCCGCACCAGACGGTGCTGGGGAACGTGGAACTGGCGCTGACACTTTCGGGCGTCGGGAAAGCCGAAAGGCGGGCCCGGGCGCGCCGGGCCCTGGACAGGGTGGGGCTGGGGGACCAGACGATGAAGCGCCCAAACCAGTTAAGCGGCGGGCAGATGCAGCGGGTGGCCATTGCCAGGGCGCTGGTCAACGACCCGGAGATCCTCCTGGCGGACGAACCCACTGGGGCACTGGATTCAGCCACGGGGATCCAGGTGATGGAGATACTTAAGGAAGTAGCCCGGGACCGGCTGGTCATCATGGTCACCCACAACCCGGACCTGGCGGACACCTATGCCACGAGGATCGTGCGCCTTGAGGACGGGAAGGTGATCAGCGACAGCGATCCCTGCGGAGCGGAGGAACTGTCCGCAGAGGCAGGGACAAATGCCGCTGAAGGGGAAAAACGCCCTTCCATGGGCTTCGGAACGGCCCTTGGGCTATCCTTCAGGAACCTGATGACCAAAAAGGGCCGGACGATCCTGACCAGCTTCGCGGGGTCCATCGGGATCATCGGCATTGCCCTGATCCTTTCCATTTCCACCGGGATCAGCAATTACATCGACCGGGTGCAGCAGGACACGCTTTCCGGCTATCCCCTGGAGATCGAATCGAGCCAGGTGGACATGACAGGCATGATGCTGAACATGAGCGCGGGACGCGCCGGGGCGGCATCCGCCGAAAGGGAGGAAGGACGGATATACAGCGGGGACGTGATGAGCCGGATGCTCAACGCGATGAACGCCACCATGACCCATAACGACCTGAAATCCTTTAAAGCGTTCCTGGATCGTGGCGGGAACGGGATTGGGGAGCTGACCAGCGACATCCGTTATTCCTACGGCAATCAGCTGAGCATTTGGCGCGACGCCGGAGACCAGGGATGGATCCAGGTCAATCCCAGCCAGGTCCTTTCCCTTTCGGGACTGATGGGGAGCGACAACAGCGTCATGGATCTGATGGGCCTGTCCTCCATGTCCTACTCGCTGGCAAACCTGGACGTGTTTACCCAGCTGCTTGACAACAGGGAACTGATGGACCAGCAGTACGAGGTGCTTTCGGGCAGGATGCCGTCCAAGTGGGACGAGGCCGTGATCATTGTGACGGAAAGGGGCCTGATCTCCGATTATACCCTCTATGCCCTTGGGCTCAGGGACCAGAGCGAGATCGCGTATTTGACCAGGGAGACCCTGGCGGGGAATGAGATATCCGTGGAGCAGACCAGCTACAGCTATGAGGAACTGATGGCCCTTTCCTTCCGCCTGGTGCCGGACAGCTACCGGTACCGGGAGAACGAAAACGGCATCTGGGCCGACATGAGCGGAGACGCAGCGTATATGGCTGAGGTCTACGCGTCTTCCCCCGAAATACGCATCGTCGGCATCCTCAGGCCGCGGGAAGACGCGGTGACGACCCAGAGCGGCGCCTCCGGCGGCATCGGCTATCTCGGATCGCTCC
This sequence comes from Clostridia bacterium, assembly GCA_017524725.1. Classification (GTDB taxonomy): domain Bacteria; phylum Bacillota; class Clostridia; order Christensenellales; family Aristaeellaceae; genus RUG756. The sequence continues at coordinate 10,637 of JAFXUZ010000021.1, read as the reverse complement.
AGCAGAAGGCCATCGAGCTTGTGAACTTCAGTCCCGCGGTGACGGCCCAGATGGCTTCCCCCCAGATCGATATCTTCAGCGGCCTGCCCTTTGAGGGGACTCAGGCCGCCGAGAGCGGGAACATTGTCCTGGACCGGTCCAAGATCCCGGAACAGTACAGGGTCTTTGTCCAGAACATGACGGACGAGCAGATCATCGAAATGGCGAAAAAATACGGGTCCATGTACGGCCTTGACATTTCCTTCACCTCCGCTTCCACCCTTGAGAGCAACCTGAAAACGCTTGGGGTGATCGATGCCGAAGATCCCGTGACCATCAGCATCTACCCGCGGGATTTTGAGAGCAAGGAAAAGATCGCCGCACTGATCGCGAAATACAACGAGGAGGCCGGGGAGGAAGGGTCCATCACCTATACCGATTACATCGGCCTGCTCCTGTCCAGCGTGACCACCATCGTCAACGCCGTCAGCTATGTGCTGATCGCCTTTGTGGCCATTTCACTTGTGGTCTCATCCATCATGATCGGCGTCATCACCTATATTTCCGTGATGGAGCGCACCCGTGAGATCGGCATCCTCCGCGCAATCGGGGCCTCCCGGAGGGACGTGGGGCGGGTGTTCAACGCCGAGACCCTGATCATCGGCCTGGTCAGCGGCCTGATCGGCATCGGGGCGACGCTTCTTCTGAACATTCTTGTCAACATCGTCCTTCATCATCTGACGGGCATTTCCGCCACGGCCGTGCTGCCTGTGGGAAACGCGCTGATCCTGATCCTGATCTCGATGGGGCTGACATTTATCTCCGGCCTGATCCCCTCCGGGTCGGCAGGCAGGAAGGACCCCGTTGCGGCGCTCAGGACCGAATAAAAATCGAATACTACTTAAACAGACTGCGGTATGTTTTAGCTGACGACGCGCTGAGGCGGTTTCCCTCCGGGGGACCGTCCCGGCGCGAACTTTACAAAAATGGAACGGATTCTGCCGGGAAAAGGGGTGTACGAAGTGAGGGAAACTATGTTATAATCGAATGTGTGCCCCGGCACGCACAAACGGAAAGAAGGAACTGCGGATTTGAAGCTTTACCTGGCTTCCGCGTCGCCAAGACGCAGGGAACTGCTTGAATATATGGGCATCCCCTTTGAAACGGCTGTATCGGACGCCGTGGAGGATGCTTCCGGGACGCCTGAAGAAGTGGCCCTGGGCAATGCCTTGAAAAAAGGGGAGGCGGTGAGCCGCCTCCATCCCGATGATGTGGTTCTGGCCGCCGATACGGTGGTCTGCCTGGATGACGGGCGCATCCTCGGAAAACCCCGCAGCCGGGAGGAAGCCTTCGGTATGCTCAGGGCCCTGTCCGGCGCTGCCCACCGGGTGGTGACGGGCGTGGCGGTGTTTTCCCCGTCCGGGGTGAAAACCGCCGCTGAGGTTTCCCGGGTGATTTTTGACACCCTTACGGACGAAGAGATCCGGGATTACATCGCTACCGGAGAACCGATGGACAAGGCGGGAGCCTATGCCCTGCAGGGACGCGCCGGCGTGTTCGTCGAAAGGGTGGAGGGCAGCGTTACGAACATCATCGGCCTGCCGACGACCCTGGTCCGGCGGCTTCTGCGCTCCGTTCCCGATCTCACCGGCACCCTGACGCCGTGAAAGGCTGTCTATTCACAGCCTTCATGTCGATCTCCCGGCCCGGGAAACCGGGACAGGACATTTCCGACTGAATTATTTACGCGCTTTTGATTGCGAGGTATAGATTATGGCCATCATTGCCCCTGATATCGGGATCGACCTGGGCACCAGCAATACACTGATCTATGTTCGGGGGAAGGACATTGTGATCGATGAACCTTCCATTCTGGTCCTGGAAAGGGGCGGCAAGCATCAGGTCAAGGCCATAGGCGAGGATGCGCTGGCGCTGATGGGCCGCACTGCCGGCGACCTGACTGCCATGCGCCCTTTGAGCGACGGTATGATCAGGGATTTTGACCTGGCGCAGTATATGCTGCAGTACTTTGTGCGCAAAGCCATCGGCGTGTCCCACCTGGTGAAGCCGAGGGCCATCATTACGGTCCCCTGCCGCATTACCCCCATCGAACGCCGTGCCGTCAGGCAGGCCGCCTTCGGCAGCGGGATCAGGCAGGGACACCTCCAGATGATCGAAAAGCCTTTTGCCGCCGCCCTGGGATGCGGGCTGCCGGTATTTGACCCGGTCGGCTCCATGGTCGTGGATATCGGAGGCGGTACCACGGAGGTGGCGGTCATTTCCCTTGGCGGCGTTGTGATCTCCCGCGCGATCAGGATCGGCGGCATCAAGATGGACGAAGCTGTGGCGTCGTATGTCAAGAAAGAGTTCAGCGTGCTCATCGGAGACCGTACCAGCGAGGACATCAAGCTGAACCTGGGCAGCGCCATCCCCACCAGGGACCTGAGGGAATGTCCTGTGCGCGGCCGAGAGATGGTGACACGCCTGGCGAGGAACGTGGTCCTCAGGTCCGACATGGTCTATGAGGCCCTTCAGCCTCCGGTCCAGGCGATCCTCAACGCCATACGCTTTGTTCTGGAAAAAACGCCCCCCGAGCTGGCCGGAGACATCATGAAGAGCGGGATCCACCTGACAGGCGGCGGCGCCAACCTGTTCGGCCTGGATCAGTATATCGCGAGCGAACTGGGCATCCCGGTGCTGCTCGCCCGCGATTCGGAGTCCTGCACCATCCGGGGCGTCGGCCAGCTGACGGACAATATCGAGCTGCTCCACCGCATCGGCAGGTCCAGTTTTCTCAGAGACGACGAGGAAGAGTGAACCATGGCACGGGAAGAATTTGACGAATCCCTTTACCGGCGCCCTGAAAAAAAGGACGACGGGGAAGAGAAAGACAGGAAAACCGAAGAAGAGGCCCCGAAGGACAATGCCGCAGCCGGGGAGGGACCCGCCGGGGAATGGAAAAGGCGGTCTGCCTGGGATGATGAGGAGGAGGAAGCGGAAAAGGCCGAACAGCCCCGCAGCCGGCGCAAATTTATGCCGGATGACGACGAGGAACCCGACGGGGGGGACAACAGCAAAGAGGCGGAGAAGAGCGCGGACAGCGGCGCCGGCGGCCAGGACGGAGGGCAGAAGAAAAAAACCGGCGGGAAGAAAGCTCCGGACGATGCCCGCAAGGGCCGCAAAAGGATCACCTCCGGCGCGTCCTTCTACGGGGACGACGAGAAACGCACCGGCCTGAGAAAAGGCATGGTGTGGATTTTGTGCATCGTTCTGTTCGTAGTCGTCGCCGCCATGACACTTTCGAGCTTCATCAGTTCACCGGAGCTGGACAAGCCGAAGTCTTTTGTGAGCCGTTTCGTCGCTCCCGTGCAGAGGCTGTTTTCCGGCTTTGTGGATACTGTCTCGGATTATGTGCGGACGCTGAAGGTACGCGGCGAACTGGAATACGAATATGGGGAAATGCTCAAAAAGATGGACGACCTGGCCAGCGAGGCGGCCATGGCCGAAGAATACAAGCACCAATTGGACCAGCTTTACGACCTGATGGATGAGATGAAGCGCAACACGGACATGAACCCGGTCTCCGCGTCGGTGATCGGGCACGATACCGGGAATTATTTTTCGGTACTGACCGTCGACGTGGGAAGCGACATGGGCGTTTCCGAGAATATGGCCGTGGTATTTTCCGGAGGACTTGTGGGCTATACCTATGACGTAAAGGCGACCACCTGCAATGTCCTGTGCGTCATCGACAGCAATGCGACCGTGGCGGCCATGGTCCAGAATACCCGCGACCAGGGAAGCCTCAAGGGAACGCTTTCGGTGGACGGCACGGCCTACTGCCGGATGTATTACCTGCCTGACGACAGCCTGCCCCGTCCCGGCGACCTGGTGGTGACCAGCGGCGTCGGTGTGGAATTCCCCGTGGGGATCCCCATCGGGCATGTGCGCGAAAGCACCCGCGGCATGGACGACAACAAAAGCTATGTGGTGGTGGAACCCATTGTTGATTTCCAGCATCTGGAGTATGTGGTGGTATACCGCTACCGGCCTCCGTATACCCAGCCTGTGCAGCAGCGCTCCAGCTACGGTGATATGACGCCGATCCCCCTGGAGACCCCGCGGCCCACGCCGGTGTTCCCGAGCAAAAATGAGGATGAATTGGCCCCCGGCGATTGGCCGGAGGATACCCCGGAGCCCTCGCCCACAGCCGGGCCGACCGAATCGGCTGAACCGATCCCGGTGCCCACGCCCGGTCCCGACATGACCCCGGTGCCCGAGACCGTGGTCTACAATCCCCCCGAGAGCATTGCCGGCACCCCGACCCCGACGCCCACTCCCGAACCGACCCCGACGCCTACGCCCGTTCCCACGTTTGATCCCGGAAGCCTGATCGTAGAGGAAGACGAAACCTGATGAAAGTCATTCATCCCTTCAAAAAGCTCATGGCGGTGATACCCGGGGCGTTCCTGATCTACCTGATCCAGGCGACGGTCATGCAGCACCTGACCATCGGCGGCGTCAGCGGATCCGTGCTGTTCGCCTACCTTGCGGTGATCATGGTCTCCTGCGGGAAAAAGAGCGTGTTCATCGCTTCCAGCGTGATCGGTATCCTGATGGAGAGCATGCTTTCGATGGTGGATTCGCTTTACATCATCTGTTACCCCCTCCTGACGATGCTGTGGGCTCAGCTTTTCTGCGATATGACCGACCGCCAGCGGGAGCAGAGGGAAATGCTGCATCCCAACAGAAGACAGGAGGATCTTCCCGCTTTTTTGCGGATCCCCCTGAGCGCGTTCTGCATGTGTCTGTCGATGCAGGTCATCAACCTGGGATACGTATACCTGATCGGCAACCCCATTACATTTTCACACATTTACAGAGCCCTGCTGCAGACGCTGTATACGACGGCGCTTTCATTGATCCTGGCGCTGCCGGTCAGGTTTATGCTGGGGATGTACAAAAAAAGGGCGAATGAAGTGCAGGAAGGAGGCCTGGCTTGAAAAGGCGCGGAAAGAAAAAGGTCATATCACCCGAAAAAAGGTCGGCAAGGCGTTTTGCAGCCTTTGGCGTGGCGGTCCTGATCTGCTTTGGCTATATGGGCTACGGCGCTTATAAGCTGCAGATCGTCAGGGGAGAGGATTACGCCGAAAGCGCCAACGCTTCTGGCACCAAGACCATTCCGGTCAAGGGAATGCGCGGGATGATCGTGGACGCCAATTCGGTGATCCTGGCCAAATCGGAGATATCCTATGACCTGCAGTTCCAGAGGGTCAGCGACGAAAATTCCAGCGCTGACTACGCCGAGTTCACCCTGGCGATCCTGGAGGTGCTGAAGATACTGGACCAGTACGGGTGCGAATTGTCGGTCACATGCCCGCTGGTGCACAATCCGGAAACGGGCCTGTGGGAGCTGGATTTCGGCAGCGGCGTATCCGAAAGCGTCCTGGCCACCCGCGAACGCCAGTGGCGATCCAACCACTACCTGACCAGCGCAGCTTACGCCGATCCGGAGGATTGCTATGTGCGCCTGTGCCAGCGCTACCGCCTGGCCGATTCTCCGGATGGGAGCCTCCATGCGGTGGCCGTGGTTTCTGAGGAGGACAGCCTCAGGGTGCTGGCGGTCTACAACGAGATGCAGATGAACCTGTTCAACTCGGTCCCGGTCACTATCGCGAAGAATATCCCGTATGACGCCGTGACGATCATTGAGGCCAACAGCCTGGCCCTGAGGGGCATGAGCGTATCGGTGGGTGAAAAGCGGGTATATCCCCAGGGCAACCTGGCATGCACGGTCATCGGCTATACGGGAGCCATCCAGAACGCGGCCCGTTACTACTCTGAGCTTCAGGGCCAGGGCTACGCCCTCAACGACAAGATCGGCCTGGACGGCGTGGAATGGTCCATGGAATCCTGGCTGACTGCCTGCATTAAAGAACGGCAGGGCAGCTGGCTGGTGGAAAGGGACTCCAACGGAAAGATCACCCGGTACCTCAGCTATACCGCTCCGCAGGACGGGAATACCGTCAAGCTGACCCTGGATGTCAATATGCAGCGGGTGGCGGAAACGGCCATTGCCGCCAATGTGAACGCGGTGAGGACCCTGCAGGAGGATACCCTGCAGTCCGGCACCTGGCTTGAGACGAACAACGCAAAGAAAGAAAGCCGCGACTGGGTGAGGTATCCGATCCAGCTTGCGGACACCGGCGTCCTGCTGGTCATGGACGTGGAAACAGGCAACCTGCTCGCATCGGCCCAGTACCCTACCTACGACCTGAACGCGATGGTCGCGGGAGGCGCCTCTGCCCGGGAGATCGTCCTGGATGAGAGAAACCTGCTGATGAACTATGCCACCCAGACCCGCGCCGAGCCCGGATCCATCTTTAAAATGTGCACGGGCCTCGCCGCGCTGACCAACAGTGCGGTGACGGGATTCACCGTGGACACGCGCATCAGCGACGGGGGCAAATTCACGGTGTATACCACAAACGAAAACGAAGCCCCTACCTGCTGGACCAATTATCCGCAGAACCACAAGGACCAGACCATCGTCGAAGGGCTTTCCAACAGCTGCAATTATTTTTTCTATTCGCTGGCAAGTTTCCTTTACGGACAGAACGGCGAGCACGCGTCGGATCAGCTGCTGTACAAATACGCGGCGAAAATGGGCCTGACCAGCAAGACAGGCATCGAGCTTCCGGGCGAGCTCAGAAGCATCGTCGGAAACCAGCAGAATCTGTACGATACCACGGTAAGCCTGTCCGAGCAGGTGACCGATACGCCCATCATCGTCGCCAACTCCATCAAGACCCACCTGATCAACTATGGCGCCAGCTACGGCATCCAGTATGACACTGCCCGCCTGGACCGGGCCATCAAGCAGCTGATGGACATGGCCATTGATACCGGTTCCGACTACTGGGTCACAAATGCGCGGCCCATACTGATGAGCGAACTGAACATGAGCAGGACCATGGTCATGCAGAGGGCCCTGATGTCCGACCTGTGGATCTACCTGAACACCATCAAATGGGGCGGCAGCCAGGAGATCCAGGTGGGTATCGGCCAGTCCATCACGCTTCTGACCCCGGTGGCTGTGGTACGCTACCTAGGCGCCCTGGCAAAGGGCAACGTATGGAACGTGAATATCATCGATTCCATTATATCCCCGGACGGCGAGATCCTTTCCGCAAAAGAACCCAGTCTGTTCAACTACCTTGAAGACGCTTTGCCGTATCTCCCGTATATCCACGCCGGGATGGAAGGCGTGGTCGATGACGGCGGAACCGCCGTCCGATATTTCAGGAACTGGAAATACACGGCGTCGGAATGGATCATGGGAAAAACGGGAACGAGCCAGGTGACCATCGGCGGCATCAAGCTGGACCTGGAGAACAATGCCTGGTTCATATGTCTGGCGCCTCAGGACGATCCCAAGATCGCCGTTGTCTCCTTTATCCCCAACGGTTATGCCGGGGCGCACTCCACCCAGGCCGCACGCGACTTTATCGGCTGGTATCTGGATGAAATGAACAAGGGCGAGGAGGACCTGGTCCTGCCCGGCGGCAACCAACTGACTCCATGAGGAGGCGGGTATGAGCAAAACGTATCTGATCCTTTCCGGCAAGGGCGGTGTGGGCAAAAGCACCACCGCCGTATCCCTTGCAGCCGCTTTTTCCGAAAGAGGGCTGTCCTGCGCGATCATGGACGGGGACGTGGGACTGAGATGCGCTGACCTGATGCTGAACATGCAGGACAAGATCGTCTATGATTTCATGGACCTGTGCGAAGGGGACTGCAGCCTTGAGGACGCACTGTATGACGTGCCGTGGATGGGCCCGGGGAGGGTCAGCCTGCTTGCCACGTCCCAGATGCTCCGGGCATCCCAGGTAAGGCCGAAGGATGTAAAAAAGATAACCGAGGAAATGAAAAAGCACTTTGGCGCAGTCATCATCGACGGCCCCGCCGGCATTGGCAGGAACCTGAAGGTGCTGATCGACGCGTCGGACGAGTGCATCATGGTGGCGACCCCTGACGATATTTCCCTCAGGGACGCCGAAAAGGCGGGCGAACTGCTGAGGGAGCACGAAAAAGACCACGCATGGCTGGTGCTGAACCGGCTGGATCCATATCTTGTGCGTTCCGGCGTGATCAGCGCGCCGAAGGACATTTCCACCGCGCTGGATATGCCCCTGCTGGGTGTGATCCCGGACAGTCCGGAGATCTATCCTGCCATGCTCCGCCGCTGCTGCGCCTATTATTCGGGAGATCGGAAAGTGAAAAAAGCCTATGATCAGACTGTTTCCCGCCTGCTTGGGGCTGATATTCAGTTCAGGGATATTAAAATGAGCCCTGTGATCCGTTTTTTCAGCCGCTGGAGAGGTGAAAGGGAATGACAGCAGCAAATACAGAGATCAAACGGCGCAACAGGGCCCATTTTGAATGGCTTCTCGTAGTCGCGGTCTATGCGCTTGCGCTCTTTGGGATATTTATGATCTCCTCCGCGACCTTTGACCCGGATCTGGGAACGGATTCGACCCTTTTGAGCAGGGTGCTCAATTCCAGGTCGTCCATGTGGCAGAGCATTTTTGTCCTGGCGTCTCCCATTGTCCTGCTGGTGGTGTCTTCGGTGCCCATGGACCTTTTCCGCAGTCAGACGCGGCTGATCTATTTGGCGGTGGTTTCCCTTCTTGTGATCACCCTGGTCACCACCACCCTGGTCAACGGCATCAGGGCCTGGCTGAATACCGGCCTCGGACGGTCGATCCAGCCGGCTGAGTTTGCAAAGATCTCGGTCATGATGGCCCTGGCACGGAACCTTTCCAAATCTGAAAAACCCATTGCGAACGTCAGGGAATTTTTCCAGATCGCAGCCATTGTCGGCATTCCCGCGGTGATCGTTCTGGCCCAGGGCGAAACCGGCTCGGTCATCGTCATCGCGGTCATGTTTGTGATGATGCTGTATTTTTCCGGCGCAGACATCCGGCTGGTGCTGGGCATCGTGGCCGTGGGTGCCCTGGGCATCGCCGCGATCATCGGATACGCGCTGATCACCGATTCTTCGGATTACCGCATCCTCCGTCTGCTGGCTTTTACAGATCCAACCAAATACCAGTCCAGCGGCGGATACCAGCTGCTCAACTCCCAGAAAGCCATTGGCTCAGGCCAGCTTACGGGCCAGAAAGCGTTCACCCTGGGCACCGTGACCCAGCTTGGAGGCGTGCCGGAAAATTCCACGGACTTCATCCTGTCCTCCATTGGAGAGGCATATGGCTTTATCGGTGTTTCCGCCGTCCTGGGAGTGTATCTGTTCATCGTCCTGCGCATGCTTTATCTGGCCAGGTACACCAGGGACCAGTACGGAAAACTGCTGATCGTCGGCGTAATGAGCATGCTGTTTTTCCACGTGTTCGAAAACATTTCCATGTGCCTGGGGCTGATGCCCATCACCGGCATCCCGCTGCCTTTTTTGTCCTATGGCGGTTCGAACTTTATGACGAACATCATCGGCGTCGCACTGGTGATCAACGTGACCCGTTCCAGAACAGGTTCCAGCGGGATGTACAACGCCGGAGGCTATGTCGAATCCGAGGGGGTCAAGCGCTTTTTGCGGGAAAAGCCCAAAAAAGGAAAGCATGACCGGAAGTGAGCGCCTTTTTCCAAGTATGAACAAAATATGAATCTTTTTGCCGGGGGAAGAAAACCGCCGCCTCATTCGTCTTATGAGTGAGGTGATGAACAATGAGTAAACTGTACATTGTCAGAGACGATAACAATGCACGCAAGGTCCTGTACATCGACGATCATCGCAAAAAGGTGTTCATCAACGGCCGGGAATGCTGTCTGACCCGTCAGGAATTCAGCCTGCTGACGGAACTGGCAAGCCATACGGACGAGCCAGTATCCCGGGAAGTGATCCTGAAGAACGCATGGGGTTTCCAGTTGATGGGCGAGACCCGAACGGTGGACGTCCATATCCAGCGGCTCAGGCGCAAGCTGGGGACCGCTGCCATCGAGACCGTCTACCGCTACGGGTACCGGCTGTGCGCCGAAGCCGTATGACGACCGTGATCCAAAGAAAAAACGGATAAAAAAACCTGCCGCTCGCGACCTGCCGGGCGGCAGGCTTTCTTTGATCACACGGGAAAAAATTTTGAAAATATGCGTCGTATATAAGAGAATTCCGTTCCCCGATCCGTCAGAAGGACACACACATTTTTGTCGAACAGTGTTCTGCTCAGGATAGACTCCAGATAGTCCACCCCTTTGACCATTTCATCCGCAGTTTTATGCAAATAGGAACGGTCTTCCCGCTTTTTGTACTTGGCGGCAGACTGTTTGGGGAGTTTCCTGCAAGTCTGACGCCGCAAGTCCATATTGTTGACATCAGAAAACTCAAAGATACCGCCCTCAATATAGTTGTAAAGGGTCTTTTCGCAGATATTCCATTCATGATGCAGTTGAATGATGGTATAGGGTGACAATCTCTTTCCCAATTGTTGAGTTGTCTTTCCCGATCGTTCTCCCTATTGCTGTCTTTGTCGCTCCGCTTTCAATCCCCTTTGCTATGATCTTTCTCTCTTCTTTTGTCAGGTGATTCCCTTTGTTTTCTGCTCCCATACACCTGGCCTCCTTTCTGTTTTCTATGCCAAGTGTAC
>JAFXUZ010000020.1 GCA_017524725.1 Clostridia bacterium | reverse complement strand
CCTTATCGAGGATGGATCCTGGTTCATCGTCAAAAGAAACCCTCGCAAGGAATCAAAGGAAGACTGGCTGAATGAACTGCGCGGCTGCTGTAAGGACATCCGTCATCCACGGCCCGGAAAAGACGTCTATGTCGGAACCACTTGGAAGAATGTTTCATACAAGACCGGTTCCGGGGAAACGAAGACAATGGGAATGCGGATCGTTTACGAAATCATTGAGCGTACCATTGATAAGCATGGCCAGATCCTTATGCTCCCGGACATTGAACTGAACATGTTCTGGACAAACCTCGGATGGTCGGATGATGATGTCATTGCGTCCTACCATGCACATGGAGAAAGCGAGCAGTATCACAGTGAACTGAAAACTGACATGGATGTGGAACGTCTTCCTTCCGGAAAGTTTGCCACCAATGCTTTGGTCCTGGAGCTGGCGATGATTGCCTACAACCTCCTTCGGATGATCGGTCAGGAATCCCTCAAACACAAACAGCCAACCAAGCGGAAAGTTCGACGCCGGAGACTGCGGACAGTGATTGAGAATCTGATGCTCTGTGCCAGCCATTTCACGAAACATGCACGTCGTCTGATTATGGCTCTGGGTTGCAGCAATACATGGCGACATGCTTTTTTAGGTGTCTGGCAGCGGTTTGCTCTTTCTTAGTTCACTGACAAGTGCATAGTCACCGAGCGGGGGGGGGTTTGTTTGGGTTACTCTTTTGGCGGTTTTCACAGATAAGAACAGTGATAATGGATTTCCGATGCTCAGTGTTCGGTCACTGAAATGAGTTTCACGGATTCAGGTACAAATAAGCTTAACGGGTCGGGCCCGCTTAAGGATGCCCCGACTTATCGGCGGATACTTTCGATATCGAGATCCTTTTCGGACGGATGTGACCGTCCGTTTTTTTATCTTGCACCCTTCCTTACAGGGCAGAGCCCGGGACAAAAAACCCTCAGGGTGTCCTTCAGGTGCTGATGTGTCACACGGGAAGCGTCAAAATGCACCATACGGAACGCTGCCTGCATGATCGGTCCGGTGCACAGGGCGCATATCACCGTGCCGATCCCCACCGGGCCGCCCAGCAGCCACCCGATCATCGTTACGGAGGAAAGCAGGGCGATGCTGACAGCACCAATCGGAACGTGCCTGAGCCTTTTATCCAGCCCGACCAGCAGCGTATCCCGGGGGCCGCAGCCAAGGGCGGCCGACATATAGGTGAACTGGGTAAAGGCAAGTATGACCAGTCCCACGAACATGACCGGGATGCCCGTCCACAAAGAAGCACAGTCAGGCACAGCATGAATGGAATCGAAGAAATCCACAGCCTTGCCCACCACCACCGCGTCGATGAACATTGCGATGCCGATGGGTTCCCTCATCAGGATGTCGATGATCAGAATGGTCACCGACACGGCGATGGACGCCGACCCGTAGAGAATACCCAGGCTTTTTGACAGGCCCAGGTTAAGCACATCCCATGGTGCGGCGCCCAGGTTTGCCCGGATGGTCAGGTACACACCGAACCCGTTCACAAACAGGCTGAGAGATGCGATCAGCATATTCAGTACAATCGCAAGAGGGGTCCTGTTCTCCCTCAGGTCTCTATGCATGGCTGATTATCCTCCGATGATGACAGATCCGTCCGCCCCGCACTGACAGGCTTATCTGATACCGCAAGCGGCAGAAATACGGATGGGTTTCGCAGCCTCCGGTACGAGGCAGGGGACCTCTCCCCCATATTTTGCGTCCAGATAATCCGCGAAAGCTTCCGGATCGGCGCTGTTGTTCGCAAACATATCCCAGTGACCGGGAATGACCAGACCAGGCCGAAGCTCTCCCGCCAGGTCCGCCGCTTCCTGGAAGGTCATGTTGCCGATACAGTCGCGGCGGTAGCGTTCACCGTCCCGCCCATTAATGGGAAGCAAAGCAATATCCATCGGCCCGATCGCCCTCAGTTTCGGGAGCATCCCTTCATAGCGCAGGGTATCCCCGGCATGGTAAATACGCATCCCGTTCCCTTCAATGATATACTGAAGACAGGGATAAGTCCCGGACGACGGGTCCCGGCGAAGGAACTCATGGGCCGCAGCCACGGCGCGGATAGTCACGCTGCCGATCTTCACCGTTTCGCCGTCGTCCATGCCAAAACAGTTTTCTTCCCTGACGCCGTCCCGGAGAACGGATGCGATATGCGTCCTGGGAAAAACAAAGGCTGCGTCCGGGCAGTTTTTCGCCCAGACCCGCCACGCGGCGTGATCCATATGATCCAGGTGATCATGGGTGCCGAGGAATACGTTGACACCCGTCACCTCATCCACAGGCACCGGAGGCGGAACGCGGCGGTCGGGTGAATCGGAAGCGAAATAATCCACGCAAAGGACTGATTCCCCCAGTTTGACCATAAGGCCCATCTGTCCCAGCCACCACACGGCAGCACCCCCCGAGGGCACCTTTTCATCCCGGACCGTCCGAAGAAAACCGTTCATTTCTTTTCATCTCCCCGCGCTTCGTACACCCTGAGCTTCTCGGAAAAGAAATTCAATTTCCATGTCACCTTGTCCAGATGCTTCTGCATTTCCGCCATCCGGCTGATAACGGCTTCCCTGTGCTGTCGGAGCATCTCCACCCGTTCCCTCAGGGTATGCTCGCCCTGGTGTGTCAGTTCGACAAATCGGGCGATCTCCTGCAGGGACATGCCTGTGTTCTTCAGGCAGCAAATAAGGCCCAGGGATTCCAGGTCTTCATCGGTATACTGGCGGAACCCGCCCCTTGTACGCTCGACGCCGGTGATCAGGCCTTCTTTTTCGTAATACCTCAGGGTATGGGCTGACAGCCCTGTTTTTTTGCTGACATCCTGAATGGAATACATCAAATTTCCCCCCGAAAACAATTGACTTAGAGTAAACTTGAAGAATTATGATGATGATATCAGGATTTTGTTCAGTTGTCAACTTGATCTGACGGAGGAGGAAAACATGAAAGCACTTCAGCACCGGCAGGCCTCTGCCCGCCTGCGTATACTTGATTTTGACGGAACGCCCGCGGCAAACCGTCCCGTAACGGTGGACCAGGTATCCCACCGTTTCCTTTTCGGCTGCGGTGCTTT
>JAFXUZ010000019.1 GCA_017524725.1 Clostridia bacterium | reverse complement strand
CAGGATCAAACTCTTGTGTTAGATCCTGCGGATTTCTTTCCGCTTAACTCCTCCGAGCCTCTCGGCTCTTCAGATGTCTTTGACTCGTTCGAATTGACTGTCGTTCTCATCCGGATCTCTCCGGATGTCTGATCCTGTATCGTTTTCAAGATCCCCGCGCTCTCATCTCCGCCCCGCAGGGGGCTTCGCTCGAGCGCTTGACTATATTACACCATCGGAAGGGGCTTTGTCAATCAATTTTTTTAAATTTTTGAAACATTTTTTGATGTTTTGCAAAATTCCGAATATTCTATTTTGTTTATACGATCATCGTTCGTATTTATGACATTTTAAACTCATTCCTTCTTTGTCCCCATTCGCTTTTTTGTCTTTTACATCCTGCCCTCCCGCTCCGCCGGAATCGCCGGAGAGCTCTCCCGCCGGTTACGAAAAGGGAGCTGACCGGAAAAAAGCCCGCTCCTTATGACATCCGGGCCGGGGGAAATAAAGGATCTTTTCCTTATTATAATTTCAGGATCTCCGGCAGAGGACGGCCGGCGGAACACGTTTTTCCCTCATGACGCCGGTGAAATAAAGAACGCCTTTTCCGGCCATCCCATTGAAATCAGCCCGGTTTTGATATAAAATGAAATTTGTTATCCGATAATGGCACGACTTCCGATCAAAGGGGGATCACCTTGTCACTTTTCAATCCGATCAAAAAACAATACGACCGCCTGATGGAACTGACGGGTTCCCTTCCCTGCTGCGACCTGGACAGCGCCGCGGCGGTGATGAGGATAAAGAAAAACAAGATCCCAAAGAACCTGAAAAAGATGATCGACAGGGGTATGTTCGGCGCAAACCATCCTTACATCGACCAGGACATGTCCATGATCGTCATGGACAAGCGCTTTCATCCCTTTGCGTGCATGTATCACTCCGCCTGCCGGCTGAAATGGGACCTGAACCGCGCAAAGAACGTATGCATATTCACACCCCAGGAAAGGTCCAGGGTCCGCTCCCGCACGGCGCAGTCGTTCCTGGCTGATATGGTGGACGCCGCTTTCAGCGGATATGGGGCCGGCAGGATGCTCCGCGACCGCGGAGCGAATTACCTGCAGGATTTTCTGGATCCGGACAGGGCGATGCCCAACGCCGAGGCCTCCGACGTCGTTGCCCTGCTGGGCGATGAATGCGACGGCCTGCTTTCCTTCCTGAGGATGAACCCCGAGATCAATCCCACGCCCCTGCAGATCCATTTTGTGACCAATACCGACCGCCGGGTGCTTTCCTTCATCAAATCCTATCCCGACGGAGGCCTTCCGAATTCACAGCAGCAGCGCACCGCGCAGGAGATCATCGAACAGCTGCGCAGCGATTCCCTGCCGCGTTTCAGGACCCTCCTGGAGGAGCTTGCCCGAATGGACGAAGCATCACGGACGGGAGAGGTCACGCCCACCGCGGAACTGCAGGAGCAGGCTTCCCGCCTGATGGCCCTCAGCTGCCAGATGAACGCCGGCAGCATGCGCACCTCCGTTTCACGCATTGCCGGGCTGCTTAACGAGATCGCCATCCAGCTTGAATACGCGCCGGCGCGCGCCGGTGCGGCCTGCGTCCGTTCTCTCCGCACCATCTACCTGCCGATGATGCAGGAGCTGCTGACCAAATACCTTCGCTACGACCGCAATCCGGATCCCGGAAGCGACGTGAAGGAAGCCATGAAATCCACCGAAAACATATTCAAAAACGACCTGCCCAAAGCGTTGAAGCAGGTATTGAAGGACCTGCAGGGCGACAGCGCCATCGAACTTGAAAGCCAGGCCGAAGCGCTGAAGAAAAAAATGGAGCTGGACGGCCTTCTGGACCCCCTGGAGCAAAAACCGGGAAACGAAGGATGATACGGATGATACTGTTCAAACGGGGCTGAAGCACAGACCGTGCCCAGCCCCGTCTTTTTGCGCCTTTTTTCGCCTTTTTGCGTCTTTTTTTTGCGTTTCCCACAACATTTTTGCGTTTTCTGTTTCTTTCAGCGCTTTATCCCCGCTTGTTTCCCCCGGCCCTTATCCTTCGCCGAAAAAAAGCCGCACGGCTTCGGCGACACCGTCGTGGTCCGAATCCGGGACCACGATGTCCGCTTCCGCCCGGACACTGTCCGGCGCGCTGTCCATGGCCGCCGAAAGGCCCGCGGCGCGCAGCATTTCCAGGTCGTTTTCCCCGTCGCCGACGGCGGCGCATTCCTCCGGCCGGATCCCCAGGAAAGAGGCCAGGCGCCTGAGCCCTTCCCCTTTGTCGATCCCGGGCGCCACCGCTTCCAGGGAAGTCCTGCCGCTGAATTTCAGGTCCATGCCCGTACCCTCCAGGGCGCGGAGGGAGCGGACCCTGCCCTCCGGGTCTCGGTGGTACATGCACACCTTCAATATCCCGCCGCTGTGGCTCCGGGCATAGGCGTCCATATCATCCACCCTGAGGCAGATCCTTTCAAACGCCGCCTGATGGGCCGCGTGGGAAAAATCCTTCAGGTGGCCGATCTGGTCCGCGCGGACCACGCTTTCCCTCTCGGTGAGGAAATGGGGCATGGCGTCCTCCCTGCGGCACACGTCAAGGCATGACGCCACATGGGCGTCGGACATGGGCCGCATCTCCAGAGTCCGGGAAAAGGCAAAGTCGAAGATATGGGCCCCGCTGACCAGAAAGCCCCAGCGCATGAAGGGCAGCTCCCTCAGGATATCGTCCATTTCGGCCAGTCCCCTGCCGGTGCCGGCAGCCACAAAAACACCCCGGGCGTCCAGGGCCTCCAGCGCCTTCTTCACCCGGGGAGTTATTCTTTTGCGTTTGTCCAGGAGCGTTCCGTCCATGTCCAGCGCCAGCAGCCTGATATCGTTCATTCAGCCTCCGTTATCCCTGATGCAGCGGGATATCCACAATAAAACTGGATCCCTTTCCTTCTTCGCTTTCACAGCGGATGTTTCCTCCGTGAAGCATCACCAGCTGCCTCACGATGGAAAGCCCCAGGCCGGTGCCGCCCGTCTCCCTGGAGCGGGCCTTGTCTACCCGGTAAAAACGGTCGAAGATATGCGGCAGGTTTTCCCGCGGAATGCCCGGGCCGTTGTCCTTGACCACAAGATGGGCCTCGTGACCCGTGCGGGTCAGCGACACCCGGATGGTCCCGCCGGCCTGGGTATATTTGACGGCATTCTCCACCAGGTTATAGATGACCTGGGTCAGCTTGCTCTTGTCCGCGTACATTTCGCCCGGGTCGCTGAGGGCAAGGATGATCTTCTGCCCCTTCTTGGTTGCGATGGGCTTCAGGCGATGCTCCGTTTCGCGGCAAAGCTCAGCAAGGGACAGGTTTTCACGCTGCAGCTTCACATCCCTGGAGTCCATCTTCACCAGGGTCAGGAGATCGGACACGATGTTGCTCAGCCGGTCGATCTCGTTGTCGATGTCCGTCAGGAATTCGATCCTGAGGTCCTTGTCCATATCCGGCTGGTAGACCAGGGATTCCACCATGATCTTCATGGTGGCAAGGGGCGTCTTCAATTCGTGGCTGGCATTGGATACAAACTGGTTCCTGCTCTGGTCCAGCGTTTCCAGTTTTTCGCTCATGCTGTTGAAGGCATCGGCCAGCTGGGCCATCTCCCTGCTGCCCTTCACCTTGACCCTGGAGGAAAAATCACCCTTGGACATATGCTTGATGCCTCGGGTCAGCCCGGCGATAGGGCTGGTGACCACCCGGGAAAAAACAAAGGAAAAGACCATGACCGCCGCCGCTACCGCGGCAAAAACCAGGAGCACCCTGTCCTGGAGCTGGTAGACGCTGCGCATGATGGTATCCGCCGGAGACAAAAGCACCAGAACGCCCTGGACCGCGGAATCGAAAACCACGGCCGAAGCGCACACCGATTCCCAGCTCCCGCCGGTGCGGCCCATGAAGAGCACCCGGGACATGTTCAGTTCCTCGCCCGTTTCGGTATCCCGGACCGCGTAAGTCTGCCCCTGGCCTTCCGTCAGGATGCTGACCACCTGGGGGATCGGGTACAGGCGCCCGTTTTCGATGCCGACCGTGTCCAGCTGTACCTTGCCGCCGCTGTCGGTCAAAAGAAGCCTGCTGCCCGTCTCACCGGCAAAATCCTGCATCCCCTCGTCCAGGGCGTCCACATCCCTTTCACGCAAAGAAGGCGCCAGCCTCTCGGCCAGCGTCTCCAGTCGGGTCCTTTCGGCGCTGAGCCTCTCCTCCAGCAGGTAGTCACCCACCATGCCGCTGAGAAAACCGCTCATGGCCCAGAAAGACAATCCCACCATCAAAAGAAAAGCGATCAGGATCTGGACCCGGATACCCGAAAAAAAGGTTTTAATCCTTGTCAGTAAAATAATAGCCCACTCCCCACTTGGTGAAGATGAATTCCGGCTGGGCGGGATTGCGCTCGATCTTTTCCCTCAGTCTGCGGATATGCACGTCCACGGTGCGGGCATCACCCATGTAGTCGTATTTCCAGACGGTCTCCAGCATGGTCTCACGGCTGAAAACCTTGCCGCGGTTGGTGATGAACAGCTGCAGCAGATCGAATTCCTTGGCTGTCAGGCGCACGTCCTTCCCGCCCAGGGTCACGCTGCGGTTGATCACGTTCACTTCCATGTCGTGGACCCGGATGACTTTGCGGTTTTCGGTGGTCACCGGCTGGCTGGCGCGGCGAAGGATGGACTTGATCCGGGCCTTGACCTCCAGGATGTTGAAGGGCTTGGTCATGTAATCGTCCGCGCCGTATTCCAGGCCGAGGATCTTGTCCATATCCTCACCTTTGGCGGTCAGCATAATGATGGGCACGTTTGACGTCTCCCGGATCCGCTGGCACACCTGGATGCCGTCCATTTTGGGCAGCATCACATCCAGGAGGATCAGGTCCACCTGGTTATCAAAAAAAACATTCAGCGCTTCCTCGCCATCCATGGCGGTCAGCGTTTCGTAGCCTTCCTGTTCAAGGGTAAAACGCAGTCCCTTCAGAAGCCGCGGTTCATCATCGACCAACAGTATGCGCTTACTCACTGAAGTTCATCCTTTCCATAGGGCAACCTCTCCGCCCAAATAACCACACGGGACGGACCTGAGCATTCAAATCACCCATACTGTCTTATTCTACAATGGAACCGTTACAAAAATCAAGGCTTTTGCAATAATTTCTCAATAATTTCGTATCAATTCCGCAAAAAATGTTTTTTATTCGGTGTTCCTGTCCAAAAAACGGGCCCAGAAAGGCCCGACGAGCGCCGCGGGACGCGAAAGCGTCCCGCGGGCAGGATCATTCGTTTTCGCTCCTCATGCTGAACCCGTCGCCCTCGGCATCCACCACCAGGGTCTGTCCGGGCAGCACTTCCCCGCGGATCAGGGTCCTGGCAGCCAGGGTCTCCACCCGGGACTGGATGACACGCTTCATGGGCCTGGCGCCGTACACGGGATCGTAGCCCATATCCAGGAGGCGCTCCATGGCGCTGTCGGTAAGCTTCAGGCCGATCTGCTTATCCGCAAGCCTGTCCCTGAGCCGGTTAAGCTGCAGGCCGGCGATCTCGGCCACCTGGTCCCTGGTCAGCGGCGTAAAGAACACGGTATCGTCGATCCGGTTCAGGAATTCAGGACGGAACTGCCTGCGCAGGAGGGCGTTGACCTCCGCCTTTGCGGCCTCGGAAAGATTGCCTTCGCTGTCGATCCCCTCCAGGATCTGGGACGAACCCAGGTTGCTGGTCATGATCAGGATGGTGTTCCTGAAGTCCACCGTACGGCCCTGGGAATCGGTGACCCGGCCGTCGTCGAGGATCTGCAGGAGGATGTTGAACACGTCGGGATGGGCCTTTTCCATTTCATCGAACAGGACCACACTGTAAGGCTTGCGGCGGACCGCTTCGGTCAGCTGGCCGCCCTCCTCATATCCGACGTATCCCGGAGGCGCTCCGATCAGGCGGGAAACCGAGAATTTTTCCATATACTCGGTCATATCGATCCTGATAAGGTTCTTTTCGTCGTCAAACAGGGCCTGTGCCAGGGTCTTGGCCAGCTCGGTCTTGCCCACACCGGTGGGCCCGAGAAACAGGAAGGAACCGATGGGGCGGTTTTCATCGGCCACTCCGGCGCGGGAACGGAGGATAGCCTCCGCCACCAGGTCCACCGCTTCGTTCTGCCCGACCACCCGCTTGTGCAGGATATCCGGCATACGCAAAAGCTTTTCCCTTTCTCCTTCCATCAGCTTGCTGACCGGGATCCCCGTCCAGCGGGCCACGATCCGGGCGATCTCCTCCTCGGTGACCCGGTCCCTGAGCAGGGTGGCTTCCTGGGTGGCGCCGTTCTTTTCAGCAGCGGCCAGTTCCTCCTTCAGCCTGGGCAGCTGGCCGTATTTCAGCTCTGCCGCCCGGCTGAGGTCGTATTTCCTTTCAGCCTCGGCGATCTGGGCATTCACCTGCTCGATCTGCTCGCGCAGTCTGCGCACCCGGTCGATCCCGGCTTTCTCGTTTTCAAGGCGGGCCGTCATGGAATCAAAGGAGGCGCGCATCTCCGCCAGTTCCTTCTCGACAGCTTCAAGGCGCTGAGCGCTGAGGGGATCGGTCTCCTTTTTCAGGCTGACCTCCTCGATCTCACGCTGCATGATGCCGCGCCTGATATCGTCCATTTCGGCGGGCAGGGAATCCATTTCGGTGCGGATCATCGCGCAGGCCTCGTCCACCAGGTCGATGGCCTTGTCCGGAAGGAAGCGGTCGGTGATGTACCTGGCCGACAAGGTGGCCGCCGCGATCAGGGAAGCATCGGTGATCTTGACGCCATGGAATACCTCATACCTTTCCCTGAGGCCCCGCAGGATGGAGATGGTATCCTCCACCGTGGGCTCGTTTACCATGACCGGCTGGAACCGACGCTCCAGGGCCGGGTCTTTCTCCACATATTTGCGGTATTCGTCCAGGGTCGTCGCGCCGATGCAGTGCAGTTCTCCCCTGGCCAGCATGGGCTTGAGCAGGTTGCCGGCATCCATGCTGCCTTCGGCCTTGCCGGCGCCTACGATGTTGTGCATCTCGTCGATGAACAGAATGATGCGCCCGTCGCTCTTTTTGACCTCAGCCAGGACCGCTTTCAGCCTTTCTTCAAACTCGCCGCGGAACTTGGCGCCTGCGATCAGGGCGCCCATATCCAGTGAAAAGACCGTCCGGTCCTTCAGGTTGTCCGGCACGTCGCCTTTGACGATCCTCTGGGCCAGTCCTTCGACGATGGCAGTCTTGCCCACGCCGGGCTCGCCGATGCGGACCGGGGTG
>JAFXUZ010000018.1 GCA_017524725.1 Clostridia bacterium | reverse complement strand
CTGTGGCCCCCGAAGGGTACACCATCGCGACGGACACCACCTTCTCCATCGATGAGACCGGCAAGGTGACCACCACCGGCACCGTCACCGAGGACGGCGTGATCCTGATCGAGGATGCCAAGACCCGCGTGAAGGTGAGCAAAGTGGATATGGGCACCGGTGAGGAACTGGAAGGCGCGACGATCCAGATCATCGACAAGGACGGCAACGTGGTCGATGCATGGATCAGCGGCAAGGAAGTCCACACCATCGAAGGCCTGAAGACCGGCGAAGAATACATCCTGCGCGAGACTGTGGCCCCCGAAGGGTACACCATCGCGACGGACACCACCTTCTCCATCGACGAGACCGGCAAGGTGACCACCACAGCCTCCGTCACCGAGGACGGCATCATCCTGATCGAGGATGCCAAGACCCGTGTGAAGGTGAGCAAGGTGGACAGCCAGTCCGGCGAGAAACTGGCCGGCATCGTGATGCAGATCCTCGACAGCGAAGGCAATGTGGCTGAAGAATGGACCACGACGAGCGAAGGCGTCCACACTGTGGAAGGCCTGAAGACCGGCGTCACCTATACGCTGCATGAATCCGAAGCCCCCGAAGGATATATCCTGGCTGAGGACAAGACCTTCACCATCGACGAGACCGGCGCTGTGACCGGCACCGTCACGCTGGACACCGACGACACGGGCGATACGCTGATCATCTTTGAGAACACCGCGATCACCTACACCTCGCTTACGGTCACCAAGAAGTGGAACGGCAAGGACAAGGGTGCGGTCGACCTGTACATCTACTGCGGCCTGCGCAGCGAGGTCATCCGTGAGGACGGCACGCTGAACCTGGGCGCCATGCACAGGATGGATCCTCAGCCCACGATCGCACGGAAGGGCAATACCTACACTGTGACCGACCTGCCTGCGGTGGACGGCGGCGGCAACGCCCTGGTCTATGCGGCTCAGGAATACAACATTCCCGAATACTACGCCGCCAGCTACTCCAACGTGGACGAATTCTCCCGCGCTTACACCTACGCCTTTGACCGGGGCGTGATCACCAATACCTTCGACGGTCCTGTGGTGGAATACACCAGTATCACCATCCACAAGGTCTGGACGGGTATCGGCGGACACACCGTGCTGCCTGACATCACCCTGAAGGTCTACCGTGAGAACGGCACACTGGTCAAGACTGTCACCCGCAGCGCGGCGGAGATCGCCAAGAAGGGCGGATCGATCAGCATCGGCGGCCTGGTGAAGGGCTCCACCTACTACGTGGTGGAAGACGCGATCAAAGGCTACTCCATCAAGTACACCAACGTCGGGACCGCGGCCGAAACGACCGACAGGGTCTACGACGGAGGCACCATCACCAACCACAGGATCCCGAAGACCGGCGACAGCCGTCCCGTGGCAATGTGGATGGTCCTGGCCCTGGTGAGCGCCATGGGCATCGGCGCGGTCGTGATCACCGAAAGGAAAAAGCGCCGCACCAACTGACCTGAAGTCAGGCGCTGAATAGCAAACAGGCAAGGCCCCCGGGAAACCGGGGGCCTTTTAATGGGGTGTGCCGGGCATGGCACAGCGCGGCTATGCGATTTTATATTACAGGCGGATCTCCGTCAGTTCCCTGTCCACGTGATTCAGCACTTCGCAGCCGTCTTCGGTGACGGCCACCAGGTCCTCGATGCGGACGCCGAATTTGCCGGGCAGGTAGATGCCGGGCTCCACGGAATGGACCATGCCCACCCGCTCATCCTGCGTGCATGATGAGGAAATGTCCGGATACTCGTGGCATTCCAGCCCGATGCCGTGGCCCAGGCGGTGGATGAAATACTTGCCGTAGCCGCCGTCCTCAATGACCTTGCGGGCGGCGCGGTCCACGTCGCATACCCTCACCCCGGGCCGCACGGCGTCCCGGCCCGCTTTGTTGGCGGCCTTTACCAGGTCGTACACGCGCTTCATTTCGTCGCTGGCTTTGCCAAGGCAGACGGTACGGGTCATATCGCTGCAGTAATCTTTCCATGTGAGCCCCACGTCGATGATCACCATGTCGCCCTTCCGGGATACGGTGCCGTCGCTGATGTGATGGGGCTCGGCGCAGTTAGCGCCGAAGCAGATCAGTGGATCGAATGCGGGGCCCGACGAGCCGCGGGCTTCGCTTTCGCTCAGGTACATGGCCGCCCCTTCCTTTTCGGTCATGCCCGCGCGCAGGCGGGAAATGACGGAAAGGATGGCTTCGTCGTTTTTAAGGCTGCTTTCCCGCATGGCCCGCAGTTCGTCCTCGTCCTTGATCATGCGGACCGCGTCCACACAGGCGCTGCCGACGCGCATTTTTATATCCGGCCGGGCCTCCTGGAGCCGCAGGGTGAACTGGCTGGGCCAGGTCTTGTCGATGCCGAGGACGCCGTCTCCCAGCCCCTGGGCCAGGACGGAAACACAGTCGTCGGTGTCGTCGTACTCCACAAGGCCGTCGGAAAAGGCGGAGGAAAGGGAAAACAGGCGGTTGGCGTACAAAGACGCGTCCCCGCTGTCCCTGATCAGAAGGGCCAGCATCCTTTCCCCGGGATGCACCCATTTGCCGGTGTAGTAGAAGACGGACGAGGGCGATGAAACGATCAGCTGTTTCAGGCCCGCGGCGCGCATTTCCTGAACGGTGCGCCGGATCCTTGCGGAATTCATATTTGCATTTGACCTCCTGTTCTCAGGGATGTTATGACAGTAAGCATCCATGGCCTGTTTTTCCGAAAAAGAAAAAACGGGCGAAGGGATCTGCTTCGCCCAGTATAGCATCAGCGGACAGGCGTGTCAATCAACGGTCGTTTTCGTGGACCCAGCGCAGAGCCCTGCCTTCCCTGAGGGAGAGGGGCAGGTCCAGGATCCGCTGGTTGCGGCTGCCGCGGAAGCGCAGAATCGGGTCCCTTTCGCTCTGCACGAAGGGACCGTCCACAAGGATATCCGCCAGGGACAGGATAGCGCAGGCGTACTCGGTGTTGGGACGCGCGCCTGGGGTCAGGATCTCTTCCAGGGTACAGCCTGAATAGATCCACAGATCCTTTGACGGAAACCGTTCGCGGTATTCACGCAGGAAGGGCAGAAGGTCACGCTGGTTCTCCGGCTCCATCGGCTCGCCTCCCAGCACGGTAAGCCCGCGTATATAGGAGGGAGCCAACAGGGAGAATACCTTTTCCTGCGCTTCCCGGTCAAACGCCCGGCCGTAGGAAAAATCCCAGGTCTCCTTCTGGAAACAGCCGGGGCAGCGGTTGCGGCAGCCGGAAACGAACAGGGACACGCGGACGCCGGGCCCGTCGGCGATGTCGCAGTCTTTGATCCCGCAGTAATTCATATCACAGATCCCCCAAAGGAACGGAACCGGTCACAGGTGGAGCACACGGTCCCGGATCTCCTGGGTGCGGCCCTGGTTCCAGAACTGGGTGCCGATGTAGCCGCAGGTCCGCCGGGCCACGTTCATTTTGTTCTGGTCGGTATTGCCGCAGCGGGGGCAGACCCAGACCAGCTTTCCGTCTCTTTCCTCGATGCCGATCTCCCCGTCAAAGCCGCACTCCTGGCAGTAGTCGGATTTGGTGTTCAGTTCGGCATAGATGATGTGGTCGTAGATGAACTTCATGACCTCCAGGACGGCGTCCAGGTTGTTCTGCATATCGGGAACTTCCACATAGCTGATGGCCCCGCCGGGGGAGAGCTGCTGGAAGCGGGACTCGAAGAGAAGCTTGTCGAAGGCGTTGATCTTTTCGGTCACGTGCACGTGGTAGCTGTTGGTGATATAGCCCTTGTCGGTGATGCCGGGGATGACGCCGAAGCGGCGCTGCAGGCATTTGGCAAACTTATAGGTGGTGGATTCCAGCGGTGTGCCGTACAGGGAAAAATCGATATTGTGCATCTCCTTCCATTTCCGGCAGGCGTCGTTCATGTGCTGCATGACCTGAAGGGCGAAGGGGGTGGCCTCCGGGTCCGTATGGCTTTTGCCGGTCATGGCTTTTACGCATTCATACAGCCCGGCGTATCCCAGGGAAATGGTGGAATAGCCGCCGTAAAGCAGTTTGTCGATGGTCTCGCCTTTTTTCAGCCGGGCGCAGGCGCCGTACTGCCACAGGATCGGCGCGGCGTCGCTGAGGGTGCCCTTCAGGCGTTCGTGGCGGCACATCAGGGCCCGGTGGCACAGTTCGAGCCGTTCGTCGAAGATCTCCCAGAACTTGTCCATATCCCCTCCCGAGGACAGGGCGGCGTCCGCCAGGTTGATGGTGACCACCCCCTGGTTGAAACGGCCGTAGTACTTGGGATCTCCGTTTTCGTCCACATAGGGGGTCAGGAAGGAGCGGCATCCCATGCAGGGGTAGCAGTTGCCCCGGCCGGTCCTGTCCACCTTGAATTCCAGCATTTTCTTTTCGCTGATGTAGTCCGGCACCATGCGGCGGGCCGTGCACCTGGCGGCCAGCTCGGTCAGGTACCAGTAGGGGCTCCCCTCGCGGATGTTGTCTTCCTCCAGGACGTAGATCAGCTTGGGGAAGGCGGGGGTCACCCAGACACCCTTTTCGTT
The DNA here is from genome assembly GCA_017524725.1 of Clostridia bacterium. GTDB lineage: Bacteria > Bacillota > Clostridia > Christensenellales > Aristaeellaceae > RUG756. Next base: position 3,632 of record JAFXUZ010000018.1, on the reverse strand, counting down.
TTTGACGCCCTGGATACGCTGCCTGAGGGTCTCTTCGATGATCATGGCCAGGTCGTGCTTCACCTGGGGATCCTTTGTTTCGCCCAGGTACATGAACACGGTCACAAAGGGGGCCTGCCCATTGGTGGTCAAAAGGGTGACCACCTGGTACTGGATGGTCTGGATCCCGCGGCTGATCTCCTCGCGAAGGCGGTTTTCGGCGATCCGGGCGATCGTCTCTTCGGAGGGCGAGGCTCCGACGGCCAGCATTTCCTCCCGGACGCTTTTTGTGATCTTTTCACGGCTCACCTGTACAAAGGGGGCCAGGTGGGTCAGGGAGATGGACTGGCCGCCGTACTGGTTGCTGGCGACCTGGGCGATGATCTGGGTGGCAATGGAACAGGCGGTGGAAAAGGAATGGGGACGTTCGATCAGGGTACCGGTGATCACCGTCCCCCTCTGGAGCATGTCCTCCAGGTTTACCAGGTCGCAGTTGTGCATGTGCTGGGCAAAATAATCGCTGTCGTGAAAATGGATGATGCCCTCCCTGTGGGCTTCCACGATATCCGGCGGCAGGAGAACGCGGTCGGTGAGGTCGCGGGAGACCTCGCCGGCGATATAGTCACGCTGGGTGGAATTGACCACCGGGTTTTTATTGCTGTTTTCCTGCTTGGCTTCCTCGTTGCTGCACTCGATCAGGGAGAGGATCCTTTCGTCGGTGGTGTTGCTCTTGCGTACCAGGGACCGGGTGTAGCGGTAGGTGATGTAGTGCTTGGCCACCTCGAAAGCGCCTTTGAACATGATCTGGTCCTCTACCAGGTCCTGGATCTCCTCGACCGTGGGGGTGCGGTGCATCCTGCGGCAGGATTCCGTGACCGCCCCGGCGATCTCATGGATCTGGACATCGGACAGCCGGGCGGATCCGTCCACCGTCACGTTGGCTTTTGAAACCGCGTTCAGGATCTTGTTGATATCGAAGGCCTCTTCGGAGCCGTTGCGCTTGATGATCAGCATGGCACATTCTCCTGTTCTGTATCTTTAACAAATATGGAATAATAAGTAATTTTTGTGATTTAAGGGCGCGGGAGCATACAAAACAGAAACAACACATATTGTGTGTTATTGTAAGTTTAAACAACTATATGTTGTGGCTGCAACTCCGTGCGACACTTATTATATGCGAAACGCCCTGTTTCGTCAAGGGTTCGTAACAGATTTAACAATTCCATATAAAGGAATAAAAAAGGCGCGGACAGCCCAAAAAAACAGGGCCCCCGGAGGAAAAAACTATTTCCGGGGACCCTAACGTATAAAAAAGGGGAAAAAACGTGCGGAAACTAATCCGCGTTTTTTTGTCCGTCTTCGGCGCCGGATATCGCGGCGCCCATTTCCCCGCCGTCCTTTTTTTTCTGTTCCCGGGTATGCACCAGGTCCTTCAGCAGCGCCACGATCACCGCGGCCGTGGGGACGCCCAGGAACATGCCGGGAATGCCGAAGAGGACGCCGAAGAAGCTGATGGAGGCCAGGGCCAGCCACGGCGGCAGGCCGATGCTGCCCCCCACCAGGTGGGGGTTGAGCAGATTGCCGTCCAGGGTCTGCAGCACAAGCACCATCACGGCAAAAATGACGGCGGTGTTCAGATCGACCGACAGCATGATCAGGAAGCCCTGGAAAAAAGTGAGCCAGCCGCCCACATAGGGCAGCATATACAGGCATGCGGACAGGAAGGAGATGGGGACCACGTAGGGCAGCTTCAGGACGAGCATCGCCGCCGCCATGACACAGCCGAAGATGAGGCCTTCAAGCATCTGGCGCCCGAACCAGGTGGAGACTGTCGTGACCGTGAGGGAGGCCGTGTGGGTGATGAGCGCGGCGGTCTTTTCGGGCAGCAGCGCGGAGGCGACCCGGCGGAACTGCCGGTGCAGGCTGTGCCGGCAGGAGAGGATGTAGATGGCGATGGTCAGGGAGATCAAAAGCCTCAGGAAGGAGGAGGTGACCGAGACCACGCTGTTCAGGCCCTGGGTGATATAGGTGCCGATCTGGCTGGTGGCGGTGCCGAGCCAGTTTTCCGAAGTGATCTTCCAGTCCTCCGGAGAGATCTTAAGGAAGGTACGGATCTTTTCCTGCAGGTCGTTGGTCTGAAGGTAGTCCATCACGCCCTCGAACATCTTGATGATCTGTGGGACGAGGGACGTTACCGCCGTATATACCACCCCCGTGATGACCAGCATCACAAAAACCAGGGCGATCACCGTGCGGGCGCCTTCGCTGATCAGGTGTTTTCGGTCGCACCCGGAAATGAGCACCTCGAACCGCCGGACCGGCGCGTTGAGTATGAGGGCGATGGCGACGCCGTAAAAAACGGGCATGATCGCGCTGGTCACGGTGCCCACCAGGGACGACGCGGCCTGCCAGTTGAGGACCAGGGCGATGGGGATGGCCAGAAGAAGGATCTTCAGGTAATTCGGAAACTTGAAAACGCGGTCGTGATCCATGGCAATTTCCTTTCCGGCTGCGGGAAAAAGGGCGTCAGCGGCACAGCACCTCGGCGCCGTCCTCCGTCACCAGGACTTCTATCTCCCACTGGGCCGAGGGCTTGCCGTCCTTGGTGTAAATTGTCCAGCCGTTTTTGCGGTCCTCATAAATGGCGGCTCCGCCCATGTTGACCATCGGCTCGATGGTGAATACCATGCCGGGGACCATCAGCATGCCGGTTCCGGGGGCGGCCACGAAGCTGACCCAGGGATCCTCATGGAAAGCGTTCCCGCAGCCGTGGCCGCCGATCTCCCGGACCACGGTATAGCCGTTTCTCATGGCGTGCCGGTGCACCGCGTCGCTCATGTCGCCCATCAGCGTCCAGGGGATCACCTTTTTGAGCCCCTCGTCCACGCATTCCCTGGTCACCTCCACCAGGCGGCGTTTTTCCTCGCTGACCTCGCCGATCATGAACATGCGGCTGGAGTCGCTGAAGTAGCCGTTCAGGATGGTGGAGCAGTCCACGTTGACGATGTCCCCTTCCCGGAGCACCACGTCGGGGGAGGGGATGCCGTGGCAGACTTCCTCGTTGACGGAGGTGCATACCGATTTTGGGAAGCCCTGGTAACCCAGGTCTGCCGGAATGCCGCCCATGCCGTAGGTGACCTCGTTGATGATCTCGTCGATCCTGAGGGTAGTCATGCCCGGGCAGATCTGCCTGCCGACCTCGTCCAGGCAGGCCATATTGATGACCGCGCTTTTTTTGATGCCCTCGATGTCCTCTTTGGTTTTGATCAGCTTACGCGAAGGCACCTCGCAGCCCCGCATCTGGAAGCGCATGATCTTTTCGTCGAATTCCTGGTGGCAGTGCTTATACTTGATGCCGCTCCCGCACCAGCAGGGTGCGTTGCGGTCAGGCTTTCTCATTGTCAATCTCGGTCCCATGGCGCTGTTTCCTTTCAAAAAATCGGCTTATTGCTTCTGTGTGAATTATATGCGCCGGAAAAGGCGATGTCAACAGCCCGAAAGGCAGCGGACACGGCTCACGCATGAATGCGTGAGCCCACAGGGGGGACTCAACGTCCCCCCTGTGAGACCCCCCGGCGGCTTTGCCTGTCGCCCCTACGGGGCTCCCGGGCGGCAAAGCCGTAAGGAAAAATTGCTCCGCAATTTAACCT
>JAFXUZ010000017.1 GCA_017524725.1 Clostridia bacterium | reverse complement strand
TATGATACGATTTCCGGTGGCAATGGCGATGGGGTCCCACCTGTTCCCATCCCGAACACAGAAGTTAAGCCCATCAGCGCCGAAAGTACTTGGCTGGAAACGGCCCGGGAGGATAGGACGCCGCCGGATCCCAATAAAACCCGCCTTCAGAAATGAGGGCGGGTATTTTTTTGCCGTGAGACTGGGATGGAAATATAAGGATGAACATGCGTGCTGGAAAGAAGAGCACTGTCAGGTGGGATAAACACGGCATCCAACGGCTTGTTTTCTCAGGAACCGGGAAAGACAGTCTGGGGCATGGTATTACAGTGGCAATGATTACCTGGTTGGATAGGATCTGCCATTCTACCTGCAAGCTAAAGACGCAGTCAGATATGCCGTAAATCAATAATCGAAATTTGTGTGCTTTTCTCGACCACGGCGACAGCGAGAACAGCAATAATCATTCTGCCTGAACGCTTCTCGGAAAATACGAAAGTTTCCGTCATTGACCTGATGCCCTGGTCTGAAGGAATTCGGGAACGGTATACTATGCCTGGATAGGTACGGAATATCTAGCGCTTACAATCTGACATAATCAAGAAAGCTGATTGCTAATGAAAAGGCGCTGCCATACTTATGCAGCAGCGCCTTGAAAAATCCTGGGTAATTTCAAAAGGTCAGTCGGCGATATGGCCCCACAGATAATCGGCGTTCGCAGGGCTTACGCCTTCGGGATACAGGACCAGGACGCCCGAGGGGATGGAGACATCCGAAAGGGGAGCGTTGCCCTGCAGTACCAGTAGGCAAAGGCTGTCAAGACCGGAGAAGAAGCTGCCGTCCGGCGCGGCCATACCGGCGGGGGCGATGACCAGCTGCGCGGGAACACCGCTGAGGGCATCTCCTTCAAGAAGGGCCAGGGAAGAGGGCAGGGTAAAGGTGTTCAGCGCCGAAACATTGATCTCAAGGGTATAGATATGCTCATCCCCGGTCATCGTCAGCGACGCGGTGCCGGCTTTTGCGGCGGTCAGGACGCCGTTTGCGTCCGCGGTGACGACGCTTGCCGGGGAAATGGAGTATTCAAAGGCTTGCCCTTCGCACAGGCCGATGGTAAAGGAACGGCCGGGATCCACCCGGATGGAACCGAGGTCTGAGATACGGACAAGCGTTAAGGAGACGGCGAAATCATTTGTCGGGGTGGTATCAGTCATCGGGGTGGAGGTGTAGTCGAGGCGCAGCATGGCTTTTTCGCCGTTCTTGCTCATGACTGTCTTTCCCTGCCAGTATTCCACGGCCAGCCGGTCCGCGGCGATATGGTATTTGCCTCCGAAGGGTGAGGCGGTTATGCTTCCGGTGGTCCCGCCGTTGGTGAAAAGGCCGGCGGCTAGGCTGCTGATGGCGTCTATCCTGGACTGGAGCCCGCCGGTGAGGTAGAGGTAGTTCATGTCCAGGGACGTGGCGTGATGGATACCGTTTATGCGCTCGTGGCTGTGAAAGCCGTCCAGGACGTAGTCGGTCACGCAGAAAAAGTCGTGGTTCTCATCTCCGCCGCCGATGGGATCGTCCCAGGTGCAATCGATGTGATACCATTTTCCGCCAAACTGTACCATATTCCAGATGTGGTCGGTGCCGGTCTCGGTATCGTTTGTGATGCCGACCGCGTTCAAAAGCATCTGGTAGGCCAGGGTATAGCTCTGGCAGACACCGCCGCCATGAAGCAGTACGCCTTCGGGCTGGTACCTGTCCGCGGCTTCGGTGTCGTAATTGGCAAAGGTGATCAGGTAATCGTGGAGGACCAGGGCCTTATCGTAATCGCTCATGCCGTCGTTGATGTAATAAGCAACGATGGCGTCCACTTTTTCCTGAGCTGTAACAGCATCCAGCCCAACTTCCACCATGGCGGCGCTGCCTCGAATGCGGGTGGTAAAACCGTTTGCTCCCGCGAAAGCCTGGGCCTGGGTGCCCTGTCCTACGATCAGGGTGATTGAATTATTAAATGGATTCTCGCCGAATTCGGTTACCGTGTCGGGAATGTCGATCTCCGTAAGGCAGTTGCTGCCGGTGAAAGCATGCTGGCCGATGGATGTAAGCGGCTCGGAGAGGGAGACACTGGAAAGTGCTGCGCAGTTATTGAAGGCGCCGTCTCCGATACTGATGACACCGGCAGGGAGGATCAGCGTCTGGATGGATCCGCAGTTCTGAAATGCTGCGGTGCCGATTTGAGTCAGCGTGGATGGGAAAACAGGGGAGGCGAGGGCGGAGCAGCCGTCGAAAGCGTGAATACCGATAGTCTGGACGTTTTGAAGTGTGACCTGAGTCAATGAGGAGCAGTAACAAAAGGCCTCCTCCGGGATCTCGGATGCGGAGACAGAAGCGGTCAAAAGGGAGGAACAGCCCCTGAAAGACCTGAACCCTAATGCAGAGATGTCATTTGAACCGATGCTTGTCATCGACTCGCAGTCCCAGAAAGCCCCATCACCGACTGTCGCGCCTTGGGCAAGCGTTACAGCAGGCAGCAGGGTGCAGTCGCTGAAAGCGCTTTTGCCGACAGATGAGAAAGGCGCGGCGGTGAAGGAACTGAGGGAGGAGCAGCCATAAAAAGTATATTCGTCAATCACGGAAGCGGAAAGGGAAACGGAGGAAAGCAGGGGACACTGGGCAAAAGCATAGCTGGCAATGGAAGAGATGGTGCCGCTGCCGACACTGGAAAGCTTGGCACAGTTCATGAAGGCTGCTTGACCTACGGAAGCATTGTCAGCAATAGAAACCGATTCCAGGTTTGGGAGAGCATAGAAGGCTTGAGCGCCCACTTCGACGATCCCTGCGCCGCTGACGGATATCAGGGAATTACAGCCGCTGAAACAGTTGATACCGATACTTACTGTGCCATTTCCAACAAAGGTCACAGTCTGAAGGGCTGAGCAGTCCTTGAAGTAATTTGGACCCAGAGTGAGGCCGGTGGAAGTAACGGAAAAGGAGACTGATTCCAGGGCTGAACATAACGAGAAGATATTATCACCCGCGACGGAAATGGGCTGATCACCGACGTTCGTAAGAGAAGAACAATTGATGAAGGCCTGCTCTCCTACAACAGCTCCTGCGGCAAGTGAGACACTCTGAAGATGGCTGCAGTCCTTGAACGCCAGTTCGCCGACCGCAGTCACCGAAACGGCATCAAAGGTAGTCAGCTGCGTGCAGTCAGAAAATGCATACTTGTCTATGCTGACGGATGCGGAATCTGTGAAATGCACAGATTCAAGGGACGAGCAATTAGAGAAGGCTCCTTCCCCCAGAGACAGTGTTGATGTGCTCTGGAAGGTGACGCTTTCAAGCACCTGGCAATTATAAAATGTCGCATAGGTGATAGAAGTAACCCCGGCAGGTACCGTGACGGATGTGATCGGGGCACCCTGGGGGTATTCCTCCGGATTATAATAAAACAGCTGTTCTCTAAGTGCGACCACGGTCTGCCCGCCGATCTGGGCAGGAATAATGATGTCGGTATCGGATCCTCTGTACGCGTTGATCTGTGCGCCTCCTTCGATATATTCGTAGGACCAGTCACCATCGGTAATGGCGGAAGCGGGGGCGGGAAGAAGCAGGAAGCACGCCAGGAATAAGAGTACCGGAAGCGCTTTGAAAAAGTACTTCATTTTATATTACCTCCAGACGCTGAATAACGTTCACGCAGGATCATCCTGCAGGGGCGATCGGCTGAACCGCTGTAATATATGGTATCATACAGAAAAAGAAAAAACAATCATGAATTGAAAATTGAATTTACGAACATAATCGGATCATTTTAAAATGAATGTTCGGATGTGAAAAAAAGTATTGAAAAAACCGCAAAAAATTTAGAAAATACCGTTGACAAAGTTCTTATTAGCATGTATTATAGTCAAGCGCGCTTCGAGAGCCCCATTACGGAGCGGAAGGGCGCGCGGGGATCTTGAAAACGATACAGGATCAGACATCCGGAGGAATCCGGATGAGAACGACAGTCAATTCGAACGAGTCAAAGACATCTGAAGAGCCGAGAGGCTCGGAGGGGTTAAGCGGAAAGAAATCCGCAGGATCTAACACAAGAGTTTGATCCTGGCTCAGGACG
>JAFXUZ010000016.1 GCA_017524725.1 Clostridia bacterium | reverse complement strand
GACTAACATCGGATACAGGGCCTTCGACCTGAACGAAGCGGATACCTTCCGCTGGAGCGCCGGTGTGGAGACCATCCCCGACGAGTTTTTCAGGGGATCCGCCCTGGTCCATATGATCATACCCGAGGGCGTGACCGCCATCGGCACACAGGACGGGTACGGCTCTGTTTTCCGCGACTGCTCCCGCCTGGAGGATATTTCCCTGCCTTCCAGCCTGACCTTCCTTTCAAGGGATTCATTCACCTCCTGTCACTCGCTCAAAAAAGTCAAGCTGCCTTCCGGCCTGGAAAGAATCCCATCCAGTGCGTTTGTCTCCTGTTTCTCGCTGACTTCGGTCCTCATTCCCGAATCCGTTGCCGACATTGCCTACGATGCTTTCTCTGACTGCCCAAGACTTGTGCTGCGGGTGATCAAAGACAGTTATGGGGACCTGTTTGCCATTGAGCGTCATCTGGATCACGACTATGTGCTCTCTTCCTATAATTCATTGCTGGTCCGCCTGGATCTTGCCAGCGAAGCCGATCGTTACACGGGGACCAAACTATATCTGCTTCAAAACGGCCGGGAAAAGAACGTGATCACGCTGACCGGCGACAGGGATACCTATGAATTTGCGGATATGGCGCTGGGCGATCATTATTCGGTTCAGCTCCGGGGCCTGCAGGGGGACGTATTTGCGCAGTCGGATGAGATCTCCCTGACGAATAAGGAAACCGAATTTACGCTGCGCGTGCCGGTACAGCTGTCCCAGGCGACTGTTCAGGTATTGGATGACCGGGGCCGGGACGTGACGGAGCAGACCTCGGTCACCTGGATGATGAACGGCGTTCAGCTTTCATCCGACGAAACGATGCCGATGCAGCCCGCAGGAAAAGAAGTGCTGCTGAAGATCGACCTGCCAAAGGCGCTTCTGGCTGTTTACCGCGTGCCCGATGAACAGATGTTTACCGTAAGCGGCCTGGATCAAACGTTTACCGTGACGCTTGAGCCCCTGCCGCGGAAGCAGATCAGCGGCCGGATCATAGACAATGAGACCGAACTGCCGGTGAAAAACGCGGTGCTTTTCTTCGAGCAGCAGCTGCAGGACAGCATGACCTATTATACCAATGTGAAAAGCAACAGCGCCGGACAGTTTGCCCTGGATCTGGTGGACGCGCCGTACACGTTCACCGTCCGCAGGAGCGGTTACAATGATCTCAGCGGCGTGACCGCCGAGGGCGTGCTGCGCATTCAGCCGCTGATCGCGCTGCGGGTAGACTTGGACCTTTCCTATTTTGCCGCCAGCGCAGACGGCCCGGCGGAAGCAGAAATTAACGCAGGCGATCTGGTCGTGACCGCACAGGACATGAGGATGGAGGAGGCACGGATGGTCGTGCTGCAGTATCCCAGCATGGTACTGCCTGAATGCAATGTGGGCGATCCCATACGTTTCGTCTTTTCCAGCCGCAGCGATCAGTTTGACCCGCTGGTTGCCGACCTGACGCTGACCGGTGAAAACGACGCCATCACCGGCAGCCTGACCCAGCGCGCCATGGTTTGCGCCTCCACATACAACAGCGCCAACAGAATGAATCGGGTGGCTTTGTATAACGGCGCGCATCAGCTGGTCATGGCCCAGGACGGGATCGAAGGAGAATTGGTATTTTCTTGCGTCCCGGACGGAACGTATACCGCCCTGTTCATGGGCGCGCGTCCGATCGCGCCTACGCTGGAAATGATGGCGGAGATGGGGTATATCGAGCATACGGATTATATCCTTCAGCCGTTCCAGGCCAGTGCGGGCTATATTCTTTCCATTGCGCCGGAGGCACAGATACCGGCGGCGGATGAAAACGAACTGAAATATATCGATCATCCTTCGGTCCATATCAACAAACCCAGCCTTGTGGCGGGGAATATGCTTACCCTTCAGGTTTCCGCCGAACTGAAGGAAGAATACGCCGAGGCGGAAAACCTGACCTGGATCATCAGCATGCCTGAAAACAGCCGGTATGTCGAGGGCACCGCGATGGTTGGCAAGGTACCGGCAAGCTGCACAAAGAACGACGGCCTGTACGAAGTGAGTGCAGGCAGTCAGAGCCAAGATCTGATGCGCATGTGCATTTCCCCTGTGGCGGACGGCGATTACACGATCCAGGTTTTCCTTCGCTTTGAGCTGCAGGGAAAAACCCGGCTGCAGTCTGTCGGTTCCGCGCATTACGAAGCGAAGGGACTTACCTTTTCCGCACCTGCATCGGTAAACAGCGCTTCCATTGTCGTTCGCGGTACGGCATCCTCCTTTGCGAATATTTATATCTATGAACTGGATCAGCTGATCGGACGGACGCAGGCGAAAGCCAACGGCGACTGGTCGGCGGAAGTGTCGCTGAATGTGGATGCGTACACTTCCTACCATCCGCTGCACGTGGAATCGCAAAGCGCCGCCGACTCCAGCCTGGTCGTTTCTTCCTCCACCCGGCTTGTCCGCTATTCTCCCGGGACCATCCAGCCGCGGTCTGTGGTGATGGTCAATACGGCGCATCCGGCCACGTCTGCCACGCCGCAGGAATATCAGACGGTATTTGATTATTCAGGAACGGATCGGTCCGTTTCCTATTATCGGTATTGGCCGAATTATCCGGATTTTACGTTCCTGATCTATTTTTCCGATAATGACCCGGAACGGATCACCGATGTAAAGCTGAATATTGAAACATCGGACGGCGCGGTCCTGGTAAAAAAAGCTGCCCATTCCGCCGCCCACAGCGGATGGATCGTTACCGAGAGCTTTTCCGATTCGTCTGTGCTCCCTGTTCGGATCGGCCTGAATTACACCGCGGACAATGAATTGATCGCCAGGGAGATCCAATGGGATATGACGGCGATCGAAGAAAGCATAGTTGCCAACGCCTCCGATGACGAAAACAAAATGTCCTATTCCGTTCGGGGGGAAACCTGCGATCTGGTGAAAACGGATGTTGCCATTGAAAATGTGAGCCTGGATGAATGGAACAGCCTGAAAAACAGTCAGAGCTTCGTCCTGTACGATTCCGACGGAAGCGGCCAGTACTATTATACGGTTCAGGAAAACAGCATGGGGCGCAGCACTTCCGGCGTAGCCCTGGTGAACAGCCGGGGCGCCACGATGGTTTGGGAAAACGTTTCTTCCCCTACGATCGACGGCGTTCACCAATACTTTGAAACCTTGAGCCGGCCGGAGATAAAAGACCTGGCCGACGGATTGATGGATTCCCTTGATCATCCCGCGCAGATGGACGGCAATACTCCCATAGGAAGTGCCGGCACCTCCTGCTTCCCTTACAGCACGGACAACGCCGAGAGGCTCAACGACCTGTATGACAAGGCCGACGAAATCATGCATAACCTGTTCGGAGAATACACGGACGCTGTTGCGAACGGCGCGGAGGTGGCAGGGACCCTGAAGGATGTGATGGATAACATCGAAAGCCTGATGAAGCATGATATCGATTTCGGCCCGTCCGTCGATCTGGACACAGTGAAGGACATGCTGGATGGAACGGCAAAATGCGCCGATCTTTTTGATAACGTTCGCGATTCCTCCCTGACCCCCGAGCAGAAATATATCATGTATGCGAATGGCGCGGCCGGCCTGGCGCTTACGGCTGCTACTTCCGTCGCTCAAGGATGGCTGTCCACTTACGCGGAAGCCGCGAAGGGGCTTGCGATCATCAATAACGGTGTGACGGATGCCTGGCTGAAGATCCGGCTGAACCTGTCCCATGACGACGCGGAAATCGACAGGCTGATCGACCGGCTGAACCAAAACCGCGATGCGTACCAGCAAAAGCTGGATAATTACGATCGTTACTGCCAGCGGCTCCTGGACGGTCTGTCCGGCATACCGGATCGGTTCTTCAATTTCCTGGGCGATTATTTGCAGAATCACGGCCGGAACTGCAGTCCGACCATCGACAGCGATGAAAAAACTCCCGAGCTGGATCCCTCGGGGATCGTATATGAAACTGTCCCTGAAAATGTGCTGGAGGGCGTGAAAGCCACCTGCATCGAGCTGGTGACGGACTATGACATCTATGGCGATCCCTACACGTACGAACGGATCTGGAATGCCGGGGAATTCGACCAGATCAATCCCCAGATCACCGGGCCGGACGGTTCCTACGGATGGGATGTGCCCAACGGCACCTGGCGTGTCCGTTACGAAAAGGAGGGATATGAGACCGCCTACAGCGATTGGCTGGTCGTTCCGCCCCCGCAGTTCGATGTGAATGTGGGCATGATCTCCCATGAAGCGCCTCATGTTGTGCTGACCAAAGTGTATCCCTGCGAAGTGTCCGTGACCTTCTCCAAGTATATGAGGACTGATTCCCTGGGCGACAATATGGCCCTGGTCATCGTGGACGGCATCACCGCTCCCGGCACCTGGTCGTGGCAGAATACCTTCGCTGAAACTGACAGCCCTGAAAACGAGCTGTCCATGCATCTGGTATTCACCCCTGAACAGCCCATTCCGGCTGACGCCAGAGTGCGCGTTCAGGTTTCCTCCCAGCTTTGCAGCTATGCGGGTACGGCCATGCAGGAGGAATACAGCGAAGCGTTCGGCGTGATCCCGGTCATAGAATCCCTTCAGGCTGCGGAGCAGCTGGAACTGTCCTACAACGAGACCCGCACGGCTGCCGTGCAGGCAGAACCCGGCAGGGACGCCGCAGGCATGCGGGTCCGGGTCGTGCCCGTATCCGGCACCGTCGTCAGCGCTTCGGAAGAATACATCACCCTGAATGAGAACGGCACCGGTTCGGTGACCCTGACAGGAAAAGCGGCCGGTTCCACCCTGTGCCAGTTCTTCCTGGAAGGAACGGACGTTACCGCCTCCATGAAGGTCGCCGTCAGCATGCCTGTGCCTGAAGTGCTGCAGGTGAAAACGCCTGAAGCGTCTGTACCCAGCGGTTCCGTGTTTCCCTATGGCACGGAAATTGCCCTGACTTGCGATACGCCTGCGGCGAGCATCTATTATTCTCTGGAATATGTGGACGGCAGAGTGGTTGATTTCACCCTGTATACCCAGCCCTTCGCCCTTCGCCTTTGTGCCGTTCTTCGTGTGAAGGCTGTTAAGGCCGGCATGCTGGACAGCGAGGAAGCGACCTACTATTACAGGCTTGATGGGGATCCGGTGGTCCGTCGGACCCTGACGTTTGCGTGGACGGATTGGTGCACCGCATGTCAGAGCACTGCGGCGCTTGAAATGGAAGCGCTTCCCGAGACGGAGATCAGTTGGAGCAGTCAGGATGAAGCCGTGGTGTCCGTCCGCGAAGGCAGACTGATGCTCAAAAGCGCCGGCGAAACGACAGTCCTGGCCAGGGATGGAAATTACGTGGTGGGCGAGTTTACCGTCCGCGTTGAGGAAACGGAGGCCGGATTGGTTCTTCCCGCTGATACGAAGTGCATTGAAGCCGAGGCTTTTTCCGGTGTTTCCGCGGTCAGTGCCGTGAGAGTGCCCGACGGCGCCGTGCAGATCGGCGAGGAAGCCTTCGGCAGCTGTTCCGGGCTGCGCCTGGTCTTCATTCCTTCCTCTGTCGTTTCCATAGGCCTGAATGCGTTCAGCGGATGCCATGCGGAAATGTATATCATCGGCACCGCGGGAAGCGCTGCCGAGCAGTACGCGGCCGGGAACGGCATTCCCTTCTTCGAATTGCAATGATCAGGAAATGAGCCGGGACATCGGTGGACTACAAAAAAACACAGGATCCTTATTGACGCTCTTCAGCGCTCACAGAACGTTCAGACGGCCTGTAATGTCTGAGGCGGTCCCAATGGCGCAACGAAAGGAAACAACGGAAAAACAGCGCTTCCTCGTTTATCGCGGGAGCGCTGTTTTTCTGACGGTTTATGTTGACAAACCGGAGCGCCGTCCATATAATGGCGCGGAATTCGCCGGATGGAAGGTGTTTTTTCGCTATGAAGGTGTTCCGGCCTGAGATCGGCTTTTCCTACCTGAGGGAGGTCTACGCCTCCGAAAATCTTTCGCCCGCAGTCTGCCGCAGCCTCAACCTGATCCTGCTGGCCAACCTGTTCGGGAACCTGTTCGGCATCGTCTGCGGCTCCGGCACGGCGGCCATGGTGGGCCTTGCCAATGAATTGAAGGCGGGCGATTTGGCCTTTGGGTTTTTGAACGGCATTCCCCAGGCGGCCATGCTTTTGCAGATCCCCTTCGCGATGCTGGTCAGCCGGACCCACAGGCGCAAAAAGTATATGCTGACCTTCGGCCTCGTATCCCGTGCCCTGTGGCTCGTTTTCGGCTTCCTGCCCCTTCTGTTCCCCGGGGCCGCAAACAGCCGGGGCCTGTGGACGCTGGTTACGCTGCTGGGGGTGTCCTCCTGCCTGTCCGCGGCCATCAACGTATGCTGGTTCCCCTGGCTGTCGGACCTGGCGCCCACGCGCATCCGGGGCCGCTGGCTTTCCACACGGGACACCGTGGTGGCCTTTGCCAACCTGGCTTTCGGGTTTCTTACGGCGCATCTCCTGGATACACTGCCGCCGGAGAGACGCTATGTGATCGTTTTCCTGATCGGCGGCACGCTGGGCATGCTGGACATGGTGTGCTTCGGCTTCTGCGAGGAGAAGTATTCCGCCCCGCCGGTACGCATGAACCTGAAGTCGGCGGCGGGGGTGATGAAAAACCGCGCTTTCCGGCGGCTGGTCATGATGTGGACGGCCTGGTGCTTTACGGCCAATCTGTGCGAGCCCTACCTGAGCAGGTATTCCATCAATGTGATGGGGCTCACTTTTACCCAGATGACGGTGTGCTCCTCGGCGGCAGCGTCGGTGATGACCATACTGATGATGCGTCGGTGGGGACGTGCCCTGGACAGCTTCGGGAGCCGCAGCGTGATGATGGTGGCTGCCCTGGGCGCCGCCGGGGCCAACGCCTTTTACCTGTTCTGCACCCCCGGCGCCGTGTGGCCGGTGCTCCTGCGCAACGCCCTGGGGGCGGCCTTCTGGAGCGGCAGCAACCTGGCCGCCAACAGCATGCAGCTTTCCGCCTCTCCCGACGATGAGCGGCCCATCTACATCGCGGTGTATTCCTGCGTGACGGCGCTCCTGGGCATGGCCCTGGGGAGCCTTGCGGGCGGCGCACTGCTGGAAGCGTGGGAAAGCGCTGGCTGGTTTGCCGGCGCCTTCGACCGCTACAAGGCGCTGATCGCCCTGTCCACGGTCCTCCGCTTTGCCGCGGTGGCGTTCCTGGTGCCGCCCCTCCCCAACGACCGGGAGGGGACGCCCCGGGGGCTGGTAAGGGCGGTATTTGCGCGGGGAAGGGGAATGTGATCTTCCCTGTCTCCGGATAAAAAAAGATCCGCGGAGCCTTTTTAAGGGTTCTCCGCGGTCTTTTTGCGTTTTCCCGGGTCTTTGCCCGGGCGTTTGTTACAGCGCGCAGGCGATGCGGCTGGCAAGACGGACGTTGTTGAGCACCAGCTGGATGTTGCTCTTCAGGCTGTCGCCGCCGGTCAGTTCGCAGACCCTCGCCAGCAGGAAGGGCGTGATCTTTTTGCCTTTGACGCCCTGTTCGTCGGCTTCTCTGAGCGCCCGGGCGATGGCGGAGTCGATGACGTCCTTCGGCATGGCGTATTCCTCGGGAATGGGGTTGGTGATCAGCATGCCGCCGGGGAAGCCCAGGTCCCTCTGGGCGCGGATGGCGGAGGCGATCTCCTCCGGGCTGTCCATGCGGTAATCCACGTTCAGGCCAGAATGGGCGGTGTAGAAGCAGGGAAGTTCCTCCGTGCCGTAGCCCAGCACCGGCACGCCCTGGGTCTCCAGGTATTCAAGGGTCAGCGGCAGGTCCAGGATGGCCTTGGCCCCGGCGCACACCACCGCCACGGGGGTATGGGCCAGCTCCTGCAGGTCCGCGGAGATGTCCATGGTCTTTTCGGCGCCGCGGTGCACGCCGCCGATGCCGCCGGTGGCAAACACACGGATGCCGGCCAGGGCGGCCACGATCATGGTGGCGGCCACGGTGGTGGCGCCGTCGTCCCCCCTGGCGCAGAGGATGGGGATGTCCCTGCGGCTGGCCTTGGCTACCTTCGTCCCCGCTTTTCCCAGGCGGTCGATCTGCTCTTCGGTGAGGCCGGCGCAGAGCCTTCCGCCGATGATGGCCACCGTGGCAGGCTCGGCGCCGCATTCCCGGGCGGTCTTTTCACACAGGAGGGCGGTTTCCACGTTCTGCGGGTAGGGCATGCCGTGGGATATGATGGTGGATTCCAGAGCGATGACCGGGCGGCCTTCCTGCAGCGCCGCGGCGACCTTAGGGGACAGGCTGAGGTATTTGTTCAGGTTTTCCATTTTTTATTCCTCCGTGAACCGCTTATGTTTCCGGGGTCTGTCAGATCTCGGAAAGCAGCAGCGTTTTTTTGCGTTCCAGCATTTCACCGGTCCGTGCGATGTAATGTTCGATGTCGGACACGTTGGGTGCGCGCAGGATCTTCCCGGTCCGGGTGTTCACCCGCTTGGATATGGCCCCGGCCCCCAGGGCCAGGACGTCGGCGGTCTCCTCCATCATGCCCACGTTGTACAGGCTTTCCATGCCCGGCAGGGCATAGCCGACGTTTTCCAGGTTGCCCGCCATGTATTTCTGGCGATAGAGGTAATAGGGGCGCATGCCGCGGGCCGCGGCCTCCCGGCGCCCGTCCGATACCATTTGGGCGGCCATGTCCCCGTCCGGCAGCTTTGCCTCCCACAGGTGCAGGAGGCTGGAATGCTTGATGCACAGGGTGTGGACGGTCAGGCTCTCGGGGCGCAGTTCCCGGCTCCAGAGAAGAGTCTCGCGGAACATTTCCGCGGTCTCCCCGGGGAGGGCGGCGATCAGGTCCATGTTGATGTCGCAAAAGCCCATGTCCCTGGCCGTTTGATAGGCGCGGACGGTGTCCGCGGCGGTGTGCCTGCGGCCGATCAGCTTCAATGTGGCGTCGTGGGAGGTCTGGGGATTGATGGAGATGCGTCCGACGGCGCTTTTTTTCATGGCGGCGAGCTTCTGCTCATCCAGGGTATCCGGCCTTCCGGCCTCCACGGTGCGCTCCCGGCACGGGTCGGTCAGGGGCCTCAGGGCCTCCAGGACCTCCTCAAACAGTTCCCCCGGCAGGCTGGTGGGGGTGCCGCCTCCCATATAGAAGGCCCGGGGAGTCAGGCGGAATTCCCGGACCAGCTTCACCGCGCCTTCGATCTCCCTTTTCAGGGCGTCGACATAGGGCCGGAGCTGCTTTCCTCTGCCCACCTCGCCCGAAAGGAAGGAACAGTAAGCGCAGCGGCTGACGCAGAAGGGGATGCCGCAGTAGATATCGATCTCTCCCGCCTCCTGCCTGGGCAGGGACAGCTGGGTCCGGACCGTTTCCAGGGTGAGGGCGGCTTTTTCCGCGCTTACGTCAAATTCCCGGCGCAGGTTTTCCGCGGCTTCCTCTATCCCAAGGCCCCTGTCCATGGCCATGTAAACGAGGCGGGTGGGGCGGATGCCGGTCAGGCTGCCCCAGGGCGGGCGGCGGCCGTAAAAGGACACGCATACGTCGTAGACGCTCTGCTTGATCAGCCGCTTGTGGATGCGCTTGTCCTCCAGGGGAACGACCCGCACCGGTCCCTCGCGCCCGCTTTCGAACTTTTGTCCGTCCGCAAGGAATTCGACGCGCACGCGGCGGATGTTTCCGCATGTCTCTTCGGTATGGCGAAGCAGGGCCGCGCCTTCTTCTTCGGGTACGGCTTCAACCCCGCTGCCTTCAAAGACGCGGACGACGTCGAGGATGTCGTTTTTGAACTGTTCGGTCGGCGTATAAATACAGATGCGCATGGTCGGGGCCCCTGATAAAAAAGTCGGGTTAGGGAAACGGAGGGCGGCGTCTGCCGCGCGGGATCGGGCGGGACCGGGGATCATCCCCGGACTGTCACATCATAAGAGGCCCGCAGCCCATGGCGAAAAAGGCGCGCTCGGATTTCAGGTCCGTGTCCAGGTCGTGCCCGGGGTGGACCTTCATATTGCCCGGGAGGGCGAGGAGGGAGCGGATGCTCCGGTCCAGTTCGGCCGCGCTGCCGCCGGGGAAATCGGTGCGCCCCCAGCTGTGGCGGAACAGGGTGTCCCCGCTGTAAAGTTCGTCCAGGATCACATAGCACATGCCTCCGGGGGTGTGTCCGGGGGTGGCGATGACCCTGACCGGAGAGGAAAATCCGGGGAAGGATACCTCCTCCCCGCCGTCAAAAAAGCGGGTGGCCGGGATGCGGGGCGAATCGTCACCCAGGTAAACGCCCACGCTCTTTTCCGGGTCGGACAGCATTTCCGCGTCCTTCCTTCCGATGTATATCTCCGTGCCATTGAAGGCGTTAAGGGCGCCGGTGTGGTCCGCGTGCCCGTGGGTCAAAAGCACTGCGGCGGCGGTCCGGTCCCCCAGGGCCGAAAGGACGGCTTCGGCGTCTCCGCCCGGGTCCACCACAAGGACGACGTTCGGGTCCAGGTCGCCGGGGATCAGGTAGCAGTTGCAGTCAAGCATTCCCACCGTCAGTTTTTCCATATGTTTGCGATCTCCTTCCCGCCGGGTCAGAACTGCTTCCGGCTGTCCAGCAATATGGTCACGGGCCCGTCGTTGCAAAGCTCCACGCGCATATGGGTGCGGAAAACGCCTTTTTCCACCGTCACGCCTTCCTGCGCCATCAGGCTGCAGACCAGCATATACATTTCGTCGGCCCTCTCCGGCCGTTCGGCGCGGATATAGGCCGGCCGGTTCTGCCCCCGTGCGTCGCCCAGCAGGGTGAACTGGCTGACGCACAGGACGCTGCCGCCCACATCCCTGACGCTCAGGTTCATTTTGCCGTCGGGATCGTCAAAAATGCGCAGCTTCAGTATTTTGGAAGCCATGTAGGCCGCGTCCTTTTCGGTGTCGCCCGTCTCCACGCCCAATAATACCACAAGGCCGCTTTCGATCCTCCCGCTTTCGATCCCTTCGCTCTCTACCCGGGCGTATGCCGCCCGCTGCACCACCGCTCTCATCTGCGCTCTCCTTTTTGCGTTTTTACCGCTTCACATTCCCGCGTTCAGCGCCCTGATCTTTTCCTCCTGCTCCCTGAGGAACAGGGCGTCGATGATCTCGTCCAGGTCGCCGTCCACCACCTGGTCCAGCCTGTACAGCGTCAGGTTGGCCCGGTGATCGGTCACCCGCCCCTGGGGGAAGTTATAGGTGCGGATGCGCTCGTTCCTTTCGCCGCTGCCCACCTGGCTGCGCCGGTCCTGGGCATAGGCGGCGTCTTTCTGGCTGCGAAGCAGGTCATACAGCCTGCTCCGGAGGACCTTGAAGGCTTTTTCCTTGTTTTTCAGCTGGCTCTTTTCGTCCTGGCAGGTGACCACCAGGCCTGTGGGCAGGTGGGTGAGGCGCACCGCGGAATCGGTGCGGTTGATGTACTGGCCGCCGTGGCCGCTGGCCCGGTAGGTGTCGATGCGCACGTCCTCGGGGCGGATCTCGGCGTCCACGTCCTCCGCCTCGGGCAGGACAGCCACGGTGGCCGTGGAGGTGTGGATGCGGCCCCCCGCTTCGGTAACGGGGACCCGCTGGATCCGGTGGACGCCGCTTTCAAATTTCAGCCGGCTGTAGGCCGCGTTCCCGGACAGCATCACAACCGCCTCCCGGACGCCCCCCAGTTCGGTATCGCTGACGGACACCGGATCAAAGCGCATCCGGTGGCGCTCGGCGTAGCGCTGGTACATGCGCAGGAGCAGCGCGGCGAACAGCGCCGCCTCGTCCCCGCCCGCGCCGGGGCGGATCTCGATGATCACGTTGCGCCCGTCGTCCGGGTCAGAGGGGATCAGCATCATTTTGAGGGCGCGGAGGCTGTCGTCCAGTTCCTTTCTGAGCCGGACGGCTTCCTCCTCGGCCATCGGGCGCATTTCCTCGTCCGACAGCATCTCCTCGGCCTCGGCCAGGCGCTTTTCCAGGCTGAGGTGGGCGCGCCACGCTTTCACCTTCGGCTCCAGGTCGTTCATTTCCCGGAGGACCTTCCGGTACTTGTCCACGTCCCGGACCACGTCCTCCTGGGCTGAGGCTACGCTCAGTTCTTCATATCGTTCCTCAATGGCGCGCAGCTGGTCTTCGATCATGGCTTCAGCCCCTTTCCCAATACGCCGCGCGGGCGGCCCCCCAGGTCCGAAAAAACGACGGCTTCGAAGAACATTGGCGTCACCATGTCAAGAAGGGCGCAGGTCTCTCCGTCGCCGCATTCCAGGCACAGCGCCCCGCCTGCGTCCAGGTGTTCCCGGAGGGAGGAGAGGATCCGCCGGTAGAAATCCATGCCGTCCCCTCCGCCCCGCAGGGCCATGTCCGGCTCCCACAGGACTTCCTTCTGCAGAAAAGGCATATCCCCGTCGGGGATGTAGGGCGGGTTGGAGACGATCACGTCGAAGACCTGCCCCGGGACGGCATCCCACAGATCGCCCGCGCACAGGGTGACCTGCGCCCCGAGCCGCTGGATGTTTTCGGCGGCGCATGCGAGGGCCGCGGGCGAAAGATCCGTGGCCGTGACCTCCGCCAGAGGCCTTTCCAGCGCAAGGGTCACCCCGAGGGCGCCGCTGCCGCAGCACAGGTCCAGCACCCGGACCTTCCGCCCCTTCGGGATCACGCCGAGCGCCGTTTCGCACACGGCCTCGGTATCCTGCCGGGGAATGAGCACGCCTTTGCGCACCAGGAAATCCCGGCCGTAAAAGGGCTGGGAACCCAGGATGTACTGCAGCGGCTCCCGCCCGGCACGCCGTGCGATCAGGGCAAGGTATGTTTCCCGCGCACCTTCCGGCGCCGGAGACGATGCGGAAAAAAGCAAGTTGAGCCGAGGCACCTGAAGTACCTCGGCCAACAGATATTCGCTGTCCAGCTTTGCGTCTGGCACGCCGGCGGATGAAAGGATATCTGTTCCCTCCGCCGCCAGCTGCCGAAGAGTCTGCCCGGTCATGCCACTCCCGTCAGGGCGTCCACCGTGGCGGGACGGAGGATCACCCATCCCTCCTCCGTGGTCTCGTCCCCCTCCGGCAGGCCGTCCAGGGCGCTCATCATCGATATGATGGCCACCTGGCACATTTCGTCGGTGGGGGGCTGGGTGGTGAGGCGCTGCAATTGCAGCCCGGGCCACCTGAGCGCGCGGACCAGGGGACCTTCGTGGTGGGCCAGGGCTTTGAGGACCTCGTAGCTGAAGCCGGCGACGCAGGGCAGAAGCAGCAGGCGCACCAGCACGCGCATCAGGTAATGGTCCCCCAGGTTGTACCCCGTCACCATCAGGACCAGCACGTCGATGACGGAATAGAAAATGATGGACAGGAAAAACGTAAGGAACAGGAAGGACGTGCCGCAGCGGGGATGCAGCCGGCTGAAAGCCTGGGCGTTGGAAGGGGTCAGGGGGCTGCCGGCCTCGTGGCAGTAAACGGTCTTGTGCTCGCTGCCGTGATACTGGAAGGTGCGGTGCATATCGGGGATCCTGCCGGCGAAATAAACGTATCCGACCAGGATCAGGATGCGCAGGACGCCGGAGCACAGGTTCTTAAGCAGCAGCGCGCCGTTGCCGCCGCCTGCGGGGAACAGTTTGATGATCAGGTTGGGCAGAAGGACGAACAGCCCCATGCTCAGCGCCACGGCCAGGACCATGGCGACGCCCATGACCACCTTGTCGATGGATTTGCCGAAGGTCCTGCTAAGCCATTTTTCGAACTTTGTGGGCTCTTCGCTGTCCAGGCCCAGCATGTTGGTGGAGTCTGACAGGACCCGCATGCCCATGCCGAGCATCTGGATCATGTTGACCGATCCCCGGATGAAGGGGAGGCCCATCCATTTGTGCTTTTTGGCGGGGGAAACGTATTCCTCCCTTTTGACGACCACGTCGCCGTTTTCCCGGCGGACCGCCACGGCGATGGCGTCCGGGCTTTTCATCATTACGCCTTCAAGGACGGCCTGGCCGCCGATATCGGCTGTGGGGCACGCCTGCGGTTTGGCGCTGCTGCTCATAGGGACTCCTTTCGGTTTTGATTTGTGTCACAAAAAAGACAGGGGCAAACAAAAAGCAGCACGGCTTTGCCATGCTGCGTTCAGGCTTGTTACATGCCAAAGCGCTTCTTGAAGCGATCGACACGGCCGCCGCTTTCAACGGTCTTCTGCTTGCCGGTGTAGAACGGATGGCACTGGGAGCAGATTTCGACTTTCAGCTCGGGCTTGGTGGAACCGGTCTCGAACGTTGCACCGCATACGCAGCGAACGATGGCCTTGCCATACTTGGGATGGATCTTCTCTTTCATTTTTTTTCACCTTTCTTGCGCATGCAGATGGCGGATTCATAGATGCCTTTCCATGAGCCGCGCGGATTCATAAATGGGCTTCAATTATGAGCCGCAAAACGGATTATAGCATACCGCCGGGGAAAAAGCAAGACAAAGATTCTACAGCTTGTTGATGATGGTGATGACGATCCAGGCGAAACAGGCGATGCCCACCAGCCACGTGGCCTGGCGAAGGAGAGCGCTCCAGCGTTCGGAAGCATGGGTCTTTTTTTCACTCTCGGTTTTAAGGGCCTTATCCAAACGTTCTTCCGTCCTGGCCAGCTTTTCCTCTGTTTTTTTCAGGCGCCGCTCCATATCCTTCATGGCCTCGCGGTTTTCCTTATCCTGGGCAAGCACCTGGTCCATGCGAAGCAGCAGGCGCTCCTCGCTTTCGGCAAGTCCGGCTTCCAGCCGGTCGCAGCGTTCCTCCAGGCGTTCCTGGTCCTGGCTGAGGCCTTCGGCCACCAGGGTCATCTCACTGGTGAATTCCTCGATCAGGGCGTTGATGTCCTGGCTTTTGCCGCCGAAGGCGGAGCCGAAAAAGTTCCCTACCGATTTGATGATCCCGCCCTTGGGGGCCGGCTGGATGCTTTTTTCTTCCGGAACGATCACATCGGGGAGCAGGTTGCCGTTTTCCTCCCGGATCTCGGCTTCTTTTTTATCCATGGCTGTTACCTTCCTGAATCCGTCTTTAGGCGCGACCGCGGGGTGCCGCACAGAGGGGATCGCGTGCCGCGTATCACAATTGTACAGCAAAAGGGGCAAAGTTGCAATACGGCCGGTGCGTAAGCGGGTCCAGCGGCCGCGGGAAGACGCTTTTTTGACATCGCAGGGCATATAAAAGAAGGGAGCGTTACAATCGTTTCAATAGTTCGACAAAAGTTTCCGGAATGTGACGAAAAGGATAACAATCGCCGGATTTCTTGAAAACGGAAAGCGATGCGGATAAAATAAGGCTGTCCCGGCCTATGCCGTCCGTGGACTGAATGGGGAAAGAAACAACTTTCTTAAGGAAAGGAAGAGTAATATAATGAAACGGCTGATTTCTGCTTTGATGGCGATGTGCATCCTGTTTGCCTGCCTGGGAACGCTTGCGCAGGCTGCGGAGACATACCCCTTTACGGGTTATGTCACGACGGACAAGGTGTATTTCCGCTCGGGTCCGTCCACCCAGTCCGCGTCCTACGGGCAGCTGTCCCGGGGGACGTCGGTCCGTGTGACCGGGGAAAAGGGCGGATTCTACGCGGTCACGTACCAGTCCAGGTCCGGCTATATCCTCAAGAGCCTGGTGACCCGGAATTTCATCCCTCCCGTGGGGGACGGCACCGCTTACATCTCCAAGGACAAGGTCTATTTCCGCAAAGCGGCCTCACAGGATTCCGCGTTCTACTGCCAGCTTGATCTGGGGACGAAGGTCACCGTGACCGGAGAGACCGGGAATTACTATGCCGTTAAGTATCAGAAGGACGCCGGCTTCATCCGCAAGGACTGCCTGTCCTTTACCAAGGTCCAGGGAGGGGCGGCCGCCAATACGCCCGCGCCCGCGGTATACGGCAGGCGGACGGGTTATATCAGTCAGGTAAACGTGAACTTCCGCCAGTCCCCTTCCGCCGACAGCGCGTCCTTCGCACAGCTGGCGCTGGGCACCCAGGTGACGGTGACCGGCGAGAACGGGAATTATTACAGCGTGACCTACGGCGGGAGGAACGGCTTCATCCGCAAGGACTGCCTCAGCTTCACCGCGGTGACCCCCGCGGCCGGCGCCGTTACGCCCGCGGCATACGGCAGGCGGACGGGCTATATCAGCCAGCAGAACGTGTATTTCCGCAAGACGGCTTCCGCCGGTGAATACTGGAGCCAGCTGGCTATGGGCACCCAGGTGACGGTGACCGGCGAGACAGGCAACTATTACAATGTGACTTACGCCGGGAAGAACGGCTTCATCCGCAAGGACTGCCTCAGCTTTACCGCCGTGACCGCCGCGCCCACGGCCTATGCCAGGCGGACGGGCTACATCAGCCAGCCGAACGTGTATTTCCGCAAGACGGCTTCCGCCGGCGATTACTGGAACCAGCTTGCTCTGGGCACCCAGGTGACGGTGACGGGCGAGACTGGGGATTACTACAATGTAACTTACGCCGGGAAGAATGGCTATATCCGCAAGGACTGCCTCGGCTTTAACGCCGTGACCGCCGCGCCCACGGCCTATGCCAGGCGGACGGGCTACATCAGCCAGCCGAACGTGTACTTCCGCAAGACGGCTTCCGCCGGCGATTTCTGGACTCAGCTGGCCCTGGGCACCCAGGTGACGGTAACGGGCGAGACGGGGGATTACTATAATGTGACTTACGGCGGGATGAACGGCTTCATCCGCAAGGACTGCCTCCGCTTTACCGCCGTGACCGCCGCGCCCACGGTCTATCCCAGGCGGACGGGCTACATCAGCCAGCCGAACGTGTATTTCCGCAAGACGGCTTCCGCCGGCGATTTCTGGACCCAGCTGGCTTTGGGCACCCAGGTGACGGTGACGGGCGAGACGGGGGATTACTACAATGTGACTTACGGCGGGATGAACGGCTTCATCCGCAGGGACTGCCTCGACTTTAACGCCGTGACCGCCGCGCCCACGGCCTATGCCAGGCGGACGGGCTACATCAGCCAGCCGAACGTGTATTTCCGCAAGACGGCTTCCGACGGTGATTTCTGGACCCAGCTGGCCCTGAGCACCCAGGTGACCGTGGCGGGCGAGACCGGGAATTATTACTACGTGATCTGGGGCGGGATGAACGGCTTCATCCGCAAGGACTGCCTCAGCTTTGCCCAGGTAACGCCTGCGCCCACCCAGTACGCCGCAAGGGACGGCTACATCTGCAAGGACAACGTCAATTTCCGTCAGATGCCTTCCGCCGACAGCGCCTCCCACTTCCAGATGGCCCTGGGCACCAAAGTGACGGTGACCGGGGAGAATGGGGACTATTACCAGGTCTCTTACAGCGGACTGAACGGCTTCATCCGCAAGGACTGCCTCAGCTTTGCCCAGGTGACCCCGGGAACAATCATCACTCCCGTTCCCACCGCGACGCCTTACAGCGTCCAGGACGGCTACATCAGCCAGGACAATGTGTATTTCCGCAAAACGCCGTCCGCCGGTGAATACTGGTCCCAGCTCCCCCTGGGCACCAAGGTGACGGTGACCGGCCAGAACGGCAATTACTTCAGCGTCATTTACGGCGGGATGAACGGCTTTATCCGCAAGGACTGCCTGAGCTTTGCCAGGGTGACGCCCAAAGCTACCAAGGCCCCCACGGCCGCGCCGACGAGTTACGGATACAAGACCGCTTACATCAGCGAGGTAAACGTATACTTCCGCAAAGCGGCTTCCACTTCCAGCGATTCCTACTGCCAGCTGGCGCTGGGCACCAAGGTGACGGTGATCGGCGAAGCCGGCAGGTTCTACCAGGTGCAGTGCGACGGGAATACCGGCTTTATCATGAAGAACTGCCTGAGTTTCACCCAGGTGACGCCCAAGGCCTCCCCGGTCACACCCGCGCCGACGGAGTACGCGCCCAGGGACGGCTACATCAGCCAGGAGAGTGTGTATTTCCGCAAGGAAGCGTCCCAGAGCAGTGATTCCTACACCCAGCTGTCCCGGGGCACCCAGGTAAAGGTGATCGGTGAAAGCGGCAATTTCTACAAGGTCTATTATTCGGGCTATACCGGATACATCCGCAAGGACTGCCTCAGCTTCACCCAGGTGACGCCCCAGGCTTCCGTGACGACGCCTCCGCCCTCCAGCTCCTATGTGACCGAGGATCTCGACTGGTTCGGCAAAGGCAAGGGCCTGTTCGGTTCGGGAGACAGCCTGCAGGTGAAGGACTGCAAGACCGGGTATATCTGGACATGCCGCGTGCTGTACGGATCCAACCACCTGGACCTGGAACCCATGACCGCCGCGGACACCGCGGTGATGACCTCCGCCTACGGCGGCAATATCACCTACGTCCGCAGGCCGGTGCTGGTCAAGTACAACGGGCATGTATACGCCGGATCCATTTACGGCGTGCCCCACGGTGACCAGACGATCATCGACAATAACTTCGACGGCCAGTTCTGCATCCACTTCACCGGTTCCATGACCCACGGGACCGACAGGGTGGACGCCGACCATCAGGCCTGTGTCCGGGAAGCCATGGGCTATACCTGGTAATCGCGGAACAGCATAAGGAATGTGAAGCCCGGGCGGCGACAAGACCGTCCGGGCTTCACGGTTTTTTGTGTGTTTGGGGGGTCATACTGATCCTGTTTAAAAAGGCTAAATGCCTTTTTATAGCGCCGAAGGCGCGTTCAGGATCGCATGAGACGGTATGACGCGCTTTGCGCGGCATGAGCGTGCGCAGCACGCGGATTCTCAAATTGATAATATCAATTT
>JAFXUZ010000015.1 GCA_017524725.1 Clostridia bacterium | reverse complement strand
GCGTCCAAGCGGCACCGCCGGCCGGGTACGAACCCCTCACCGATCCTGCGGGAACGGTTCGGGGTGTCGTTCCGCTTCACCGTACACGCCGCTGAAGCGGATCATAATCGGAGGGAGATCCCTCCGATACCTCCCCTCTGCCGCCATACGTTCGTTCTCCTTCACACACGACTAAACAGTTACACGGCATGAAATAATCATGATGGGAGAAGTGAAAAAAATGGATACGCAGTATCGCATAGAACATGATTCCATGGGCGAGGTAAGGGTGCCCGCGGACAGGTACTGGGGCGCCCAGACGGAAAGGAGCCGGGGGAACTTCCCCATCGGCGTCGGCATCGAGACCATGCCGCGGGAGATCATCCACGCCTTCGGCCTGCTCAAAAAGGCGGCCGCGGAGGCGAACCACGCCCTGAAGCCGGAAAAGATGACGGACCGCAAGCTGCAGGTCATCTCGCAGGCGGCGGACGAGGTGATCTCGGGGGCGCTGGCGGAGCATTTTCCCCTGGTGGTGTGGCAGACCGGCAGCGGCACCCAGAGCAACATGAACGCCAACGAGGTGATCGCCGCCCGCGCCAACGAACTGGCCGGCGAAAAGCTGTGCCATCCCAACGACGACGTGAACATGAGCCAGTCCTCCAACGACACGTTCCCCACCGCGCTGCACATTTCCGCGGTGCTGGCCCTGGAGGACAAACTGGTCCCCGCCGCGCAGCAGCTGATATCCACCTTCCTGCGCCTTGAAAAGGCGAACGCGGACGCGGTGAAAAGCGGCCGCACGCACCTGCAGGACGCGGTGCCCATTTCCTTTGCCCAGGAGATCAGCGGGTGGCGCGCCTCCCTGGAAAGGGACATCGAAATGGTGCGCCTGGCGGTGAAGCCCCTGTGCGGCCTGGCCCTGGGCGGCACCGCTGTGGGCACCGGGCTGAACGCGCCCAAAGGATTCGCGGAAAAAGCGGCCCAGGCTTTGGCCGACATGACCGGCAAGCCCTTCGTGACCGAAGGCAACAAATTCCACGCGCTGACCTCCAAGGACGAGATCGTGTTTGCCCACGGCGCCGTGAAGGCCATGGCGGCGGACATGATGAAGATCGCCAACGACGTGCGCTGGCTTGCCTCCGGCCCCCGCTGCGGCCTGGGAGAGATCCATATCCCTGAAAACGAGCCCGGCTCCTCCATCATGCCCGGCAAGGTGAACCCCACCCAGTGCGAGCAGGTGACCATGGTGGCGGTGCAGGTGATGGGCAACGACGCGGCCATCGGCATCGCGGCTTCCCAGGGCAATTTTGAACTGAACGTGTTCATGCCGGTGATCGCCTACAATTTCCTGCAGTCCGTGCGCCTGCTTTCGGAATCCATTGCCGCCTTTGACCATAACTGCGCTCAGGGCATCACCGCCAACCGCGAAAAGATGCGGGAAAACCTGGACCGCTCCCTGATGCTGGTCACGGCCCTCAACCCCTACATCGGCTATGAGAACGCCGCGAAAACAGCCAAAAAAGCCTTCAGGGAAAACATTTCCCTGAAGGAGGCCTGCGTATCCCTGGGCTTCCTGACCCCGGAGCGCTTCGATGAGGTGTTCCACCCGGAAAACATGATCTGACCGCTGCTTTTTCTGCGCGGTTCTGCGGGATAACGGCACAGAGGCGCTCCGTGAAAGGGGCCCTCTGTTTTTTTGATCCTGTGTTACGGCCGGTTTTCCATCCCCCAGGTGCACAGCTGGTCCAGCACCTTCATCAGGGAGCGGCCGCGTTCGGTGAGAGTGTATTCCACCCTGGGCGGGATCTCGGGATACATTTCCCGGTGGATCAGGCCGTCCCGCTCCAGTTCTTTCAGGTGCAGGCTGAGGGTCTTGTCGGCGACCCGGCCGAGGTAGCGCTGCATCTGGTTGAAGCGCACGGGCTCGTACTCCATCAGGCAGTACAGGATGATGGGCTTGTATTTTCCGGCGATCAGGGACAGGGTGTAGCTGTAACCGGTGGACGAAAAATCGGCCTTATCAATGCACTTTGCTTCCATGCTTTCCTCCGGGTAAGTACCTTGCACAAATATCGGTACTTGTTGTGAATTTGCGATTATGATATCATGATCGTGCCGAAAAGGCAAATATCAGTTTCGGGAGGAAGTTTTGATGAAGAAGGATCTGGGCGTCCTGCAGGCCGTTTATCCGATGCCTGTGCTGATGGTGGCCGCATACGACGAGAACGGCAAGGTGAACGTGATGAACGCGGCCTGGGGCATGATCTGCGCGATGGACAAGATCGCGCTGTTTATCGACGAGGAGCACAAGACCACGCAGAACCTTTTAGGCACAAAGGCCTTCACCGTGGCGCTGGCGGACCGGGAACATATGGACGCGGCCGACT
The DNA here is from genome assembly GCA_017524725.1 of Clostridia bacterium. Lineage (GTDB taxonomy): Bacteria > Bacillota > Clostridia > Christensenellales > Aristaeellaceae > RUG756. The sequence goes on along the minus strand of JAFXUZ010000015.1, from coordinate 1,249 downwards.
TCTTCGGCATCGCGTCCGGCAATAAGATGGACGATAAATTTGAGCGCACGGGATATCACGCGGTGAAAAGCGCGCACGTGAACGCGCCCGTCATCGAGGAATTCCCGGTGGTGATGGAATGCGAGCTGGCCGAGGTGGTCAGCACCGAAAACATGTACGCCATCGTCGGGAAGATCGTGAACGTCGCCGCGGAGGAAAAGGTGCTTGACGAAAAGGGCAGGGTGGATCCCACCCGGCTGAACGCGCTGATCTTCGACCAGTTCCGGCACGGATACTATGTTTCCGGCGAACAGGTTGGCAAGGCGTGGAACGCCGGCGCGGCGCTGATGAAGAAATGACCGTTTGCCCTGTCAGTCCGCCGAAAGAAGTTTTTGCGGGATGAGGGGGGTCCGGGGGGAGAAGGGGGCTTTTTACAAAAAGGTTCCTTCTCCCCCCGGCGCGTCTTCCCATATCCCCGTACGATTACGAGCATATATCTGCTGTCGTATCCTTTCCGGCTTGCTGTGCCATGCGGTCCATCCCGCCTAGGGATGGATCAATACGGGACATTGAGCCTTCTGAGGCGGATCGCCGGAGAAGGAAAGCCGGGGAGACAGGCAAAAAACACCCGGGGGACAAATTTGCGTTGGTCCCTGGGATCGTTTTTCCCCTTTCTTTTCCTGACTGCTGATGATACACTGTATATAGAACAGCATCAGTCACAGTCGTTCCTTCCGGAGGTATGACCATGAGCAAAGATATGACGATCCTCCCGAATATGATATCCGAGATCAGGGAGATCATGCAGACGGCCAGAAACCGTGCGGCGCAGCAGGTCAACAGCGAACTGCTGACCGCATACTGGAACATCGGGCGTGTGATCGTCGAAAATGAACAGAAGAACAGCGAACGCGCAGAATACGGAAAGGAAACGCTCCGTCATCTTTCACGCACTCTGACAAAGGAATTCGGGAAAGGCTTTTCTCTTTCAAATATATATAACATGCGTCAGTTTTACATCGAGTATCCAATTTTCCAGTCGGTGACTGGAAAATTGACCTGGACCCATTACTGTGAACTGATGACGATCTCCGATCCTGACCGCCGCAGCTTCTATGAAAAAGAATGCGAACGCTCCGGCTGGTCCGTAAGGGAAATGAAGCGGCAGATGGCCACATCGCTGTTCGAACGCCTGCTGCTCTCCGATGGGAAGGCCAACAGGGAAAAGGTGCTTGCCCTTGCGGCCAAAGGCCAGGAGATCGCCGCGCCG
>JAFXUZ010000014.1 GCA_017524725.1 Clostridia bacterium | reverse complement strand
ATTCGTAGTACATATTGTCAACTTCCTTTTCAGCCCGTTTTTGCCTCCCTTCCCTCTGAAAAACCCCATGCGACGCCAGTTTCTCGTTCTGACGTTACATGGGGTTCACTCTCTTTCCCGTCAAACTCGGGTTATACCACGGGGCCGGGTTTTATGCTATGATTGTTTCGGCGGCGTAATGAAGACGTGCTGCCACGATGAATTTTTTCCCGGCCTCACAATCGTCCGGGCATCATAAGGGTATGCCGGTCCTCAAGCCCGGCTCTATTATTGGAAACTTACCGGAATGAAGGAGGGATCCATATGAAAAAGATCATTGCCGCCTGCCTGTTTTTTGCCATGGCGTTCGCCTTCGCTCTTTCACCGGCGGAGCAGCCCGCCGGAGCGGCGATGCCGCTAAAAGTCAAAGTGCTTCTGCTGCCCAAATTCGAAGTCGGAGAAATGTCCGGGGACTTTCCCGGCGAGGCGCAGCATTACTATGAGCAGTACCTGACCGGGGCGGAGGAATATATCGTTCCAAACAGCGCCGGCGCCTTAAAAACATATTACAGAGACGGGGTGGCACTCTGCGTACTGGGCATGGGCAAGGTCGGCGCGGCGCTGGGCACCATGGCGGTCCTTTCGGACAGCCGCTTTGATTATTCCATGGCCCGAATCATCTCCACCGGCTGCGCGGGCTCGGCCGCCGGGACCACCGTGATGGGGGACGTTTTCCTGATCACCTCCGTCGTGGACTATGATCTGGGCCACCACGCGGACAGCCGTGAGATCGCGGATCCCGAGGGAACGACCTGGTTCCATGACTCCGATTTTGACAATGCGGCCGTGATCTTCCTGGACCGGGACCTGACAGGCAAAGCCTGGACGCTGGTAAAAGATACCCCCGTCGCGACCACGGAACGCACCCGGGATTTTATGCGCCACGCCTTCGACGGCGCGGAATGGGCCGTGCGGGATCCGAAGGTCCTCCGGGGGACCGCGGTGACCGGCGACAATTACTGGAAAGGCGTCCACGGGCACGAAAACGCCCTGCTCATGGCCGCGACCTACGCGTGTCCCGATCCTTACGCGGCGGCCGAGATGGAAGACATCGGCGTGGCGCGGGCGGCGGAACGCATGGGGATGCTGGACCGGCTGATCATCATCCGCGGCAGCGTGAACATGGACGTGTTCATGCAGGGCGCGACGCCCGAAAGCCTGTGGAGCGGCTCTGACTCGATGACCCTGGCCTCGGAGGACAGCGTCGAAGCGGCGGACATTTTCGAGACGGCCATGAAAAACATTTTTGACGTGGGGCGGATCATCGTCGACAGGATCCTGGACGGGCGATTCTGATCCTCATCATGCGTGAACACGGTTTTCAGCACAAACGGCAGGGAGGCTGAAAAATAATGAAGCAGTACATCGTCGACGCCTTCACGGACAGGCCCTTCTCCGGCAATCCCGCCGCGGTCTGCGTAATGGAAAGCTGGCCGTCGGAAAAAGCCATGTCGCTTTTGGCAATGGAAAACAGCCTGTCCGAGACGGCGTTCATCGTAAAAGAAGCCGCGGGATACCGTCTGCGCTGGTTCACCCCGGGAACGGAGGTGGAACTGTGCGGACACGCCACCCTGGCGTCGGCCTTTGTCATCCTCAGTTTCTTTGAGCCGCACGGCAGTACGGTCCGGTTCAGCACGCGAAGCGGACCGCTGACGGTCACACAGAAAGGCAGCCTGTACGAGATGGATCTGCCGACATATCCCCTGAAGGAGATCCCGGTGACGGACCTGATGGAAAGGGCCTTCGGCGTCCGCCCGGTCAGGGCCGTTCTGGGACTGGACCTCATTTGTGTGTTTGAAACACAATCTCAGGTGCGGTCCATGGTTCCGGACCAGGCCCTGCTTGCGCGGCTTGAAGGCCGCATCCAGAATGCCACAGCCCGGGGAGCGGAGACAGACTGCGTTTCCCGGAGCTTCTGCCCGAAGCTCTCCATCCCGGAGGACCCCGTCTGCGGCTCCGCCCATTGCCAGATCGCCGATTACTGGTCCCGGGAACTCGGCAAAAAGGAGATCCTTGCATACCAGGCTTCAAAAAGAGGCGGCTACCTGCACTGCGCTGTAAAGGGCGGCGGCCGGATGACCGTCAGCGGAGAAGCGGCGCTCATCGCCGTATCGGACATTGCCGCGGAGCTGATATGAACAAAAGATCTTATCGGATGTTTTGACCGGAGCATCCAGAAAGGACCCGGCATGGGCGCTAGATCGCGTTTTTCCCATTCAGAAGGGGCAGATCCGCAAAAGAAAGCCCCTCATCATGTTCAGCGGCCGGCGAAAGCCGGAAGATCCTTCACAGACGAAAGCAACCGCATCATCCGCAGCACCTTCATCGCAAGCGTGGCCGCGTTCGTCCTGTCCTCGCTTACGACCTCCATCGGCTCGCTGATCGACGGCGTGGTGATCGGCAAATTCCTCGGCATGGATTCCCTGGAAGCCTTCAGCCTGGTCAGCCCGGTGCTGATCGTGTTCTCGCTGATCGGCGCGGTGATCGCCTCCAGCGCGCGCAACCGTTTCACCACAATGACGGGCGGCGGCGATATCGCCGGCGCCCGCGGCGTCTTTACCCTCTCGGCGGCGCTGGGAGCCGGCCTTCCCACCTTGCTCCTGATCATTATCCTGCTCTTCCCGGACCCGATCTGCAGGCTTCTCGGGGCCAAAGGCAGCGCGGCGGACCTGCTGGGCCCCACGCGCGGCTATCTGATCGGCGTGGGCGTCGGGCGCGCTTCCAACACGCTGCGCACCATCGTGCTGAACCAGAGCCTGACCTGGGTCGCCGTCGCCGGGTGCATCGCCGCCTACGGAGTGCAGCGGCAGGCCGACTCGCTTCTGAATCCCTTCATCTTCGGGATCTCGGACGCCATGTCCACCCTGACGGGCATCCTGTCGGGCGAGGAAAACCGCCATATGCTCAAATGGCTTACCAAGGACTGCTTCCTGCTGGTCTGCACCTTCATCCTGGCCCTTTCGGTCCTGTTCTGGTTCCTGTCGCCGCTCTTTGCCGCCCTGTTCTTCGATGGCGCCCCGGAAGCCCTGGGGCTCGCGGTCCGCGCCGCCCGCTGCTTTGCTCTCGGCTTCCCGTTCTGTGTCCTGGGCCACGCGTATGAGGGCTACATGGAAGGCCGGGGCAAAACGCGCAGGAACATGATCCTCACATTCCTGTCGGAGGGCGGATACATCGTGCTCGCGGCCCTCGCGCTGCAGTCGTTCATGGGGGCCGACGCCGTCTGGTGCGCCTTTCCGGTCTCCCAGCTCCTCCTGCTCCTGACGATCTCCGTTATCATCTTCGTATCCAACCGCAGGGAGAAGATACGCCCGAAGGACTTCTGGGAATGGATCATGGGGCTGCCGGAGGATTTCGACGTCCCGGAATGCGACCGCATCGACCGGACCATCACCGGAAGGGACGGGGTCATGGACCTGTCGCGGGACGCATGGGAGTTCTGCGAAAAGCACGGATGCGACCCCAGGCGAAAATACTTTATTTCCCTGGCTGTGGAGGAGCTTGCGACCAATACGGTCACCTACGGCTTCCGTCCCGGCCGCCGCAACTGCATCGACATGCGCATCCTGAAGAAAAAAGACGAATACAGCCTGCGGCCCGGATCCGCAGCCGCAGGATTTATCAAAGGCCGCTTGTCCGTCGGGCAGGCGGCCTGTTTATTATTTCGGTCGTCAAAGGAAACATGGCATGCACGCCCGGCCCCTGCCGGCCACGGGATCATCCGTCCAGCAGGTGTTTTTCCATGCTTTCCTGAAGCGCGGGGGACGGATCGTCCATATCGGACAGGTATGTTATCACCAGTCCCCGTTTCGGAAGCATATAGCATCTCTGTTTAAATTTCCCGTGCATGCTGAAGCCGTCCCGGTATTTCCAGAAGAAATACCCGTACCCGCCTTCCCTGTTCATCTGCAGGGCAGATGCCGCGGTCCGGATATACTCCTGAGAAACGATCTGTTTTCCCCGATACCGTCCCCCGTCCAGCAGCATCAGGCCGATCGTGCTCAGGCTGTGGACGGACATTTTCATCCCGGACGCGCCGTAGAAGTACCCTTCCGGGCTTCCGGACAGGGTATAATCGTCAATTCCCAGGGGATCAAGGATCTCCTCTTCGATCAGCCTGCCGGCATCCTTGCCGACAGCCTCCGTCAGCGCGACCCCGGCGATGTACGCGCTGATATTGCTGTAATGGAAGACTTTTTCTTCCGGCCGTGGGATCGGGACCGCCAGGGAAAACGCCAGCCAGTCAGATCCCTCCGCCCGAAAAGGCAGGCCCGCAACGGACATGGTCATCAGCCGGCTCAGCGTGATCTTTCCCCAGGTCTCCTTCTGCCGGGGAGACATGCGGGCAAGATACTCCGGCGGGATATATTCCGCAACCGGCCTTTCAAAACCGATCAGGCCCCGGTCCTTTGCGATCCCCATCGCGACGGACAGGACGGATTTGGTGACGGAGTATATTTCATGCGCTCCGCGGGTGTCTCCGAAGTCATGGACCAGGCGTCCATGCTCATACACTTCCGCGCCGAACACATTCCACCGGTTTTCCCGGATATCCCTGACAAACGCGTCAAAATCCATGTTTCCTCCTTCAGGTCCCCTCCGGCACGGCACGGAAAAAGTGACAGGCCGGACAAGAGGTGATATACTTAAGAAAAACGGCGCTGCCGGGGAGGGGTCGTTCAATGTCGCGCACAGAAAAGCCGGGCAGCAGGCTGCCTGAGGAAAACAACGGCCGCGGCCCGCGTCCGAACGCCGCCACCCTGTTCCCGATGGCCGTTTTCCTGGCCATCTACCTGGGGAACGGGATCTGGTTCGAATACATCCGGCCTGTGGAGGGCGGGATGGGATTTTACATCACCTCGGTGCCGGTCGCCTTCGGCATCGCCCTGGCAGCGGCGTTCCTGCAGAACAGGAAAATGACCTTCGATGAAAAGATCCGCATCTGCGCGCGCGGCCTCGGGGACGACAACATCGCCGTCATGCTGATGATCTTCCTGCTGGCCGGAGCGTTCAGCGGGATCGCCGGCGCGGCGGGAGGCGCCCTGAGCACGGCCAACATGCTTTTGAACGTGGTCCCGCCCGGGTTTGCCGTACCGGGGCTGTTCGTGATCTCCTGCCTGATCTCCGTCGCGATGGGCACCAGCGTCGGGACCATCACGGTGCTCGCTCCCATCGCCGTGGCGGCGTCCGAAAGCGGCGGGCTCCCTCTGCCCCTGTGCGTCGCCTCCGTGGTCGGCGGATCCATGTTCGGTGACAACCTGTCGGTGATCTCCGATACGACCATCGCGGCCACAAAGACCCAGGAGATCGGGATGAAGGATAAATTCCTGGCGAATATCCGCATCGCCCTCCCTGCCGCGCTGGCAACCCTCGCGCTGCTGATCATCCTTTCCGTCGGCAACGGACCGGCCTCGGTGGGGCGGCACGATTTCCGTTTTATTTTGACCCTGCCCTACTTTGCGGTGCTGGTCATGGCCGTATCGGGCATGAATGTGTTCACCGTGCTCCTGATCGGCATCCTGCTGTTCCTGGCGGCCGGCTTCGGCCTTGGCACTTTGGACTTCGCGCAGGCCTTTGCCGCGATGCGCGACGGCACGTCCGGTATGTTCGAGACCATGGTCGTCACCGTCCTGGTGGCGTTCATATCGGCCCTGATCAGGGCGGGCGGCGGGTTCGAGGCCATCCTCGCCTTCATCCGCGGACGCGTCAGGGGCAAAAGGGGCGGTATGCTTGGGATCGCCCTGCTGGCAGCCTTCATGGACGCGGCGACCGCGAACAATACGCTTGCCATCATCGTCGCCGCGCCCATCGCACGGGATATCAGCGACGAATTCGGCGTCCCACGCAAGACCTCCGCCTCCCTGCTGGACACCTGTTCCTGCATCATGCAGGGCATCATCCCCTACGGCGCGCAGCTGCTGGTGGCAGCGAACCTGACCGGCCTTGCCAGCCTTTCGATCATTCCGCTGATGTTCTACCCCTTCATCCTGGCCGTCTGCGTCGCCGTATCCATCGTCCGCCCGGGCCCGGAAAAGGCGCGGGAACAGAAAAAATAGCGGCGTGCTTCGGCGGCTCCGGTCCTTATCCGAGCCGCTTTGAATAAAACTCCACTTCGATGACGGTGCCGTCCGGATAAGTCTCCTTCCCGGTGCCGGCGGGCTCGTCAAACCCCCAGCGGCGGTAGATATCCCTGTTGGTTTTCTCCTCCGGTTCCACGCCGACGACCGCTTTTGTGTATCCCCTTTTTTTCAGGTCCTCCAGCATGAAAGCCATCAGTTTGGAAAAATACCCCATTCTGCGGTATTCCCTGACGGTACGGAACGCGCAAAGCTCGACAGCACATTCTTTCGCCATCCCTTCGCCGCCCTGAAGCGGCAACGCCGTCGCCTCGCATATGACCCGCCCGTCAAGGACGCCGACATACGGTATGGACCGGCCCCCAGGGCATTGTCGATCGCTTCCCCTTTCCAGACGGTCCAGTTTTCATCGCCCGGATGCTGCGCGATCTCATAATCCCATTTCTGTTCCATTTCCTCCAAAGAGGCGATCTTGCATATATACATACCGATAAGAATGATGCATCCTCCGGGCCGCCCAGCCCGGAGGATCCTTATATACCGGACGCGGTTTTCCGCCGTCCGCGGGGTCGTCAGAAGTCGATGGAATAGCCGTACTCCTTCTTTTCGCCTTTTTCAAGGCTTTGGATGTCCTTTTTCCGGTCGATGGTCCCCCGGAAACCCTCGTCGTCGGTGCGCCCGAACCAGGGCTCCAGGCAGATGAAGGGCCCGGCGGGATTCGCCCACACCGCCAGCATGGGAAAGGCGGCGCAATGCAGCGTGACGAAGGGCTCCCCGTCCGGCAGCAGGATCCCGACCTCTTTGACCTGCCCGTCCTCAAAGATCCACGTATCCGGGATATCTTCCCGATAAGGGGCGGAGCCCCCGTCCGGGGAAAGCGTCTTCATCTCGGGCAGGGCGAAGCCGGCCTTACTGGCGTTCCGGTACCGGAGGGACTCCGCTCCCGGGAAGGAAATGCGGCAGTCCTCCTTTTTTACGCCCTCGGGCAGCAGGAAACCGGGATGCCCGCCGATGGAGAAATACATCCTTTCTCTCCCCCTGTTCTCCACAAGCCACGAAACGCAAAGCCGTTTTCCCTCCAGCCGATGGGTAACCGTGAGGCTGAATTCATACGGATAGCGTTCCCGGGTCCGATCCGATGCGTCCAGGCGGTGCGATACCGAATCCGGCGTCTCCCCCACGCATTCAAAAACCATATCCCGGGCGAACCCGTGCTGGGTTTTCATCTCGTATTCCCTGTCCCCGACGCGGTATTTCCCCTCCGTCACCTTCCCGACGAAAGGGAACAGGACGGGGGCGTGGCGGTTCCATACGGCCGGATCGCCGGTCCAGATGCGCTCCAGGTTCCGTTCCCTGTCGATCACGCTGCAAAGCTCCGCGCCGGCGTCGGACACGGTCACCCGCAGAAAACCGTTCTCAATGATATGCTCCTTCATATTCATGACCTCCCTAACGTACCGTCAGGGCCCGAAAGGGCGTCCTTCGGCCCTGTTCACGAATATGATACCACAGGACCGGGCGGGATGGCCATACCCCATGCCCAAACAGGCGGAGACCCGCGGAGCAGCGTCCGGTACCCCATCGCCGGATCGGGGTGCAGGGGCAAAGCCCTGCCGCGGGGTACGGGGCCGCGCAGGCCCCGAAACTTCGCCCGCCACACCCCGGGATCGGTACGGCGCCCCGCGGTCCTTTCCTCCGCGGGGCGCCGAAGTTGTTCTTTATGGCATCGTTCAATCCGATTGCAGGGCGTCGTATCCTTCCTCGCCCGTACGGACGCGCACCACGTTGTCCACTTCCTGCACGAATATCTTGCCGTCGCCGATATGGCCTGTATGCAGGACGGACCTGGCCGTATCGATCACCTGACGCACTGGGACTTTGCTGACCACGATATCCACCTGCACCTTGGGCAGGAGCGTCGTTTCAACCGGCGTGCCGCGGTAATATTCCGGCTTGCCCTTCTGGGCGCCGTAGCCCATCACGTTGGTCACCGTCATGCCGGTGATGCCGATCTTGTTCATGGCTGCCTTCAGGCCTTCCAGGCTGCCGGGCCGGCAGATGATCTGCACGCGGGTGTAGACCGGCTCCTCCGGGGCCTTTTCCTTCGGGGAGCGCAGCACGGGAGCGGGAGAGGCTTCGTGTTCGGGCAGCGGCGCCGTTTCCTCCGCCAGGCTTCCGTCCGGCAGGACGGCAAAGCCCGCGTAGGCCGTCGTCAGTCCGTGTTCGGAACGGTCCAGGCCCATCACCTCGTCCGCGGCGTCCGCCCTGAGGCCCATGGTCTTTTTGATCGCGAGGAACACAAGGGTGATCACGGCCGCCGTCCAGGCGGCGGCGGAAGCCACGCCCAGGGCCTGCACGCCGAGGAAGCGGAACCCTCCGCCGTAGAACAGGCCCTTTTCCGTGGAAACGCCGGTGGCGAAGAATCCGGTCAGGACCGTTCCCAGGGCGCCGCACACCCCGTGCACGGAGATGGCGCCCACCGGATCGTCGATCTTCACGATCTTATCGAAAAAGCCGATGGACAGCGACATCACCAGGCCGCAGACGATACCGATCACCGCCGCGCCGAAGGGATCCACCGCGTCGCAGCCGGCGGTGATGCCCACAAGGCCCGCCAGGGCGGCGTTGAAGGTCATGGACACATCGGGCTTGCCGTAGCGCAGCCAGGTAAAGAACATCGTCACCAGGGTCGCAAGGGCAGCTGCCAGGTTGGTGTTGAAGAAGACCAGACCGGCGGATAAGATCAGGTCGTCGCTGTCCATGCCCACGGTGGACGCGCCGTTGAAGCCGAACCAGCAGAACCACAGGATGAACACGCCCAGGGCGGCGATGGACAGGTTGTGGCCCAGGATGGCCCGGGGCTTTCCGTCACTGCCGTATTTGCCGACGCGGGGCCCGAGGATCTTCGCGCCGATCAAGGCGCACACGCCGCCCACCATGTGCACGGCCGTGGAGCCGGCAAAATCGTGGAAGCCCATTTCTGAAAGCCAGCCGCCGCCCCAGATCCAGTGGCCGGATACCGGGTAAATGAACAGGGAGATGGCGGCGGAATAAACGCAGTAGGCCGAAAACTTCGTGCGCTCCGCCATGGCACCGGAAACGATGGTGGCGGAGGTGGCGCAGAACACGGTCTGGAAAATGGCGTAAGCCCACAGCGGCACCCCCGCGGGCAGCACAGCGCTGTAGTCCCCCATGATGAAGGGGTCGATCCGCCCGAAAAGCGCCGTGCCGGCGCCGAACATGATGCCGAAGCCGAGCAGCCAGTACAGCGGCGTGCCGATGCAGAAGTCCATCAGGTTTTTCATCAGGATGTTGCCGGTGTTCTTCGCGCGGGTAAAGCCGGCTTCGCACATGGCGAAACCCGCCTGCATAAAGAAGACCAGGGCCGCGCCCAGCAGGACCCAGATGGTGTTTGCGGGGGAGTACGTCATACCGCTCACTTCCGTTTCATTAAAAATTTCCGGCAAAAAAGGCGCAGGGGTGTTGAAAGCACACCCTTGCGCCTTGTCGGAATGATGGCATTTTATGCTGTCGAATCCTGTTTGTCAATGGGAATACAGTCAAAAAACATTAAAGCTCTTTGGCGTAGCACACGGCCCCTTCCAGGCGGTCATAGGGCGGGTAGTTTTGAATCAGCGTATAACCCCGCCCTTCGTACAGCCTGACCGCGTCCTGCATCAGGGGCCTGGTCTGCAATATGACGCGGCGAAAGCCCTCTTCCCGGGCCCTTTCCTCCACGCGGTCCATAAGGCCCGAAGCGATGCGCCTTGAGCGGAAGGCCGGCTCCACCCACACCCGCTTGACCTCGGCGTCGGTATCCGAATACTTTTTCAGACCGGCGCAGCCCGCCGGCACGCCGCTAAAGAAGGCCAGCACCACGAACGGGATCCTGTCGGACGCGTTGAAGGGAACAAAATCCCGACGTTTGTCCGCGCCGCCCGCAATGCGGCTGTAGTATTCCTCGGTCACGGCGTAGAACCGAAGAAACACCGGATCATCCCCGGTCGTCCGCCGGTATGTGATTCCCTCCATTTTCTCCTATCACTCCCCGCTGGCCCCGTAGTTGCTCAGGACCCTTGCCGATGGGTCGTCCACGTCGCAGCCTGGCCAGGCTTTGTTCGGCATCCAGTAATCCGGGATCATCCGCGCCTGGCCGGGGTAGAACCGCTCAAACAGTTCCCGGTAGAGCAGGCTTTCCTTGGTAAAAGGCGGACGGTAATCGTATTTCGACGCCTTTAACGTAAATTCCTTGTCCGTATACGTCCTTTCCGCCAGGGCCTTCAGGTCGTTCACCATGGAATGCCCCACCGCGTCGGAGAAAGCCGCCTTCTGCCGCCAGAGGATCTCGTCCGGCAGGATATGATCCTCGGCGAAGGCCTTCCGGATCAGGTACTTGCCCATGTTATGGGTGTTCATTTTCAGTTCGGGGTCGATGCTCATGGCGTAGCGGACGAACTTCAGGTCGCCGAAGGGCACCCGGGCTTCCAGGGAGTTGACGGAGATGCAGCGGTCGGCCCGAAGCACGTCGTACACATGCAGTTCACGTATGCGCTTTTCCGCCTCCTCCTGGAAGGCCGCGGCGTCGGGCGCAAAGTCCGTGTATTTGTATCCGAAAAGTTCGTCGGATATCTCGCCCGTCAGCAGCACCCGGATGTCCGTATGCTCATGGATCCATTTGCACACCAGGTACATGCCGATGGACGCCCGGATGGTGGTGATGTCCCAGGTGCCCAGCAGCTCCACCACCGTCGGCAGCGCCTCCAGCACATCCTTTTCGCTGATGATGACCTCCGTATGGTCGCTGCCGATGTATTCCGCCGCCATGCGGGCGTATTTCAGGTCGATGGCGTCCACATCCATGCCGATGGCGAAGGTGCGGATAGGCTTGTCCAGTATTTTTTGGGCGATGGCGCACACCAGGGAGGAATCCAGGCCGCCGGAGAGCAGGAAGCCGACGGGTGCGTCGGCGTCCAGGCGCTTCCCGACGCCGTCCGTCAAAAGCCGGCGCAGCTTCGCGCACACCTCCTCCTCCGTTTTCATGGTGAAATAGCCCACGTAAGCCGGGTCGGCGTATTGCACAAACTCCCCGTCCATCCAGTAATGCCCCGGCGGGAAGGGCAGAATGGCGCCGCACAGGCCCATCAGGTTTTTGGGCTCGCTTGCGAAAGCCCATTCCCCGTCCGGAAGCCTGCCGTAATACAGGGGCCGGATGCCGATGGGGTCCCGGGCGGCGATCAGCTTTTGTTTTTCCCCGTCCCATAGGACCAGGGCGAACTCCGCGTCCAGGGTCTTGAACATTTCAATGCCGTATTCATGGTACAGGGGCAGAAGGATCTCGCAGTCAGACAGGCTTTTGATGTCGTACTTCGCCGAAAGCCTTTCCCTTAAGGGGCGGAAGCCGTAAAGCTCCCCGTTGCAGACCACCGCGTCCCTGTCCAGGCGGAAGGGCTGCATGCCCATTTCGTCCAGGCCCATGATGGCCAGGCGGTGAAACCCCAGGTACCCGCAGGGGATCTCCTCAAACCGGCTCATGTCCGGCCCCCGGCTGACGGTGCGGTCAAAGCATTCGCGCAGTTTTTCTTCGGGAATGGTCTTTCCGGTGACAGCAAAGATGGAACACATAAAAAGCACCTCCGTTCGCGGTCGGCAATCGTTCTGATATTTCAGGACGAAGGCCGCCTCTCCGTGGTGCCACCTGATTTGCTTCTCTTTCAGGGCTCTGTCAAGCCCCGGCGAGGATAACGGGCCGCCGTGCCCGCCGCCCCTACTCGGCCTCGGCCTTTCAGTTTGGGCTTGGAAGGGTTCTTCGCCCGGGGACCCATGCGGGATTCACACCATCGCCCGCTCTCTTGGATGCCGCCGCACCGGGGTACTTTGCTTCCGCAACGCTTTCACCTGTTCGGTTGGACGCATCATAGCACGGCGCAAAGGCCCTGTCAAGGGCTGATTTTGCATTTTCAAATCGTCAAAAATGCAATTTAATGTAGAATAGCAGCCCTGTTTTGAAAAAAACAGCAGGAAAACAATTCATCTGTTTCAAAACGCTTGACAGCTTTTTCTCATCCGTGCTATCATCCCGCCAGACAAGGCAAGGGAGTCATGTCAAACGACTTTCCCTGCCTTTTCGTTTTTTAGGAGGTATCGCCATGAGCAAGTACACGAAGGAAGACATCATCCGCATGGTCCGCGAAGGCGACGTTGAGTTCATCCGCATGCAGTTCACCGACATCTTCGGCCAGCTGAAGAACGTGGCCATCACCGCCAGCCAGGTGGAGAAGGCCGTAAACAACCAGATCATGATCGACGGCAGCTCCATCGAGGGTTTTGTGCGCATCAACGAAAGCGACCAGTACCTGTGGCCGGACCTGGACACCTTCGCGATCCTGCCCTGGCGTCCCCAGCACGGCAAGGTGGCCCGGCTGATCTGCGACGTCCACAATCCGGACGGCTCTCCCTTCGCCGGCGATCCCCGGGGCGTATTGAAGCGGGTGCTTCAGAAGGCCGCGGACATGGGCTACTCCTTCAACGTGGGCCCGGAAATGGAATTCTTCCTCTTCCAGACCGATGAACAGGGACATCCCACCACCGCCACCTCCGACGAGGCCGGATACTTTGACCTGGGTCCCCTGGACCACGGAGAGAGCACCCGCCGGGAGATCTGCATGGCCCTGGAGCAGATGGGCTTCGAGATCGAGGCCAGCCACCACGAGGTGGCCGCCGGCCAGCACGAGATCGACTTCAAGTACGCCGACGCCCTGGTGTCCGCCGACAACATCATGACCTTCAAGCTGGCGGTCAAGACCCTGGCCCAGAAGAACGGCCTCCACGCCACCTTTATGCCCAAGCCTGTCTTCGGCATCAACGGCAGCGGCATGCACACCAACATGAGCCTGTTCAGGGACGGGAAGAACGTATTTGCCGATCCGAGCGACAAGCGGGGCCTCAGCAGGGAAGCCTACAGCTTCATCGCCGGCATCCTGGCCCACGTCCGGGGCATGGCGGCCATTACAAACCCCCTGGTGAACAGCTACAAGCGCCTGGTTCCCGGCTACGAAGCCCCCTGCTACCTGGCCTGGAGCGCCAGCAACCGCAGCGCGCTGATCCGCATCCCCGCGGCCCGGGGCATGGGCACCCGGGTGGAACTGCGCTGCCCGGATCCCTCCTGCAACCCCTACCTGAACATGGCGGTCTGCCTAGCCGCGGGCCTGGACGGCATCGAAAAGGGAATGCAGGCGCCGGAAGAGATCACCGAAAACATTTTCGCCATGGACGAGCGGACCCGGGAGGAAAAGGGCATCCGGTCCCTTCCCGGCACACTGCTCGAAGCGGTGGAATGCCTGGAAAAGGACGATATCATCTGCGGCGCCCTGGGCGGACACGTCCTCAGCCAGTACGCCGAAGGCAAGCGCAAGGAATGGGACGCCTACCGCACCCATGTGAGCCGGTGGGAGATCGAGCGCTATATCGTGATGTACTGAGCTTTTCGGATTTTTTGAGGAGGTGAAGGGCATGGCGAGGATCGTGATCGCGGGCAGCTCGGACCAGAGCCGGACGCAGCTGTCCGCCCTGCTGTCCTCCTCCGGCTACCCGGTATACCGCCTCTGCGCCGGCGCGGGAGAATTGCGCCGCACGCTGAACGACTGCGACGACGGCCTTCTGATCCTGGCGGGACAGATCCCGGACTGCAGCGCGGACGAGCTTTTCTGGGATTACGGGGAGCAGGTGCACATCCTCCTGATCGCAAAGCCCCCGGAGCTGGAAGGGTGCGAATCCCAAGGCATCTTCCGACTGGCCCTGCCCACCTCCCGGCAGGCGGTACTCGGCGCGGTGGAAATGCTGACCCAGCTGCACCGGATGAAGCTTCCGAAGCACACCGTGGACGAGCGGGCCCTGATCGGGAAAGCGAAAGAGATCCTGATGCGCCGGGAGGGCCTCACGGAACCCCAGGCCCACAGGGCTTTGCAGCAGTACGCCATGAACCGGGGCCTGAGGATGGCCGACTGCGCTTTACAGATCGTCAAAGGAGACGGAAACAAACATGACTCGTGATAAAAGGTACCCGCTGTACCGGGCGGAAGAGGAGCACGAAAGCTGCGGCGTGGGGGCCATCGCCGACCTGAGCGGCAAGGCCACCCACCGCACGGTGGACCAGGCGCTTTCGATCGTGGAACGCCTTGCCCACCGGGCGGGCAGCGACGCCCCGGGCACCACCGGCGACGGCGTTGGCATCATGACCCAGATCCCCCACGTCCTCTTTTCCGCCTGGGCCCGGGAGGAAGGCATTCCCCTGGGACAGCCGGGGGATTACGGCGTGGGCATGTTTTTCCTGCCGGAGGACGAGATCGCGTCGAGCGGCGCCTCGGGCATCTTCGACCGGCTGGCCGCATCCGAGGGCATCCCGGTGCTGGGATGGCGGGACGTTCCCTGCCATCCCACCCAGCTGGGCGCCGGCGCCCGGCGAACCATGCCCCGCATCCGGCAGTGCTTCCTGCGCCGTCCGGAAGGCGCCGCGGCCGGGGCTGATTTCGACCGCCGGCTTTACGTATTGCGCCGCGTGTTCGAAAAGCAGTCCACCGACGCTTACGTCTGCTCCCTTTCCTCGCGCACGGTGGTCTACAAGGGCATGATGCTGGTAAACCAGCTCCGTTCCTTTTATGACGACCTGCAGGACGTACGCTTCACGTCCCGTATGGCCATGGTGCATTCCCGTTTTTCCACCAATACCTTTCCTTCATGGAGCAAGGCCCATCCCCAGAGGATGCTTTTGCACAACGGGGAGATCAACACCATCCGCGGCAACCACGACCGGATGAAGGCCCGGGAGGAGACCATGCGCTCCCCTGTCATGGGGGACGAAATGCGGCGTGTGCTGCCCGTGGTGGCCGAAGGCGGCAGCGACAGCCAGATGCTGGACAACACCCTGGAATTCCTTAGCATGAACGGCTTCCCCCTGTCCCTGGCGGGGATGGTGCTGCTGCCGGAGCCCTGGCAGAAATCAAAGGCCGATACGCCCTGGCGGGAGCTTTACCGATATTACGCCGCCATGATGGAGCCCTGGGACGGACCGGCGGCGATCCTCTATTCCGACGGGCAGAAGGTCTGCGCTTCCCTGGACCGCAACGGACTGCGCCCCCTGCGCTGCGCCCTGACCGACGACCACCGGCTGATCCTCTCCTCCGAGGCGGGGGTGCTGTACGAGGAAAGCGCCCATATCGTCAGGCGGTGGAAGCTGGGCGGCGGGGACGTACTGGAGGCGGATCTTGATACCGGCGCGCTGCTGGAAGGAGCGGCGCTGAAAACGCGCTGTGCCGCGGCAAAGCCCTTCGGCGAATGGACACAAAACATCATCCGCCTGGAGGACCTGCCCCGTGGACAGGAAAAGCCGGAAGCGCCGGATGACAGCGAGCGTACAGCCCTGTGCGCGGCTTTCGGCTACACCTGGGAAGACCTGAACGATATCCTGCTGCCCATGGCGGAAAAAGGCACGGAGCCCATCGTATCCATGGGGGCGGACGAACCCCTGGCCTGCCTTTCGGGAACGCATCCCCCTCTTTTTGATTATTTCCGCCAGCGCTTCGCCCAGGTGACCAACCCGCCCATCGACGCCCTGCGGGAGGAGATCAAGACCGACTGCTCCATCCTGATCGGGGACGACGGCAACCTTCTTACGGACGGTCCGGACAACTGCACCGTTCTGGAGCTTCCCTCCCCGATCATTACAGAGGAGGCGCTTTCGCGGATCCGAAACATCCGCCATACGGCTTTTTCCGTACGCACGGTCTCCCTTCTCCACGATATCGCCGTCTCCCTCCGGGACGCGCTGTCCGTTTTCTTCAGTCAGTGTGACCGGGCCTGCGCCGACGGGATCAACATCCTGATCCTCTCTGACCGGGGCGCGGACGCGCAGCACCCGGCCATTCCTTCCCTGCTGGCAGTTTCCGCCCTGGAGCAGCACCTGATACGCATCAGGAAACGCACCGCCGTTTCCGTGATCCTGGAAAGCGGCGAACCCCGGGACGTGCACCATATGGCCCTGCTCGTCGCCTTCGGCGCCCGGGCTGTGGACCCGTACCTGGCGCACGAATGTATCCGGGACATGTGCGCAAAGGGTATTTTAAGCAAAGATGCGGAAAAGGCCGTTGGGGATTACGACGCCGCCCTGACCGCCGGGGTGCTGAAGATCGCCTCCAAGATGGGCGTCTCCACCCTGCAGGCCTACCAGAGCGCCCAGCTTTTTGAAGCCGTGGGCCTTGAAAAACACCTGGTGGCCAAATATTTCACCAATACCCCCGCGGTCCTCGGCGGTACGGACCTGGACCGCATTGAGGCGGACACGCTCCTGAACTGGAAGGCCGCCTTCGCGCCCCGGGCAAATGGCCTTGTCAGCGTGGGCAGGCACCGGCTGCGCACCGGAAAGCAGGCCGAGAAACACCTTTACGACCCCATGACCATCCACCTTTTGCAGCAGGCGGTCCAGACCTGCGACAGGGAGCTGTTTGACCGTTATGCGGCCAGGGTGGAAGAGGAAGGCCCGAAGACCGTCCGCTCCATGCTGACCTTCAGGTTCGACGCATGCCGCCCGGTCCCCCTTGATGAGGTGGAGCCGGCCTCGGAGATCGTGAAGCGTTTCCGCACCGGAGCCATGAGCTACGGCTCCATCTCCCGGGAGGCCCACGAATGCCTGGCGGCGGCCATGAACCGCCTGGGGGGCATGTCCAACAGCGGCGAGGGCGGAGAGTTGCCGGAGCGCTTCGGCACCGGACTGAACTCCGCCATCAAGCAGGTGGCCTCCGGGCGCTTCGGCGTGACCAGGGAATACCTGCTGTCGGCAAAAGAGATCCAGATCAAGATGGCCCAGGGCGCCAAACCCGGAGAAGGCGGTCACCTGCCCGGGGCCAAGGTGACCGAGGAAGTCGCCAGGACCCGCTGCGCCACCCCCGGCATCTCCCTGATCTCCCCGCCGCCCCACCACGACATTTATTCCATCGAGGACCTGGCGGAATTGATCTATGACCTGAAATGCGCCAGCGAGCA
The DNA here is from genome assembly GCA_017524725.1 of Clostridia bacterium. GTDB lineage: Bacteria > Bacillota > Clostridia > Christensenellales > Aristaeellaceae > RUG756. The sequence goes on along the minus strand of JAFXUZ010000014.1, from coordinate 16,185 downwards.
GGCAAAGATCACCGTGAAGCTGGTTTCCTCCACGGGCGTCGGCACCATCGCCAGCGGCGTGGCCAAGGCCGGGGCCGGCGGCATCCTGATATCCGGCGGCGAAGGCGGCACCGGCGCGGCGCCGCTGAGCAGCGTCCACCACGCGGGCCTTCCCTGGGAGGTCGGCCTGGCGGAGGCCCACCAGGTGCTGTGCCGGAACCGGCTCAGGGAAAAAATCACCCTGGAGACCGACGGCAAGCTGATGACCGGCCACGACGTGGCCGTGGCGCTTTTGCTCGGCGCCGAACAGTTCGGTTTCGCTACGGCCCCGCTGGTGGCCATGGGATGCCGGATGATGAGGGTATGCCACCTGGGGACCTGTCCCTTCGGCATCGCCACCCAAAACCCCGAGCTTCGCAGGCGCTTTGCGGGCAAGCCCGAATACGTGGAGCACTTCATGCTTTTCATCGCGGAGGAACTGAGGGAGATCATGGCGAAACTCGGGGCCCGCACAGTGGATGAACTGGTGGGGCGCAGCGATCTTCTCACCGCAAAACCGGACGCGCCGATGGACCTGACCGACCTTATAGGCTTTGCGCGGAACGTCCATTTCCGGCCGGAATGCAGGCACGACTTCCGCCTGTCGGAGCGCACGGACGCCCGGCTGTTCCAGGACCATGTGCAGCTCATGACCACGGACCGGGCCTTCGGCACCCTTTTGAAAGGGGACCGCGATATCCAGGCCCGGGGCTGCGGCGGCCAGTCCTTCGGGGCCTTCCTGCCGGGCGGGCAGCGCATCACCCTTTACGGGGTAGCCAACGACTACCTGGGCAAGGGGCTCTCCGGCGGCACCATCGCCGTATGTCCCCCCGTGGACAGCCTCTGGAGGGAGGAGGATACCCTCATCGGCAACGTGGCGCTCTACGGCGCCACCGGCGGCTATGCCTTTGTGGCGGGCCGGGCGGGCGAACGCTTCGCCGTGCGCAACTCCGGGGCCTGGGCCGCGGTGGAGGGCGTCGGCGACCATGGCTGCGAATATATGACCGGCGGCCGGGTGGCCGTGCTGGGGAGCGTGGGGGACAATTTCGCCGCCGGCATGTCCGGAGGCATCGCCTGGGTGCTTGACGCCGACGGCACCCTCCAGGGCCGCCTGAACCCCGGCCACGTAAAGATGTACCCCGTAACGCCGGAGCAGGCGGACGAACTGGACCGGCTTCTGCGGATGCATTTCAAGGCTACGGGGTCGAGGAAAGCCGGGGAGATCCTGCGCAACTTCGCCGCGTGGCTCCCGAAATTCCGTGCCGTGATCTCCGACGAATACCTGGCCTTCCTGAAAGGGGTGTAAACGCATGGGCAAAACGACCGGCTTTCTTGAATACGCCCGGGCGGAGGATCCATTCCGCAGCGAAGATAAGCGCCTGAAGGATCATGACAGCCTGCACGTTCCCCTGCCGGAAGATGAACGGCGGCGCCAGGCCGCCCGGTGCATGAACTGCGGCGTGCCCTTCTGCCAGTCGGATTTCGGCTGCCCGCTCCATAACCTGATCCCCGAATGGAACGACCTGCTTTTCAGGGGTCGGGAAAGGGAAGCGCTGGAAAGGCTGCTGATGACCGCGCCCTTCCCGGAGTTCACAGGGCGGGTCTGCCCCGCCCTGTGCGAAAAGGCCTGCAATCTGGCGGAGGAGGGCGTAACCAACAGGGACAACGAACTTTACCTTATCGAGACCGGCTTTTCAAAGGGATGGATCCGTCCGCGGATCCCCCCGGTCCGCACCGGAAAAACGGCCGCGGTCATCGGAAGCGGCCCTTCGGGCCTGGCGTGCGCGGATCTTCTGAACCAGATGGGGCATACGGTCACGGTATTTGAAAAAGCGGACAGACCCGGCGGCCTCCTGATGTACGGGATCCCCAACATGAAGCTGCCCAAGGAGATCCTGCAGCGGCGCATCCTGCTGATGGAGGAAGAGGGCATCCGGTTCCGGACAGACGCCGCGGCAGGGAGCGAAACTGCGGAAGCCTTCGATGCCGCGGTGCTCTGCGGAGGGGCAAGGGAGCCCCGAGACCCGGGATTTGCGCGGCAGGGAGCGAAAGGCGTCTGCTTCGCGGTGGACTACCTGACCGAATCCACCCGGACGCTCCTGTCGGGAGGGGACAACGCCCTCAGCGCCCGGGACAGGCACGTGATCGTCCTGGGCGGCGGGGACACCGGCAACGACTGCGTGGCGACCGCCCTGAGGCAGGGCTGCGCCTCGGTGTCCCAGCTGGAGATGCTGCCCGCCCCGCCGCAAAAACGCGCCGCCGGGAACCCCTGGCCCCAGTGGCCACGGACCCTGCGCACGGATTACGGCCAGGCGGAGGCGGCCTTTGTGCAGGGAAAGGATCCCCGGGTATACGAGACCACGGTAAATTCTCTCGTGACGGACGGGCAGGGCCGCCTCACCGCCGCGGTGACGGTACGCCTTGACTCATCCCGCCGGCCCATCCCCGGCACGGAGGAAGAACATCCCTGCGGGCTTCTCCTGATCGCCGCAGGTTTCATCGGCTGCGACAGGGAAACGAAAAGCGCCTTCGGCCTTGAAGCGGACAGCCGCGGACGGCTGATGCCCGCCGACGGGTCCCATCATCTTTGCGGGAAACTCTTCGTATCCGGGGACATGCGCACCGGCCAGTCCCTGGTGGTACGGGCCCTGGCGGACGGCCGGGAGGCCGCCCGGGAGGCGGACGCCTTCCTGAGCGGGAAACGCTGAAAGCGGTCTTTTTAGAGCAGTAAGCATCTGTTTGCCCGCGGGGACGCCAACGGCCCCAAAGGCGGGCGAATTATATGGAAAGGCGGCAAGGGAGCCATGTGCGGAATCGTCGGATATACGGGAAGGGACCAGGCTGCCCCGATCCTTCTGGACGGACTGAGCAGGCTGGAATATCGGGGATATGACTCTGCGGGCCTGGCGGTCCGGGACGGCAGCGCCCCGGCGGAGGTGGTGAAAGCCACCGGCAAATTGTTCCACCTGGCGGACAAGACCGACCAGGGGCGGGCCCTGCGCGGACAGTGCGGCATCGGCCACACCCGCTGGGCCACCCACGGCGACCCCACCGTCATCAACGCCCATCCCCATGTCAGCGGAAACCTCGCCGCCCCGGGCAGCGGGGCGGGGGATTCGGACGTGGTGGGGGTGCACAACGGCATCATCGAAAACTTCACCGAGCTGAAGGAAAAGCTTCTCAGGCACGGCTATGTTTTTTACAGCGACACCGATACCGAGGTGGTCGTCAAGCTTGTTGACTACTATTACAAAAAATACAGGATCGGCCCGGTGGACGCCATCACCCGCACCATGGTCCGGGTGCGCGGAAGCTACGCGCTGGCGCTGATGTTCAGGGATTTCCCCGGCGAGATCTTCGCCGCCCGGAAGGATTCCCCCCTGATCATCGGCACGGCGGAGGACGCCTCCTACCTGGCATCGGACGTGCCGGCCATCCTGAAATACACCCGCAGCGTCTATTACATCGACAACCTCCAGGTGGCCCGGGTCTCCCCCGGGCAAGCCGTCTTTTTTGACCTGAACGGGGACGAAACGGCGGTGCCGCTCACGGAGGTCACCTGGGACGCGGCCGCGGCCGAGAAAGACGGCTTTGAGCACTTCATGCTCAAGGAAATCCACGAGCAGCCCGCCGCCGTCCGGGATACCCTGAACAGCCTGGTGAAAGACGGCCGGATCGACCTTGGCGCGGCGGGACTTGCGGAGGATACGATCCGCTCCCTGACCGGGATCGTCATCGCAGCCTGCGGTTCCGCATGGCATGTGGGCATGGCGGCCCAGTACGTCATCGAGGACCTGGCCGGGATCCCCGTACGGGTGGAACTGGCCTCGGAGTTCCGCTACCGCTCCATGCCCATGGCCGCAGGGACCCTTGTGATCGTGATATCCCAGTCCGGCGAGACCGCCGACAGCCTGGCGGCCCTGCGGGTGGCAAAGGAGCGGGGCGCCCTGACCCTGGCGGTGGTGAACGTGGTCGGCTCCACCATCGCCAGGGAAGCGGACCTGGTGCTCTATACCCTGGCCGGGCCGGAGATCGCCGTGGCCACCACAAAGGCCTACAGCGCGCAGCTCATCGCCATGGACGCCCTGGCGGTGGAGATGGCCCGGGTGCGGGGCGGGATCACCGGCGAGCAGTACGACCATCTCCTTGCGGAAATGGCCGCCCTTCCGGACAAGATACGCCGCGTCCTGGAGGACAAGGAACGGCTGCAGTGGTTCTCTTCCAAGATCGTCAACGCCCACGACATCTTTTTCATCGGCCGGGGCCTGGACTACGCCGTCAGCCTGGAGGGCAGCCTCAAGATGAAGGAGATCAGCTACATCCATTCCGAGGCCTACGCCGCCGGGGAACTGAAGCACGGCACCATCAGCCTGATCGAGCAGGGCACCCTGGTGATCGGCGTGCTCACCCAGGGCAAACTGTTTGAAAAGACCGTTTCCAACATGATGGAATGCAAATCCCGGGGCGCCAACCTGATGGGGATCACCGTCAACGGCAATTTCGCCGTGGAGGATTCGGTGAACTTCACCGTTTACGTACCCAGGACCGACGAACATTTCGTTCCCTCCCTGGCGGTGGTGCCGCTGCAGCTGCTCGGATACTACACCAGCGTCAGCCGGGGCCTGGACGTGGACAAGCCCCGGAACCTGGCCAAATCCGTGACCGTCGAGTAGAAAGGAAAACGCGTATGGCAAAATACATCTTTGTCACCGGCGGCGTGGTCAGCGGCCTGGGCAAGGGCATCACCGCGGCTTCCCTCGGAAGGCTCCTGAAGGCCCGGGGCCTGAAGGTGGCCGCCCAGAAACTGGATCCCTATATCAATGTGGACCCCGGCACCATGAGCCCATACCAGCACGGCGAGGTCTATGTCACCGAGGACGGGGCGGAGACCGACCTGGACCTGGGCCATTACGAACGCTTCATCGACGAGGACCTGAACCGCTATTCCAACCTGACCACGGGCAAAGTCTATTCCCGTGTGATCGGAAGGGAACGGCAGGGCGGGTATCTTGGGATCACGGTGCAGACCATCCCGCACATCACCGACGAGATCCGGCACTTCATCCACCGGGTAGCGGAAAAGACCGACGCGGACGTGGTGATCACCGAGATCGGCGGCACCATCGGCGACATCGAAAGCCAGCCTTTCATCGAAGCCATTCGGCAGGTGGGCCTGGAGGAAGGCCGGGAGAACACGCTGTATATCCACGTGACCCTGGTGCCCTACCTGAAAGCCAGCGGGGAACATAAATCAAAGCCCACCCAGCACTCGGTCAAGGAGCTGCAGGGCATGGGCATCAGCCCGAACATCATCGTGCTGCGGGCGGACGAGCCCATTACGGACAGCGGCATTTTTACAAAGATCGCCCATTTCTGCAACGTAAAGCCGGACTGCGTCATCCAGAACCTGACCCTGCCCATCCTGTACGAAGCCCCTCTGATGCTGGAAGAGGCCCATTTTTCCGGCATCGTCTGTCGGGAACTGGGGCTCAGGACCCCGGAAGCGGACCTTGGGGAATGGCGGGAGATGGTGGAACGCATCCGCCACCAGAACCGCAGGGTCAGGATCGCCCTGGTGGGCAAGTACGTACAGCTGCACGACGCCTATCTTTCCGTGGCGGAAGCCCTGCGCCACGCGGGCTACGCCCTGGACGCAAAAACGGAGATCGACTGGATCGACTCGGAGACCCTGACGGAGGACACCGCGGACGCATATCTTTCCGGCGCGGACGGGATCATCGTCCCCGGGGGCTTCGGAAAGCGGGGCATCGATGGGATGATCCTCGCCGCACAGTACGCCCGAAGGGAGCACGTCCCTTACTTTGGCATCTGCCTCGGCATGCAGATTGCCGTGATCGAATTCGCCCGGCACGCGGCGGGGCTTAAAGGCGCCGATTCCCATGAATTCAACGAAAACGCGCCCCACCGGGTCATCTCCTTCATGCCGGGCCAGAACGACGAAGTCGACAAGGGCGGCACCCTGCGCCTGGGCAGATACCCCTGCGTCCTCCGCGAAGGCACTCTGATCGCCTCCCTGTACGGAGTCAATGAGATCAGCGAGCGCCACCGCCACCGCTATGAGTTCGCAAACGCCTACCGGGACACGCTGGAAAAAGCGGGCCTGTGCCTTTCCGGCCTTTCCCCGGACGGGCGTCTGGTGGAGACCGTGGAGATCCCGGGCGAGAAGTTCTTTGTGGGCGTCCAGTTCCACCCGGAATTCAAGAGCCGCCCAAACAAGCCGCATCCCCTGTTCGTGGGCTTTATCAAAGCGGCGCTGGAGGTAAACAGACATGGCGTACCTGGTACTCGGCAACGGCAGGATCTTTGAGGGGCTCCGCATCGGGGCCCCCTGTGACCGATTGGGGGAACTGGTCTTCACCACCGGCATGACGGGATACCTGGAGACCCTGACCGACCCCAGCTTTTTCGGCCAGATCGTCACCCACTCCTTCCCGATGATCGGGAACGCCGGGCTGATCCCGGAGGACTTTGAGGGGAATAGCGCACTCTTCGGCTATATCGTCCGGGAGCTTTGCTCTCAGCCCTCCAACTTCCGCAGCCGGGGGCCGCTGGATGGATGGCTGAAAGCGCAGGGCATCCCGGGCCTGTGCGGGGTGGACACCCGGGAGATCGTACGCATTACCCGGGAGGAGGGTGTGATGAACGCCCTGATCTGCGATACCGTCCCCCGGGATATGGATCCCATCCACGCTTTCCGGGTAAAAAAAGCCGTGGAAAGCGTTACCCGCAGGGAAAAAGCCGTCTTTCCCGCGGAAGGAAAGGAAAAACGGCGCGTCGCGCTGATGGATTACGGCGCCAAGCACAACATCATCCGCTCGCTTCAAAGGCGCGGATGCGCCGTGACCGTCTGGCCGTCCTTCGCAAAAGCGGAGGAAGTCCTCCGGGAGGATCCGGACGGCATCGTCCTGTCCAACGGCCCGGGGGATCCCAGGGACAATCCCGAATGCGTCCGGGAGATAAAAGCGATGCTCGGAAAAAAGCCGGTCCTCGGCATCTGCCTCGGACACCAGCTGACAGCCCTGGCCCTGGGCGGGGAAACCGTCAGGCTGAAATACGGCCACCGGGGCGGCAACCAGCCTGTCCGGGACCTGAAGTCCGGCAGGGCATGGATCACCAGCCAGAACCACGGCTACGCCGTGCTGGCCGAAAGCCTTAAAGGGATCGGCATCGAGACCTTTGTCAACGCCAACGACTTAAGCTGCGAGGGCATGGAATATCCGGACCTTTGCTGCGCTACCGTGCAGTTCCACCCGGAGGCCTGTCCCGGGCCGCAGGACACGGCGTTTCTTTTTGACCGGTTCATCGCCATGACGGAGGAGTTTTAGCATGCCTAAAGATGTGTCGATCCGGAAAGTGCTGGTCATCGGCTCCGGCCCCATCGTCATCGGCCAGGCGGCCGAATTCGACTACGCCGGGGCCCAGGCCTGCCGCGTACTGAAGGCGGAAGGCGTGAACGTGGCGCTGGTGAACTCCAACCCGGCCACCATCATGACCGATAAGCACATGGCGGACGAGATCTACCTGGAACCCCTGAATGTCCAGACCCTGAGCCGCATCATCGCGAAGGAACGCCCGGACGGACTGCTGGCAGGGCTCGGGGGGCAGACTGCCCTGACCCTCGCCATGCAACTGAGCCGTGCAGGGACCCTGGCCGAATACGGGGTCCGGCTGCTGGGCTCCCCCATCGAAGCCATCGAGCGGGCCGAGGACCGGGAAAAATTCCGGGACACCATGCGCGCCATCGGGCAGCCCTGCGTCCCGTCAGAGATCGCGGAAAGCCCGGAGGACGCCCTCCGGGCTGCCGCCGCCATCGGGTATCCTGTGATCGTCCGGCCCGCCTACACCCTGGGCGGCAGCGGCGGGGGCATCGCCGAAAACGACGAAGAACTTAATAGGATCGCCCGGGGCGGCCTGGACGCATCCCCGATACGCCAGATCCTGGTGGAAAAATGCATTTCCGGCTGGAAGGAGATCGAATTCGAGGTGATGCGGGACGCGGCGGGCAATGCGGTGGCCGTCTGCTCCATGGAAAACGTGGACCCTGTGGGCATCCACACCGGGGACAGCATCGTTGCGGCCCCGGCGCTGACGCTGGCGGACCGGGAATACCAGATGCTCAGGACGGCTTCCCTCCGGATGATCGAAGCCCTGGGTATCGTGGGCGGCTGCAACTGCCAGTTCGCCCTGGACCCGGATTCCTTTGAATACGCGGTGATCGAGGTCAACCCGCGGGTCTCCCGCTCCTCCGCCCTAGCCAGCAAGGCCACCGGCTACCCCATCGCCAAGATCTCCACCCGCATCGCCCTGGGCTATACCCTGGACGAGATAAAGAACGACATCACCGGCAGGACCTGCGCCTGCTTTGAACCCGCCCTGGACTATGTGGCGGTCAAGTTCCCCAAATGGCCCTTCGATAAGTTCCGGGGCTCCTCCCGCACTCTTGGCACCCAGATGAAGGCCACCGGTGAAGTCATGGCCATCGGCCGGTGCTTTGAGGCGGCGCTGATGAAGGCCGTGCGCGGCGCGGAGATCGGCCTTGACAGCCTGAACGCGCCGCCGCTGTGCGCATCCTCCCTCAGGGAGCGGCTCTCCGCCCGGGACGACCGGCGGATCTTTACCGTGTTCGAGGCGCTGAAGGCGGGCATGGCCGTGGAGGAGATCCACCGCATCACGGGGATCGACCCGTTTTTCCTGCATAAGCTCAGGGGCATGGCGGATATGGAAAACCGGATCGCGCAAAGCGGCCTGAACGAGGGCGACTACGCGCTCCTTAAACGCCTGGGATACCCGGACGCCGCCATATCCCGCCTGTTCGGGGCAAAGGACCTGCCCGGATGGGCTTTCAGCTATAAAATGGTGGATACCTGCGGGGCCGAGTTCGCCGCGCAGACCCCTTATTTCTATTCCTGCACGGACGGCGCCTGCGAATCCCGGACGCTTCGGCGCAGCGGAAAGCCGGTGGTACTGGTCCTCGGCAGCGGGCCGATACGCATCGGGCAGGGCATCGAATTCGATTACAGCTCCGTCCACTGCGTCCGCACCCTCAGGGAAATGGGCTATGACACCGTTATCGTCAACAACAACCCGGAAACGGTCTCCACCGACTACGACACCGCCGACCGCCTTTATTTTGAACCCCTGACGCCCGAGGACGTGATGAACATCATCCGGGTGGAAAGGCCCGTGGGCGTGGTGGTGGCCTTCGGCGGACAGACCGCCATCCGGCTGGCCCGGTACCTGGACGAACACGGGATCCGCATCCTGGGCACCAGCGCGGAATCCATCGACATCGCTGAGGACAGGGAACGCTTCGACGCGCTTCTGGAAAAGTTCGGCATCCGCCGTCCGAAGGGCATGGCCGTCCGCACCATGGAGGAAGCGGACCGGGCCGCAGAGCTCCTTGGATACCCGGTGCTGCTCAGGCCCTCCTATGTGATCGGCGGGCAGAACATGACCATTGCCAGGGACGCGGAACAGATGCGGGCCTACATGGAAAAGATCCTCTCCGGGGGGATCGAAAACCCGGTGCTGATCGACCGGTACCTGCCGGGGATCGAGGTGGAGGTGGACGTGATATCCGACGGGGAGGACGTGCTGATCCCGGGCATCATGGAGCATATCGAACGGGCGGGGGTCCATTCCGGGGATTCCATCGCCGTTTATCCACCCTACAACCTGAACGACAGGTCCACGAAGGTCATCTGCGACAGCAGCGAAAAACTGGCCCTGGCGCTGGGCACCCGGGGCCTTGTGAATATCCAGTACCTGATCTGGCACGGCGAGCTTTTTGTTATCGAGGTGAATCCCAGGGCCAGCCGCACCGTGCCCTATATCAGCAAGGTAACAAAGGTGCCGATGGCGGAGCTGGCATCAAAGGTCATGCTCGGCGCAAAGCTCCGGGACCTGGGCTACGGCACCGGACTTTACCGGACCCCGCCTTACGCGGCCGTGAAGGTGCCCGTGTTCTCCTTTGAAAAGCTGAACGACGCCGACAGCATCCTGGGCCCGGAAATGAAGTCCACCGGCGAGGTGCTAGGGATCGGCCGGACGCTGCCGGAAGCGCTGTTCAAGGGCCTGGCCGCTTCCGGCCTCGGCGTGCCGGCAGCCAGGAGAGGCTGCGGGATCCTGATCAGCGCGGAGGAAAACGGGGACTGGGAGATCCTGTCCCTGGCCAGGCGTTTTTTTGCGCTGGGACTCAGGATCTATGCCACCGAGGGGACAGCCCGGGCCATCGAAAGCCTCGGCATCCCCGTCACTTCCGTCCCGGGCTCCGCGGAAAACGGAGATATCATCCGGCTGATGGAAAACGGGGACCTTCATTACATCGTATACACCGGCGCGGTGAGGGACGCCACCGTCGGGGATTACATCGCCCTGCACCGCCGGGCCATGCAGCTGGGGATCCCCTGCCTGACATCCCCGGATACGGCGGGAGCGCTGGCGGATATGATGGCCGGGGGCTTCCGTTTATCCAATACCGAGCTTGTGGACCTGAACCACATGCGCGCATGGCGGCAGCGGGTGCCTTTTGTAAAAATGCACTCCTGCGGGAACGATTATATCTTTATCGAAAATTTCGACGGCAGCATCGCCTGCCCCGAATCCCTGTGCGTCCAGCTCTGCGACCGGCACTTTGGCATCGGCGGCGACGGGATCGTACTTCTTGAACGCTCCGGAACGGCGGACGTCAGCATCCGCTCCTTCAACAGGGACGGGAGCGAGGGCCGCATGGCAGGCAACAATCTGCGCTGCGCCGCCAAATACCTTTATGACAGGGGCTATGTGCGCAGCGAGGTAATGACCGTGGAAATGGCGGGACAGGTCCATCGCCTGCGGGTCTACCTGAGGGACGGGCAGGTCTCCTCGGTCTGCGCCCAGATGGGCCGCGTCTCCTTCGATGCGGCGCAGGTCCCGGTCTCCCTGGGGCTGAAGGAGGCGGTGGACGTCCCCCTCCCCATCGGCGGGCGGCGCGACCGCGTCACCTGCCTTTCGGTGGGCAACCCCCACTGCGTCATTTTTACGGACTTCCCGGACGGGCTCGACCTGAACGAAGTCGGCCCGCTGTACGAATGCGCGGACTGCTTCCCGGAGGGGACCAACACGGAATTCGTCCGCGTCATCAACCGCACAGCCCTCCGGCTTCGGGTCTGGGAGCGCGGCATCGGAGAGACCCTGGCCTGCGGCACCGGCGCCTGCGCCGCGGCGGCCGCGGCCATCCGCACGGGCAGATGCGACGCGGGAAAGGATATCCTGGTCAAACTCCCCGGCGGGGACCTGACCGTCCATGAATCCGACGGACAGATGACCCTCACCGGGGAGACGGTCATGGTTTTTGAAGGAATTTTCAGCTGCTGAAGCTTTTTTGCGGCGATCGTGATACAATAATACCGTCAGGAACTGCTCAAGGGGACGCACGACCAGGCCGGTCTCCTCCTCCGTTTCCCTTACGCAGCATTCCTCCGGCGTTTCGCCTTCCTCCATTCCGCCGCCGGGCACCAGCCACCAGCCGGACACGGTCTCATGGCTCAGGAGGATCATCCCGTCCCTCACGACGATCGCACGGCTGCCCTCCCGGGTCTTTGTAAAGGTCTCGAAACGGTTCGCCCCGAGTATTTCGATCTCCTTCATCTTTTCAGCCTCCCGGCGGTCACGGCTTTCCCGTATTGTTCCCGTTTTTCACGTCACATCGTCCGCAAGCGCCAGGGCAATGCTGAAATGGCCCGTGTCATGCTGGCCCCCGTCGGCGTATTTCCTGCCGCGCTCGTCCCATTCCGGCGAGTCCAACAGATCGCCGCCGGTGAAAAAAGCGTACAGCTCCAGCCCCCTGAAATCGCACATGGCCTGGACGCCCGCGCATTCCATTTCCACAGAGATACATCCCTCCGCCCTGCGCTTTTCGAAATTGTTCCTGGTCTCGCGGTAAAAGGAATCCGTCGTCCAGGTTTTGCCGAGCACGTATGGGATGCCGTTTTTCTTCATGCATTTTTCGACGGCGTCCGCGTTCCTGACGGCGATATAGTCCGAGGCCGGCGCGTAATGGTAAGACGTGCCCTCGTCCCTGTAAGCGGCGGTGGGGATCATCACCCTTCCGTGGGCGATCTCCCTGTCAAGGCACCCCGCCCCGCCGAACAGGATGAACCTGCGGCAATCCAGTTCGGCGGCGGCGTCTTCCATCAGTCCCACAGTGATAGGCGCGCCGACATAGGTTTTGTAAAACGCGAACCGTTTTTCCCCCCTTCGGATCAGGTACACCGGGGTCCTCCCGGTGGCGCACCACAGGGAAGCCATTTCCCCCCGGGCGTAGTTTTCCGCCACGTGCTTTTCGATCTCATGGGAAAAGGTGACGATGCAGGCGTCCGCCTTCGGCGCGTCTTCCCTCCGGCGGGGGTTGATGACGGCGGGAGAATCAATGTCAAACGAGTCCGTGATCATATTCCGTATCCTTTCTTCCCAAAGGTCTGACTGATAAACAAGGAGGCGGCTCATGGCCTACAGCGAACTGATCAAATCCTTCGGCCGCATCCGCACATATCTCCGCTCTTTTTACGTATACGGGTTCCGGCACCGGGACGAATTTACCGAAAAGAGCGCCCGGAGCTACGACAACGAGCGGCGCCGCATAGAAAGCTGGCTGGGCGATTACATGTCCTTCAGGCAGGACGCGGACGGGCGGCGCGTATTTTTGTCGGTGGACAGCCGCTCCATCCCGGAAAACCCCCTGTACCGCGCGTTCCGGGCCAAATCCTTTACCGGCCGGGACATCACGCTGCATTTTCACATCCTGGACATCCTTTCGTCCGTCGGGGGCCTTTCCATCACCGGAATGATGGACGAACTTTCGGACAGGCTGTCGGAATTTGATCCGGACGAACCGCCGGACGAATCCACGGTGCGGAAAAAGCTCCGGGAGTATGCCGCCCTTGGCCTCATTAAGACGGAAAAGCGCGGCCGCGAGACCTTCTATGTGCTCAGCGGGGACCGTACCCGCATTTCCTCCTGGGACGCCGCCGCGGCGTTTTTCTCGGAAGCCGCGCCGCTGGGCGTGATCGGCTCCTATATCCAGGACCGCCTGCCGGAAAAATTCGGCCAGTTTCGTTTCAAGCACCATTATATCCTGAACGCGCTGGACAGTGAAGTCCTGTGCGCTCTTTTTTCGGCGATCGGGCAGCGCCGCCTTGTTACCCTCGCTTTCCGCGGGCAGCGCAGGATCGTCCTTCCCCTGAAGGTATTTATCGGCACGCAGACCGGGAGGCAGTACATCCTGACCTGGTCCCCGGCGCACGACCGTTTCTCCTTCATAAGGACCGATCGGATCGACAGCGCGGAAGCGGGAGACGTTTTTGAATTCCCCGCCGGCCTTAAGGCCCGGCTGGACGATTTCCTCTCCCACGTCTGGGGCGTGACAGGCAACAACTTTTCGCGTCTGGAGCATATCGAAATGACGGTCTTCGCGGGAGAGGGCGAAGAGCACGTCGTCAGGAGGCTCGAAAGGGAAAAGCGCTGCGGCACAGTGGTTAAGGTCGACGATACGCACTGGCGGTTTTCCGCGGATGTGTACGACGCGCGGGAGATGCTGCCCTGGCTGAGGACGTTTACGGGCCGCATTTCCGGCCTTGAATGCACGGACGCGCGCGTCATCGCCCGTTTCCGCGGCGATTTCGAAACGCTGGCGCAGATGTACGGAGGCAATAATAATGCTGTTTCATGAGATCTACGGCAGCTATTACCTTGCCGCCGCCGCCATTCTCAGGGAAGCGGTGCGCGGAAAGCTGACGGGCAGGGAGCTTCAGTCCCTGGTGCGGGAGCACGCCTTCGGGGAAAGCCTGATGACCGTCCCGGACGGCCTGAAGGGCGGAAAATGGCGTCTCATGCACAAAGACCTTTCCACCCCGCTGGAAAACGAGCCTTCCATGCCCCTGACGACAACGGAAAAGCGGTGGATGAAGGCGCTGCTGACGGACCCGCGGATCCGTCTGTTCGACCCGGACATGACCGGCCTTGAAGACGTGGAGCCGCTGTTCACCCCGGATATGACCGTATATTACGACCGCTATTCCGACGGGGACGATTACGCGGATCCCGGATACGCCGCCCGTTTCCGCACCATATTGCAGGCGCTGAGGGAAAACCGCGACCTGTACGTCCTTTTTGAAACGGGAAAAAACACGCGGCCGGAGCTGGTGGTGACCCCCTATTACCTGGAATACTCCGAAAAGGACGACCGCTTCAGGCTGGTCGCGGCGGGCCGGAAGCGGCGCTGGACCATCAACCTTTCAAGGATCATCGAATGCGCCTTCGCTTACGAAAACAGGAATTCCCGCCTGATCGCGGCGGAGACGGACACCGTCGTCTTCGAGCTGGAGGACCGCCGCAACGCCCTGGAGCGGGTACTGCTGCATTTTTCCCACCTGGAAAAGGAAACCATGCGGCTGGACGAAAGCAGATACCGGGTCACGCTTAAGTACGACCGCCGGGACGAGCCCGAGATGGTGATACGCATCCTGTCCTTCGGCTCCGCGATCCGGGTAACGGAACCGGAGCGCTTTATCGGCCTGATCCGGGAGCGGATCGAAAAGCAGAAGCGCCTCGCGGCGTTTCCGACGGATAACGCGGAATGAACCGCAGGGATGGGGAGAACGCCGGCAGGCGCTCCTTTTTTCCGGCCGGGGCGCATTGCCCGGCCGGTTTTTTTATCCGCCTTCGCGTTCGCAACTTTTTTACCGGGAAACGCCGAAAGAATTGTGGTATCTTATCCTTGCCGAAGGGCAGAAAGCGCGTACAGCGGCTGTTTTCCTTCCGGGCACGGGATGCGGGTCCGGATCACGCCGGTACCCGGGGGCGGCTCAGTTCAATCGGCAGGATCGTGAAAAAGCGTGCTTTTGGCCCCTTCCCCGCCCCATGCGTCTTTAGTTCAGACGGCAGAACACCGCACTTTTAATGCGGACGTCCGGAGTTCGAGTCTCCGAAGACGCACCATACGCGTTCTTGGCTCAGTCTAAAGAGCGGCGGACTGTTAATCCGTACGCCGCAGGTCCGATCCCTGCAGAGCGCGCCATTCGCGCCTTTAGCTCAGTCGGAAGAGCGGCGGACCCTTAATCCGAAGGCCGTGGGTTCAAATCCCTCAAGGCGCACCAGTAAGGCACGTACAGCAACAACCATGCAGATACCTTTCACGTATTTGGGAGCAGGTCCGACTCCTGCGTAAAGCGCGGTCGCTTCCGGCAAAAAAACGTGCCTTGTACCATGGAAAAAGACGATCCCCGGCACAGAGGATCGTCCTTTTTTATTATCCTGTATCCTGCAGTCGAACGGATACCGCCGCGCCTCCTCACGGGCCGGGGACCTTTTCCCAGCCTTTCCCGGCAGACCGCCTATTCCGTCCTGCGCTTTATCTCCCTCAGGTCCCGGACGATCAGGTCCTCCTGACCCGTGGGGGATACGCAGGAATCCGGCGGCAGGTACAAAAGCGCCCTGACCCCGGCGTCCTTCGCGCACAATACGTCCAGCGTCCGGTCCCCCACATACCAGGTCCGTTTGGGGTCCAGGCCGTACTTTTCCTTAAGGTATCTTACCCCTTCCCCGGAGGGCTTGGGCCTGAAGGCATAGCGCGACGTCACGATCTCCCGGAAGCAGTCCCGGATCCCGAGCCGCTCCAGGATCGGTCCGGAGGAATCGCCCCGGTGGGTATATACAAAATGGACCGCTCCCCCGCGCCTGAGCTCCTCCAGGGCCTCCTTCGCGCCGGGGATCAGCGTGATGCTCCCGTCCAGGCTGTGGGTCAAAAGCCGGTACCTGTCAAGCAGTTCCTCAAGGGACCGTCCGCTCCGGGCGCCGACGTCCGCCAGGTATTCCCTGACCGATCCCCGTTTGACGGCCTTCAGTACGTCCCCGGCGGTGTCGCCAAGGCCCGCCTCCGCCGCCGTCCCGGCCGCCGCTTCCACGATGGCCCCGTAGGAATCCAGAATCGTTCCGTCCAGGTCCCATATGAACGCGGAACCCGAACATAGGGGACGGTTCCAATGGCATTTAGATAAGAAAAATCCGAAAAAAAATCAAATAATTATGCAAAAAGCACTTGACAAATATGCAATTTTGTGCGGCCTCGTTCGCTGCTGTTAAAACAGCAGCGAACGAGGCCCTTTAAGT
>JAFXUZ010000013.1 GCA_017524725.1 Clostridia bacterium | reverse complement strand
GTCGGCGGAAAAGGTGTACGACGGCACAGCGCTGACGGCGGACGGTCTGGTTCCCGCAGTGGAGGGCCTGCCCGATGGATTTGAAGTTGCCTGCACATACTCCGGCAGTCAGACCGACGCGGGCAGCAGCGACAGCGTTGTTGAAACCTGCAAGGTGACGAAGGGCGGGGCGGACGTGACCACGAACTTCAATATCACGACGAAACCCGGCACGCTGACAGTCACGACGGCCAAGATCGCAGTGACCGCAGACTCAGACGAAAAGGTTTATGACGGTATGGCGCTGGAAGCGGATAGCGTGACAGTCACAGGCCTTGGAGATGATTTTGATTACACATCCACCGTCGAAGGAAGCCGGACGGAAGCCGGAAAAGGCGACAACATCGTCACATCCTTCACGGTGTGGTACGAGGGGAATGACGTGACAACGAACTTCGATGTCACGACGGCGAAAGGCACGCTGACGGTGACGAAGGCAGCGATCACGGTGACCGCGCCAACACCTGAAACAAAGACATATGACGGAACGGCGCTGACGGCGGACGATTTGGATCCCGTTGTAACGCCCACCCTGCGCGAAGTGTTTACCGTTGTCTGCACGTATTCCGGCAGTCAGACCGACGTGGGCAGCAGCTACAGCGAAATAGCGGCCTGCGTGGTGATGAAGGACGGGGAGGACGTGACCGCAAACTTCGACATCACAACGGCGAAAGGCACGCTGACGGTGACTGAGCGGAACGTCACGATCAGCACCGAAGAGCTGTCCTACACCAGGGAGTACAATGGCTATCCCATCCAGCCGGATAGTACGAATCCACCGAAGGGAATCGAAAATTTCGTTGAGGGCGAAGTAGAGAGCCTGGAAAGCACGTATGAGGAGCAGACCGATGTGGGAGAAGTCCAGATCGGGTATAAGGTCAACTGGAGCGGGGAAGGAAAGCCCGGGAATTATAACATCACACTGGTGCCGGGCACGCTGAAGGTGACCGGGAGGAACGTCACGATCAGCACCGAAGAGCTGTCTTACGCCAGGGAGTACGACGGTAATCCCATCCAGCCGGATAGTACGGATCCGCCGACGGGTATCGAAAATTTCGTTGAGGGCGAAGTAGAGAGCCTGGAAAGCACGTATGCGGAGCAGACCGACGTGGGCAGCGTCCAGATCGGCTATAAGGTCAACTGGATCGGCGAAGGAAAGCCCGGGAACTATAACATCACACTGGTGCCGGGCACGCTGACGGTAAAAGAGCGCAATGTCACCGTCTACGCGGGCGGAGGGAACTTTGAGTACAGCGGCACTGTATTGCTTCCGAATCCAGATGCGTACTTTACGGAAAACGACGAATGGCTCGATGTGGACATAGCGGAGGGAATCGACACGGTCACGGCGGTCATCAGACTGATCGGCGGCGACAGGCTGACCCTGGTCTGCAGAGGCTATAAAGAGCTTGGCACCGGATACGAAGTGATCGAATCCGAAACGTTCACCGGAAACAGCGGCAATTACAACATCACTTACAAGAGAAGGATCATGAATATCCTTATTGAGGTGTCCACGGATGATCCGTATCCTGACGACTGATCGATCCTGAAATGCAGGATGCCCGAGGCTGCCCCGATGCGGCAGTGCCGGGCATCCTGTGTTTTCTCAAAAGACGGGAGATAAGGCGGAAAAGAGATGAACAGCAAAAGACAGCTTCTGATCGCCCTGGCCGCCGCAGTGTTTTTGACCGTGATCATAGCCTCCGGCGCGCTGCAGCGGTTTGACAAATGGACCCAGGACGCGCTCTTCCAGCGCGCGGGGGCGCCGTCCGGGGACATCGTCATTATCGGCATCGATGAAAAAGCCCTGGAGGAGCTGGGCCCCTGGCCCTGGCCGAGGGACGTGATCGCGGACGCGCTGATGACCCTTTCATCCGATCCGGAAAACAAACCGGCCGCGGTAGCCGTCGACGTGCTGTTTGCCGGGGCGTCCGGAAGCGCGGCGTCGGATGAGTACCTGGCGCAGGCCGCCGGATACCTGGGAAACGTCGTCACCGCTTCCTTCGCGACCTACGGCGAGGAGATCGCCTGGGAGGATAACCGGGCGGTGGCCGTCGACGCTTCCGCCATCGTAAGCTTCGACGAGCCCTATCCGGCGCTGCGGGAGGCGACCGTGCAGGGACACATCAACGCCATGCCGGACCGGGACGGCATCCTGCGCCACGCCCTTTTGTATGAGGAACCGGCGGAAGGGCAGCGGGTCTATTCCATGGCCTTTGAGACCGCGCGGCTGTACCTTGAAAGCCGGGGAAAGACGATCGGCGAGCCTCCGCTGAAGGGAGGGCACTTTTACGTGCCCTTCACCGCCAGGGCCGGAGCCTATTATGACGGGTATTCCGTGGCCGATCTGATTAACTGGCGTATCGACCCTTCCTACTGGAGCGGGAAGATCGTCATGATCGGCCCCTATGCCGCCGGCCTCCAGGACAGCTATTTCACGTCGGTCGACCGCGCGTCGCCGATGTTCGGCGTGGAATACCAGGCCAACGTGATCCAGAGCCTGGTCGACGCGAATTACAGGACCGAGGCCGCGGACCTGCCCCAGGCAGCCGTTCTCCTGATCCTGTGCGCCGCGGCGGCCGTGCTGTTCGTCCGTCTCAGGATGTGGCAGGGCTCCGCGGTGTGCGGAGGCCTGGTCCTGCTGGGCATCGGGGGTCCTATGCTCCTGTACCGGCTGGGGCTGGTCACCCATCCCCTCTGGCTGCCCGTGGGGGTGCTTTTGCTGTTTGCGGTCACGGTGGTGCTGCGCTATATCCAGGCCGCCAGGGAAAGGCAGGCGCTGGCGCTGAAGGAGGAAAGGATCAACGCCGAACTGTCCCTGGCCACCCGTATCCAGGCCAACGCCCTGCCCAAGACCTTTCCGCCCTTTCCGGACCGGAAAGAGTTTGATATCTACGCCTCGATGACACCCGCCAAGGAGGTTGGCGGCGACCTGTACGACTTCTTCCTGATGGACGAGGATCACCTGTGCCTGGTCATCGGCGACGTATCCGGCAAGGGCGTGCCGGCCTCATTGTTCATGATGGTGGCGCTGACGCTGATCCATCACGTGGCCATGCGGGAAAAGAGCCCCGCAAAGATCCTTGAGGCGGTCAACCGGGAGATCTGCTCCCGCAACCCGGAGGAAATGTTCGTCACCGTCTGGCTGGGGGTGCTGGAGATCTCCACCGGAAGGCTGACCGCGGCCAATGCGGGACACGAGTATCCGGCGGTCAAAAAGGCGGACGGGCATTTTGAACTTTTGAAGGACAGGCACGGCATGGTCGTGGGCGGCATCGACATGGCCCGCTACAGGGAGTATGAGATCCCCATGGAGCGGGGGGACAAGATCTTCGTGTATACCGACGGCGTGCCGGAGGCCACCAACGCCGCCGAGGAGTTTTATACCACCGATCGGATGATCGCCGCCCTGCAGGAAGGTGAAATGGGGCCGCCCGAGGAGATCCTCAGGACCGTGGCGGGATCCGTGCACGCTTTTGTGGGCACGGCGCCCCAGTTTGACGACCTGACCATGCTCTGCATCGAATGGCGCGGACCGGCGGACGGACAGCAGGCGATACCTGAAACGAAAATGGAAGGATAAATGTGTTTTTTACAAAAAGTCCGCAAAGGTTGACAAACGGTTAGTGGTCACTTACAATGAAGTCCGTGCGGCGCCGACGGGCAAGACCGGATGGCGCGGACGCAAATGAAAGTGAGCGGGGATAAGCAGATGACTGTCAAGGACCTGAAGCCGGGGAAAAGCGCCGAAGTCACGAAGGTGGGTGGAGAAGGCGCCCTGCGGCAGCATTTTCTGGATATGGGCGTGATCCCGGGGGCGAAGATCACCGTGACCCAGCTGGCACCCATGGGGGACCCCATGGAGATCCGTATCCACGGGTACGAACTGACCCTCAGGCTGAGCGACGCGGAAAAGATCGACGTGCGGCCCATCGAAGGGTCTGCCGGGAAGGAAGAAAAAAAGAAGGAAGAAAAAGGCCGCCAGCGTGAGGCCGACCATCCGGGCCTGGGCGAGGAGGGCAAATTCCATCCCAAGGGGAGCGGGACGCCTCTGCCCGACGGTACGGTGCTGACCTTCGCCCTGGTGGGCAACCAGAATTCCGGCAAGACCACCCTTTTTAACCAATTGACCGGAGCGCGGCAGCACGTGGGCAATTTTCCCGGCGTTACCGTGGAGCGCAAGGACGGTGTGATCCGCGGACAGGAGGATACCCTGATCACCGACCTGCCGGGCATTTATTCCATGTCCCCCTATTCCGGGGAGGAACTGGTGTCCCGCAATTTCGTCCTGGACGAAAAACCCCGGGCCATCATCAATATCGTGGACGCCACCAACATCGAGCGCAACCTGTACCTGACCATGCAATTGCTGGAGACGGGCATCCCCACCGTGGTGGCACTGAACATGATGGACGAGATGCGCGGGAACGGCGGTTCCGTGGACGTGAACCGGATGGAGGATATGCTGGGCGTTCCGGTGGTGCCGATCTCGGCGTCAAAGAACCAGGGCGTGGACGAACTGGTGCGGCACGCCGTGCATATCGCCCGGTACCAGGAAAAACCTTTGGAGCAGGACCTGTGCGGAGCGGACGACCATGGCGGCGCGGTGCACCGCTGCCTGCACGCAGTGATCCACCTGGTGGAGGACCATGCCCAGAGGGTGGGCCTGCCGGTGCGTTTTGCCGCCGCCAAGCTGATCGAAGGCGACGAGATGATCCTGGAAAAGATGGATCTTGACGCAAACGAAAAGGAGACGCTGGAGCATATCGTCCTGCAGATGGAAAAGGAACGGGGCCTGGACCGCAGCGCCGCCATCGCGGATATGCGCTACACCTTTATCGACCGGGTCTGCAGCCAGTGCGTGACAAGGCCCCGGGAAAGCAGGGAACACCTGCGCAGCCGCCGCCTGGACGCCGTCCTTACCGGGAAATACACGGCCCTGCCGGTGTTCATCGCCATCATGGCGCTGGTCTTTTTCCTGACTTTCGAGGTGGTGGGCGCCTTCCTGCAGAACCTGCTTGCCGGGGGGATCGTTGCCCTGACCGAAGCGGTGGATCGGGCGATGACCGCGGGAGGGGTCAACGAGACCATCCACAGCCTGGTGGTCAAGGGCATATTTGAGGGCGTGGGCAGCGTGCTCAGCTTCCTGCCCATCATCGTGACCATGTTCTTTTTCCTGTCGATGCTGGAGGACAGCGGCTATATCGCCCGGGTGGCTTTCTTTATGGACAAGCTGCTCAGGCGCATCGGACTTTCGGGCAGGAGCATCGTGCCGATGCTGATCGGCTTTGGGTGCACGGTGCCGGCCGTCATGTCCACCCGGACGCTGCCCAGCGAAAGGGACAGGAGGATGACCATCCTGCTGACCCCCTTCATGAGCTGCACGGCCAAACTGCCGATCTACGGCTTTTTTGTGGACGCGTTTTTCCCGGGATCCAAATGGCTTGTGATGATCTTACTGTATGTGCTGGGCATCGGGACGGGCATCCTGGCGGCGCTGGTGTACAAAAAAACGCTGTTCAAGGGCGAGGCGGTCCCCTTTGTGATGGAGCTGCCCAACTACCGCCTGCCCACGGCGCGGAACGTATTGCAGCTGCTGTGGGAAAAGGCAAGGGATTTCCTGCACAGGGCCTGCTCCGTGATACTCATCGCCACGGTGGTGATCTGGTTCCTGCAGGGCTTCGACTTCCACCTGAACCCGGTCGCCGAAGAATCCCGCGGGAGCATCCTGTCGGTGCTCGCGGGGTGGCTGGCGCCGCTTTTCAAACCCCTGGGGCTGGGGGACTGGCGGCTGGTCACTTCCTTCATCAGTGGGTTTATGGCCAAGGAAAGCGTGGTATCGACGATGAACGTGCTGTTCCCCGGCGGCCCGACGACGGTCCTCACCGCCCTTTCCGCGGCTTCCGCCCTGGTGTTCAGCCTGCTGTATACCCCCTGTGTGGCCGCTATCGCCTCCGTCAAGCGCGAATTGGGCGTCCGCTGGGCCCTGGCCGTCGTCCTGGGCCAGTGCGCCGTCGCGTGGGTCGCGGCGCTGCTTGTGCGTCTTGTCGGTTTGCTTTTCGGATGGGGGTGACGGAATGAACATATGGGATATCCTGATCCTTCTGGCGGTCGCGGCGGCCCTGTTCCTTGCATTGCGCGGCATGCGCAGGGCCAGGAGGAGCGGAAAGTGCTGCGGGGCGGGCTGCGGGTGCGGCTGCGCGAAGTGCGCGGCGCGGCAGGATAAAAAACCGTAAATCTATAAGGATATACAGGGCGGCCGGATGGGAAAAGAACCCGTCCGGCCGCCGTGACAAACATCGCGTATGGGAGGGCTGAACAATGACAGACGGCCGAAGGAACGCGTCCGGAGATCAGTACGCCAGGATGACCGAAACGTCCATTCCCGTTTTGATCGCTTCCCTGAGTGTGCCGACGATCCTCAGCATGCTGGTGACCAATGTATACAACCTGGCGGATACGGCGTTCGTGGGGAGGCTGGGCACCAGCCAGAGCGCCGCGGTCGGGGTCATCTTCGGATTCATGAGCATCATCCAGGCCATCGGATTCATGTTCGGCCAGGGCGCGGGCAGCATCATGGCCCGAAAACTCGGGGCCAGGGACAGGGAGACCGCATCCCGGACCGCGTCCACAGGCCTTTTCTGCGCGGCGGCCCTGGGCCTTATGCTGTCCCTGGTCACTGTGTTCCTGCGCCGCCCGATCGTCCGTTTCCTGGGCAGCACCGAGACCATCGAGCCCTATGCCCTGGAATACCTTTCGTGGATCTTATTGGCCGCGCCTTTTATGACCGGCGGCTATACCCTGAACAACCTTCTGCGCTACCAGGGCAAGGCTTCCCTGGGCATGGTGGGCCTGATGACCGGCGCGGTGGTGAACATCGCCCTGGACCCGCTTCTGATGTTCGTGCTGGATATGGGCATTGCCGGGGCGGCCGTCGCCACGGCTTTAAGCCAGATACTCAGCTTCTTTATCCTGCTGGGCATGTTCCTCAGGGGCAGGACGGAGGTGTCCCTGGGACTTAAAAAAGTGGACCCGCGTCCCGCAAACGTTTTGAATATCATGGCTACCGGCCTTCCCAGCATGCTGCGCCAGGCCCTGAACAGCATCGCCACCATCCTGCTTAACAGCGCTGCCTCCGCTTACGGCGACGAGGCGGTGTCGGCGATGAGCATCGTCAGCAGGATATCGTTTTTTGTGTTTGCCATGGCGCTGGGGATCGGACAGGGATTCCAGCCGGTCAGTGCCTTCAATTACGGCGCGGGCAAATATTCCCGCCTCCGCAAGGCCTTCTGGGTGACCGTCCTGATGAGCGAATGCGTCATCCTGGTGACCGCGTCCGTGTGCTTCCTGCTGTCTGGCAGCCTGGTCGGGGTGTTCAGGGACGATCCCACGGTGATCCGGATCGGGACCCGTGCCCTCAGGCTGCAGATGGCCACAGTGATCTTCCTTCCCTTCACCATGTGCACCGAAATGCTGTACCAGTCGACCGGGCACCGGTTTGGGGCTTCTTTCCTGAGCAGCGCCCGAAGCGGCCTGTTTTTTATTCCCGCGCTGCTTCTTTTGTCCGGATGGCGTGCCCTCTCCGGTATCCAGGAGGCCCAGCCGGCGGCTTACCTTATGGCGGTGCCCCTGTCCGCGGCGTTTATCGTCCATTTTATGCGCACACTGCCCCGGGAGGACGCAAAGGAAAGCACCTGACGCGCCGTTCCCTGTTTTTTCGCATGCGGCATAAGGGGGTCCCTTTCGTTTTTCCCCGGTACGTGCGTTTGGAAATGTAAAAACAATATGTCTGGGGGAACCGCCCCGGCAGGACGAACGTATATACATATGAGGCCGGCGCAGACAGTCGACGGCCGCATTACAAACGACACGGAGGAAAACGAAAATGAAAAAGACGGTCTTTTTATTCATGGCGATCCTGATGCTATGCGCCGCCGGCTTTGCGGCGGCGGAAACGCTCCCTGCCTATGCCTATACCGGGACGGATCCGGTGGAAGCTGCTGTCGCGGGCTTTACGGCGGACCTGGGAAGCGCCTACCTGACCGAGGAAAACTCGGTGACCGTGCCTGCGCCGATCATCCTGAAGACAGAGGAGACCGGGGACGGACAGGTCAAGGTGTATGGGAACTTCTGGGTGTTCAATTACGTACAGGACGGGGACACATTGGAATGCATCTCCGGCGGCGAGGCCCCGGGCGTCCTGACGCTGGTCCGGGACGGGGAAAAATGGGCGGTTTCATCCTTTGAGGACGTCGACAGCGGCGAAGAATACAAAACGGACATCCTCCTGATCTGCGGGGATGACAAGGAGCTGGCGGACAGCTATTTCGCCGCGTCCGATGCATCCCTGGAGCCCTTCCGGGCGGCGCGTTTTAAATACCTGCGGGAATATGTGACAGCGAACAAACTGGAAGTGAAGGCCATACGGGATCCCGGCTGGGAACCTGAGGATATCTTCGGCGGGTCTGCAGACGTGCTTTCGCTTTTAAAGGGGCAGACCCTGTATTTCTCCAGCGGCGTGGGCGGCTGGGACACCTCCCTGACCTTCGGTGAAAACGGCGCTTTTCAAGGCAATTTCCACGACAGCGAGATGGGGGAGACCGGCGAAGGCTATCCCAACGGCACGGTCTATACCTGCCTTTTCCACGGCCGGCTGTCCGCGGCGGAGCAGCAGAGCGACACCTCGTGGCTTCTGAAGGTGGAGGAGAATGTGATCGACGAGGGACAGGAAAGCGAGATCGTCGAGGACGGCATCCGCTTTGTCGCTGCGGAGCCTTACGGACTTTACAAGGCGTCCCGGGTGGTCCTGTACCTGCCCGGCACTCCGGTCGACGGCCTGCCCGAGGGATTCCTCATCTGGTCCCACCTGAACGAGATCGATCCGGAGGCAAAGACGCTTCCGTACTGCGCCATCTGGAACGAGGCCGAGGAAGCCGGATTCGTCGGCAGCCCCGAGGAATGATCCCAAGGGGCCTGAGAAAAAACTGAAAACAGAATAACGCGGGACCCGGACGAATGTCCGGGTCTCGTTTGCACCGGCGCGCCATGCGCGCTGTTTTACGGAATATGATGCAGATCGTCCTTCCGAAGGCGTTCCCGATCGCTGTGTGCAGGCCATACCCGTGCGCCCGGCAGTATGGCCGGGTGTTCTGCGCTTATGAGGGCTTCCTGTCAGCCGTCCAGCAGGTGGGGGATATGGTAGGCTGCCTGCTTGTACCACCAGTCCCAGTCGTGGCAAACGTCGTGCCCCCATACATCCACCCACACGTTGATGCCCTTTTCCCGGCAGATATCCCTGATGCGCAGGGTGGTCTCCGGCGCTTCCCACGGACCCTGCCCGACAACGATGATCCCCCGGCCGCGATTGTATTCCCGGATATAGGGGTGGTCCGCAGGCATCCCCGCCAGGCTGTCCACCGGGCTGTTCAGATAGACGTTTTCATCCATATAATCCCCGAAACCGTAGGAGGCGGTGTAGATGCCGCTCAGGGCCAGCATGCCGCGGAACAGGTCCGGTCGGCGGAAGAAGCAGTTGGCGGCGTGGGTCGCGCCCAGGGAGCAGCCGAAGGAGATCATGCCGTCGCCGCCGACCATGTCCCGGGCGAAGGGGACCACCTCGTCGAATATATATTTCATCCACTGTTCATGCCTGGCGATGCGCTCCCGGGGGTCGTTCCCGGCGCTCCAGGTCTCCCGGTCGATGGTATCCACCGAGAATACCGTGGCCTTTCCCGCGTCGATCCAGGGCTGCCATACGTCGGTCATCCTGAAGTTTTCAAAATCGAAAAAGCGCCCGTCCTGGCAGGGGATGTACAATACCGCCTGGCCATGGGTGCCATAGACCTTCATCTCCATATCGCGCCCGAGGGATGGGCTGTACTGCCTGAAATACCTGGTTTCCATAAATACCGTTCACCACCTTGAAACTGTCATACTTTCGGATATCCTCACGCATATTAGTATAGTACCGCGAACGGGCGCATGTCAACGGCGCTGCCGGCGCGGGAGTCATTGCCACATCAGGGGATGCTGTGATATACTGGTTCCCGAAAGGAAGCGGGAGCGTTGGAAAAAATCAGGCGGCTTGTCATGGACCTGGTGCCGGGATGCGCCCAGGAGGAAAAGGACCGGGAGGAGATGCTCCGCCTGATCCGGCGGGGGGAGGGCCTGATCCACAGGGAGCCCGGAGCCCACTTTACCGCCTCCTCCTGGATCGTGGACGAAGCGGGGGAAAAGGTGCTGGCGGTATGGCATAACATCTACCGCTCCTGGTCCTGGACCGGGGGGCACCTGGACGGATGCAGCGACCCGTTGGAAACGGCGGTCCGGGAAGCCCGGGAGGAGACAGGGATCAAAACGGCCGTCCCATGGGACGATAAGCTTTTTTCCCTGGAGATCCTGACGGTGGACGGCCATGAGAAGCGCGGCGTCTACGTTCCATCCCACCTGCACCTGAACATGACCTTCCTCCTGAAGGCCTCCGCCGGGGAGGAAACGCGCCCCAGGGAAGGGGAGAACAGGGCGGTGAAATGGTTTTTGCCGGAAGATTTCCTCCGGGCCTGCGACGAAAGATGGATGGCGGAACGCGTCTACCGGAAACTGATCCGCCGGTTCGAGACCGTGAAGGAAAAGGGAGAATGGTAATATATGGGTTTCCTGCCCTGCGGGCGGACCCGGAATGCTGGAAAAAAGTAGAAAGAAATCAAAAAAAGGAGCGGTAATATGGCAGTGGAGATCCGTTTTGAAAACGACTATTCCGAAGGAGCCCACGAGCGCGTCCTTGAGCGACTGGCACAGACCAATATGGAACAGACCCCCGGCTACGGGGAGGACGCCCACTGCGCCCACGCCGCGGAGTTGATCCGCCGCCTGGTGGACGCTCCCGGGGCCTATGTCCAGTTCCTTGTGGGTGGGACCCAGACCAACATGACGGTGATCGCCGCCGCCCTCAGGCCCCACGAGGGCGTGGTGGCGGCCCAGACGGGCCACATCGCCTGCCATGAGACCGGCGCGGTGGAAGCGACGGGACACAAGGTGATCTGCCTTCCATCCCACGACGGCAAACTGGACGCGGCGGAGACCGAAAAATTTTTTGAGGACTACTGGTCCGACGCGTCTTTCGAACATATGGTGAAGCCGAAGATGATCTACGTTTCCCAGCCCACCGAAAGCGGCACCCTGTATTCCCTGAAGGAGCTTACGGAGCTTCGCCGCGTCTGCGACCGCTTTGACGCTTACCTGTTCCTGGACGGGGCCCGGCTGGGCTACGGCATGGAGAGCCCTTCCAACGACGTGGGTTACAGCGACCTGTCCCGCCTGTGCCATGTTTTTTATATCGGCGGCACCAAGGTGGGGGCGCTGTTCGGCGAGGCCGTGGTGATCACGGATCCCGGGATCAAGAACGAGTTCCGCTATATGATCAAGCAGCGGGGAGGGATGCTTGCCAAGGGACGGCTGCTGGGCATCCAGTTCGAGGCGCTGCTGGAGGACGGGCTGTATATGCGCATTTCCCGCCGCGCCGTTGTTCTGGCCGGGCGCATCCGCGAAGCGCTGAAGCAGAAGGGGATCCCCCTCTGGGGCAGTTCCGATACCAACCAGGTATTTGCCGTGTTCGGATCCGCCGAGGTAAAAGCCCTGCGGGAAAAGGGCTATGTCTTCAGCCAGTGGACCCCGGAAAGGGACGGGAAGGCCGTGTGGCGCATCTGCACCGGATGGGCCACCCCGGAGGAAAACGTGAACCGCCTGATCTCGGATATCCGGGGACTGTAAACAGGACGCCGCTCCCCGGGCGGGGAGCGGCGCGGCATACGTTAAAACCGGTCGAAAGGAACGACGGGACGGAAAGGGGAAAAATATGCGCATCCTGATCGCTTCGGATATCCACGGCTCGGCGCCGTGCTGCACCCGGCTCCTGGACGCCATGGCGCGGGAAGGGGCCGGCAGGTTCCTGATGCTGGGGGACATCCTGTACCACGGGCCCAGGAACGACCTGCCCGAGGGCTATGCGCCCAGGGAGGTCATATCGCTCCTTTCGCCCCTGAAGGACCGTATTTTCTGCGTTCGGGGAAACTGCGACACCGAGGTGGACCAGATGGTGCTTCCCTTTCCGATCATGGCGGAATACGGTGTTATGACGGCCGGGGAAAGGCTGGTCTATTTCACCCACGGGCATAACTATAACCTGGACTGCCTCCCCCCGCTGCAAAAAGGGGATATCCTCCTGCACGGGCACACCCATGTGCCGGCCTGCACGCCTTTCGGGGACGGGAACCTGTACCTGAATCCCGGATCGGTATCCATTCCCAAGGAAGGCAGTCCACGGGGGTACATGACCCTGGAGGGCACGGTATTCACCTGGAAGGATCTCAGCGGGAACACGCTGCGCGAGATCGATGCGGCGCAATGAACGGACAAACGCGGCCGGTCAATGCCGCGATGTGTCTGAAACCTGCTTCCCGCCCCGGGCAAGCCACACGTTGTATGCCAGAATGGACACCACCACGATCACCGCGCCGACCAGGGAAAGCGGCGATACCTTTTCGTGATAGAAGACCGCCACCCACAGCGGGTTCATGATGGGTTCCAGCCCGGTGAGCAGGCTGGCCGTCACGGCGGGGATCCGGCGGATGCCGACAGAGAACAGGATATAGGCGCCGCCCACCTGCACTGCGCCCAGGGCGGCCACCGACAGGAGAACGGGCGCTGAAAAAACCGTTTCCCTGAGGCACAGGGGCGTCAGGATCACTCCCGCGGCCAGCTGGCCCAGGAAGCAGGAGGAAATGGCGTCGGCGTTTTTGCCGGTGTTCATCATGAACACGCCGGCGTAGCAGACGCCGGACAGGACGGCGATCAGGTTGCCTGCAAGGTTTCCGGCCCGGATCCCGTCCACGAAGAACAGGACCACCCCCAGGAGCACCGCGCAGCAGGCCATTACGTCGATCTTTCCGGGCTTCTGTCCGTAGAAAAGGGCCATGAAGAGAATGACGAACACCGGCGCGGTGAACTGCAGCACGATGGTGTTCGCGGCGGTGGTGAGCTTGTTGGCGACGGCGAACAGCGTGGTCACGCCGATCATGGACAGCGCGCCTGTAAGGACGCTGCGGCTGAAGACGATCCTGTGGCGGGTAATGAGGAGGAAGATGCCGATGACCCCCGCGCCGATCAGGTTGCGCGCCCCGTTGATGGCCAGGGGCGACCAGGGCACCAGCTTGATGAACAGCCCGCCGGTGGAAAAGCACACCGAGGCCAGGAACACGCATAAAGTATATTTCCATTCCGCGGGGTTATGTTTGGTTTCAGTCATTTTTCCGCTCCCTGCATGTGATCTGTACGGCTTTTGTCAGGCCCGGGACGCACGAGAGCATTATACACCTTTTTCCCCGGGATAAAAGGCCGCGGGACCGCAGGACCAAATTTTTATTGATTCGGGCCCCCTGCCCACCTTTACAAAACGGGCTGTTGGTATAATAATTATATATATATTGATGAAACGGGATCTCTGCATTTCCGGGGCATGACCGTTCCCCGGACGGACATATTCCATACTAAAGGAGAGATACGCATGAAGAAAGTGACCAGTGAGCCTTCTTCCCTTCCCGCTTCCGCCGAAAACGCGGAGCGCGGCATTACGCGGAGGGCTTTCCTGAAAGGCACCGCGGGCTTCGTTCTCCTGTGCGGATCCGGGTTTGGCCTTTACGGACTTAACGAGGCTGCCAAAGCGTCGGAGGAAGAAAACGTCGGCCCCAGGCTGCGGGACGGGTTTAAGATCATCCGGACCGAAAACGGCGCCGAGATCGCCTACGGCGGGGAGACCTGCTTTACCGTCAACGAAAAGGGACTGGAGCTCCTGAGCCTGGCGGACGGGGGGCATACGCTTGAAGAAGTGATCCGCGCCGCAGGCCTGGAGGAAAACGCCGGTCCCGCGGCGGATTTCTTCCTGACGCTGGGGCAGGCGGGCTACCTTCAAAACAGATTGGAGGTAAGCAAATTTGCCGTCATCATGTGAGCTGTTTGTCCTGCGCGACGAAAAGGGCCCGATCCTCTATGCTCCGCTTGCGCGCCTTTCCGCCCGGGTCAACGAATCGGCGGTCGCCGCGGCGGCCAGGCGCCTTCACGGGAAGCCCGCGCAGGAAGGAGACGCCGAGTGCCTGGGCCTGCTTGAGGAATGCGGTTTTTTCCGTGAGACCGAATACCCGCACGGCGAGCCCAAACCTCCGGTGCAGGTGACGCTGTTCCCCACCGACGGCTGCAACCTGAGGTGCCGGTACTGCTACGCCGGGGCGGAAAAAAAGCGCCACGTGATGCCCCCGGAGGTCGGCAGGGCGGCCATCGACCTGGTGGCGGAGAACGCGAAAAAGCAGGGTTTTGAGGATTTTACGGTCAGCTTCCACGGGAACGGCGAACCGTTTTTTGCCTTCGACCGGGTGCAGGAGCTGTGCCGCTATGCCCATGAAGCCGCGGACCGGATGGGGCTGAAGGCGCATTTGTCCATGGCCTCCAACGGCGTTTTGAACGAACAGCAGCTGGACTGGCTCCTTGCGTGGTTCGACGGCGTGAACATCTCCTTTGACGGTACGGAGGAATTGCAGAACCGGCAGCGTCCCATGGCGGACGGGAGCGCCAGCTTTCCCCTGGTCCACAGGACGCTGAAGCGCCTGAACGACGCGGGAAAGAAATTCAGCATCCGCGCCACCCTGACCGCCGGCAGTGTGGATAAGCTGCCGGAGATCGCCGCGTTTGTTATGGAAAATTATCCGAACTGCGATCCTTTGCACGTGGAACCGGCATGGGAAGCCGGCCGGTCGCTGAAAACGGGGGAGCATACCCCGGAGGCGGACCTCTTCGTGCGCAAATTCCTGGAGGCGGAAAAGATCCTGGACGGGAAAATGCGCCTGGTCTATTCCGCGGCGCGCATGGATCACGTGGGTTCGGCGTTCTGCGGCGTGTGCTGCAATTCCTTTGTGGTCACCTCCGAGGGGCTGGTCACCAGCTGCTATGAGGTGTCCGAGATGAGCGATCCCCGGTCCGGAAGGTATATCTACGGAGCTTGGGACCCGGACGCGAACGGATTCACTTTTGACGAAAAGAAACAGGAGGACCTGCATGGGCTGACGGTGGACCGGATGCCCCACTGTGCGGACTGCTTCTGCAAATACCACTGCAGCGGCGACTGCGCCGCAAAGCTCCTGGGCACAAGACCCCCGTCCGAACATGCCGGCAGCGTCCGCTGCCGGATCACCCGCGCGATCACACTGCACCAGATCCAGAAAAAACTAAGCGAGGAGGTCAATGACCATGCCTGACGATCGTCTTTCTTCCAGCGAAGCCGACAAAAAGCTGCCCCAGCCCGAGGTATACATCGTAAGGAACGGCGAGGCGGTATTCAAGCCCGGGATGAAGACCTGGTTTGTGGAGACCCGCAAGGGCAGCGCCCCCGTGCCCTCCGGCGAGATGAGGGACGGCAACGGTGCGGTGATGAGGGGCATGGTGTGCACATGCAACCCATTCTGCACCTGTGAGGCGACCTGTTCCTGCAACCCGCAGTGTGCCTGCCAGCCGGTATGCTCCTGCGACCCGGTGTGCTCCTGCAACCCGGTATGCTCCTGCCAGACGACCTGTTCCTGCCAGGTGACCTGTTCCTGCCAGACGACGGGCAGCACCTGCACCTGCAACACGGTGTGCACCTGCAACCCTGTGCACTGAGGAGGCCCGTATGTACAGAAAGATTTGCCGCGCGCTTTCCCTGGCCCTGGCGGTATGCCTGATGCTCGCTGCCGGCCTCCCTTCCGCTTTCGCCGGCAGGGATCTTTCGGATATCATCGACCTGAACGACTACCCTTCTTCGATCAATCCCGGCCTTTTGTGCGACCGGGCCATCGCCAGGGGGAACGAAGCCTTCGGCGAGGGCGATTATGAAACGGCCAGGGGCTATTATGTGTTTGCCCTGCACAAGGTCAGCAAATCCCAGACCTACTGCGAAGGCGACGTATGCTGCAACCTGGTGCTGGCCCTTTTGTACCTGGGGGAGACCGGGACGGCCTACGACCTGTGCCGCTACATGCTTGAGGAGGACCTGGCCCCGGGGAGTGAAGACCGGTTCGGCTACATGCTGAATATGCTGGTATGCGCCCACGCCAACGGCCTGAGCGCCGCCGGGGAACTGGAACACGCCAGGGAAGAGGGGTACTTCTCCTTTGAGGAACTGGCGGACCTGGCTGAAAACCAGCCCAAGGCCTTCACCGGGCTTCTGTCAGGCCTTGTGTACAATGTTCTGTATATCGACATGGAAGGCAGCGCCGAGGACGGCGCCGAGACCTGGGCATATTTTCCCGATGGTCTCTTTGGCAGCGCGGACGGGAGAGGGGAAATGGCTCAGCCTGCCTCGGGCTCAGGTGCGGACAGCGTCAGCAGGAAGGCATATCTCACATATATCGGCAATTTCCTGCGGGAAGCGAGCGAGTGGTTCAACGAAACTTACAACTCCTATGACCATGACATCGAGGAACTGATCCTTTACGTAGACGCCCTTCAGGCCGAAGCCGGGGCGTAAGGGGAAACGGTTTTCACCGGTCCCGCCCGATGCGGACATACCATGAACAGTCATCATCCCGATACCCCGCCGCCCGTTCCGGGGCGGACGGCGCTAGTCCGCCCGCGGTATGACGGCACGGACCATGAATTTCAGGAACCCCTCGGTGCCGAGGCGATCTGCGGCTATCTCATTGAGCACGGCGTCGAGGCCCGGGTCTTTGACCGGAGGCTTGGCGCGTCCCTTTCCGACATTGAAAAGTTCGGCCCCGACTGGGTCGGCTTTTCATTGATGACGGCGGAGGACGCCCCGGACGCCCTGCGGCTGAGGCAGATGCTTTCCCGCCCCGGAAGGCGCTTTTTCGCGGGCGGGCTTTTTGTGACCTCCTGCATGGAGCGGGCGAAGGCGCTGTTCCCCTCCGATACGGTGCTGATCCCCGGCGAAGGGGAGGGTCCCGTATGGGAACTGGTCACTTTCGGCCGGGTGCGGGGAGGCCCGCGGCCCGGTCCGAACGAATGGGCTTTTGCAAGCAGGGAAAACCTTTCGGAATACCTTGCCCGCGGCGGTGTGATCAACATCCGCACCGCCAGGGGCTGCAGGGGCGGGTGCGCTTTTTGCACCACGCCCCGCCTTTGCGCGCCAAAAGGGTTTGAAGCGCGGGACGTTTCCCTGGTGGCACAGGAGATGGCGGCCCTCATCCGGGCGGGATATCCGCCTGTGTTCAATTTTACCGACGATATGTTCGGTGATCATGGACGGGTGGAGGCGCTGGAGGAAGCCCTTTCCCTGCACGGGGTACGGGCCGCGTTTTCATTGGAAATGCGGGCCGCGGAGGTGTCCCTTACGCCGCCAGACCTGTGGAAGAAGCTTCACGCGGGGGGACTGTGCCGGGTGTTCACCGGCATGGAGAGCCTTGAGGCGGATACACTGAAGGCGTGGCATAAGCCTGTGGACGTCGGCCGGCTTGCCCGCGCGCTTAATGATATGCGCGATGCGGGCATTGCATGCGAGGTGGGCTATATTCTGTGGCACGACGGGCAGGATGCATCAGGCGCCCTGCGGGAGGCCGAGGGGCTTCACGCCCTGGGGCTGCTGACACCCAAGTCCGCCCTTTCGCGCCTGGTCCTTTTCCCGGGCAGCCTGCTGCATGAAAAACAAAATGCCCGGGGCGTCGAACTGTGCGGCCTGAAGGGTGAAGCCGCCAGAATGCACGCTGTGTGGGAGGACGTGCTCAGCCCGCTCCTGGCCCCCTGGACGGCCGCCGCCTGTGCGTGCCCGAAGACGGCATGCGAGGCCTTCCTTTCAGGGGAAAGGGAACCCCTTTCCGCCCTGGAGGGGTGCCTTGAACGCCTGAAGGAAATGACCTGGCAGGCCGTCCGAAATGGGCGTCCGCCCGAAGAAAAAGATCGTGAGGAAGTGTGCCGTGAACTGCATTCGCTTCACATTGCCTGTGAATGACCCCTCGGAGGTCGAAATCCTTAGGGACCATGGGGCGGACGAACTCTACTGCGGATACCTGGACGCCGACTGGCGCAGAAAATACGGCGGGGACGCCGTCATCAGCCGCAGGCAGGGGGCGGCCAACCTTTCCGACCCCGGGGCGCTGAGGGAGACGGCGGCGGAAGCCCGCCGCTCAGGCATGACGGCGCACCTGACGCTCAACGGCCGCGTGACGGGGGGCGAGACGGCGCAGCTTGTAAGGATCGCGGAAATGTGGGCGGCATTCGGCGGCGGCGGGATCATCCTGCAGGATCCCGCCCTGCCGGCGCTCCTTGCCCACGTAAAGCCGATGCTTATCACCGTTTCCCTGCTTGCGGTGACCGTGAACAAATGCGGGGTGGCTTTCTGGAAACGCCTTGGCGCGGACAGGATCGTCCTGCCCCGTTTTTTGAGCCTGGCGGAGATGAAAGCGGTCACGTCCTCCGCACCGGATATGGTATTTGAAGCGATGGTGATGGGGGACCTGTGTCCCTTTGCGGACGGGTTCTGCCGATCGGTGCACGCCGAGACCCACGCACCGGCAGGGCCGGAAGCGGTGCCGAAGGCTGTCAGGGAGACCTGCAATACCTCCGGGCAGGCTTACCATCTCTGCATGGAATACGGGTTGCCCGCGCCGGATCCCTGCGCCGCCTGCCGCCTGAAGGACCTCGGGGAAAGCGGCGTTGCCGTCGGCAAGGTGGGGGGACGGGGGCTTCCGCTGGAGGTGAGGCTGCGCTGGCTGGATCACCTGCGCCTGGCGCGCTCGGAAGCATGCGGCACGGACCTGCCCCGGCGCTACCGGGAAACCTTCGGGCACGAATGCCGCTGTTATTACCCCCAAAAGGGGATTGGAGGATGAAAACGGAGGAAAGCCCGGAGGAGATGGGCTGAGGATGGATATGGATGATAAAAAACGCCTCGTCCTTGGGCACCGCTCCTGCCCGCGAGGCCTCAGGGAGATGCCCGCGCAGCTTGAAAGGATTGCCCGGAACGTCCCCGTGGAGGCGTTGATCCCGCCGGTGACGCCTTTTCTGGAGGGGACCCTTGAAACGGTCCTTTCCCTGCTCGGGGAGTTCGAGGACGCAAGCGTCACCGTAAACGACTGGGGAACGCTGGACCGCGTGTCCCAATGGAAAAAGGGCCGCAGGGCCCGCCTGGTCCTTGGCGCGCTGCTGAACGGCCAGGACAGCGACCCGATGATCCGGGTTTTCTGCGCTCCGCAGCCGGACAAATGCGTCTGGGAGGGGGGGAACGCGGTGCTTCTCCGCTGGGCGCCGCCTCCTGAGGAATTGAAGCGCCACTGGGCCGAACCCTCGGCGTTCCATCTGGCGGGGATGCTGCGGGATATGGGCGTGGACGCCGTCGAGACAGGCCTGCAGGCGCTGGAACTGACGGAGGCGGCCGGCCTGGACGTCAGGCGCCTGGACTGGGGGGTCATGAGCGTGAAACCCTGCCGCGGTGACTGTGCCGGGTGCGGCGGCGGGGAGATCACACGTGCCGGATGCCGGGTGTTTTTTGACCGGAACCTGCTGAAATGGGAATATGCCGCCGGGGCAGACGGAAAAGGCGAAGCGCTGCTCCCGGCAGCACCTCAAGGACCGGGCAGCATGCGATGAAGGAATATCGCTTGACATCGAATAACGGGATATATATAATATACGTAACCGAATACCAGTTCTTCAGGGCGGGGTGCAAGTCCCCACCGGCGGTATAGCCCGCGAGCCGAAAGGCCGATCCGGTGAGATTCCGGAGCCGACAGTACAGTCTGGATGGAAGAAGGACGTTTTAAACGCGCATTCCGTCCCCCTGAAGCTGTTTCAGGGGGAACATTTTGTTTGCGGGGGACGCGGGGATGCAGACGGTCACGGCGAAAAAGGACAACGGAAAAACGTCCATGGCGCGCGCCGGCAGGCTGATAAAGCCCTACCTGTTCATCCTGCCGATCCTCGTTTTCGCGGCGGGCTTTGTATATTACCCGTTCTTCAAGACGTTTCTGTATTCCTTTTCCACCGTCAACGTCATGGGGGAGATCACGTCCTTTACCGGACTGGACAATTACCGGTATCTTTTTTCCCGCAGGGAATTCGGAACGGCTGTTTCGAACACCCTGCGCCTGACGGCGATGAACGTGCCGCTGACCATGTTTTTTACCCTGCTGCTCGGAAGACTGCTGAAGGAAAAACGCTTCCTGGGCGGCCTGTTCGAAACCATGATCGCCGCTACCATGGCGGTGTCCATGGGGTCGGCGGCCCTCACCTTCCGGGTGATGCTGAACCCCACTGTCGGGTGGATCAACAGCGCCCTCGGGCTCGGCGTTCGCTGGTATGAGGACCGGAACACCGCGCTATACGGCATACTGCTTTTAACGGTGTGGATGGGGATCGGCTTCAATTTCCTTTTGTTCCTGGCTGCCTTCCGGAACGTGGACAGGGACGTGACGGATCAGGCCCGGCTGGACGGCGCCGGGCCGGTGCGGGTGTTCCTTTCCGTGGAGCTCCCCCTGGTATCCCCGACGCTGCTTTATGCCGTGTGCACCAACACCATCCTGGCGCTGATGACCTCCGGTCCCATCATGATCCTCACCAGGGGCGGCCCCAGCTGGTCCACCACCACCCTGATCTACCTGATGTACACCACCGGATACGGCAGCGGCAATTACGCAATGGCGGCCTGCGTCGCCGCGGTGACGTTCCTTCTGACGCTTGCCTTCACCCTGGCCGGGCTGTGGGCGGACGGGAAAAGGGGGGACGCGCGATGAAAGCACAACATGGGATACGCAAAAAAGCGCGTCTGGCACTGTGGTGCGCGGTGTGCTTCTGCCTTGCCGTACCCGTGGTGTTCCCCGTAATGTACGCGTTCCTCGGCTCCTTCAGGACCGCGGGGGAGTTTTCACGTCTTCCCCCGGCCCTTTTCCCGGACAGCTTTCTCAATTTCGACAGCTATGTCCAGGTGTTCACCCGGGTGCCGATGGCAAGGTATTTTCTGAATTCCCTGGGGACCACGGCGCTTGTATGCGCGGTGAAGATATGCCTGTCCATCCTGGCGGCCTATGCCTTTGCCTTTTTCGAATTCAGGCTGAAGGACCTCCTGTTTGTCGTGATCCTCGGCACCATGATGCTGCCGGCGGATACCCTGATCATCACCAATTACCGCACCGTCAGCCGTATGGGACTGACGAACACGTGGCTCGGCGTCGCCATCGTGTCCTTTGCCGGCGCCAGCCAGATGTTCATGCTGCGGCAGGCCTTTGTCCAGGCGCCCCGCGCCCTGAGGGACGCGGCGTTCATGGATGGCTGCGGAGACATGCGCTTTTTGTGGCGCATCCTGGTGCCGGTGTGCCGGCCGGTGGTCATCACCCTTTTGATGCAGGCCTTCGTAGCCCAGTGGAACGCCTACCTGTGGCCTTTGATGGTCACCGATTCCGACGCGATGCGGACGGTGCAGGTGGGCATCACGATGCTGACCGGGGCCGAGGACGCCAATTACCAGGTGGTCCTGGCCGGGGCCTGTGCGGCCATGGTGCCGCCGGTAGTGCTGTTCATCACGGTCAGGAACCGCCTGACCGCGTCCATGACCCGCGGGGCGGTATCCGATTAGCGCGTTCCGGCCGATGGCCGACAACACAGATCAACTGTTTGGGAGGCGGAAAAATGCTTAAGAAGATCATGTCCCTGGCCCTGGCGGCGTTCATCGCCCTGACCCAATTGCCCGCGTATGCCGGCGCGGAGGTCGAGATCGTTTTCTGGCACAGCATGACCGAAATGGCGGGCGAGAGCCTGGAGGGCCTGGTGGACGAATTCAACCGTACGGTGGGTGCTGAAAAAGGCATCCATGTGACGGCGGTGTACCAGGGCGCCTATACCGAAGCGGTGACCAAGATGAACGGCATGCTCTCTTCGGGCCGGCCCGACAGCCTGCCGGATGTGATGCAATTGGACGCCACGGGCAAGGTGGTCTACAGCGGGGCGGAAGCGGCATACACGGTGGACGACCTGCTCGGGGAACGGCCGGAGACGGATCTTTCCGATTATCTGCCCTCAGCGCTTAAAAACTGGAACCTGAACGGCGTGCAGCTGGGCATTCCCTTCGCCACCTCCACAACCGTGACCTATTACAACAAGTCCGTGCTGGATTCCTTCGGGGTCCCCGCTCCGGTGACGCTGCAGGATATCGGCGGCATCAGGGCCGCGGTGGGGGACGGATACACCGTGTATGCCGCAGTGCCCAACACCCCGACCCTGAACAACTGGCTGGGGCAGCTGGGCAGCGACCTGGTCAATTGCCGCAACGGGTCCGAAGGCACGGCGGACAGCCTGGCCTGCATCGAGAACGGCGCGCTGGAGACTTTCCTGACCGTATGGAAGGACCTGTATGCCACCGGCGCCCTGGACAACGCCGACGCTTCCACCGACGCCTTTGCCGCGGGGCAGCTGCTGGTGATGACATCCTCCTCCTCCAAGGTGGCCGGTCTTCTCGGCAGGATCGACGGACGGTTTGAACTGGGCGTCTGTGCCTACCCCAGGGTGAATGCGGAGGCGGCAAACGGCGCGACGGTGTCAGGCAGCTGCCTTGTGATGTTCGACCACGGGGATGAGCGCAGGCAGGCCGCTTGGGAGTTGGTCTCCTTCCTGTGCGGCGCGGAGTCCCAGGTGTCCTTTGCCAGGGCTACCGGCTATATCCCGAGCTGCTTCAGCGCCCTGGAGAGCGGGGCCTGGCAGGACTTCATCGCGGAATATCCCCAGTACGAGGCCGCGGCGCTGCAATTGAGGGATACCCCGGAGAACATGCTTTCCGCCACCGTCGGCCCTTCCGCCGATTTCTATTACGCCATTATGAACGACGTTTCCGATATGCTTCTGGACGACCTGACGCCCGAGGAGACCGCGGACATGATGGCGGAGGACCTGGGCGGCATGCTGGAGATCTACGTAAAGAACAACCGGTGAAACCGCGGAGGCCTTCGGGCCTCCGTTTTTTGCGTTGATAAGGAGAAGGTATGGAACTTTCCACATCCACAAACATCTGCGCCTTCGGGCCGGGAATGACGCGCTACCCGGTGGAAAACAGCATCCGTGACTGCGCCGAGGCGGGCTACAGGGTGCTGGACATCAATTTCTGCATGGCGATGAACCCGGATTCGCCTATGCGCTCCGACCGCTGGGAGGAATACGTCCTTGGCATCGGGCGCCTGGCGGGAGAGTACGGCATCCGCTTCAACCAGAGCCACCTGCCCTATTACGACGTGGGGGCGGAGAAGGACGAAGGCAGGGCCGCCCTGATGGAAAAACTGATCGAACGGTCGCTGCGCGGCACGGCCATGCTGGGGGCCTGCTGGGCGGTGACCCATCCCTTTACCGTGTATGGGGAAGGGGAAGAAGCCGCAATGGAAGAAAACCTTAAGTATTTTGCCCCGAAGGTCCGCCTTGCCCGGCGTGAGGGCATCGGAATCGCCCTGGAAAACGACGACGGCTTCCGCGGGGGCGTGCCCTGTCCGGGGGTCTACTGCGCCGATATCGGCGAACTGATCCGCCTGGCGGACGCCTTCGGAGACGGTGAGCACGTGGGGACCTGCTATGACTTCGGCCACGCCAACCTGCGTTCTCCCTCCCTCCACCGGCAGAACCTGGACCGGCTTTCCTCCCGCCTCAAGGCCGTCCATGTCCACGACAATCATGGGAAGGCAGACGAGCACCTGATGCCCTTCTTCGGTTCGCTGGACTGGGAAAGCGCCATGGCGGGGCTTGCCGACATCCGCTTCCCCGGCGACTTGACCTTCGAGATCCAGGAATTCGGCCGCTACCTGCCTCCGGACATGAAAAAGCTGGCGGTCCTAATGAGCGTTCAGGTGGGGGAAAGGCTTATGCGTTATTTCCGTGAAGCCGGAGGAGAATGAGGAGCGGATGCGCGTGTGCGGCGTCCGTATAAGCATATTCCTGTTGCAATCCGCAGATAAAACATCTATAATATTATCGAAAAATGATTTGCCAACCGAATACGGACAGCTCAAGGAGGGGGAAGCATGAGACACATGAAGTGGCTTGCGTATCTGATGACAGCCGTGATGCTCTTGTGCCTTGCGCCGGATACGGCGGCGCTGGCGGCTTCACGGGACGAATGCCTGACTCCGACCGGTATCTACACGACCCATCAGTGGTCCTCCTGGCAGACGGAGAAAGCAGCCACCTGCAAGGAGACCGGCACGCGCGTAAGGACGTGCCGGAACTGCGGCCAGACGCAGCGGGAGACCATTCCCAAGGCGAACCATTCCTACGGCCCGTGGAAGGTGACAAAAGCTCCGACCTGTTCCGCCGCGGGGGAAGAGACCCGCAGGTGCTCCGTGTGCGGACTGGTCCATACCCGGGCCGTCCCGGCGGACCCCGAAGCCCACGTTTTCGGTCCGTGGCAGACCGTCAGGGAGGCAGCGGCGGGCCAGAGCGGGCTGATGCGGCGCATCTGCACGCTGTGCGGCGCGGCCGAGGAGGAAACCGTTCCCCCGGGCGGCGGCGAAGCGAGCGCCCCGCCGTCCCCGGTCCCCGAGGGAAAGAAAGCGAAATGCGCCATCACCCTGACGGGCGAAGACGGCCCGGAAGGGGAGGACGTCATCAGCCTTAAGATCGAAAATACGGGCGAGGAGGACCTGACAAACATCAGCCTGGACGTCCAATTGCAGGCGGAGGACGGCAGTTTCCATATGGCGCGGCTGATCGACGATCAGGCCAATATCCTTGCTGTCGGCGAGGTCCTGCCCTTCGATTTCCATTATGACGGGCAGCCGGAATCCGGGTTCACCTTTGTGGCCGCAGCCTACGGCGCTTACAGCGGCAGGCTTTGTACGGCGAATTTAAAATACGACCTGTCCGCGGCGTCCAAAGTCAGGAGCATGCTGCTTCCGACGGCCGTCGAGGTGACCAAGGAAGTCGAGACCGCGCCTCCCGAGGGGCAGGCCGCCTTCCGGGTGGGTGACCCGGTCAACTACGCGATCACCGTCCGCAATAACCTGGATTTCAAGGTTACGGGCACGGTCTATGACATCGTCAATGAACAATTCACCATCGTCGGCAGCCTTGATCTGGAGAGCGGCGCCGAATACACCTTCCACTTTACCTACGTCATCAAAGAAGATGATGTAAAGGACGGGCTGGTGACGGATACCGGATCGTTCGACGGATTTATCATCGATCCGGCGTTCACGGGCGGGGATGCGCATGTTTCGGGCGAGTCCGGTCCTGTGAGGATACCCGTGGAAGAAGAAATGACGATCCTGAAGGAGGAGATCAGCCAGTCCGATGATCCCAAAGGCTATGTGCTCGGCGAAACGGTGAAGTTCAGGCTCACCGTCCATAACGGATACAAATATCCTGTCACGGGGGTTTTGTGGGACAATGTGTCGTCCCTGGAAGACCCGGTGAAAATCGCGGAATTCACCATCGATCCCGGAGAGTCGCTGGTGTTCGAATATGACTATGACGTCCGCCAGATCGACGTGGAGAACAAAGTTTTCTCAAACAACGCCTATGCCGAAGTGCTTCTTTTCAGCATGTTTGGTACCCAGGAATATGATACCGTCTGGTCGAACGGGCTAAGGATCGATGTGATCGACAAAGGCCCGACTTATCCGCCCAGGACCCCCACCCCCGCGCCGGTCTCGATATGCCGCCGGGTGCTGACCGCCTGCGGCAGCGAGGGAGGCATATACGAATGCACCTTCTGCAATACCCACCTGGCGGTGGAACAAAAGGTAAGGGGGCTTGGCGCCGCGGAGGCCAGGACTGTATGGACGGCGGCGGTGAACGGCCTGTACGCTGACGTGGCAGCCAAATATCCGGGCGCGGCGCAGCTCGCCGAAAAGGACCGGACGCTGTTCTACGCCCAGCTGGACCTGTATGAAAAAATGCTCACCGACGCCTTCGGCGCGGCTGTTGCCGGTGAAATGATCCTTGACGAACTGCGGGACCGCTGCATCGACCTGTGCTACGCCCTCCATACCGCTCCCCAGGCACGGAGGGACAGCGTGCGGGGGACCGCTCCCACCCTGAAGACGTCCGGGACCATGCCCGCCGAATGCGTCCGGACCAGGCGGAAAAACAGCGCCGGGTTCACCCTGACCGAGACCCTGTGCGCCGACCACGGCTACATCGGCTATATCCCGGACGCCGCGTCCCCCGGCGAGGAGGACTTTTCCTGGGTCCGCCGGCTGTGGGAGGCCGCCCTGACCACCGAGACCGCCGCCCTGCGCTCTTCCACCCCCGCGAAGGCCAAGGAAGCCGTGTCGGCCTTCCTTGACTGGACCGGGGCCCGCGGGGAGCTTCTGAAAGCGCTGTACAATGACGGCACGGTGGTCCAGGAGGTGCTGGTATTCACGGTGCGCGGAAGGACTTTGGACCTGGAAAGGAACAAGCGGTAACGCCCGGACGCGCGGCGTTACCGGCATACCGGGACGCCGGGAAACAGCTGCCGCGTGAAGAAAAACTGCTTTTTCTGATCAAATACGCCGGGATGCTGTTTCTGTACCTTCAAATACGGCCGGGGATTATATAGGAATACGGGCCGCGGCGGAGCCCATCCGCCGCGGCCCGTACCGTCACAGGGGTCATATCAGTTCCATGATCAGGGCGATCACTTCACCGATCTCGACGGTGACGGGGAGGCCGGAAAGGTCGTATTTTTCGCGGATCCGCTTGGGGTAGATACGGTTCCCGTAGGGGAGGAGGAACTGCTTCTCGATGATCTTCCAGGCCCGCAGCTGTTCTTTTATCTTCCTGATCACGCTGTCCCGGATATCGGGCGGGGACAGCACCCTGACCGTCGGGCCGAAGGAAATGACCCGCAGGACCATCTCGTCCCGGTCCTCTTCTTCAAATTCCATGGTCATCCGGTACACTCCGTCGTTTTGAAAAATATACTGAACGAGGACCTGGCGTACGAGATCCTGTCCGCGGTGGAGGAGATCCCGCAGGGACGCGTCGCGACCTACGGACAGATCGCGAGACTCACCGGCAGGGATAAAAACGCAAGGCTTGTCGGCAGGATCCTGAGTATGGCAGAATGCTACGGCAGCTATCCCTGCCACCGGGTGGTCAATCATGAGGGAAGGACCGCCCCCGGATTCACGGATCAAAGACGGCTGCTGGAAGCGGAAGGGGTCGGCTTTAAGGAAAACGGCTGCGTGGACCTGAAAAGGTTCCAATGGAACATATAAAGGGAAAAAGCGGGCGACGGACGCCCGGCACGGATGCGTGACCGTGCTACTGCCCGGACGGGATGGGATGACCGAAGGGGCGGGAGGAAGGTAGCCAATAAGGGAAAAATGTGATATGATGGTCTTCCGCGGGGATCGATCGGATCCCCGGGGACGTTGTATGTGTACACGACCGGCGGAGGGGGATGAAATGAAGTATTTTCGCAGGC
This sequence comes from Clostridia bacterium, assembly GCA_017524725.1. Classification (GTDB taxonomy): domain Bacteria; phylum Bacillota; class Clostridia; order Christensenellales; family Aristaeellaceae; genus RUG756. The sequence continues at coordinate 50,974 of JAFXUZ010000013.1, read as the reverse complement.
TGACCTGGTTCGCGGCCACCCGGCTCCTGGTGGCGGTGGCGGTGCTGGGTATCTTTGTGATGGCTTTTTATTTCTCCATGAACGCGGCCAATATCTATGTGATCCTGAAGGACGGCATGGCCCGTCGGACCCAGGTCATCATGATGGGGGCGGATCCGGAGATGCTTAAGAGCTATTTTTCCCCCGTCTGCCTTGCCCAGGACGACATGCTGCGGGTGACAGGGGAAGAGGGATCGGTGTACACCAACTATTATGACATCACCGGCATCGACCACCGGCTGAGCCTGGAATACGTCTGGTGCTGGCCGTGGGACGACACTGCCGCCGCCACCTTTGTGGAAAGGGTGGTGGGCATCGACGGAAGGATCAAAGCCTCCCTGCGCACCCAGGGGCTGGAGATGGGGCTGACGGCTTCGCCGCCGGCCTGGGAAACCATCCGGTACGACGCCGTCCTGATCCGCGAGGACGGGCAGTGGATCATCCGGGACCTGAACCAGAGGGAGGTGATAAGGTGAGCGGCAGGGACGTACCGGTCTATCTTGCCCCGATGGCCGGGATCACCGACTGCGTTTTCAGGAGGCTGTGCTTTGAGCACGGCTGCGACGGCGCCACCACCGAGATGATCAGCGCCCAGGGATATATGACCGCCCCGAAGGCCCTGGAAGCCTACGGCAGCCTTTTGAAGATCCTGCCCGGGGAGGGAGCGGTGACGGCGCAGATCTTCGGAAGGGAACCGAAGTGGTTCGCCATGGCCGCGGACGTGCTGACACAACTGAAGCTGTTCGCCGGGATCGATATCAACATGGGCTGCCCTGCCCACAAGGTGACGGGCGGCGGCAACGGCAGCGCCCTGATGAGGGATCCCGACCTGTGCGGGCGGATCGTGGAGGCGGCGGTCAAAAACACGATGCTTCCGGTGACGGTAAAAATGCGCCTGGGATGGAGCGGGGACAGCGTGACGGTGCTGGATGTGGCCAGGGCGGTCGAGGAGGCCGGCGCTTCCGGCATCACGGTGCACGGGCGGACAAGGGACCAGTTTTATTCCGGGAAGGCGGACAGGGAGATGATCGGCCGGGTCAAGGCATCCGTGAACATCCCCGTGTGCGCCAACGGGGATATCGACAGCGGGAAAAGCGCCCTGGACATGCTGGATGTGACGGGCTGCGATTCCCTGGCCGTGGGCCGGGCCGCCCTGGGAAACCCATGGATATTCGAGGAGATCCATGCGTATCTCCGGGGCGAAGAGTACCAAAGGCCCTCCTACGCCGAGGTGATGGCTACGGCCCTTCGGCAGGCGGAGGAAATGGCCGAATGGAAGGGCGAACACAGGGCGGTGCTCGAGATGCGAAAGCATTTTTCCTGGTATATCGCTTTCCGCCGGGGCGCTGCGAAGCTGCGTACACGGATCAACGCCGCCCAGAGCCTGGATGAGGTGCGCATGCTGCTTTCGGAGCTTCGGGACTGAGGACGAAGAAGGGGCGCTTCCGGGCGTTTTCCGGTCGCTTTTCGTGTCCCGTACCGTTTCAAAATTTGTTTTTAACGGTTGACAATCGTGACGCGGACCATTATAATATTTTAGGTCTCGAATGGAGTGATGCTTTTTGCTGCTGGATGTTTCCATGGCCATTAAGTCAGAAGGGGAGGAATTTCCCTTTCTCCATCGGGATGAGATCCCTCCGCAGGAGATCTTCGGTGACACGGTCACCTTTGAAGGCGTCCTGATGAGCGGATTTTACAGTCTGGAGGGAAAGGCGCTGCGCCTGAGGGGGACGCTGGAAACGACGGCCCGCGGCAGATGCGCGGCGTGCCTTGCTCCGGTCGCCCTGCCCATCCGGGTGGAATTCGACGAATCTTTCCGCCACATGGACCGCCGGGAAGCCCTGGCGGAACGTGCAAAGGATACGGATGGCGCGCAGGGGCTTGAAGAAGAACGCCTTGCCTTTGAGGGCTCCAGGGTGGAGCTGTCTCATCTGGCGTTGACCCTCGCGGTGCTGGAATTGCCCATGCGGCTCCTTTGCGATCCGCCATGCGACGCGATGAAGGCCCTGCGGGAAGATCATCCTACGCATGCTTGCCAGAAGGAATTGCCCGACCAGCATCCTTTTTCGGCATTGCAGCAATTGCTGACAAAGGATCAGGAGGTGTAATCATGGCTCTGCCTAAGGAGAAAGTATCGAAAGCGCGTGGACGCAGCCGTCGTGCCAACTGGAAACTGAACGCCCCCACCCTGGTGGAGTGCAAACAGTGCCATCAGCTGAAGCTGGCCCATCGTGTCTGCAAGCATTGCGGATACTATGACGGCAAGCAGATCATCGACATGGAAAAAGAAAAGAAGGAAGCCTGAGATGATCCGGCCGCCACTGGCGGCATGTAAATGCAAACAGGCCCTGTGATGGGAAGGAGTACCTGCGCATCCCCCTGAAAGAGAGGATGGCTCACCGGCTGAAAGGCTGTCCGGGAAGGGCGCGGGGAAGGTCGTCCCGGAGGGCGGCAGGTGAACGGAGTAGTCTGCCCGCCGGCGAGCGATAAACGCCGATGAGGCGGTCCCCGCAGGGACCGTGAATAAAGGTGGTACCACGGAACGATCCGTCCTTTGGGATGGAGCGTTCCTTTTTTTATCTGACGGAGGGAAAATATGACGGAAAAACAGACGGCCTTCGAAATGGCCAAGGCCTACGATCCCGCGAAGATCGAAAAGGATACCTATGAGCGCTGGGAGTCTTCCGGCGCTTTCACCGCCCACCGAGAGGAGGGGAAAAAGCCCTTCACCATCATGATGCCGCCCCCCAACGTGACGGGGCAGTTGCACATGGGCCACGCGATGGACTGCGCGCTGCAGGATTCCCTGGTGCGTTTCCACCGCATGAAGGGTGATCCCACCCTGTGGCTGCCCGGCACCGACCATGCCGCCATCGCCACCGAGGCCAGAGTGGTGGACCAGATCCGCTCCGAGGGGCTCAGCAAGGAAACGCTGGGACGCGAGGGCTTCCTGAAGCGCGCCTGGGCCTGGAAGGAAGAGTACGGCGGACGTATCACCCGCCAGCTGCGCCGCCTGGGCGCCTCCTGCGACTGGACGCGGGAGCGCTTCACCATGGACGAGGGCTGTTCCCGGGCGGTGCGTGAGGTGTTCTGCCGCCTGTACGAAAAGAAGCTGATCTACCGCGGCGCGCGCCTGGTGAACTGGTGCCCGTACTGCGGTTCGTCCCTCTCCGATATCGAGGTGGAGTATACCGAGCAGGACGGACATTTCTGGCACCTGCTTTACCCGGTGAAGGAGACCGGTGAAATGCTGGAGCTGGCCACCACCCGCCCCGAGACCATGCTGGGCGACACCGCGGTGGCGATCAATCCCGATGATGAGCGCTATAAGCACCTGCACGGCTGCCATGTGGTCCTTCCCCTGGTGGGCAGGGAGATCCCCATCGTCTGCGACGAGCACGCCGACATGACCAAGGGAACCGGCGTCGTGAAGATCACCCCGGCCCACGACCCCAACGACTACGAAGTGGGCCAGAGGCACGGACTTGAGATCGTCCGCGTCTTCACCTATGACGGCAGGATGACCGGGGCTGAAGAAAAAGCCGAAAACGACGAGCTCTTCGCTTCCGGCAAGGCCGCCGTGGGCGAGGCGCGGGTGATGGACACCGGCAGGTATGCCCATATGACCACCGGGGAATGCCGGAAAGCCATCGTGAAGGACCTGGAGGAGGGCGGATACCTGAAATCCGTCGAGGACCTGAAGCACGAGGTGGGCACCTGCTACCGCTGCCACACCAACATCGAGCCGATGATCGCCAGCCAGTGGTTCGTCAAAATGGCCCCCCTGGCGGAGCCGGCCATCGAGGCGGTGAAGAAGGGCGAGACCCGTTTTGTGCCCGAAAGGTTCACCCGCAACTACCTGAACTGGATGGAAAATATCCGCGACTGGTGCATAAGCCGCCACCTGTGGTGGGGCCACCGCATTCCCGCCTGGTACTGCGACGACTGCGGAGAGATCACTGTCAGCCGCGAGGATGTCTGCGAGTGCGGAAAGTGCCAAAGCAAAAACATCCGCCAGGACGAGGACGTGCTGGACACCTGGTTCTCCAGCGCCCTGTGGCCCTTCTCCACCCTGGGCTGGCCGGAGGAGACCGAGGACCTGAAATACTTCTATCCCACCAGCACCCTGGTGACGGGCTACGACATCATCTTTTTCTGGGTGGCGAGGATGATCTTCTCGGGCCTGGAGCAGATGGGGCAGGTACCCTTTGACACCGTGGTGATCCACGGTCTGGTGAGGGATTCCCTGGGCAGGAAGATGTCCAAATCCCTGGGCAACGGCATCGATCCCCTGGAGATCATCGACAACTACGGCGCCGACGCGCTGCGCTTCTCCCTGGTGATGGGCATCAGCCCCGGGAACGATACCCGCTATTCCACCGAGAAGGTGGAGATGGCCCGGAACTTTGCCAACAAGGTGTGGAACGCCAGCCGCTTCGTGCTGATGAACATGGGCGAAACCGCGCCGGAACTGGACCGCGCCATGCTTACGGCGGAGGACAAGTGGATCCTGACCCGGTACACCGAAACGGTGCGCCAGGTGACCGAAAACTTTGACGCGGCCGACTACGGCCTGGCTGCCCAGAAGATCTACGACTTCGCGTGGAGCGAATTCTGTGACTGGTATATCGAACTGACGAAGAGCGCCCTTTTGGGAGACGACGAAAAGAAAAAGGACAACGCCCGGGCGGTGCTGCTCACGGTGCTCTCCGGTCTCCTTCGTCTTCTGCATCCGCTGATGCCCTTCGTGACCGAAGAGGTGTTCTCTTACCTGCCCGGGCAGGAAAAGAGCAGCTGCATGCTGTCCGCGTGGCCGGAGGCCGACCCGAGCCTGGAATTCCCTGAGGCATGTGCCAGGATGGAGGGCGTTATGGACATGGTGCGCGCCATCCGGAACCTGAGGAGCAGCATGAACGTGCAGGCAGGGCATCGGGCGAGGCTGATGGTCCGCCCCGCCGAGGGCTGGGCCGAAACGCTCATGAGCGAGGAAAGCGCCTTTAAGCGCCTGGCAGCCGTCACCGAGGAGATCCTGCTGGGCGACAGCGAAAAACCCGGCGAAAAGACCGTGGGCGCCGTGACCGCGGCGGGCGAGTTCTTTATCCCCCTGGGCGAGCTGGTGGACCTCATGGCCGAACGTAAGCGCCTGACGAAGGAAAAAGAACGGCTTGAAGGCGAGATCAAACGGGGCGAGGGCAAACTGAACAACGCCGGCTTCGTTTCCAAAGCGCCGGCGGCCCTGGTGGAAGCCGAAAAGCAGAAGATCGAGACCAACAGGCAGATGCTTGCGGCCCTGGAAAAGCAATTGAGCGAACTGGAAGCGTAAAGCCGAACAAGGGATACCGGCAGGCAGAACGGGTGCCTGGTGACCTGCGGCCGCTGCCGGGACCGAATGATCTGTTCCCCTGTCCCCAAAGGACAGGGGAACAGGATATCACAGGATCACGGAGGGAAAAATGGCATTCCATCATGAACCGGTGATGCCCCGGGAGATCATCGAATACCTCCGCCCCGGTCCGGGAGGCGTATTTGCCGACGGCACCCTGGGCGGCGGCGGCCACAGCGCCCTGATCCTCGAAAAAATGGGCGGGGGGACGCTGTACGGCATCGACCGGGATCCTGCCGCCCTTGAGGCGGCGTCGGAAAGGCTGAAGGGATATCCCGGTTTCCACGCGATCCACGGCAATTTTCACGACGTAAGGGCCCTGCTGCCGGAGGGGATCCTGCTGGACGGGGGCCTGTTGGATCTGGGGGTCTCCAGTCACCAGATCGATACCCCGGAAAGGGGCTTCAGCTTCCACGAGGACGCGCCGCTGGATATGCGCATGGACCCGACCTCGGGCATGACCGCGGCCGAGTGGCTGAATACGGTGGATGAAAAGGAATTTGCCAGGGCGCTGTACGAATACGCCGACGAAAAATGGGCGGCGCGCATCGCGCATATCCTGGTGGAAAAACGCCGGGAGAAACCCCTTGAGACCACCTTTGACCTGGTCGGGGTGGTGGACGCGGCCATACCGAAGGCAGTCAGGCGAAAAGAAGAGGGCCACAGCGCCCGCAGGACCTTCCAGGCCGTGCGTATCGCCGTCAACGACGAGATCGCGCCGCTGGAAAAAGCGCTGAACGACTGGGTCAGCCTGCTCCGGCCCGGCGGGCGGCTGTGCGTTCTGACCTTCCATTCCATCGAGGACCGGGCCGTAAAGCAGGCCTTCAGGAAAATGCAGAACCCCTGCACCTGCCCGCCCAAAGCGCCGGTCTGCGTCTGCGGCAAAAAGCCCCTGGGAAAAGCGCTGGGGGGCGGCGCGGTCAAGCCGTCGCCGGAGGAGATCCAAACAAACCCCCGCAGCCACTCGGCCGTGCTGAGGGTATTTGAAAAAGGCCCTTTCTGAACGCGGGAGGCCTGCGTGACGCGGGCCTGACCTTTTATGGCATGGAGAAGTAATTATGAGCGCCTTGTATGTGGTGGCGACGCCCATCGGCAACCTGGGGGACATGAGTCCCCGGGCGGTGGAAACGCTGAAAAACGTGGGCCTGATCGCCGCCGAGGATACCCGGGTGACACTGAAGCTGTTGAACCATTTCGATATCCATACGCCTCTCGTCAGCTGTCATCAGCACAACGAGGAGAACATGGGCCCCCGGATCTGCGAAAGGATGATTTCGGAGGGGATCGACTGCGCCCTGGTGACCGACGCGGGGACACCCGCGGTATCCGACCCGGGAACGTACCTTGTGAAAGCCTGCGCCGAAAGGGGAATAAAGGTGTACGCGGTGGCAGGCCCGTCGGCCATGGCCGCGGCGGTGTCGGTCAGCGGGTTTGATATGCGGGAGTTCACCTTCTTCGGCTTCCTTCCCCGGGAGAAGAAGGACCTGGAGGAAAAGCTTTTGTCCATGCGGGGGCATCACCGCGGGGCGGTGGTCCACGAAAGCCCCTACAGGATCAGGGACCTGGTGGCAGCGGTGGAAAAAACGCTGCCGGAGGCCATGCTTTCGGTCAGCTGCGACCTGACCAAGCTGCACGAGGCCACCCTGCGGGGCACGCCCTCCGCGGTGCTTGCGGAGCTTTCAGCCAATGAAAAAAGCGAAAAGGGCGAATACTGCGTGGTGATGGACCTGCGCGCCTGCCCCGCGGCGGAAGCTCCGGCCCCGGGCAATGCGTCCATGGAAGCGCGGATCCTTGAAAAAATGCTGTCCGGCCTTTCGCTGAGGGAAGCGCGGGAAAGCCTGGCGGCCGAAGGCGAAAAAAAGAACGCCGTTTACGCGGCCTCCCTGAACGTAAGAAAATACCTGGACGATATCGGCGCGGAAGTGTAAGGCTTCCGCGTTTTTCGTTGTGGGCGCATTGCCGCCTTCCGCGCTCATCTCCGGGGCGAAAGCGCCCCCGGCATGAAAAGACCGGCCTCCCCGAAAAAGGGAAGGCCGGGAACGCTGTACGCCCCTTCGGGGCGGATTGGGTCATTTGCCGACTTTGGACAGCGCGTCGTTCACGGCGGCGATCAGCGCTTCGGAGGTCCTGGTGGCGTTGGTCACGGTGTCGACCTGGGTGGAATTGGCCGCGATGATGGCGTCGGGCAGGGCCGCGAACGCGGGATCGCTGATGCCGGCGGTCTCGTTATGGCTGAGCACTTCGATCTTTGCGATCTTATCCCCGTCCATGGTGACCTTCACTTTGATCTCGCCGCCGATCTCGCTGACGCCCACGCCGATGTACTCGTTCGGGCCAAGCGCTTCTTCCGCTTCGGGCTTCTCCTCCGCGGGTTCCGGTTCCTCATAGCCGTACAGGACGTTGAGGAGCGTGATGGTCTTGACGGCCACCTCGGCGGTGACGGCGGCGCAGCGGGCTTTCCGCTCCGGGTCGGCCATCTTGTAGCCGGTGGCGGCCATGTATTTGCCCACGGAATCCGCGCAGTTGACGGAAGCGGCCACGGTGGTGATGGATTCATATTCGGGCTGGTACTGGGGGAAAGAGTGGCCGCGGTACCAGTCGAACAGCTCGTTGCGGACGGTGTTGGCGTCGGCGGGCTGGCAGACCAGGCCCACAAAGGTGAGGGCGCCGGCAAGGGAGCCGCAGAGGGTGCCCGCGCCGTAGCCGCCCGCCATCAGTCCGAAGGCTTTGCCCGGGATGAGCTGGTTGTAGGGATATCCCGTGACCTCGCTGAAGATGTCGACGATGCCGCCGAAGCACCCGGCGCCGCATCCGCCGTACTGATAGAACATCTCGTAGCAGTGCTTCAGCAGGGCGTCCTTGTCCATCGGCACATACTTCCAGGGCCAGAGGGGCGCGGCGGGGGCTTCCTCCGCCCTGCCCAGGGAAACGGGGATGCTGCCCAGCGCCGCGGCCCCGAGGGAGACCTTGCCTGCCATGCGCAGGAAATCACGGCGGTTCATGTCCATGTTCTTTTTCATCGTGAGTATGCCCCTTTCATTTTTGACACAGGCGCGCATTGCGGCGGGGACGTTTTCAGTCCCCGCCGCACAGCGTGTCAAGGGTTGCGTCTGTCAGCCGAGGCCCATGGCGGACATGCCGTAGCGGACCACGTTGAGGGCCTGCGGGACGGCTTCCTCGACCACCTCGGGGTTTGCGGTGACGATGTACTGGGCAAGGACCGACAGCATCAGACTGGCCAGCAGCAAAATGACCGCGCCGCCCAGGCGGGAGGAGATCTGCGCGAAGGGCATCAGTTCCATCCTGTCGGCGGAGGAGAGCACCGCCACGTCGCCGGTGCCGCCCATGTTGGACATGCACAGGCCCGCGGTGATGCCGGCTTCAAAGGGATAGAAGCCCACCAGCTTGCCGATAAAGGCTGCGCCGACGAAGGCGCCGACACAGGTGGCCAGGCACAAAAGGAGGTAGGTGATGGAGAAACTGGAGACCACCGTGTTGATGTCCAGGTAGCAGATGCCGATGCCCACCAGCAGCATGGTGGTCAGGTTCTTCATGACGAACTGGAACCACTGATAGCAGGCGACCTCGATGCTTTCCGGAACGATGTTGGTGATCTTGCAGACAGCTACGGTGATGATCATCCAGGCGTAGGCGTGGATGGTGATGCTGGGGACCAGGGCTTTCCAGATGCCGGCGAGGATGAAGCCGAAGACGAAGAATCCGCCGGAGGTCAAAAGGCCGATGCCCAGGTTTTTCACCTGGATGTGGTCGCGCTTCTGCTGCATCTCGGGGCTGATCTCCAGTTCCTTGGGGTCCATGTGGCCGGCCTTCATCAGCATGCCGTGGCCGTTGAATTTGTCGCCGGAGAGAACCTTGACCAGCACGCCGGCCAGCACGATGGAGATGGCGTTGCCGATGGCCACGGCGGGCGTCATGATGGACAGCGCCGTATCCGCGCTCATGGAAGAGGCGGTGTCAAAGATCTTGGAAAGCGGGGTGGCGCCGGCGCCCATGCCGCCGCCCATGATGGGCAGGGCGATGAGGAGTAGGGCGTTCATGACCGGGTAGCCCATGATGGCCGCCACGCCCATGCACAGGGCGAAGGCCAGGATCAGGCCGCCGAAGATGGCCGGGAAATACCGGGCGGCCGCCTTGACCAGCAGCTTGCGGTTCATGCCCAGGATGGAGCCGGTAATCAGCGCGGCGATGTACCAGTCAAGGAATGCGCCGTCGCCCTTGAAGAATGTATTGATGCCGCCGAGCAGGTTGTAGCCGCTCTTGAGGGGCAGGTCCATTTTGCCGTTGGGGATCAGGTTGAAATATACCAGCAGCGCCGAACCGAAGATGCAGACGATGGCGCCGCCGCCAAGGTAGCTTTTGATGATGGGGGTGTGGTCGCCGATCCAGCCGAGGATGGTGCCGAGTACGATCATGAAGACGAAGCAGCCCGTCATGCCCGTCGGCAGTACGCCCAGGTACGTGGCCCCGAAGACAACAATGGCGATGAGGCAGAAGATGGGCCAGGGCAGGTTGAAGAAGGTCAGCGCATTTTTCTGCGGCTGTTTCTGCGGATTGGGCTTTTTGCTCATGTTATTCCTCCTCTCGGTCTCCGTCGGGCGGGGAGTTACAGCCTGGCTACGCCGCTGTCACGGGCCGCCTGGGCCACTGCCTTGGACACTGCGGGGCCGATCCGCTTGTCAAAGGCCAGGGGAAGGATGTAATCGGCGGTCAGTTCTTCGGGGGCTACCAGGTCCGCCAGGGCGAAGGAGGCAGCCTGCTTCATGGCCTCGTTGATGTCCCTGGCGCGCACGTCCAGGGCGCCGCGGAACAATCCGGGGAAGCACATCACGTTGTTGATCTGGTTGGGATGGTCGCTGCGGCCGGTGCCGACCACGGCGGCTCCGGCGGCCTTGGCCTCGTCCGGCTCGATCTCGGGAACGGGGTTGGCCATCGGGAACACGATGGCGCCGGGGGCCATGGACTGGACCATTTCCCTGGAAACGATATGGGGCGCGCTGACGCCGATGAACGCGTCGGCGCCCTTCATGGCGTCGGCCAGTTTGCCGGAGAATTTTTCGGGATTGGTGATCTTCGCCATTTCCGCCTGGGCTGGGTTCATGTCTTCGCCCTCGCAGAGGATGCCGAAGCGGTCCACCATCTTCAGGTGCTTCACGCCCAGGTTCATCAGGTGCTTGCCGATGGCGATGCCGGCGGAGCCCGCGCCGTTGATGACGACCTTCGCCTCGCCGATGTCCTTCTTCACCACCCGCAGGGCGTTGATCAGGGCGGCGCCCACCACCACGGCGGTGCCGTGCTGGTCGTCGTGGAAGACGGGGATATCGCAGATCTCCTTCAGGCGGCGCTCGATCTCAAAGCAGCGGGGGGCGGCGATGTCCTCCAGGTTGATGCCGCCGAAGGAGCCGGAGATCAGGTAAACGGTGCGGACGATCTCGTCCACGTCCTTGGAGCGGATGCAGATGGGGAAAGCGTCCACGTCGCCGAAGGCCTTGAACAGGGCACATTTGCCCTCCATGACCGGCATGCCGGCCTCGGGACCGATATCGCCCAGGCCCAATACGGCGGTGCCGTCGGTGATGACCGCGACCATGTTGTGGCGGCGGGTCAGGGTGAAGGATTTGTCGTAATCCTTCTGGATCTCCAGGCAGGGCTGGGCGACGCCGGGCGTGTATGCCAGGGAAAGGTCCTCCTTATTCTTTACCGGGACACGGGAAACGACCTCGATCTTCCCCTGCCACTCCTCATGCAGACGTAAGGATTCTTCCGCGTAATTCATAATGATTTCCCCCTTGATCATTTTTTTGTTTTTCCAGGTACTTATATCCTATTTGATTTGATCGGAAAAAGCAAGACCTGATTTTACATTTTTATATGATTTTGTGAGCAAATTATGCTTTATGCTGCTGTTTTATGATATATCCGGAATTGTTTTCGTCTCCGCATCGGGTGAAACTGGCCCGGCCTGCCGGACTGTTTTTTTGCGCAGGGCGGGTGAACCCTTGCCGCGGGGAGCCATATCGTTTTATAATGCAGGGGAATAGCCGCCCGGAAGGGCGGGAAAGAATCGAAACGGAAAAAGGAGCCCTTCGATATGGATATCAGGATCGAACGCGCCGAAGAGGAAAAGATCTCGCTTGCCTGGGACGGCGTTCCCGGAGCGGTTTCCTACCGCCTGCTGTGGACCGATTCGCCCCGGGAGGAGATGGAATACATCCCTCTCCTGGAAACGGACGGCCTCAGTGCCGAAATATCGAAAACGACCCATGTTCCCCATTATTTCAGGGCCCAGGCCCTGGACGGCGAAGGCAGGGTGATCGCCTCCTCCGGCATGGCACAGAGCCCGGTGAAGAAGTTCTTCCGCCCGTGCTATGAGCGCCTCGGCCGGGGCCTGGCCGCCTGCATGACGGCGGACGGGGTATTCCTGAGCTGGCGTTTCCTCAGGTCCGAATGGCGCGGGCACAATGCGAGGGGCCTGACGGGCAAGGTGTTCCGCGTGTACCGGAACGGCCGCAAGATCGCCCTTGTGACCGACAGCACCAATTACCTGGATCCGGAGGGAGGCCCAGGGGACAGTTACCGGGTGGCGGCCATGGACCCGGAGACCGGGGAGCAGGATAAGCTTTCGGAAGCGGTGAAGCCCTGGAAAAGCGGCAAAAACTACCTGGAGATCCCCCTGAAACGCCCGGAGGGCGGCGTAACGCCCGCAGGAGAAAAATTCGAATACCACGCCAACGACATGAGCGTCGGCGACGTGGACGGCGACGGGGAGTACGAGTATTTCCTCAAGTGGGATCCGTCCAACGCCCATGACGTCAGCCAGAAGGGATATACCGGCAGGTGCCTCATCGACTGCTTTACCCGGGAGGGCGTGCTTTTGTGGCGGCTGGACATGGGCCCCAACATCCGCGCCGGCGCCCATTACACCCAGTTCATCGTGATGGATTTTGACCTGGACGGCAAGGCCGAGATGGCGGTCAAGACCGCGCCGGGCACCCGCATGACGCGGTATGCCCCCGACGGGACCGTCCTGTGGGAAAAGTACATCACCCTGCCCGAAGAAGATGTGAAACGCGGCGTGACGCACGATGACGATTATGTGTGCTCCGCGGAAGATTACCGGGAGCATATGATCCGTACCTTCATGAACTGGCACTCCCATCCGGAGGTCATCGCGGGGCACTGGCCGAAAAAAGCGGAAACATGCTTCGGCCTGGAGGAAAAGTACGCTTATCCCCTTTCCCGGGAGGACGCCGCCGAAATCACCGACTATTTTATCGGCGTTTTCGCGCCTTCCCGCAGCCCCCGCAACGACCTTGGGAATTTCGAGGGCTTCATTTACGAAGGCCCGGAGTACCTGACCATGTTTTCGGGCATGGGGGAGGAAATGGAAACGATCCCCTTCCCCTTCCCCAGGGACGACGATGGGCTGATGTGGGGCGATTACGCCATGCGGCGCATCGAGCCATGCAACCGGGTGGACAGGTTTCTGGCAGGGGCGGCTTACCTGGACGGGGAGAGGCCTTACCTGATCATGGGCCGGGGATACTACACCCGCTCGGCGGTGGCCGCCTACAGCTTTTTTGAAGGACGGTTCAGGCTGGAATGGAAGGCGGACAGCGGGTATCCGGTGATGGACAATCCCTTCAACTGTGCGGCCCACAGCCTGGAAGGAAGGGACGGGGAGTACGGCACCTTCGCCGGCCAGGGCAACCACAGCCTGTCCACTGCCGATGTGGACGGGGACGGGAGGCAGGAGGTGGTCTACGGCGCGGCGGTGCTGGACCACGACGGAAGCCTTCTGTACTCCAGTTATGACCGTCTTCCGGACGGAAGGCGCGCAAAGCTCGGCCACGGGGACAGCTTCCATGTGGCCAAGATCGACCCGGACCGGCCGGGCTACCAGATATTCAACGTGTTCGAAGGCGCCCGGCACGCTCCCTACGGCTGGGCCCTCAGGGACGCGGCCACGGGGAAGGTGTTCTTCGGTGAATACGCGGAATGTGACCTTGGGCGCTGCATGATCGGGAAGATCTGTCCGGAGGTCCGCGGCTGGCAGGTGTGGGCCGACGGGCGGGTGTTCGACTGCAAAGGGCGGGACCTGGGCATCAAAGCCCCCGGCACCAACCAGGGCATCCGCTGGGCGGCGGACATGACCACCCAGGTGATCGATTTCAATTACGCCGACGGGGAAAAGCAGAGGGGCGCGGTCAACGACATCGTGCACGGCGTGATGCTCGCCCCCGAGGGCACGCTGACCAACAACCATACCAAGGGCAACCCGTGCCTTGTGGCCGACGTGCTGGGGGACTTCAGGGAAAACCTGATCCTGCGCACCGAGGACGACCGCTTTATCCGCATCTACATGAATACCGAGGTGACGGACCACAAGCTGTTCACCATGATGCAGGACCTTCAGTACCGCTCCTCCATTGCCTGGCAGAACAACTGCTACAACCAGACCGGGTATCCGTCCTTTTATTACGGGCCGGACATGGACTGGGGCGAGGTGCGCTGAAAAACGGTGATCGCAGCCGGAAAGGGAAAACGATGAGCGAAATGAAGCACTGTATGGCCTGCGGGACGAAGCTTACGATGAAATACCATCCCGACGAGGAGACAGAGGTACCCTTCTGCGAAAAATGCGGGGACTGGCGTTTCCCGGTGTTTTCCACGGCGGTGAGCATGGTGCTGGTTTCCCCGGACAGGAAACAATACCTGCTGATCCGGCAGTACGGGCGGAAAACCTGGATCCTGCCTGCGGGATACATCAACCGGGGCGAGGACGCGGAGAGCGCGGTCCGCAGGGAGATCCGGGAGGAACTGGGCCTCGGGGTCCTGAAACTTAAGTTCAACCGCAGCCATTATTTTGCGCCGTCCAACACGCTGATGCTCAATTTTGAAGCGCAGGCCGACAGCCTCGGGGTGCGCCCCAACAAAGAGGTGGACGACTGGCGGTGGTTCGGTGAAAAAGAGGCGAGGGAGAACGTGCGCCCGGATTCCCTGGCCCAAAGGTTCCTGGAGGGCTACTTTACCGGGTCTTATCCCTGGGAGTGACCCGGATGACATGATCGACGGAGGTGGGAACATGACTGTCTATATCTGCGGGGATTCCACGGCGGCGAGTTATTCGGTATGGGACGCGCCGATGACGGGCTGGGGGCAGGCGCTCGCACGCTTTCTTCCCGGAGTACGGGTGGAGAACCGCTCTTTTGCCGGCAGGAGCTCCAAATCCTTTATTTACGAGGGCAGGCTTCAGAAGATCGAGACGCAGATCGCCCCGGACGACCTTCTGATGATCCAGTTTGCCCACAACGACGAAAGCGATCTCGTATGGCGGCATACCGATCCCTGGACCTCGTATACCAATACGCTTTCGATCTTTGCGGACACGGCCCTGATGCACGGGGCGGTCCCGGTGCTCCTGACACCGGTCTGCCTGAGGACCTGGCGGCAGGGAAAGCTGGAGGAGTCCCACGGGGATTATCCCGAGGCGGTCCGCACCCTGGCCATGACGCGCAGGCTGCCGCTGATCGATATGTACCTTGAAAGCCACAGGATCGTTGAGGAAATGGGGGAGGAAAAAAGCAAACGGCTGTACATGCATCTTCCCGAAGGGGTGTTCCCGCGCTTTATCTCAGGCCGGGAGGACGACGCGCACACACGGCTGGCGGGAGCCGTAGCCTTCGCCGGGGCTGCCGCTGCGGAACTGAAAAAATCGGGGCTTTTGCCGGGAGGATAACGGATATGTATATCATAGCCAGGGACGGGAGCGGGGACTTTACATCCATCCAGGCGGCTGTTGACGCCGTCGACACATCGGAGCGCGCCCCGACCATCCTGCTGGTCAGGATGGACGAATACCATGAGCGCGTCGTGGTCAACAAGGACAATATCCGCATCGTGGGCGAAGATCGGGACCGGACGGTGATCACCAATTCAGCCTGTGCCAGGGACCTGGGGCCGGACGGGAAGGAAAAAGGGACTTTCCTGTCCTTTACGATGATCGTGACCGGGCGCAACGTGGAGGTGGAGAACCTGACCGTCCGCAACGACGCCGGGGACGGGAGTGTTGTGGGCCAGGCCGTGGCGGTATACGCGGCGGGGGACAGGGGCGTGTGGCGCAACTGCCGCCTGATCGCCGCCCAGGATACCCTGTTCTGCGGCCCCACCATGCCCAAGGTGGAAAAGGAGATCTTCCCCAGGGCAAGCACCGCCCAGTGCGTGGAGAGCTGCGGGGACTGCCCGCCCACCCAGGCCCGCCAGTATTTTGAAAACTGCTTCATCCGCGGGGACGTGGATTTTATCTTCGGGCCCTATCGCTGCTGGTTCGAGGGGTGCACCCTCTACATGAACGCCCGCGGCGGGATGTATACGGCGGCCAACACCCCGGAAAAACAGCCCTGGGGCATGGTGTTCCACAACTGCGTCCTGACAGGGGAATGCGGCGAGGGGCAGGCCTACCTGGGCAGGCCGTGGCGCTCCTTTGCCAGGACGCTGTTCCTGGAATGCGAAATGGACGAACACGTATCCCCCCGGGGCTTTCTGGACTGGGACGAAA
This sequence comes from Clostridia bacterium, assembly GCA_017524725.1. Taxonomy (GTDB): domain Bacteria; phylum Bacillota; class Clostridia; order Christensenellales; family Aristaeellaceae; genus RUG756. The sequence goes on along the minus strand of JAFXUZ010000013.1, from coordinate 34,976 downwards.
AAAGGCCGGTCACCGAAAGGTATGGCGAATGGCGCACCCGGGGCGCCCCCGCGTCGCAGGAGACCAGGCATCCCAGGCAGAAGCGCATGACGGACGAAGAGGCCGCGGCGGTGACGCTCAGGCAGGTCATCGGCGGGTTTGACGACTGGCGGCCGGACAGGCGCGTGCCTACCTGGTACCTGTGCGGAGATTCCACCATGGCGGACTACGGGGAGGAGTCCTGCCCGATGACGGGCTGGGGACAGGCGCTCAAAAAGCTGGTCCCGGAAAACGTGTACGTGGAGAACTGCGCGGTGAACGGCAGGTCCAGCAAAAGCTTCATCGCCGAAAAGCGCCTGGGCTTTATCGAACTGTGCTTAAGGCCGGGGGACAGGCTGATCGTCTCCTTCAGCCACAACGACGAAAAAAGCGATCCCCTGAGGTATACCTCTCCCCGGGTCACCTTCCCCGAATATCTCGGCATGTACCTGGACGCGGCCCGCAGACAGGGGGCGGAAGCGGTGCTGGCAACGCCCGTTGCACGGCGGCATTACGGCCCCGACGGCCGCCTTATGTACACCCACGGGGATTATCCCGCGGCCATGCGGGACCTGGCGTCCAAATGCGGCGTCAAATGCCTGGACCTGGAGGCGGCCACCATGGCGATGTTCGAAAAGGAAGGGCCGGAGGGCACCGCGAGGCTGTTCTGCCACGTTCCCGCGGGGAACAGAAACTATCCCGAGGGCCTGAGGGACGACAGCCACCTGCAGTTTGCGGGTGCGGTCCGGGTAGCCCAACTGTTCCTTGCCATGGACGCGGGGATGACGGTGGAGACCGCCCGGGCCCCGGAGGCGCGGCGGGACGACATCCGGGACCTGGTGCTCAGGGAGGACAGCGTCTATGCACCGGGGCGGTGACAACATATGGGCACGGGCCGGCAACGGCTGATACATTATTGTATTATCTGAACGCTTGACAGCAAATACGGGATGGTATAAAATACAGACAACTGGTGGGTTTTAAAACCCACACAAAAAAATACAAAGGAGTGTACCCGTATGAAGAAATTTCTCGCGATCCTCATGTGTGCAATCATGGCGCTCGGACTGGTCGGCATTGCCGGCGCCGCGGGTGAAAAGGTCGGCGTGTCCATGCCCACCAAGGACCTGCAGAGGTGGAACCAGGACGGCGAAAACATGAAGAAGATGCTCGAGGACGCAGGCTACGAAGTCGACCTGCAGTTCGCTTCCAACGACGTGCAGCAGCAGCTGAACCAGGTGACCAACATGATCAACGGCGGCTGCAAGGTGGTCATCATCTCCGCCGTTGAAGGCTCATCCCTGGGCTCCGCCCTGGATCTGGCCAAGGAAAAGGGCGTCACGGTCATCGCTTATGACCGCCTGCTGATGGAATCCGACGCGGTTTCCTACTATGCCACCTTCGACAACTACATGGTCGGCACCGTGCAGGGCACCTACATCAAGGAAAAGCTGGACCTGGACAATGCTGCAGGCCCCTTCTACATGGAAGTGACCGCCGGCGATCCCGGTGACAACAACGCCAACTACTTCTACAGCGGCGCCATCGACGTGCTGAAGCCCTACATCGATGCCGGCAAGCTGGTCATCAAGTCCGGTCAGCTCGCTTTCACCGACGTTGCGACTCCCACCTGGAAGACCGAAGTCGCCCAGACCCGTGCCAGCAGCATCCTGGCTTCCTTCTATGCCGACGGCTCCAACATCGATGTGTGGCTGTGCTCCAACGACTCCACCGCACTGGGCGTCATCAACGCTCTGGAAGACGCCTATGACGGCGAATGGCCCATCATCACCGGTCAGGACTGCGACAAGTCCAACGTCAAGAAGATGATCGAAGGCAAGCAGAGCATGTCCGTGTTCAAGGATACCCGCACCCTGGCCGCGCAGGTCGTCAAGATGGTCGGCCAGATCCTCAACGGTGAGACCGTCGACGTCAACGACACCGAGACCTACAACAACAACGTGATCACCGTTCCTTCCTTCCTTTGCGTGCCCGTCTTCGGCAGCGCCGACAACTATCAGGAACTGCTGATCGACTCCGGCTACTACACCCTGGAAGACATCCAGTAAGATCCGGTAAACCATAAAACAGTGCAGGCGGGGCGACCCGCCTGCACTGTTTCAAAAAAACCCTGACATAACGGCCGGGCCCGAGCGCTGCACTCGTCCCGGCGTCATGCGCGGGTATCGGAGAAAAACAAGAAATATCCTTTTTTCCGCCTGACGGAAAAGATGGAGGAAGCCATGGCAAATATTCTGCTGGAAATGAAGAATATCACAAAGACTTTCCCGGGTGTGAAAGCGCTCGACAACGTCAATCTGCAGGTGGAAGAGGGCGAGATCCACGCGCTGGTCGGCGAGAACGGCGCCGGGAAATCCACCCTGATGAATGTTCTGAGCGGCATTTACCCGTATGGAAGCTATACGGGCGATATCATCTACAATGGGCAGGTGTGCAAATTTTCGACCATCAAGGATTCCGAAAAGCTCGGGATCGTCATCATCCACCAGGAGCTCGCCCTGGTGCCGGAGATGACCATCGGCGAAAACATGTATCTTGGCAACGAGTGCGGGCATAAATTCGCCATCAACTGGAACAAGACCTATTCCGAGGCAGACAAATATCTGAGGATGGTGGGACTGGAGGAAAGCTCCAAGGTGCAGGTGAAGACCATCGGCACCGGCAAACAGCAATTGGTGGAGATCGCCAAGGCGCTGGCGAAGCAGGCCAAACTTTTGATCCTGGACGAGCCCACGTCCTCCCTGAATGAAGAAGATTCCCGCGCGCTGCTGGACCTGATGCTCAGCTTCAAAAAACAGGGGATGACCATGATCATCATCACCCACAAGCTGAACGAGGTGTCCTATGTGGCGGACAAGATAACCGTCATCCGAGACGGCTCCACCATCGAGACCATCGACAACCACGGCAAGGAACCGGTGAGCGAGGAAAGGATCATCAAGGGCATGGTGGGCCGCGAGATGACCAACCGCTTCCCCAAGCGGGAAAACGTGGCCATCGGCGACGTGGAAATGGAGATCAGCCACTGGACCGTGCACCATCCCCTCTACCCGGAGAAAAAAGTGGTGGACGACGTGTCCATGTACGTGCGCAAAGGCGAGGTCGTGGGCATTTACGGCCTGATGGGCGCCGGGCGCACGGAGCTGGCCATGAGCATTTTCGGCCAGAGCTACGGGGTAAATTTCTCCGGCGAAATGAAACTGAACGGCCAGCATGTCAAGATGCGCAAAAGCGAGGCGGACGCCATAAAACACAAGATCGCCTATGTGACGGAGGACCGCAAGGGCAACGGCCTGGTGCTGTCCCAGTCCATCAAGGTGAACACCTCCCTGGCCAACCTGGGCGCCATATCGAAGCATACCGTGATCGACGGGGACAGGGAATACGCCGTGGCGGAGGAGTACAGGGGCAAACTGAAGATCAAGACCCCGTCCGTGGAGCAGCTGGTAGGCAACCTTTCCGGCGGCAACCAGCAGAAGGTGCTGCTTGCCAAATGGATGTTCGCCGAGCCTGACATCCTGCTATTGGACGAGCCCACCCGCGGCATCGACGTAGGCGCGAAATACGAGATCTACTGCATCATCAACGACCTGGCCGCCGCCGGGAAATGCGTCGTCCTGATATCGTCCGAGCTTCCGGAGGTCCTGGGCATGAGCGACAGGATCTATATCATGAACGAGGCCCGGATCGTCGGGGAGATGAACGCGAAGGATGCGACACAGGAGAACATCATGCAAGTCATTTTAAGATCGGGAAGGGGTGCGTGAGGATGAGCGAAAAGACCATGCCGTCCCCGGGCCTGAAGCAGCGTATCTCCGAATTTATGGAGAAATACAAGGTCGGCGCGTTTTTCCAGAAATACACCATGACCATTGCGCTGGTCCTTGTGACGATCGTCTTTTCCAACTGGCCGGGCAAGGAAGGGCTGATCCTTTTGCCCAGCAACCTGACGGGCCTGATCGCCGAAAACGGCTATGTGTTCGTGCTTGCGACCGGCATGCTGATGTGCATCCTGACCGGCGGCAACATCGACCTGTCCGTGGGCTCCGTCGTATGCTTCACCGCCGCCGTGGGCTGCACCATGATGGCCGGGGGAGCCGGCATGCTGGTGACTGTTCTGGTGATGCTCGCCATCGGCCTTGCCATCGGCGCTTTCCAGGGCTTCTGGATCGCCAAGATCCGGGTGCCCGCTTTCATCGCGACCCTGGCCGGCATGTACGCCTTCAGGGGCTTTTCCAACGTGGTGCTCAACGGTTATCGCGTGGATATCTCCAACGAAAGCTTCCTGCAGCTTTTCGGCAGCGGCAAATCCAGCTTCATCCCGGACGTGCTCAGGGATATTTTCCCGGGACTGAACGGTACCTTCACCAAGGACAACACGTTCCTTACCGGGCTGATCGGCGCCAATTACGTGACCAAGTTCAATGTGACCTGCCTGTGCATCGGTATCGTGGCCGCGGTGGTTTTCATCGTGTTAAGGGTCCATAAGATCCTGGTCCAGAAAAAGCTGGGCATCGCCCAGTCCATCCCGAGCCAGATCGTGACGATCGTCCTGATTTCGGCCCTGGCGCTGTGGTTCAGTTTCCAACTGGCCTGTTACCGCGGCTTCCCGATGGTGCTGGTGTGGATCGCGCTGGTGCTTGGCGTATATGCGTATATCACCAACAAGACCGCCATCGGCCGCCACCTGTACGCCGTGGGCGGCAATGAAAAGGCCACGGCGCTCTCCGGCGTCAAAACGCGGAACGTGTACTGGTTCGCCTACGCAAACATCGGCCTGCTGGCCGGCCTTGCGGGCATCCTGACCGCCGGCCGCGCCAAGGGCATCGACCCTGTCTACGGCGAAGGCTATGAAATGGACGCCATCGCCGCCTGCTTCATCGGCGGCGCTTCCGCTTACGGCGGTACCGGCAAGGTGTCCGGCATGATCATCGGCGCGCTGCTCATGGGCGTGATCAACAAAGGCATGATGATCGTCGGCGTGGACGCGAACTACCAGAAGGTCGTCAAGGGCATCGTCCTTCTGATCGCCGTTATGTTCGACGTAATGTCCAAACGGCAGAAACGGTAAGGCAGGAAGGAGGACGAAACAATGGACAAGACGTTAACGGACAAAAAAGCGGTCGATAAGCAGTCGATCATCGAAGCGTTGAAAAAGAACGCCATGCTCATCATCCTGGTTCTTGTGTACCTGTTTTTCCTGATCCTGACGGGCGGCAGCATTTTCAACCCGTCGAGCTTTACCGAGCTGATCAACCAGAACGCATATGTTTATATCCTCGGAGCCGGCATGCTGATCTGCATGCTGACCGGCGGCAACATCGACCTGAGCTGCGGCGCCTTCGTGTGCCTATTGGGCGCCATCGGCGGCGTGTTCATGATCGTCCAGGGCATGGGGACGGGCGTATCCATCCTGCTGCTGCTTTTGATCGGCATCGTCTACGGCGCCATCCTCGGATACCTGATCGCTTACGTGCATATTCCCCCGTGGATCGCCACGCTGGCGGGTTTCCTGGCTTTCCGCGGCCTGGGTACGTCGATCCTGTCCGCCAATTCCAAGACCGGTTCCCTGGCGCCTTTCCCCGCCGCATTCCAGAACATGTTCTACGGCCGCATCCTCCCCACCGAGAAGGGCGTCCTGAACGTGCCCTGCTTCGCCATGGGCCTGATCTGCGCGGCGGCGGTCATCCTGATCCTCCTGATGAACCGCAAAAGCCGCCTGTCCAAGGGATATGAAGCGGATACCATGCGCGGCGTCATGGTCAAGGGCGGGATCAGCGGCACGGTCATCATCCTGGTGATGACGAAGCTGGCCATGGATGGCGGCATCCCGACGACGCTTTTGTGGGTCGCGGGCATCATCCTGATCTACAGCTTTATCACCGGCAAAACGACGGTGGGCCGCCACTTCTACGTGCTGGGCGGCAACATCGAGGCCGCGCGCCTGTCGGGCGTCAACACCCGGCGGGTGATGTTCCTGGCTTACCTGAACATGGCTGTGCTGACCACCGTCGCCACCTTTACGGTGCTGGCCAGGTCCCAGTCCGCCTACGCCGACGTCGGCAAAAACTTTGAGATGGACGCCATCTCCGCCTGCGTCGTGGGTGGCGTTTCCGCCAGCGGCGGGGCAGGCACCGTGCTGGGCATGGTCATCGGCGCCACGCTGATCGGCGTCATCAACCTGGGCATGAGCCTGATCAGCCTGGACGCGAACTACCAGCGCGTCGTCAAGGGCTTCGTGCTCCTGGCCGCCGTTGTGTTTGATATCCTGTCCAAAAAGCGCACCAAATAAAACCGGCATAAGGACAGCGCAATGCCCCCGCGGCTTCTGCCGTGGGGGCCGTTTAAAGGAGGAAGGGGCCCTTGAACGGTGAAAAAACCAGGTCCTGCCTGATGGGCATCGTCGGAGGATACCTTATATATACGGCCTGGCAGCTTTTTCAGGGCCGGAACGATCCCGAGACCACCATGACGATCGGGGTGATGATCCTGTTCATGGTTTTGTTCGTCATCGCCGGCGTCGGATTGATGGTATACGCCGTCATCCTGTGGAAAAAGGGGATGGCGGAGGACAAAGAGGAAAAACAGGTCAAAGAGGAAGAGGACGGCCTGAAATAGGGAAGCCCGATATGGGGACGGCCGGGGGAGGAACACGGATGGAAGAACTTTTTGCGGGCCTGGAGGCGGCCTATGCGGACTACGCGAGGGAGCTGGAGGCAGGCGAAAAAAAGCAGCGCGTCACAGACGGGCTGTTCGGATTCGGGCACTCCCTGAAGGACGACGCCTGTCACGACCGCCTGGATGAAAGGCTTGAGCGTACCGTGAAGGAGATCCGGGACGCAGGCCCTTCCCCTATGGAGGCCGAAAGGGCGGTAAAGCTGCTGCTTATGCCGAGGGAAAAGGATTTTCCCCAGCAGTCGGCCAGGTGGATGCTGCGCGCGGCCGAAAGGCACGCCCTGGAACTGATCCCCTTCCTGGACGTCCCCGCGGCGGAAAAGATGCTGGAGGAGTATTCCTCCCGGTACCGTCCCTGGGACCGCCTTCCGTCGCAGAAGCAGATCATTGTCGCATTAAAACGTGCGGCGCGAATAGGTAAAAAAGAACTGTTGCACAAGTAACAGCTGCAGCAAGAACAACAAAACGGAGCATTCACCACAAAGGAGGTGGAGGAATGCTCTGTTTTGTTGTAGAATTTAACTGACATGAAAACTTACAACACTATATACGTTTGTATGGCGGAAGACAGTGGAGAGGGAACTGAAAAAGAACAGGGAAAAAGCGTGGGATATACTTGCGGCAAAAGAAGGTTACCGCCGTGCCCCGGGACGGAGAGCAGGATCAGGTCCGGGTCATACCACTTGAAGGAGCGGTCCATATGCAGGAAGACGAAGTTCTGCCCTGGCACTGTGCCCCAGTGGCCTACGTTCTTTTTCTTAACCATATCCAGGGCAGGGGCTTGCGCAGGAGGGTTTCCAGCAGGTAAAGCTGTCCCGCGGACAGGTATTTGGCCGCGCGGAACCATTTGTCCATATTCGCAAGCAGTTCCTCGGTGATGGGCTCTTTTTCGGGACAGAGTTTCGCTTCGCTTAGGGCTGTTCTCCTTTTTATGTGTTGTTTGTTATGGTTCGGCGCTATTAAGCGGCCTGGATCCGAATGAAACCGGGGACGTCGGCCCCCCGCGTGATAACGGACAGCCGAATTATTCCTCCATACAGGCGAACCCGTTGTCCTCTGCCCACTGCTTCCAGGGGCTGCCCGCGGGCACCAGCAATACCGTATCGAGGTCGAAGGCATTCGGGGCGATGAATTCCACTCCGGCGGGGATGCGTACGGCGCGGGCACAGTCCAGCCCAACGAACGCCTGGGTCTCTATGGTTTTCAGTCCCGATGGAAGGGACAGGATCTCTTCGTCGGTGAAACGACAGTACAGTTCGTACTTGATATTGTGCTCCAGGGCGTAAGCCAGGGCATAGCTGCCTGGCTCCACGCGTAGCGTGAAGAGATAGCATTCGTAAAAAGCGGTTTCGTCGATTTCCGTTACGGTCGCGGGGACCGTGACCTCCGACAGGGAATAGCAATAGCCGAAGGCGTACGCGCCGATGCGCCTGGCGCCCTGCGGGATGGCTGCGATTTCCAGGCTGCTGGATTCAAACATGCGATCCCCGATCTCTGGGATACATGTACCGGTAAAGGAAATTGTTTTTATTGCGCTGTAATCAAAAGCCCCTTCACCGAGGCCCGTCACACCAGCGGGGATCATAACGGACGGGAAAAAGCTTCCTTCAAACGCGCGTTCCCCGATCGTTTCAAGTGCATCCGGAAGCGTGATCTCTTCCAGACCGCAATCGCAGAACGCACCTCCTCCGATCGAGACCAGGCTGGTGGGCAAAGCGATCCGGGTCAGTCCATGGCATTCGCGGAAGGCTGAAATGCCGATGGACGACAATCCTTCGGGGAGGAACGCGCTCTCCATCATATCGCATCCGTAAAATGCGTTTTTGCCTATATGCGTAATTCCGTCAAGAACACGGATTTCGGTGATCTCTGTTCCCCAAGGAGCTTCGTTCCAGCGTACGTAGTCCGCCATCCTGCCAACGCCGGCGATGGTCAACCGTCCCTCCTCATCTTTCCACCATTGGACGGTCTCCCCGCAGAGCCCCCACCCTTCAACGGCTGAAACCGCGCTGAACGGGACCTGCGCAGATTCAGCAGATTGCTGTGCCAAAGAGCCTTCGTATCCGTAAACGGTCAGGGAGGGGCAATAGGCGAACGCATCCGTGCCGATGACGGCGTTCGCGTTCATGAAGAGCGCCGTTTTCAGGCCGGAGCAGCCGGCAAATGCTTCCCCGCCGACGGACGAGACCGAATCCGGGAGCAGCACACCGATCAGGCCGACACAGTCTTCAAAAGCATTGTTTCCGATTTCCGCCAGGGCACACGGCAGCAAGATCTGGCGTAACAGCGGGCAGTTTCTGAAGGCGCTGTCGCCGACGGTTTCCACAGTGTCGGCGAAGGATACAAAGCGCAGGAATGAGCAGCCCTCAAAGGCGTGCGCGCCAACACCGGTGATTCCGTCTTCGATCACTGCCTGTGTGACGAGCTGCGTGTTCCAGGGATGGCTGTCGATCATTCCGGATCCGGTGATCGTGAGGACGCCCAGGTGGTCAAGCATCCATTGGGCGCCGCTGCCGCAGACGCCGCCATCCACGGTGATGTGGACGGGAATAAATTCAATGCCGTGGTTGAGGGCGTAGGTTTCGGCGGCCGAGTCGGTGTATCCCGTGATGACGAGGTTCGGGCATCCTTCAAAGGCCTCCGTCCCGATTGTCATAACATCAGAGGGGATAAACACGCTCTTCAGCCCGGCACAGCCGAAAAAAGCGAAGCTGCCGATGGAAACGACCTCGTCAGGAACAGTAATCTCGGTCAGCAGGGTGCAGTTCCGGAACGCGTTGCTGCCGACAGACGTGATCCCGTCGCCGAAGACGGCCTGCCGCACCCATGTTCCCCAGGGTGCGGCGTTTTCGTCAAAATCGCTCATGTCGCCGCTTCCGGCAATGGTCACGGCCTGGTTTTCATCGCATGTCCAGGAAAGGCTTGCCCCACAGCTCCCGCTGCCGTCCTGTCCGGCGAACACATATGGATGCCCATGCGAAACGGCGAATCGATGCCCCTCGGAAGCCGGAGAGACAATGAGATGAAGGTCTTTGAAAGGCGGCCATGATGTAGACAGGGCATTCTCGTCGATCACGGTCACGCTCGCTGGAATGGTCACAGACTCAAGGTTTTCTGAAAGATTAAGCAGGTAAGGACTCAGGGTCAGCACGCCTTCCTCAAAGACGACTTCCTTCAACGCTTCACAATCGCAGAAAAGAAACTCTGCTACAGTGCGGACGCTGCCAGGGATCACCATCCGTGTAAGAGAGGAGCACTCGCCGAAAGCATATTTGCCGATGGTCGAGACTCCGTAAGGAAGTGTGACGTTTGTCAGCTGTTCGCAATCCTGGAAACAGAAGGGAAGAATGACCTGCAGGGAGGAGGGCAGGTGAATCTCTTCAATACGGCAGCCGATGAAAGCCTTATAGCCAAGGGCAATGACGCCTTCGGGCACCGTATAGCTGCCTTCCCTGCCGGGAGGAAACAGGGCTAGGGTGTTGCCTTTATACAGCACACCTTCGGAATCAGCCGCAAAAACAACGTTGCCATCTTCCAGGATATACCTGCAGAAGCCGCACTTGTTAAAAGCGCCCTCCTCAATTGAAACCACGGTTTTGGGTATCACGATGCTGTCACCAATGGGGCAGTAATCAAAGGCATACATCTCTATCGTTTCAAGGTTCGGGGGCAGCCTGTCCAGCCACAGTGAGCGGCATTTGCTGAACGCAAATGCTTCCACCGCCGTAACGGTGTCCGGCAGCGTGACGGAAGACAGATTTTCGCATTCATTGAAAGTGGATCCCCGGATGGCGATGACGCCGTCGGGAACGCGGATGCTTTCCAGCGTAAAACAGTAGGCAAAGGCAGACTCGCCTAAGCTTTCAAGGGATCGTGGCATATCGACGGCCTCAAGGAGTTTTGCCTCCTGGAACGCGTGGTCGCCGATCACATTTAACGAATCCGGCAGCCGGATCATCGACAGCTTAGATCCGAGAAAAGCGCCGGACGCGATCTCGACCGTGCCTTCCAGGACGGTATATTCGCCTGTTTTAGCATCGGGACATTTAACGGCGGTCAATGGGTCTTTGGTGTATAAGATGCCGTCATTAGAGCAGTAAACCGGGTTGTTTTCGGCGACGTTGATGTTTTCAAGCATCGGGTCATAAAAAAACGCCTGTACGCCGATCTCAGTCAGCGTAGAAGGCAGACTGACGGAAGCCAGGCTGTAGCAATAGGTGAAAGCAGTGTCTCCGATGCTCTCCACACCCTCGGGGATCGTGATTTCGGTCAGCCTGAAATTGGATATGACCGCGAAATCACCGATCGTTCTCAGCGTCGACGGAAGGGAAAGCTCTTCAAAATAATTGACATATCCCAGCGACCAGGATGAGAGGGAAGTGATACCCTCCTCAAGGATTACCCTTTTGATATCGGAAGAGACCGGAAACCAGGGGGGAGGGTTGCCTTCCGAGGTGTGGGTGTATTCGGGCATGTCGCCGGTGCCGCTGATGATCAGCGTGTCGTCCTCGTAAAACGCCCAGTTTACGGTGTCACTGCACGCGCCGGACCGCACCGCGGCGCCGTGCTCCCCGTCCGCTGACGCGGCACCCCCGAGGAAGCAGGAAAAACATATAACAAATAAGAAGGCAAGCATCACGCGAAGTATTTTCATTGGATTCCACTCCATTCCGCCCGATCCGGGCGCCGATTTGATGATTTTAATACTATCAGAATTGGTAAAAAAGTCAAGCGCCGCGAGGAGAAAGGAAACGGTGAAGAGTAAGGGAAACGGCGGCGTTCGGTGTCGCCGAGACGATCCCTTTGCGGAACTGCTCCGGGGGCTTTTTCTTTTTTCATTCGGCCCGTGGGCCAGTGCACTTTTTCACCGACTTTTCACTTTTTTCAGTGAATTCTCGATTTTTCACTGAATTATCGGTGAAAAATCTCTTTGTTACACTAAAAAGTGAACAGTATGAGTATTAGTAACTGTTCAGTCAAGCATCATAAAATGGAATAATTGGTACCAATAAATCCAAAATGGGTTTTGAGAAAAGCGTCGAATACTACCGTCAAGAGAATTCAAAGCAAAAGATGGAGGCGTTCGGAATGGGACGGGAGAAGATACTGGAGGAAAGGGCTGCCGAGATTCAAGTTCTGAACGAGTCCACCGCAAAGAAAGACGTGTAGATTCATGTATTGACTGAGGAAATAGCTGAATAGACTGCCTGAATAGAAGAACTGTGGCGTGTTCCCTGTACCAACAATGCCGCGGAACAGGCAATCCGGTCTGCGTAAGTCGAGGAAAAGGTGTTCGGATGCTTTCGGATTGAAAAGGGTGCCGAACATTTGCGTGTGCTGAGTTTCATCTCAACAGCAGTGAGCCATGGCATCTCTTCTTTTGATGCCTGTCTTTCTCTGCACAACCGTACCGCTTGTGCACTGGTCGAAGGATGGCTCGGCTGAACAGTTGCAAAAACGGATCAGAACGCGCGGCTCATAAAAGAGAAAAAAACAGAGGACGGCGCGCACCGGGACCGGTTCCCGATGCGCGCTGTCCTCTGTTCAAATGCCTCAGGCCGCGCCGGTCTGCCAGAGGCGGTCGTTCCGTTCAAAGGCCTTTTTACGCCGGGTCAGGTAGAAAACGATCTGGATCAGTGCGGTCAGGGACCAGGAAACGGGGTAGGACAGGTAAAGGCATTCCAGCGTCCTGAAATTGGGGAAGACCGCAAAGACCCAAACGATGCGCAGAAGGCACGTGCCTACCAGGACGATCAGCGTGGGAGCCAGGGAATAGCCCATGCCGCGCAGCATGCCGGACATGATGTCCATGATGCCGCAGATGAAATAGACCCGCATATAGATCTGCATCCGGATCATGCCAAAGCGGATGGCCTCCTCCTCGCCGGCCTTGATGTAGATGCCCAGGAGCGGCCGGCGGAAAAGAAACACCAGCATGCAGGCGGAAAAGGAGATCAGGAACTGCAGCCCCACGGCGGAAAGGACGATGCGGTCGATCCGGGCGTATTTCCGGGCCCCCATGTTCTGCCCCGCGAAGGCCAGGCAGGCCTGGTGGAAGGCGTTCATGGTCACGTATACGAACCCCTCGATGTTGGAGCAGGCGGCATTGCCGGCTGTGGCGTAATCGCCGAAGGAGTTCACCGTGGACTGGATGATGACGTTGGAAAGGGAAAAGCACATGCCCTGGATGCCGGCCGGCACGCCGATGCGTACGAGCTCCGAAAAGCTGTAGCGGTCCGGGCGCAGGCGCTTCAAGTCCAGGCGGCAGGCGTTGTCGGAACGGATAAGGGTCAAAAGGACCAGGGCGGTGGAAACGCACTGGCTCAGCACCGTCGCAAGCGCCACGCCGTCCACGTCCATTTTGAGGACGATGACGAAGAACAGGTTCATCATCACGTTCAGGATGCCCGCGATGGACAGGAAGATCAAAGGGCGCCGGGTGTCGCCCACCGCGCGAAGGATGGCGGAGCCGTAATTGTACAGTCCGATGACGGGAAGGCCCGCAAAATAGATGCGCATATAAAGCGCGGCCTTGTCCAGCACCTCGCCCTCGATGTTCATCATCCGAAGCAGGGGCCGGCACAGAAGGATGCCGACCGCCGCAAAGAGGATGCCGCCGACGCCCGCGGCGAAAATGGAGGTATGGACCGCCCGGGATACCCCGCCGTGGTTCCCCGCGCCGTACTGCCTGGCGACCAGCACGTTGGCGCCCACGCTGAGGCCCAGAAAGATGTTGATGATCAGGTTGATCAGCGCGCCGGTGGTGCCCACGGCGGCCAGGGCCGTCGCGCCGGCGTAATTGCCGACGACGATCAGGTCCGCCGCGTTGAAGAGCAGCTGCAAAAGGCTGGACAGGGCCAGCGGGACGACGAACTGAAGCATCTTCGGCCAGATTCGGCCGGTGGTCATATCCATTTCGTTGTTTTTCATTTTTCTTTTCTCAGGTCCGTTTCGGATACGGTGAGGTTGGTGTACCGGATGCCGATCTTTGTGACGATGCTGTCCGTCGTGTAATAGCTCAGGATCATGCTGCCGCCGTCTTCGGTGTAATAAACGTAGCAGATTCGGCCGGTGTTCGGGGCTTCCATCCTGTAGGAAAAGGCGAAACCGCTGCTCTGGTCCCAGTAGATGCTGCGGCTTCCGTCGCTGTTGTTCACCTGGCCCATATCGCGGAATTTTTCACAGACCGCGGAGGCGTTCATGCCGCAGCGGGTGGTCCTGGGGCCGGTGAAAGAGGCGGAATCGGACTGGACGTCATAGACCACATATCCCACAGAGGTGGACATGAATCTGGCGTAGCCCCAGTCATAATCCAATTGCAGGCAGCGCAGCGCGATGGTATCGTGGATCTCGTATTCCGCCGTCGGCTGGCCGTATTTGCGTACAAACTGGTCCCTTGTGGTGGTAAGGATCGTGAAATTGCCGTAGGTGTCGGCGGCGTTGAAGAAATGTTCGAACTTTACTTCGATCTTCAGTTCCACGTCCATTTCGTTGGACTTTATGCCATAGCTGTTGACGGCGACAGCCTTGACATGGATGCGTCCGCCCGGCAGCAGGATCGGTTCGCCTGTATACATGGGAGAAATGTAAGGAGGCTGTGAGCTGCTGTCCCCCGGGTTCGGCGTTCTGGGCGACTGTCCGTCGATGGTGTAATAGATGGCTACCGTGTCCGTATCCTTGCCGGTGTAGCGCAGCCATACCCGCTGGCGGGTCTGGTACGTGCCCGGGGCCAGGGACAGCTTCGGTGAGGAGGGGCTCGGAGCGGAAACGGTGTAGTTGGTCACCATTTCGTCGCTGACCAGCTCGCTGGAGATGGCGACGGTGCGGATGACGTGATAACCCGGCTCCAGCCGGATGGGTTCCGTATAGAGGGTGCCGTCGTCCGGAAGAGCCAGTGCGTTGAGCTCCTCCAGCTCCGACTCTTCGATATATTCCCGTTTGGCCTTGAAGTGGATAAAATAGATATCGTAATCCTCGGAGGACAGCAGCTCCACGCTTTTGAACTGTTCGTTGGTGGACAGGTCCAGGGTGTATTTGCCTGCCGCCAGGGCGGCGGTAGGCGCGGCCGGGACCAGTTCCTCCCGCTGGCGTGAAAAGCTGGCGTCCCCTGTGGCGGTGTAGGCCTCCTTGAGGAACGCGGCCAGCTCCATGGTCCGCCCCTGGCTGGTGAGGATGGACGCCTTCAGCCGGTAGGCGGTGACGGTTTTGGGGTCGATATCGGTATACATGGTGGTATACAGCTCTTCGGCTTTGTTCAGATAGCTGCCCGCCATATAGGCCTCGCCGAGCATAAGCAGCTTGGAATAGATGTCCGGTCTCTCCGGCTCCAGGGCGTAGGCGCTTTCGAAGCTTACGATGGCGCGCTCGATATACCCCTGGTCCAGGTATTCGCTGCCCAGGGCCCATAGGGCCTCGGCGTTGGCGTCGTAGCCCATCCTTGCCAGGATCAGCTGGCCGGCGTCGCTGGTCTTGAGGTACAAAAACCCGCCGGCAGCCCCCAGAAGGACGAGGCCCAGGACGATGGTGCATACCAGGGCCCAGTTGACCATAAACCTGCGCACCCGGTGCTCCCGCACGCGCCGCGACCTGCGCTCGGGCAGGTCCGGTACGCGCTCCGGGCCGGGACGGAGGAGACGGTAGTCGTCGATGCCGGCGTTTTCCGCCTGGGCCGAGGCAAAAGCGCTGTAGGGCACGGCGCGTTCGGTCCGACGGGCGCTTTTCCCGGTGCGGCCCTGGCGGATGCCCGCGGCGCCGGAAATGGAGGCCGTATCCTTCAGCGACATGCCGCATTCCGGACAGACGGTGACCGAATCGCTGAGCACATTCCCACACTGGGGACAGATCAAGGCTGTTCACCGTCCTTTTCCGCGTTGGTCATGCCTGTTTTGTCCATGGCGCGCAGCGCTTCATAGGCGGGGTCGCTTTCGTCAAAATCCCTTTCCGGCGCGTCGCCCCCCAATTTTTCGATGGCGGAGCGCAGTTCGATATAATCCAGGTATCCGGTCTCGGAGCTTGCGGCCATGGCCTGCAGGGCGGGCAGGGCCCGTTCGTCGCCCATGCGGCTGATGTAGTCCGCCAGAACGGCGGCTTTTTCCGGATGGCGTTTGAACAGCTCCATGGCCATGCGGAAAAGCCCGTCGTCCGCGGGAAAATCGCACATCAGGCTCAGCAGCGCCTCCTGTCCGTGGTCGTTGGCGCCTTCGAAGGCAGAGCGCATCTTATCCCTGGCGCGGGCGCCCATGGTGGCCAGCCCCTCCACGGCCTTGTCGGCCATTTCGTCGTCGTCCTCCCGGTCCGCCTGCATTTGGATGTAAAGGTCCATCGGGAGCAGGGAGTCGATCTCCCGCAGCAGCGTCATGGCGCACATCTGCGCCTCCCGGGGGGCACGGGGTTTCTGAAGCACGTTCATCAGGGCGTTTTCACTCTTCAGCCCCAGGGCGGAGATGCGGTTGAGCAGGATATCCGGGACGGGTATGCGCTGCTTGAAATAATCCTCCATCCAGTTTACCAGGAATTTGGCGTCGTCCCATCGGTCAAAGTATTCCCCGGGCTTTTCCCCCGCGAGGAAATCCGCCGGGGTATCCAGGAATTCACGGTACACCTCGGGCATGGCGGCTTCCATTTCGTCCATGCTGCGGTATTTTTTGCTGCCGGTCTTCATCCAGCGCTGCAGGTAAAAACGGAATTCCTTGTCAAAATTAACGCACTTCATATCGTGATCCGCACCTCCCGGTCGCGAGTTTCATAAAACGGTTGTTCGCCCGTTACGAGGGCGTAACTTGAAAACGCCGGCGGTATGCATGCCGGACGGGTCAGGAAGAACCGCGCCCGGATCTCATCCGCAGCCCCTCCCGCGCTGCCGGCAGGGACCTGGCAAAGCGGTACAGGGCGCGGTCCATACGGCGCACCTGCCGGAGAATAAAACGCCGCCTTCCTTCGGGCAGGCGCGGCGCGGCCTCGGGCCGGCCGGTCCTGAGGGCGACGCACAGGGCGAAAGCGGTGTCCCAGGGCCTGAAAGACGTTTTTTCCATGTTCCTGCGGGCATCCCGGTTCATGCCCCGGTAAAGGGGGACGGCGATCCTGTAAAGGGCGGAGGGGTCCAGGTCCGCCCGGAAGACCGCCAGGCGGTGCAGAAGGCGGTTCAGCTGCCCGCGGCGCAGGCGGTTGTGGTATACGGCCATGCGCTTCAGCTTCCCGGCGCAGTCCCGGGCCTGTACGCCCTCGGGGGCCGTCCGTCCGGCTGCGGCGCGCAGGGCGCCGGCTTCCTTTAACGCCCCTTTCTTTTCCAGGCACATGGCCTTCAAAAGCATCAGGCCGCTGGAAAAGGGAGCTTCCCTGAGAAGGGCGTCCAGGCGCGAAAGGATGAAATCCGCCTGTCCGGCTTCCAGGGCGGCCTTTGTAAGCCGCTCCACTTCGCCGGCGCTGGCGGCCATAAAAGACGCCGCGTAAAGGCAGGGCAGCGGGTTCCTGCCCAGGCGGCTGAGGCAGACGGCACCATAGAGGCAGGCGTCCAGGCGCAGGGCGCGGCTTTTGTATACATAGGGGAGCAGGGCCAGGCAGAAGGCGGGGTATTCCCCGGCTTCCTCCGATACAAGGGCCAGGAGCGCCCGCGGTCCGGGATGCCTCAGGCATGCGCGGACGCACAGCGCGGTCCTTTCGGGGCCGTGATCCTTTTCCCGGGCCTTTCTCAAAAGGCAGGCCGAGCGGAAACCGAGCACCGGGATCCTTTCGCCCCGGGACCAGGCGTAGTCCAGCAGCATGCTTTGGGCGTTGACGGCGGCCTGGGACAGGGGCGACAGGCGCATGCAGCGGTCGAAGGCGTTCTGGCTGGTGATCTCGTCGCCGCGGGCCAGCGCGGTCAGGCCGAGCAGGTACCAGGCCTGTCCGGCGGAGGGATCCTCCTTAAGGACCTCCAGGATCAGCGCGTCGGCGGCGTCGTAGCACTGCATGCGGTAATAGGTCTCGGCCAGTTCAAGCCGTGTCATTTCATTGGGCAGGGCTTCCAGGGCCTTGCGGTAGAAAAGCGCCTTTTCAGCCAGGCGCTTCGGCCCCGTGGTGCGCCGGGCGCGCCCGAGCCAGTAGGTGTCGGTGGGGTGGAGGGACAGGAGCTTTCCACCGGTGTCCTTATTAAAGTCAGTCACGCTGCGCACGCTCCAGAAGGTCTTCCAGCTCGTCTTTGGTAAAGTGCTGGGTATTGCGGCAGAAATGACAGGTCAGGTCGGCCTGTCCGTCTTCGTCGATCAGGCTGCGCAGTTCCCTCCTGCCCATGGAGATCAGGGCGCGCTCCATCCTGTCCCTGGAGCAGTCGCACTGATATAATAGCTTCTCACGCGACAGAAGCTTCGGCTCAAGGCCGTCGAACCAGCGGGTGTACAGGTCGTCCAGCGTCATGTCGGCGACCTCCCGGCTGATGGCGGAAAAGAACATGCTGCGCAATTCCAGCTCCGAAATTACCTTTTCCGGGCAGTCCGGCATGGGCTGGAGCAGGATGCCGCCGGAGGAGAGGCATACGCCGTTGTTCACCAGCGCTCCCAGGGCCACCAGGGAGGGTTTCTGCTCGCTGACGGTAAAATACTGGGCCAGGTCCTCGCCGATCTCGCCGCTGACCAGGGAGCACTGCCCGATGTAGGGCTCCTTCATCCCCAGGTCCTTGATGACGGTGAGCCGGCCCGTATGCCCGATGTAGCCGCCAACGTCCAGGTGCCCGTCGGCGCGGAGCGGCATGTCGGCGGAGGGGTTTTCGGGGGAGATCTTCACATGGGGGCCGTTCCCGACGCAGGTAATCTTGCCCGCGGGTCCGTCGCCCCTGACCGTGACGGTCACGGATTCGTTTTCCCCCTTCATCATTACCGAGAGCATCAGCGTTCCCGTCATGATCCTCGAACAGGCGGCCAGGGCCGTGGGGGAGGGGGCGTGGATGGCCGCCATGGTGCGGGTGACCCCGGTGGTGCGGCAGAAAAGCACCCGGACCGCTCCGTCCAGGAGGGAAAGGTGCAGCATTTCGTCGGGCAGGTTCAAAAGGGCGTTGAATTGATCAGACATGGATACCTCCGAGGGGTTTTGAAGCGATAACGTGCCAGCGGTCGTCGTCGGAGCGGGCCGGGGACATGCCCATCCGCCCGTAAAAGGCGACGTCGGCAAAGCCGCATTGCGACAGTTGTTTTTTGAGTGTGACGCGGTCGTGGGCGTACTGGGTCTGTATTTCCTCCACGCGGTCATAAGTTCCCGCCGGGTTTTTCACAAAGGCGGTCACGTGCATCCTGACCCGCCCGGCGGCTTCGTCCCAGCGGTTTTCCCAGATATAGCAGAAATCCTCTTCCCGCCGGGTCAGGGTGTTTTTGCCCAGCTGGGTGCGCAGCTTGTAAGGGGTGGAAACGTCAAACAGCAGTACGCCCCCGGGCCTGAGGCTTTCAAAGGCCCTTTGGAAAAACAGGGGCGCGCGCTGCACGTCCAGGTAATTGACGCCGTCGCAGGTGCTGAGGACCGCCCGGACCCGGCGGGGAAGGGCAAGGGATGCCATGTCCTGCCGGACGAAAGGGATGGTGCAGCCGGCGTTCCGGGCCCTGAGCATGGCCGCCGAGAGCATTTCGCCGCTCAGGTCCACGCCGGTCATCTTAAGCCCCGCCTTTGCCAGGGGCACGGTCAGGGCGCCGGTGCCGCAGGCGCATTCAACGCACGCGTCCCCGCTCCCTATCCCCCTGGAGCCCAAAAGACGCAGAAGGTGGACCGACCAGGCGTCATAGTCCACATCCTGCATCAGAAGATCATAGATACGCGCAAAATCCGTATACATCCGTTATTCCCGTTCAGGGCCTGGGATCGTCTTCCCCGGTCCCGAATTTTTTATCGTTTTCGGCGCCGTCGGCGGGTTCGTCCTCGTCGTCTTCATCATACTCGTCGGTGTCCTGCCTGAGGCCGCGGTTCACCTTGGCGCCTTCGATGTGGGAATTGATGAAGCGGTCGAAAACGGCGTTGGCCAGGGACGCGTTGACAAAGCGGGCCAGGGTGATCCCGATGACGATGTAATAGATCACCAGGAACATCAGGGCGTAATAGCCGATGCCTGTGAAGAACAGAAGCAGCGCCACGATGGCGGCGGGCACAAGGTGCAGAAGGTTCACGGCCACGGTCTGGGGCAGGCGGGCCACGCCGAGGATCAGGCTGTTGCGCAGAAGCTCGCGGAATTTCACCTTGTAGCTCACCATCATCGGATACATGTAGGTGAGGCCCAGCACCCAGACGATGCCGATGAGGAGTATCAGCATCTGGGGCACCATGAAGAACACGTTTTCGGCGGAATAGGCCGAATAAAAATTCCAGCCGATATAGATGACGATGGGCAGCACGGAAGTGATGGCGGAAACGCCCAGGCCCTGCTTCCAGTTGCCCTTTACGGCGTCCTTGAAATCGGACCAGACGAAAGCGTGCTCGTCCCGGGCCCAGTTGCGGGTGATGTAGGCGATGCCCGCCTCCACGGGGCCGGTGATCAGGATGCAGGGGATCAGCCAGACCATCAGGCCGGAAAGCAGCCCGACCATGAAGTTCCGGGAGCCTTCGGGGGTGGAGAAGCTTTTCCAGAACGCGATCTGTTCCGGTGTGAATTCACCGGAGGAAAGCACCTCGGCGCCCTGAGCGAGATAGGCGTCGATATCCGCCTGGGTGCCGCCCGCCAGCTTGACGCCGGCGGTGTTCACCGCCTCGGCCATCTGGTACTGCAAGCTGAGGCTGCTCAGGTAGTAGTTCACGTTCATGACCAATACGAAGATCAGCGGCGCGAAGGCGAGGACCGTGATCACGTTCAGGTGGCAGAGCCCGCTGAAACGCACCCGCAGCATTTCGAAAAAAAGCTGGAATCGGTTGTCCGGCAGGTCGTCTTTTTTGAAATCGCCCTTCCCGCTTTTCCCGTAGTAGTAGTTGTTCATCAGTCTGCCAAACATAAGATCCCTCCGGAATGTTCTTTCGGGTGCGGCCGGGGCCTGAACGCCGGCCCGCACGAAGGAATTATACCACATCCCCCCGCGGAAGGGAACATAAGTAAGGAAAGATTTACGCCATATCCCCCGCCGGAGGGGAAAGCCGCGGCGTTTTTGCGTTTTCCGGGAAGGGAATGACGAAGGAAAATTCGCTGCCTTCGCCGGGACTGCTCACAAGGCCGATGGAAACGTCCATTTTGTTCATGATCTCCCTGGCGATGGCCAGCCCCAGGCCGGAGCCTTTGTCGCTGTGGCTTTTTTCGGCCTGGTGAAACCGGTCGAAGGCCAGGCGGCAGGTCTCCTCGTCCATGCCGATGCCGTTGTCCCTTACGAAAAAGCGGATCCCTTCCGCGGTTTCGGAGGCCCCCAGGACGACCCGGCCCCCGGCGGGGGTGTATTTGCGGGCGTTGTCCAGGAAAATGGTGAGCACCTCGGCCAGGCGGTCCTCGTTGCTTGTCACCGTGGGCAGCGCTTCGGGCCCGCCGTCCGCGTCTCTCGGCAGGTCCCAGTCGAAGGAAAGGCCCGCCGTTTCAAACAGGCTGCGGTTGCGGTCGTGCAGGTCCAGGACCAGTTCCGTCGGGTCCACCGTTTCCACCTCGAAGGCGGAGTCGCTGGACTGCAGGCCGGAAAGCTCCAGAAGGTCGTTGACCAGGCGGGACAGGCGGGTGGATTCGTCCACGATGATCCCGATGCAGCGGTCCAGGTCCGCCTTTTCGGTGACCATGCCGTCCCGGATGCCCTCGGCGATGCCACGGATGCTGGTAAGGGGGGTCCTGAGCTCGTGGGAGATGTTGGCCACGTAGTCGTGGCGGGTCCTTTCAAGGCGTTCCTCCTCGGTGATGTCGCGGATCAGCGCCGCCGCGGCGCGGGTGCCGGAGGAGTCGGTGAGGGGGGATATGACGTACAGAAGTTCCCTGTCGCCGCTGGGGATCTTTCCGGCGGCGCCGGGCTCGCCCCGGGCGGCGCCGCTTTCGATGACGGAGCGGATCTCGGAAAGGACCCGGCGGTAAAGTGGGGTGTCCTTTCCGCCCAGGAGGCTGAGGGCGGCGCTGTTCATATGCATGACGTTCCCGGAGGCGTCCAGGGCGATGATGCCCTCGGTGAGGCTCTCCAGGATCAGGTTCATGTTGTCCCGCTCGGTCTTGAGGGAATGGAATGCCGCGGAAATGCGGGAGGACATGGTGTTGAAGGCCTGGGCGATCTCGCTGATCTCGCCGGGCAGGTCCTCGTCCATGCGCACTTCCTCGCCGCTTACGATCCTTTCGGAGGCTTCCAGGAGCAGTTTGGCGGGCCTGGCGGCGATGCGCGTGCTGAACCAGTAAAAAAGCCCCGCCAGGATCAGGATGGCCCCCGTCCACAAAAGCATCTGGCTGCGGAAGGCGTTGATGAAGCCGATGGCGGAGGAACGGGTCTTGCCTGCGATGACGAAGCCGGCGTCGGTGCGGGAGCAGGCGATGTACGCCACGGTGCCGTGCTCCGTGTAGCGGGATACCACCGCGTCGCCGTCGCTGCCGGTCAGCCGGGCGATGAGCTTCATCGGGTCGATGCGCACCATGTAGGGCACGGCGGCGTCGGTATAGGCCAGGATGTTCCCCTGACGGTCCAGGAGCACAAGGAACGAATCCCCGGTGTTGAATACCGGGTTCACCTCGTTCCAAAGGGTACCCCGGCCCGTGAGTCCCAGGGCGTAGTCCCCGAGCAGCTCTTCACCGGACAAAAGGATGCTGTTGAGGGTCTCGGCGTCGGAACGGTTGAAGGCGTCGGTAAACAGGTAGCTGGAAAGGCCGAAGGAAAGCAGCGTGATCATCAGGCAGCAGGCGACGGTGATCAGCGCGAAGCGGGCAAGATAGCTTTTTCCCTTAGGCATTTTCCCTGACCTCTACCTTGTAGCCGACCCCGTAGACGGACTTGAGGAGGATATCGGTGTTTTCCGGCAGCTTTTTGCGGATGCGCTTGATGGAGGTGTCCACCACCCGGGGGTCGCCGTTGAAATCAAAGCCCCAGATGTTGTCCAATAGCTGTTCCCGGGTGAACACCTGACGGGGGTGGCTTGCCATCAGGTGCAGGATCTCCACTTCCTTGGGGGAAAGGAGCACCTGCTCGTCCTCCACGAACACCTCGTAGCATTTAAGGTCGATGCGGGTGTTGCCCACGGTCAGCTTGCCCATGGCGCTGTCCGAGGACATCTGGTTGAGGCGCCGGAAGATCACCTGGATGCGGGACACGATCTCCCGGGGGGAGAAGGGCTTCACGATGTAGTCGTCCGCCCCCAGGGCGAAGCCCAGCAGCTTATCCACCTCCTCGCCCTTGGCGGTCAGCATGATGATGGGGACCATGGATACGGCCCGGATGTCGGCGCATACCTGGGTGCCGGAGCGCCCGGGCATCATGATGTCCAGGATGATCAGGTCCGGCTGCATGCGGGTGAAGGCCTCCATCACGTCATCACCCTTGAAAACGGAATAGACCTCGTAGCCCTCCCGGGTGAGGTACATGCGCAGGGATTCGTGGATGCCGCGCTCGTCGTCGGCGATCAGGATCAGCTTTTTTTTACTCATGGGTCCCTCCGGCCCGGGAAGCGTTTTTGCCCGGGTGAATCTGATTATATCATATTGAAGGAACGGGGGGCAAGGCGGGACACAGCGCTGACGCAATGTTCCGGGGAGGGGTGAACGGGGGACCTCATCCGGCGGCTTTGGCGCCGCCGTCCGGGGCTAAGCCCGCCTTTTGCTGAAAACAGTCCGGTGGACTGTTTTCCGGGCGCTCTGAGCCCCCAACCGGGGGAAGGCAGCACGGGCTGCCGCCCGACTTACGCCGGAAAACTAATGGCTGGACTGGTTTCGGGCATTGCGGCATCCATAGGATCGCAGCAAGGAAGACTCCGTAAGCCTTCCCCGGGTTGGGGAAGGTGGCTCCGAGCGTCAGTGAGGAGACGGATGAGGTCGTCCGTTCGGTATATAACTGCAAGAAGGTAGAAAGCAATGATAGAATACCATTCCCAGGCGAACGCAGGATGGGGCAGCGACCTCATCCGGCCGCTTCGCGGCCATCGTCCGGGGCTGCCGCCCGCCCTTTGCTGAAAACAGTCCACCGGATTGTTTTCCGTACGCTCCGGGCCCCCAACCGGGGGAAGGCAGCACGGGCTGCCGCCCGACTTACGCCGGAAAACTAATGGCCGGACCGGTTTCGGGCATCGCGGCATCCATAGGATCGCAGCAAGGAAGACTCCGTAAGCCTTCCCCGGGTTGGGGAAGGTGGCTCCGAGCGTCAGTGAGGAGACGGATGAGGTCGTCTGCCCGGTACGCATCTGCAAGGTAGCAGCAACGACAGGGTATCCTCTGCAGGTGAAGGATGTGTACCGCTGGGGGAGAACCTCATCCACCGCTCCGCGGTCCCCCTTCCCCGTGCGCGTGGAAGGCTTACGGGGTCTTCCTTGCCGCGAGTTTCAAAAAGGGAGAGAATGGACAGTCCGCCATTCATGCGCAGCATTCCGGTGAATGCGGCAGCCGCGGCGCTGCTGCCATCCCCTTATACCCCGGCGCTTGTAAAAAACATCCCTTTTCCTCTTGCAAAAGCAGGCCTGTGAAGGCATAATGAAAGCGTGTGCCGCCCCGGCACGTCCGGGACGGACTCGATCTCATTTTTCATCTCCACTCTTCACTCTCCACTCTTCACTCTCCACTCTTCACTCTCCACTCTTAACTCTTAACTCTGTACTGCCGCCCCGGCACGTCCCGGGCGGACACCTGGGCCGCGTTTCCGTGCGGCCCGCGTTAACCGGAGGATCTGGTGAAAAAAAGATGTTTTGCCGCCCTGACGGCTTTGGTCATGGCCCTCTGCGCCTTTTGCGCGTCCGCGGTCGGGGAGGTTCCCCAGCCGCTGTATTCGGGCATCATCACTTATAATTTCGCGTCCAGCTACACCAACGTTTACAGGGAAATGGATACGGACAGCGAGGTGCTGGGCCAGTATTTCGCGGGGCGGTCCCTGAGGATCAGCGCCGTGTATCCCAACTGGGTGGAGATCCTGTACGGCGACGGGGTGGCCTATGTGATCCGGCACCGGGTGGACCGGGTGGTGCCCCTGAACGAAAGCTCCACGCCGCCCTACGGCGTGTGGGTCAACCGGTATTACACCGTCGCGGAGGACGATATCCTGGTCCACGCGGAAAAGGACCCGTCAAGCGAGGTGCTGTCGGTGCTGACCAGGGGCGCCAAGCTGGCCCTCATCGGCGTGGAGGACGGCTGGGGCGTGTGCGTATACCACCGCCAGTGGGGCTATGTGGACACGTCCAAGCTTTCAGCGCTGTATCCGGTGAGCCCCTGCGCCGAGACCGAGACCGACCCCAAGGTGCCCATCGCCATCTATTGCTCCTTTTATTCCGACAACGTGACCAGGACCAGCAACCTGGCGGTGTGCTGCACCAGGCTGAACCGGGTGATGGAGCCGGGGGACAGCCTGAACTTCAACGGCAGCGTGGGCCCCTTCAAGGAGGCCAACGGCTACCTGCCCGCCCCCGTCCTCATCGACGGCGGCACCACCCAGGGCTACGGCGGCGGCAGCTGCCAGGTATCCAGCACGCTGTACAACACGGTGCTGCAGCTGCCCGGGGTCACGGTGACCGAACGCCATCCCCACGGCAGCAACGGCGCGCCCTACCTGCCCCACGGCACCGACGCCTCCTCCGGCAACCTGAATTTCCGCATCCGCAACGATTATCCCTTCCCGATCCGGCTGGAGGGATCCATCCATGATTTCTGCCTGTTCATCGCCATCTACCGGGAGGCCGAATGATGTATAAAAAAGCCATTTCCCTCCTTTTGTGCCTGGGGATGCTGCTGACCTTCGCATGGGCCGAGGACGCGGGAGAAACGGAAGCCCCGGCCGCCCCCCAGGAAAGCGTGACCGAACGCTACCACATCCCCGCCGAACCCCTCTGGCGGGGCAAGCTGGCCTTCACCTGCTCGGTGTATGCCGAGCCGGACGAAAACGCCAAGCCCGTCGGCAGGATCCTGAAGGGCGAATATTTCTGGATGTACGCGGTGTACCCCTCCTGGGTGTACATTTCCTACGGCTCCACCCGGGGCTTCATCCGCAGGAGCGTCATCGACCACGCCAACGTGATCGACGAAAAGACCACGCCCCCCTACGGCGTCGAATTCTATCCCTACGCCGCGGCGGTCGCAGGCGACACGCCGGTGATGAGCGCGCCGGACGAAAACAGCGAAACGCTGATCACCCTGCACGACGGGGCCCGGGTGGCCCTGCTGGGCTTTGAAAACGGCTGGGCGAAGCTGATCTTCAAGCGGCAGTACGGCTACATCGATTCCAGGCGCATCGGTACTTTGATCGCTGTCTACAACGACGCCGAGACCGCGGGCACGGACAGGCCCATCGCCGCCTTCGTCTCTTTTTACAAGATCACCACCGACGAGGACAACGTGGGCAGGATGACCAACATCGCCGTCGCCTGCGAAAAGCTGTCGGCCATCACATTAAAGAACGGGGAATCGCTGAACTTCAACACCCAGATCGGCCCCTTCAACGCGGCCAACGGCTACCAGAAGGCCATCGTGCTGGTGTCCGGGGGCAGCGGCATCAATTACGGCGGCGGCACCTGTCAGGTGTCCAGCACGCTGTACAACTCCGTGCTGCAATTGCCGGGCCTCACCGTCACCCAGCGCCGGCCCCACGGGCCCGCCGGGGCGTCCTACCTGCCCCACGGCGTGGACGCGGCGGTGGGTTCATCCTCGCTGAATTTCCGCTTCCGCAACGACTACTCCTTCCCGGTCCGCATCGACGCCTCGTCCCAGGACGGCGCGCTGTATATCGCCATATACAGGGCGGAGGAAGGCGCGGGGGAATAGGGCAAGTGCGGAAGGATGCGACGGAAAATGGTTCCGTTATTCAGGCAAAACAGCCAGGCTTGATTTGACAAATCAGGGCCGGCTGTTTTTTTAACAGTCGATCTGGTTGTTCCACTTGAGTACCGTTAATCGGGTAAAAAATCTTCAGGCCCCCAGGGTAGGCTATTGTTACGAACGTGAAATTAAATATGTTGGTTTATTGAGAAATATTTTTTTTCATCTTGACAGGTGATTCCTGAAACGGGCTTATTTCATCGTGAGATGCAACGGAAGAATAAAAAACAATAATAGCCAGTATGTGATCACCAAGGAAAAGCTTCAGCTCACGGTCGCGGATATTCTTCCTCCGGGTGCGGAAGACACATTCACATGGAGCAGTGATAATACGCGCTGCGCGACCGTGGACCAAAGTGGTCTTGTCAGTTGTCTCCGTCCCGGAGAGGCCACGATCACGGCAGCGAGCTCCAGGGGATTGACCCGCAGTTGTACGATCCATGTATGCTTTCCCGTTACCTCGATCAGCTTCAGCCGGGAGGAGCTGACAGCCTTCGCGGGTACACCCCTCCGGCTGATCGCCAATGTGAGGATGCAGACACAAACCTGCGTGAACCGCCTGGTCACCTTTGAAAGCAGCGACCCGGCCATTGCCGATGTGGACCGGGATGGCATCGTGACGCCCTATGCCAGCGGCAGCGTTACGATCACGGCGACAGCCGAAAGCGGCATCTCCGACTCCTGCACAGTGAATGTCATTTCGATGGATAACGCGCCGACGATGACCCTTCCCGGAGGAGTCACTCACATTGAGGATGAGGCCTTCCTCGGTACATCCGCGGTCATTTACGTTATCCCCTCAGGGACCGGATCCATCGGGTCCCTTGCCTTCGCCGATCTCCCGAACGCGCAATTGATCCGGATCCCCGGCTCCGTGACTTCGATCGCGGATGACGCGTTCTCCGGCAGCAGCGTCGTGATTCAATGTCCGGCAGGAAGCTACGCGGAAACATGGGCACAGGATCATGGCATCACAGTACAGAATTGACCGTGATATGGATAACGGCAAATGGATGGCAAGCGCAAAAAAAACGGACAGCGAACCGATCCGGACGATTCCGCAACATTCTGATATTATACGGTGTTGCCCCTATTATTATATCTCCGGCTATTGATCACCTTTTTCACCTCGAAACCGGCCGCCACAGATAAAAAAGTCCCAGGGTGTTGTCTGAAATCCCCGGAATAATGGAAAAAATTTGCAGCTATTGGATCATATATGACGTGACCTGTTGAAATTCAGGGATCGAAAAAGTATCCGTATCGGGATAAAATCGTACCTGACTTTTTTGCAGCAGTATATATCGGATGACCACCGGACCGGTCCGGAAGGCATAAAAAGAAAAACGCCCCGGATCGGCCGGGCAGGCCATAAAGCAGGCTGCGCGGCGGAAGGGATTCAGTTTTCCTGTATATGCAATGCCCTGCGGACGCGGCGGCCGACCAGGAGGGCCAATGCCAGTTTGGCAAGGTCCGGCAGGATGAAGGGAACGACGCAGAGGGAAAGCGCCTTTGAAAGGCCCATGGGGGACGTGCGGGAATACACCGTGATGAACCAGGCCGTGCCGAAGGCGTAGCAGACGGCAAGGCCCGCGGCAAGGAGGAGGGCCCGGACGGGCAGGCTTTCCTTGCGGACGGGGATCCGGTAAAGCAGGGCGATCAGCAGAAAGCCCCACAGGTAGCCGCCGGTGGGCCCGAAGAGCACGCCGGGGCCGCCTTTGAAGCCGGCGAACACGGGCAGACCGACGGCGCCGAGGAACAGGTACACCAGGATGGCGATGGCAGAATCCCGCCCGCCGAGGATCAGCACCGACGCGAACACCGCGAAGGTCTGCAGGGTGAAGGGAACGGGCGCGGGGACGGATATCCAGGCGCAGGCCGCGGTCAGCGCCGCGCCGAGGGCGATATAGGCGAGCCTTTGAGCCGAAAAAGTTTTTTTCATGGTATGACCTCCCGGGCCCGCCAAGTATAACAGGCCCGCCGGGGGTTGTCAACCTTTTTGAAGCACAAAAGTTGACAACTCCCGGCGGGCCCGATTCTATACCGGATCGGCTATTCGGCCGGCTGCTAAAGCGCGGCCGCCTTTATTTTTTGCTGTGGCCGATGCGGTTCTCGGTGCCGTTCAAAAGGCGCTTGATGTTTTCCCTGTGGCGCCAGAAAGCCAGGACGGCCAAAGCCAGGGCCCACAATCCGGCGGGGACAAAGCCCACGGTGAAGAGGATCAGGAGGAAGAACAGCGTGACCATCATAAGGCTGGAGAGGGAGACCAGCTTGGTGGTGAGCATGACCACCAGGAAAAGCCCGCAGCACAGCGCCCCCTGCCACAAAAAGATGCAGCAGGCGGCCCCGGCGGTGCAGCTGATGCCCTTGCCGCCCTTGAAGCCGAAAAACACCGGCCAGTTGTGGCCGATTACCACCGCAAGCCCGCACAGGAGGGCGCAGTAGCTGTACTGCCCCACCCACAGCCGGGGAATGAGCACGGCCAGGTAGGCCTTGAGGAAGTCTCCCGCGAAGGTGATCAGGCCCCACTTGACGCCGGCGGTGCGCATCACGTTGGTGGCGCCGACGTTTTTGCTGCCTTCCTGGCGGACGTTGTGGCCGGTATGTTTCCCGATCAGGTCGCCGGTGGGGATGTTGCCGATGAGGTAGGCGGCAACGATGCATACGATGTACTGCAGGACTGAAGCGTTTTGCCAGGTGATGTTCATTTTCGGACGTCCTCCTTGTTTTTCTCCCTGAGGTCGAACCTGATGGGCGTTCCCTCGAAGCCGAAGGCCTTGCGCAGGGTGTTTTCAAGGTATCGCTGGTAGCTGAAATGCATCAGCTTTTCATCGTTGATGAAAAGGGCGAAGGTGGGGGGCGAAGAGAGGGGCTGGGTGGCGTAATAGATCCTCAGCCGCCTGCCGCCCATCACCGGGGGCTGCAGGGAGATCTGCGCGTCGCCCAGAACGTCGTTCAGGGCGCCGGTGGATACCCGGCGGGTGTACTGGTCGTAGGCGGCCGCGGCTTCCTTCAATACCAGGTGCACCCGCTGGCCGGTCTGGGCGGAGATGTACAGGACGTTGGCGTAGTCCATGAACTTGAGGTCGCTTAAGACCTGTTTGCGGTTCTTTTCCAGGGTGCCGGTCTCTTTTTCCACGGCGTCCCATTTGTTGACGATGACGACGCAGGCCTTGCCCTCGTCGTGGATGAGCCCGGCGATGCGGGCGTCCTGTTCGGTGACGCCCTCCTGGGCGTCGATCAGAAGGAGGGCCACGTCGCACCGGCGGATGGCGTTCAGGGAGCGGATGACGCTGTAGCGCTCCAGGGATTCGTCCTCGATGGCCTTCTTCCTGCGGATGCCGGCGGTGTCGATGATGTTGAACTCCCGGCCTTCGGCGTCGGTGAAACGGGTGTCGATGGCGTCGCGGGTGGTGCCGGGGATGTCGGACACCATGGTCCGCTTTTCGCCCAGGAGACGGTTGACCAGGGAGGACTTGCCCACGTTGGGGCGCCCCACCACGGCCAGCTGGATCACCTCGGCTTCCTCCTCCTCGCCTTCGGCGGCGGGGGGAAGCTTTGAAACGATCTCGTCCAGCAGGTCGCCCAGCCCCAGCATGTTGGCCGAGGAAACGGCGATGGGATCCCCCAGGCCCAGGGCGTAGTATTCATACAGTTCGTCCCTGAGCCCGGCGTGGTCCACCTTGTTGACCACCAGGATCACCGGTTTGCGGGTGCGGCGCAGCATGGCGGCCACTTCCTCGTCGTCGGGGACCAGGCCGGAGCGGGCGTCGGTAAAAAAGCAGATGACGTCGGCGCTTTCCATGGCGATGGAGGCCTGGTAGCGCATCTGGCTAAGCAGCACGTCGTCGCTGCGGGGATCGATGCCGCCGGTATCGATCAGGGTGAACCTGCGCCCGGACCATTCGGTGTCGGCGTAAATGCGATCGCGGGTGACGCCGGGCGTATCCTCCACGATGGAGATGCGGTGGCCGGCGATGCGGTTGAAAAAGGTGGATTTGCCTACGTTCGGGCGGCCGACGATGGCCACTAAAGGTTTTGCTTTGGACATGGGTCTTTCCTTTCAGGTCGTCTCGTATGGGGCTTACAGGCCCCGGACGGCGTCGTAGAAGCAGTCGCCGCCGCTTTCGGTCAGCGTCAGGGGGGCGGGGAGGGAGGAGCGCAGTTCGTCCACGGTCATATCGTCCAGCAGCAGGTCGCCCTCGGCCCGGACCACGCCCCCGGAGAGGAGGATCTCGTCGGTATCCTCGTCCTTCAATTGCTCTTTAAGGTCCGTGCCGGTCAAAAGCCCCGTGACGGTGACGGTTTCGCCGAAGAAATGGTTGACGATGGGCCTGACGCGCCAGGCAACCCCCTCCGGTGCGTACTTCCGGAGCCATTTTTCCATATAGGGGGCCACCGAAACGCCGCAGGCGACGGTGATGCGCCTTTTCCTGCCGGGGCCGCCGTCGGCCTCCCGGGCCATGCGCATCTCCTCCTCGAAGCGGCGGAGCATGCCCACGCCGTTTTCGATCTGGGGGTAGTCCTCGTATTCTTCGTCGGGGGGCATATCGTACCCCGCCAGGCAGTAAAATTCGTCGGCGGGGAAGACCAGGCGGGTGGATGAGCGTGAGAGGAAGCGCTTCTGCCATTCCCCGGCCTGGGCGATGATCTCCCGGGCCTCATCCCGGGTGTAGGGCCGCAGCTTTTCCAGGCCGTCCCGGTAGCGGGTCAGCCCCACCGGGACCAGGGCGACGCTCAGCACCGCGGGCAGAAGGCCCTCCAGGTCCGAAAGGGTACGCTCCAGGTGGGGGCCGTCGTTCCATCCGGGGCAGAGCACCACCTGGCAGTGATAGCGGATGCCGTGGGATTTAAGCCTGCGCAATTGGTCCATGAGCTCGCCGGCGTGAGGGTTCTTCATCATTTTGACCCTGAGGTCCGCTTCGGTGGCGTGGACGGAGATGTACAGGGGCGAAGCGTGCCGGCGGATGATGCGGTCGAACTCGGCTTCGGACAGGTTGGTCAGGGTGACGTAGTTCCCCATCATCAGGGACATGCGCCAGTCGTCGTCCCGGACATAGAGGGTGTCCCTGAGGCCCGGGCGCATCTGGTCCACAAAGCAGAACACGCACTTGTTCCGGCACAGCATGGGCCTGCACATCATCGTTTCGCTCATGCGCAGCCCCAGGGGCTCCCATTCCTCCTTGACAAAGCGGATATGCTCCTCCCTTCCGTCCGGGTGCCGGAGGAGCACATCCACGTGCCTTCCCGAGGTCAGGGCCTGGTAATCGATCTCGTCGATCACGTCCTCCCCGTTGATCCGAAGGATCTCGTCCCCGGGCCTCATCCCGTGAAGGTAACCCGGGGAATTCCGGTCCGCTTCAACGATCCTGTGCGCCATGGCTTCCTCCCTTGAGCGTATCCGGTACATTATCTGTCATGCCGGAGAAAAAGTCAAGAAACAGGTCCCGACGCGGCTTCGTACATGCCGTCGACGCTGAAATACGCCGCGCATTTTCCCATTTCCCCGAGGATGCGGAGGTATCCTTCCCGGGTGGAGGACCAGTTGCGGATGTTCAATTGGGGGATGTCCGCCGGGCAGACCAGGAGGCGGGCGGCCGGGAAGGCGTGCTGGAAGGTCATCAGCGCCCTTCTGGCGTGGTAGGGCTTGGGGCACAGGAGCATGGAGGCGCAGGGGACGCCCTTTTCCATGAGCATGGAGGCGGCGTTGTAGGCGTTGGCGAAGGTGTTGACGCTCCTGTCCTCGGAAAGGACCGCCTCCTCCGGAACACCCATATGGACAAGGATGCGCCGGAGAAAATCGGCTTCGGTATCGGAATCGCTGGCCCGCACGGGGCTTGTGGCCTCCTCGCAGCCGGGATGGCGCTTAAAGACCGCGTCGGCCTCCTCTTTGAAGGAGGAAAACTGCTGGGAAAAGCGGCCGGTGACCAGGATGCGGGGGGCGTAATGCGAAAAATAGAGTTCGCCCGCCCGCCGGCACAGGGCCCAGGCGCTGTGCAGCGTCCCCGGAACGACGATCAGGTCCGAGGGCCGGGGCTCGTCGGAAACAAAGATGAAGCCGGCGATATCGTCCATCGATCGCTGGTTGACCATGGCTGCTCCTTTCTGATCATTCGTCCTCTTCCTCGACCACCTCAAAGGGGTTGTAGCCCGGGATGATGTTTTCGAAGAAGTCGTTTTTCTCCACGTCGTCGCCCACCAGGGAACGGTACAGACCGAAGCGGGTGCAGGAATACCTGCCGTCGTTGTTTACGGCGTAGTGGGTCTTTTGCTGGCTGACGTGGCACAGGAAGCCTTCCCTTGCCACCTCCAGGCCGGTCTTTCCGCCGAAAAAGTCCAGCGGGGTGTCCCAGGGCATTTCGATGGCGCCTTCGGAATACAGGTGGATGTACAATTTGGGCACGTCCCAGGTGCCCATTTCAAGGGCCATGTCCGGGTAGGTTTCGCTGTTTGCCGCGGTCTTCAGCGCCCGGATACACAGATCGGCGCACACCCGGTGGGCGCCGTGCCCGTATTCGCCCTTGATGTCGTGGGTGAGCACCACGTCGGGCCTGTACTGCCGGTACCAGGAGGTGAAGAGCTTTAAAAGCCTGTTTTCGTTCCAGTAGGAATACTGGGCCTTGAGGGAGGTGGAGTAATTGTCCGGGCAGCTGCCCCAGACCGGATAGGTCCTGACCCCGCAGGTCCACAGGCTGTCCAGGAATTCGCACCGCCTGCGGGCCGAGGTGGGCACCAGCAGGCAGACCACCACGTCCATGCCCCTTTCACCGGCATAGGTGGGCAGGGCGCCGCCGAACCAGAGCACCTCGTCGTCGGGATGGGCGGACACCAACATCAGGTCGGCCTTCTGGGGGGCGGGCTGCCAGAACTGAACCGTGTCGGGCAGGGGCCCCGGGGAATACAGGCGGATCTCGCAGATGGACATGCTGTTCGTGTCGCCCTCCGCCGGGCAGATGCGGAAACGGCTGCGGGGGGAGGGAAGGGTCTTTGCGGCGTTGTAGTAGGCTTCGTCCATCCGGCAGAGGGTCACCCATTCCCCGTCCTTTTCCACCATGACGCGGAAGGGTATGGCGTCGCCGTACCACTGGATGTAAACGGTGGAACAAGGGCGGTTTGCGGGAAGGGTGACCTCCAGGTAGGCTCTGCTGCCGGAACCGGACTTCCACGGGGTGGAATAGTCCCGGTCCGTGAGGTTGGAGAAGGAATAATCCTTCCTTCCGGAAAAGGATGCCAAACGGGTCACGTCCTCGCACACAGCGGCGGAGAAAAGGAGGAGAACGAAAAGAAACAGGCCGAGGACCGCTTTTTTCAGCATCGAAATACACCCCGTTCAGTACTGAATGAGTATATTATACAATAAAGAAACAGATTAGAAAAGTATCCGCCGGAATTGACGTTCCGGGGGATTTCGTGTATTATATTATCTGCTTAAAATGCCTGCCGGACTTCCTCCGGCATGGAAAAGGAGAATGGACCGATGGCAAAACTGGAAGTCGTATCCAATAGAAAAGCGGACAAGCCGAAAAAACCCTTGTGGAGGGAAATCGTGGAGTGGATCCTGACCATTGTGGTGGCGGTCGTATTGGCGCTGGCTATCCGTACGTTCCTGATCGAGTTCGTCCGGGTGGACGGGCATTCCATGCAGGACACACTGCAGGACAAGGAGATCATGCTGGTCACCAAGTACCAGTATTCCAGCAACTGGCTGTGCTTCCCTTGGCAGTCGGACGAGGCCAAGGAGGCAGCTCCCCGCTGGACCATGGGCGGCAGCCCTGAAAGGTTCGACGTGGTCATCTGCCGCTATCCCGGCCGGGGCGATACCAACTTTGTCAAGCGCGTCATCGGCCTGCCCGGCGATACGGTGACGCTGGTCAACGGGAACCTTTTCGTCAACGGCATCGCCTATGAAGAGCCCTATATCTCCCAGGCATACAGATCGGGATATATCAGCAACGGCGAATGGACCGTGGAAGAGGGGCAGTATTTCGTCATGGGCGACCACAGGAACAATTCCAACGATTCCCGCGCGGTCGGCACCATCGGCAGGGATATGATCGTCGGCCATGTCGTGCAGGTCGTATGGCCCCTGAACGCCTGGCGGGGCGTGCCCAACGGCACGGCGGTGCCCTCCGCGGCCGGGACGAACGCCAACTGACGGCGGACCGGAAACAAAATACAGGATGCCGAAGCGGGGCCTTTGACGCGGAAATGCGGGGAAGGCCCCGCTTTTTTCGTGTGCCGGGCATGGCACAGTTCTTGCGGGTGAAAGTCCCGCCACGGGTAGTTACCGCCAAGTGTAGCGAACCGCAAGCTGCTGTCAGCAATGACAGGAGGGGAGGAAGCGGAGTAGCAAAGCCGAGGAGCCTAC
>JAFXUZ010000012.1 GCA_017524725.1 Clostridia bacterium | reverse complement strand
TGATTTCCCGCCGGCTTGTTTGCTATACTCTTTTTTGGGGGTTTTCCTGTTTTTAACTTTCCTTCTCCCACTTCCTGCATTTTTATGCGGCTTTTTTTCGGGCACTGTTCCCTTATCTTAATGCCATTGGAACCGTCCCCTGTTTGTCTGCGGGAAATAATGGAACCGTTGCCCCGGGACAGCGTCTTCCGCCGCCAAATACGCGACGCGGTATGGACATCCGCCCCGGCGCAGGGTATACTTATTTCTGCGGAATAGTACCAGATCCACGCCAGATGAACGGAGTGTATCATATATGAACGAAGAAAAAAGGCCCGCCGGCGTGCCTGAAGTCCGGCTGATCGGGGACGCGGGGGAAAAGCGCCGCATCGCCCGGGAGACTTTGGAGGCGCTTTCCGACTGGTTTGAAAACGTCGAAGCCCGGGAGGAATACATCCTCCGCAGCGGGGAGCAGGTGTTTTTCGCCGCGGAATGCGGCGGGGAGACTGCGGGCTTTTTGTGCCTGAAGGAGACGGGCCGCGCCACGGTGGAGCTGGCCGTGATGGGCGTGCGCCCGGAATGGCACCGCCGCGGCGCGGGAAAAGCGCTGTTTGAGGCCGCCCGGGATCACGCCGCGCGCGCCGGATACGCCTTTATGCAGGTGAAAACGGTGCGGATGGGATGCTATGAGGATTATGACCGGACGAACCGGTTTTACCTTGCCATGGGCTTCAAGGAACTGGAGGTGTTCCCCACCCTGTGGGGGGAGGAGAACCCCTGCCAGGTGTACGTCATGGCCCTTCCCGCCCCCCGCCCCGCGGCGGAGGAAAGAAACGCGGCGGGGATCCGCATCCGCCTGATGGCTCCTGAGGATTACGACGGGGTCTGGGCGCTGTGGATGCGCTGCAAAAACATGGGCTTCAACGACCTGGACGATTCAAGGGCCGGGATCGAAAAATACCTGAGGCGCAATCCTTCCACCTGCTTTGTGGCGCTGGACGGGAGGGAAACGGCGGGCGTGGTGCTTTCCGGGCACGACGGGCGCAGGGGCTTCATCCACCATATGGCGGTGGACGAAAGGTACCGGCGGCGGGGCGTCGCCTCCGCATTGCTTGAGAGCGCCCTGGACGCGCTGAAGGCGGAGGGCATCCATAAAGTGGCCCTGCTGGTGTTCAGGTATAACGAGGCCGGCAACGCTTTCTGGGAAAGGATGGGCTTCACCGCCCGGAAGGACGTGGTCTACCGCAACCGGGCGCTGACGAAGCTTACAAGGATCGATACCTGAAGGCGCCTGAACACAAAAAAACGGGAAAACGCTGATTCAGGGGACTGTTATGAACGACTGATAACGGTCCCCTGAATCGCTGTTCAATGATATTCATGAGCGAAAAAAATTTTTTTATTCCTTGTAACGAAAACGTTTTATCTCCGTCTAATCGGCGTAAAGGCAATGGGAGGTGACGATGATTGGACAGGGAAGCCTTTGAGAAGGTCTACAACGCGCATTACATGCATGTGTTTTCGTATGTGATGACGCTCACGGGCGACAGGCACCTGGCCGAGGAGATCACCCAGGACGCCTTTTTCAAGGCCTTTTCCTCGCCGTCGGGTTTCCGGGGCGAGGCGGACGAGGCCACCTGGCTGTGCGCGATCGCAAAAAACCGCTGGATGGACGAAAACCGCCGGCGGGGGAGGTCGGCGCCGATGCCCGAGGACCTTCCCGAAGAGGGCAGAAGCCTGGAGCAGCAGATCACGGACCGGGATTCCTCCTTCCGGGTGCACGTGCTGCTGCATGGGATGGAGGAGCCCTTCAGGGAAGTGTTCGAACTGAGGATCTTCGGCGAACTGTCTTTCCGTGAGATCGGGACGATCTTCGGAAAGACGGAAAACTGGGCACGGGTCACCTACCACCGCGCAAGGCTCAAGCTGCGGGAAAGGATGGAAAAAACCGCGCAAGGCTGAAGCTGAGGGAAAGAACGGAAAAAACCGCATCCTGACGGAATGCGGGAAAGGACGGAGCAAAATGAAAACGGAATGCGAAGTGATCCGCGACCTGCTGCCGCTGTACGCGGACGAGGTCTGCAGCGAAAAAAGCCGCGGCCTGGTGGAGGAACACCTGGCGGAGTGTCCCGAATGCAAAGCGGTCCTGAGGGAACTGATGAGGGACGACATCGAAAGCGGCCTGAAGGATGAAAAGGACGGCGTCATCGCCCACCAGGCGATCCGCTTCAAGCGCCGGAGCGCCGCCGTCGGCTCCCTGATCGCGGGGCTGTTTATGATCCCGGTGCTGGTATGCCTGATCGTCAACCTGGCTTCGGGCCATGGGCTGGACTGGTTTTTTGTGGTCCTGGCGGCGCTTGGGGTGACGGCTTCCCTGACCGTGGTGCCCCTGACGGTGGCGGAGGACAAGCTGTTCTGGACCTTCTGCGCCTTCTGCGTCACCCTGACGGTGCTGCTGGGAGTATGCAGCCTGTACAGCGGCGGCAAATGGTTCCTGACGGCCGCTTCGGCGAGCCTGTTCGGCCTGGCGCTGATTTTCCTGCCCTTCGCGGTCCGCTCCCGGCCGATCAAAAGGCTGATCGGCAGCTTCAGCCGGCCGGTGGTGATCCTGGCGGCGGATCTGATCCTGTTTGCCAATATGATGAACATGATCACCCTGAGGAGCAAGAGCGTTTTTGTCACCGTCGTGATGCTTATCCTGTGCGCGGCGGGCGGATACCTGCTCTTCGCGGCAGTGAAAGCCGGCCGGAACAGCGCCTGACGCCGCCTGCGGCCGCGTAATATAAAATGTCCGCACCGGACACCGACCATATAACAAAAGAAAGCGAGCGAATATGAAAATGAAGACGATGAAAACAAATAAAATGATGATCGCCCTGGCCGTATGCCTGATCCTGCTGGCGGCGGGCACTGTATGGCTCTTCGGCCGCAGCGTGGGGACCGCCTACGCCAACGCGGAAATGTACACCGCGGGGAATACCGCCATCTCATCCCCGGTGGAGAGGCTGGACGTGGAATGGACCGCGGGAAAAGTCCGTGTGGTTTATGGGGAAGGGAGCGGCCTGCTTCTGGAGGAGACCGGGAACGGCGCCATCCCGGAGGACAGGCAGATGCGCTGGTGGCTGGACGGCACCACGCTGCGCGTCCGGTTTGAGAAGCCGGGGCTCCGGCTGTTCAACTTCAACCGCGGCAAGACCCTGACCCTGACCCTCCCGAAAGGGCTGGAACTTGCCTCTGCCGACATCCGGACCGTTTCCGCGGATATGGACCTTGCGGGAGCCGACGCCGGGGAGATGAATCTGGCGTCCGTTTCCGGGGACATCGCGGGCTCCGTCCGCTGCGGGAAACTGAATGCCGCGACCACCTCCGGCGACGTTCGGCTGGAAGGGGAAAACATGGCGGAATGCTCGGCGTCCACCACCTCCGGCGGCATCTCCCTGGCCCTCCGGGACGGGGCGGACAAGGTGACTGCGGCCTCCGTTTCCGGGAAGGTGACCATCCTTGCCGGCGACGTGAAGGAAACGAAGGTCTCCACCACCTCCGGCGCCGTCCGCCTGACAGTTTCCGGCAGCTTCGGCGATATGGCGGTGTCGACGGTGTCGGGGGACGTGACCGCGGCCCTCGGCGCGGCGACGGGCTTCACCCTGAATTTTGAGACCACCAGCGGCAGTCTTTCCAGCGCGCTCCCCCTGACGAGCGAAGGCCGTACGCGGATCTACGGCGACGGGAGCGCCCGCTTCGGCGTCCGCACCGTTTCCGGCGACGTCCGGC
Source organism: Clostridia bacterium (assembly GCA_017524725.1). Classification (GTDB taxonomy): domain Bacteria; phylum Bacillota; class Clostridia; order Christensenellales; family Aristaeellaceae; genus RUG756. Next base: position 19,936 of record JAFXUZ010000012.1, on the reverse strand, counting down.
TGGAGGAAGTGGAATAAAGAGTGAAGAGTGGAGAGTGAAGAGTGAAGAGTGAAGAGTGGAGAGTGGAGAGTGAAGAGTGAAGAGTGAAGAGTGGAGAGTGGAGAGTGAAGTTTTGGATCGGTGTTAGGACCGGGAACGGATCGTGTGATCTTTCAGGCTAAACCGAAAAACAGCCTGCGGGGCTAATCAGGATGGATCCTGATCAGCCCTGCGGGCGTTTTTGGATATGTGTTTTCAGCGGACCGCGCAGGCGGTCAGGAGGCATACGTCGGCGGCGCCGGCTTTTTTCAGCGCCCGGGCGCAGGCCTGGGCCGTGTTCCCGGTGGTGCGGACGTCGTCGCACAAAAGGATCTTCATTCCGGAAACGTCGGGTCCGGACGGGACGGCGAAGGCGTCGAGCACGTTGCTTTTCCTTTTGCGGCGGCCGACGGCGGTTTGGGGACGGGTGTATTTTTTGCGGACCAGCAGGTCCTCCCGCAGGGGGATGCCCGTCCGCCGGCTGACCTCGGATGCCAGCAGCGCCGCCTGGTTGACGCCGCGTTCCCTCCGGCGGCGGGGATGGAGCGGGACGGGCAGGATGCAGTCGAAATCCCGCTCGGCCAGGCTGACTTCCATCCATTCCCCCAGGAGCGGCAGCGCCTCGTCGGTGCCGCCGAATTTGAGGGAGATGACCAGGGCGCGGGAAGCGGGAAGATAGTACAGCGGCGCAAAAGCCCGCCGGACGTCCTTCATGCCTCCCGCGGCGCAGAAAGCGCAGCCCTTCCTGCTGGCGTAGGAAAGGCATCGCGGGCAGGCCGCGGCCGGCACGCGCTCGTCCTCCAGTTTTTTCAGGCATCCGGGGCATACGCAGGTCGCGGGATCGGTCCGACGGCGGTCCCCGCACACCAGGCAGTTGATCCCCCGGGGATAGACCAGGTCTTCGATCCGGCGGAGAAAGCTCCCCAGCGCTTTCCCGAGATCCATGGCGTGTCCCTCCGTTCCGCGTTTGGGGTCAGGACTTCCCGCGGGCTTCCCGCAGGCGTTCCTCCAGGGCTGTATAGCGCCTGGCCACGTGGTCGTTGTTCACCATCTGCGATATGACCTCTTCCCGCCCCACCAGCACCACCAGCCTGCGGGCCCGGGTCAGGGCGGTATAGAACAGGTTGCGCGTAAGCAGCATCGCCGGGCCCGGCATTACCGGGATCACCACGCAGGGAAATTCGCTGCCCTGACTTTTGTGCACGCTCAGGCAGTAGGCCAGGTCCAGATTATCCAGGGCCTGGCGGTCGTATTCCGCCCGCCTGCCGTCGTCAAAGAGCACGGTAAGGCATTTATCCTCGGGCATGACCCTCTCCACGATGCCCATGTCCCCGTTGAACACGCCCTCGCCATCGTCCCCGGTCTGGTCGTTGGACCAGGCGAGGGTATAATCGTTGCGGGTATGGATCACCTTGTCGCCGGTGCGGAATACGATGTCCCCGACGGCCATTTCCTTTTTGCCGCCGCCGGGCGGGTTCAGGGCGTCCTGGAGGAGCCGGTTGAGGGCGATGACCCCTGTGGCTCCCTTTTTCTGGGGGGACAGCACCTGGATGTCCTGCAGCGGGCGGCCGCTGTTCAGGTATCCCGGGAGCCGCCGGGCGCACAGCGCGGTGACGGCCCCGGCGCATTCCTCCGGGAGCTGCCGGCGCTCAAAAAAGAAGTCGCTGCCCTTGCGGTTCATCACGGGCATGCTGCCGTGATTGATGGCGTGGGCGTTCAGCACGATCATGCTCTGCCCTTCCTGGCGGTAGACCTCGGTCAGGCGGACCGAGGGGATGGTATCGCTTGCGAGAATGTCCCCCAGGACGTTGCCGGGGCCCACGGAGGGCAGTTGGTCCGCGTCGCCCACCATCACCAGTCGGGTGCCGGGCTTCAGGGACCTGAGCAGCGAGCGCATCAGGAAAATGTCCACCATGGACATCTCGTCCACGATCACGCAGGAGGCGTCCAAAGGGTTTCCCTCGTTCCTGAGGAAAGCTCCTTCCTCGCCGCTGTATTCCAGGAGCCGGTGGATGGTCCTGGCCTGGCGGCCGGTGGCCTCGCTCATCCTTCTGGCCGCGCGGCCCGTGGGCGCCGCCAGAAGGACGTTTTTTCCCAGCATGCCCAGGATGCAGTTGATGATGGTGGTCTTGCCGGTGCCCGGCCCGCCGGTGATGACCAGCATGCCCTCGCTTATCGCCGCCAGGACCGCTTCGCGCTGCCGCGGGGAAAGGCGGATGCCGGCGTTCTCCTCGGCGCGGTCCAATTGCCTCTCGGCCTCCGCAGCGGCCGTTTTGACGGGCCGGGCCGCCGATTTCAAACGTATCAGGCGTTCCGCGGTTTCCTTTTCGGCGTAAAAGTAATTTTCCAGCATGCAGGCGGTTTCGCCGCCCACCCGGCTGAGGACGATCTCCCGGTCCAGGACGACGCCCTTGAGGGGCTCCTCCAGGTCCTCCGGCCGGCAGCGGAGCATCTCCGCCGTCCGGGCGGTCAGCTGGTCCCGGGGCAGGTAGGTGTGGCCGGAGAGCGACGCGGCCTCCAGGAGGGCGTATTTGATGGCGGCGCGGCTGCGGAAAACGCTTTTTTCGTCCAGGCCCAGGGTCAGCGCGATGCGGTCGGCCGTGGCGAAGCCAACCCCCTCGATCTCGTCCACCAGGCGGTAGGGATTTTCCCGAAGCTTTTCTTCGGCCCGGTCGCCGTAGCGCCTGGCGATCTTCAGCGAAAGGGTCAGGGAAATGCCGTAGCTCTGCAGCCAGATCATGGCCTGGCGCAGGCTGTACTGCTCACGGAAGCTTTCATAGATCATGGCGGCGCGCTTTTTGCCGATGCCCTTGACCCGGGTCAGATTGTCGGGCCCCATGGACAAAACGTCCAGGGTCTCCTCGCCGAAGGTCTCCACCAGCCTGCGGGCGGTGTCCTCCCGTATGCCGCGGATCAGCCCGGAGCCCAGGAAGCGTTCGATGCCCTTGATGCCGCTGGGCGGTTCGATATCGCAGCCGTCGGCCTTGAACTGCTTTCCGTGCTGGGGGTGCTCCGTCCATTCCCCGTGGAAGGTCGCCCTTTCCCCGGGAGCCATGGCCGGGAGCACGCCCACCACGGTGCGTGTTGCGCGGCCCACCCTGATCTCAAGGACGCTGTAACCGTTTTCCTCGTTCCTGAAAACCGTGTTTTCGATTGTCCCGGAGATGTCTTCTGCCATGGGCTTATTCGATCCCGGTCACGGTGTAATCCCTGTCCTCCACGGCCCGGGTGAGGACGGCGTCGTCCACCGGCGCGGAGAGGGTCACCACCGCGGTGCCTTTTTCGTGGCTCACTTCGGCGTTTTCCACGCCGTCCAGCTTTTCCAGTGCCTTTTTGACGGTGGCCTCGCAGTGCATGCACATCATGCCCTGGATCTTCAGTGTCTTTGTCATGTTCTTTCCTTCCTTTCCGTTATGTTCACCCCATTCGGGGAGGAACTGTCCGTTTTCCGGGACCGAAGCATGGAGGACATGCCGGTCCCGGGAGGGATCGCGGATCTTTTTGAAATTCAGCCGCAGCGCGTTGGTGACCACGCAGAAGCTGGAAAGGCTCATGGCGGCGGCTCCCAGCATCGGATTCATGGTGATCCCGAGGGAAAAGTATACTCCCGCCGCCGCGGGGATCAGCAGGCAGTTGTAGATCAGCGCCCAGAAGAGGTTTTCCCTGACGTTTTTATAGGCTGCCCGGCTCAGGCGCACGGCGGCGGCCACATCGGTCAGGTTGCTCTTCATCACCACCACGTCGGCGGCGTCGATGGCTACGTCGGTCCCCGCGCCGATGGCGATGCCGATGTCCGCCGTCGTCAGCGCCGGGGCGTCGTTGATGCCGTCGCCCACCATGGCGACCTTGCCGAAACGCTTCAGTTTCTCCACCACCCGGGCCTTGTCCCCGGGCAGGACGCCGGCGATCACCTCGTCCGTCCCGGCGGCTTTGCCCACCGCCCGGGCGGTGCGGGCGTTGTCGCCGGTGAGCATGACGGTGTGGATGCCCATGTTTTTCATCTGCCGGATGGCGTCGGCGCTGTCGCTCCGGATGGTGTCCGCCGCGGCGATGAGGCCCAGCAGACGCCCGCCGGATGCAAAGGCCAGGGGCGTCCTGCCTTCGTCCGCCATTTTTTCCGCCGCCGCCTTTACCTCCTCAGGCAGGGGCACCCGGGAGGAAATAAAGGATACGCTGCCGGCCAGGGCGGTCTTCCCGCCCAGGACCGCCCGGATGCCGCTGCCGGGAAGCGCCTCAAAATCCGACGCGGCTTCCGCGGTGAGGCCGCGCTTTTCCGCCAGGGCGCATACCGCCCGGGCCAGGGGATGCTCGCTCCTTTGTTCCAGGGCGTAGGCCGTCCGGATCAGTTCCTCCTCCGTTACGCCCGGGACGGGCAGGAGGTCGGAGGCCGTCATTTCGCCGCTGGTTACGGTGCCGGTCTTGTCCAGCACGCAGATGCCGATACTCCCGGTCTCCTGCAGGGCCGCGGCTGTCTTGAACAGGATGCCGTTCCTGGCGCCGACGCCGCTGCCGACCATGATGGCCACCGGGGTGGCCAGGCCCAGGGCGCAGGGACAGGAGACCACCAGCACGGTGATGGCCCGGGCCAGGGCAAAGCCCACCTCGGCCCCCAGGAGCATCCATACGGCGAAGGTGACCAGGCTGACGCCCATGACCGCGGGCACGAACACCGCGCTGATGCGGTCGGCAAGCTTCGCCACCGGCGCCTTGGTGGCCGCGGCGTCGCTGACCATGCGGATGATCTGGCTCAGGGCGGTGTCCTCGCCCACCCTGGTGGCCCGGCACACAAGGTACCCTGTCTGGTTCAGCGTGGCGGCGCTGACCGCGCTGCCAGGCGTTTTGTCCGCCGGCACGCTTTCGCCCGTCAGGGCGGATTCGTTCACCGCGCCGAAGCCCTCGGTAACGACGCCGTCCACCGGGATCTGTTCCCCGGGGCGCACAGCGAACAGGTCCCCCGTGCGCACCTCGGAGACCGGGACGGCGATCTCTTTTCCGTCCCTCAGGAGCACCGCCGTCCGGGGGGAGAGCTTCATCAGGCTCCTGAGCGCGTCGGTGGTGCGGCCCTTGGCCCGGGCTTCCAGCATTTTGCCCACCGTGATCAGCGCAAGGATCATTGCCGAGGATTCGAAATAGAATTCCTCCATCAGGGCCATGGCGCCCGTATGATCCCCGTCCGATACGCGCCGGGTGATCAAAAACAGGATGACGGTGGAATAGATAAAGCCCGCCGCGCTGCCAAGGGCGATCAGGGAATCCATGTTGGGGGAGCGATGCCAAAGGCTTTTGAAGCCGGATGTAAAGAAGCGGCGGTTGACGATCATCACCGCGGCACACAAAAGAAGCTCCAGGAGCCCCACTGATGCGCAGTTGCCCTCAAAAAAAGCGGGCAGGGGCCATGAAAACATCATATGACCCATGGATACGTACATCAGGACGGCCAGGAACCCCAGGGACAGCGCCAGCCGTTTTTTAAGCATCGGCGTTTCCCTGTCCCGCAGGGCTTCCTCCTCCTCCTTTAGGCGGTCGGAAGGGGTCCGGGCACTGTCCGCGCCCCTGAGGGACGCGCCGTAGCCGGCGTTCTCCACCGCTCGGATGATCTCCCCGGCCGGCGCGGTGCCCTCCACGCCCAGGGAATTGGTAAGCAGGCTTACCGAGCAGGACGTGACGCCCGGCACGGCGCTCACCGCTTTTTCCACCCGCGCCTGGCAGGCGGCGCAGCTCATTCCCGTTACTGTGTACTGTTCCATTTTACTGTCACCCTGTTATTCTTGGCGTTTAAGGAAATTTATGCCCCGCGGCGTCACTTCATCAGCTTGCGGAGCGTATCCACCAGTTCTTCCACCGCCTCTTCCCGCCCGCCGCGGATGTCCTCGGCCACGCAGGTGCGGATATGGCTGGAGACCAGCTCCCTGTTGAAGGCGTTGAGGGCCTGGGCCGCCGCCGCGGACTGGGTCAGGATGTCGGGACAGTAGGCGTTTTCCTCCACCATGCGCCTGATCCCCCGGATCTGTCCCTCGATGCGGCTGAGGCGGTTGAGAAGATCCTTGTATTCTTTTTCGGGCCGTTTTTTGACCCGGCCCTCGCATCCGCATTCCGCGCCCAGCAGATCAGTGTCCATGTCCTGTCCCTCCCTTTGATCCGTACGGGTCGATTATATACCCCAGGGGGGTATGTGTCAAGATTGCCCGGGGGCGGATATGAAAAAATAAGGGGGACCCGCTGTTTTGCGGATATTCCGGGATAAGGGAATTATGTTATGATCATACCATGGAGGATAAGAAAAATGATCACGGATTCTTTCGATCCGCTCAGCGAAGCGATCATAACCCCCGCGTCTTTATTCGGGGAAAGGAAAAAGATCTGCGATACCGCGATCGCAACTTTTTCCAGGGAGATCTATCCGGCCGTTCTTGCCCGGTACCCCAATGAGCAGATCGGGGAGATCACGGGTGCGAACAGGGTCAAGCCCCTGCATCTTCTGACCGTCGGAGGGATGAAGGCCGTATTCTACCTGTCCGAGATCGGCTCCGCCCTCGCTTCGACCGACGTGATCGAGGTCAGCTGGAAAACCGGCGCCGACCGGTTCATCATGTTCGGCTCGGCTGGGGCGCTGGACAGGGAAGCGACTGAGGGGAAATACGTTATCCCCACGGCGGCGTACCGCGACGAGGGAACGTCGTACCATTACGCGCCTCCGGCGGATTATATCGCCGTTCGCGGGGCGGATCGCCTTTCGCATCTGTTCGGCGCCTGCCATATCCCCTTTGTCAGGGGAAAGGTGTGGACCACGGACGCCGTCTATATGGAGACAAGGGAAAAGGTCAGGCGGCGCAAGGCCGAAGGCTGCATCGCCGTTGAAATGGAACTGGCGGGCGTTCAGTCCGTGTGCGACTATTACGGGTTTGAGCTGTACGATTTTCTTGTGACCGGCGACGTGGTGGACCAGAGGGTTTACTCCCTGGACGGCCTTTCGCAAGCCAATCATTCCATGGACAAGTTTGACATCGCGCTTCTGATCGCCGAAAGCCTTTGCGGACCGTGATCATATGTTTTTTCGTTTGCAGCTTTTTTACCGGGAAACGCTGTGATAATTGTGATACCGTATCCCTGCCCGAACCGTGCTTTGCACAAGACCCTGTGGTTCAATGGCAGAATGCCGGACTGTCGATCCGGGGATATGGGTCCGATTCCCATCAGGGCCGTAACAGAACCTTTACGCACCTGCAGCTCAGCGGCGCAGGATATCTGCTTCCTGAGGATTATTCCGGGATCGTGAACGGGACCAATCCCCTCATCGTCCACGACTTCTGCAGCTCGTCGGTGGAGGGCATGGACGTGATCGTCGTCGACGATGTGATCGCCTCCGGCGGCAGCATGCCGGATACCGCCAGGCAGCTAAAGGACATGGGCGCGAAACGCGTGTTCGTATTCTCCACCTTCGGACTGTTCACCTCCGGATCTGAACGGTTTGACAAAGCCTGGGAAGACGGATGGTTCGACCGGGTGTTCACCACCAACCTGGTGCACCGGAAGAGGGAACTGCCGGAGAAAAAATGGTATCTGACCGTGAATATGGAGCGCTATATCGCTGCGCTGATCGATACGGTGAACAACGGAGGCACGCTGATCAACCTGGTGAAGCCCGAGAAAAGGATCAGGCAGATGCTTGATATGTATAAAGGGGACGGGAACGGATAAAACAGGGGCTTTTTCCTTAGGGCCATGTGTTCATAGATCCAATGCGGTAAAATAGAAAAGGCTGCCTTACTTTTGACCGGTAAGACAGCCTCTTTTTTGTTCTGATATGAGAGCCGAGCCTGGAAAAAGCCGTACTCTGATGATGTCTGAGCGCCGGTGAGGGCAGGAAAACCTTCCCGGGCGGTATCACCGGCCGGCGCCGTTTATGCTTCCGGAACTTCGGCGGTGAGACCCAGCATAGCTTCCAGCCCTGCCGTGGGCAGCTCGGTCACCTGCCCGTCCTGCGCCTCAATCCCGGTCAGCAGACCCGTCACCAGGTCCAGCGCCAGTTTTCCGAACTGTTCGATCACCGCATCCATCTGTGCGGCCTGTTCATCGGACAGGTCCTGTGTTTCGTCCTCCGCTGTCGGCAGGTCGGCCAGCAGGCCGGCCAGATCGATCCACCGGTCTCCCACCAGCAAAGCCATGCCGCCGAAGGCTGCCTGTTCCGTTTCGGTTCCCTCTTCCGTTTCCGTTTCCGGTCCGGGTTCTTCGTCCGGATCCGTGTCCGGTTCTGTTTCCGGATACATTTCCGTCATATCGCTCATATCCGCCAGCAGGTAGACGGTCGGCAGATCCCGCACCACCATGGAGGCTGTACGGCCGTCGGTCTGCCGCCATGTGCTGTGTTCGGTCAGCAGGCCCTGCAGGGAGCCCAGCGCCACGGACGCCGCCTGGTCCAGGTCTCCGCTGAGCAGCGCATCCGTCAGTGCCTCCATATCCAGCCGGGACAGGGTGTCCTTCCAGGCCTCAATAAGGCCGGTCCCGCTGCCGCTTCGGATCGCGTTCCACGCGGTTTGCAGGAAGCCGCCCAACGCCTTCAGCCGGGCGAAGATCTCTTCGGTGTCCAGCTGCAGCGCGATCAGCATGAGGCCGTCCGCCCCGTCCGTTTCCGGCAGGGACAGCCTTACCAGGCGGGTGCCTTCGGGCAGAGTCTCCGGCGCCTGGGCGGAAGCGGTCATGCGGCTGTCCTCCACGCAGGAGCGCAGCGCCTGGCGGTAACTGTCGCAGCCGGAGGACGCCAGAGCCCATTCCAGGAACGCCGGCATCTGATAATAATCCGTACGGGGCGTCATGCCTGAGGCTGCTGTGATCCAGAAGCGCAGGGCCTCTGTCAGGCTCATGCCGTATTCCGCGCACAGGCGCGCGGCTACCCGGTTCAGGATCGAGGAGTTGGAATGCACGCCGCCCATGTCGTTGGCGTCGCTGGGAGTCCATGCATTCGGCGCATAATAAAGGTCCCAAACATATTCCGGCTGTCCGAACGCATGGGGGTCCAGCATATTCCGTATTACCAGACCGGTATCCTCGCCCATCAGCCAGTCCGCCGTATCTCCTTCGGCATACATGGCTTCGCACAGGCTGCCCAGAATGTCGGACATGGCTTCATTGATCGCGCCGTAATCGTCCTGGTACAGATTGGCTCCCATTGCGGTCTCTGTCACGCAGTGGGTGAACTCATGGGCTATCACATCCAGCCCCTGGCCCAGGAAGCTGTCCTCGCCCCAGGCAAAGCACTGCCATCCGTCTCCCTGCCCCAGATACGCGGCGTTGAAAATGGGCATTCCATATTCGTCGCACATGTTCCGCAGAAGCAGCATCGGCGTGCCGTGTCCGTCCGGCCCCTTCCAGCCCATGGCTGCGAAAAGATCCCACACCCTGATCACGTTGGCATAGGTGATCAGGTCCTCGTCGTTCCAGTCCTCGTTCCGGTCCCGGTGGGTCAGAAGCACCCGCTCCTCGTCGTAGGCCAGCGAGGCAAAGTCGCCCACGGCGATCCTGCGCTCCGGATCGCCCAGGTACCAGACCCCGGTCCGTCCGTCCAGCATCACCGGTACGGTCAGGGTCTGCTCCATTCCGTCCACGCCTGTGACCGTACCGCTCCACTCATGACGTTCCATGAAGTCAAACGTCTGCTCCGGCGGATATACGATCCGCTCAGCGTCCTCTTCCGGTTCGTCCTCTTCCGGATCAGCTTCGGCCTCTTCCGCCGGATCCTCTTCCGGGGGTTCCGGGCGATCGGGGCTCAGGGAACTGAACACAGCCGTCGGCTTTCCCGCCGCGTCGACCGCGATTTTCAGCACCCGGTCATCGGTCAGGCCGTCCGCGCCTTCAAACTGCTGCCGGAACATGTACACCGTGGCGTTTTCACCGGCTTCGAGTACGTTTGTTAAAACCAGGTCCGCATCGCCCGTTCCGCCGGCCAGGGCGTCTATCCGCCCCGCGGCTTCGCAGGCTTCCTCCGGTCCGCGGATATTTCCAAGTCCTTTCACGCCGCGGATCATATACACGCTGCCGTTTTCCCGCAGGATCTCCGCTTCCGGGTTTTCCTTCAGCAGCCGCTGTTCCGTCACCGGATCCTGCCTCCCGGCTTCCGTCCGGGCCTTAAGATAAGCGGTCCATTGTTCCGCGTCCAGTCCCGATCCTGCGGCCAGTTCCGCCTCCGTGCGGATCCGGAACCGGAATGCTTTCTCTTCCTGCCGGGCCGGCTCCTGCGATGACTTTGCGGCGGCCAGCCCGCCGGCTGCCGTCGACAGCCCCAGGACCAGCGCAGCCAGTCCCGCTATGCATTTGTTTCGTAAATTTTTCTGTTTCATTTTTTCCGGATCCCTTTCCGGGATCTCCTTTCATCCTTTCTTTTTCTTGTATTTCTGATTGATAGCCCCGTTTTGTTTATTTCGCGGCGCTCCCGATCCCGGTCGGTTTCCGTTCCGGAGCGTCCCGGAGGACATTTACGACCTCCGCTATCTTGATACGACGAAAAACGCTTTATGGCAGAGGCGTGCCGGAGAGCCGGATGCGCACAAAAAAAGTACGGACGGCAATTGCTGCCGCCGTACTGAGGCGCATGGCCATTTCAGCAGCCAATGCTGATCTATGCGGTGATCTCTTCCAGATGAGACAGTAAGAATTCCTGCGCCTGTGCGGAATACATAAGCTGACGTTTGATCTCGCCGGTTTTGGGATCGGGCACTTCCGTTTCATTAATGCCGAGCTGCCGGGCTTCCGGGGAGGGCATCCATACGGTCCTGTTCATCACGGTCTGTATTTTTCCCTGGGTGATATAGCCGTTTTTTTGCAGCCAGGCGTTTACCGATCTGATGGACAGCTTTTCCATTTCGCCGGAGTTGATCCGCTGATTGACGTTTTTTAAAAACGCAGCGGGCGTGATGGGCAGCCTGGAGATCATGACTTCCTTCTTTTGTTCCGGCGTCAGGCTGAACGCGGCTTTTTTGCGCACCAGTTCATAACTGGCGCCGTTCACGCTGACGGGAACAGCGGCAGGGGTCTGCTGCGCCGCTTCGTCCGTATCCAGCAGCACAAGCCCGTTGTTTTCCAGCACCTCCTGCAAAATGGCGGATACAAACTGGAAGCACTTTATTATTTGAGGCCTGGATGCAACGGAGTCTTCTCCGATGGTCTCCTGACTGATGGGATCGGTTCCCGCTGCTATCAGGTCCAGATAGTTTTTTGCATGCTGAATGATCCGGCGCTTGTTCATTGTTATTCCTCCGATCCGGACGGTCGTTTTTTATGATATCAGCGCTTCTAAAGTATATCATGGGACGAAACGGTTTTCCATTATTTATTGAACATCAATGATATACCGGCTGTAAGGTGATTTCAGCGGAGTATCAGGACGGCAATCAAACCGCTTTCAGACGAAGAAAAAAGACACCGGCATTCTGAATATGAAAAAGGCTGCCGCGGATCAATGACGCTTCGCGGCAGCATTCGGTGCGATCGGTCTGTTTTAACAGACCTCCTCCGGCGGGAAGACGCAGGTGACGATGCTGTCTCCATCAAGGGATACGGGCCACACCTTTCCGTTCATGCGCAGGGAAAAACTGCATTTTTCAGGGGAGGGATTCATCACCACGGCGCAGACCGATCCGTCGGGATTGACCGCAGCCGTCGCTTCCACCCGGTTGCCGAAGCGGCTCAGGCCGATCCTCTGCGCGCCGGGTTTGATATAACGGCTGAAATGCCCGATATAATCAAAGGACAGGTTCTTTGTCAGCTTGCCTGTTTTGGTATTGTACATCACCGGCGCGTCGCAGTAATTGCCCACATGGTTGGGTCCGCCCTGTTCGTCCAGGAGCAGGTTCCAGTCCAGGAAGATGTTCAGCCCGTGGTTGAGGCTGCCGATGATCTCGTGGGCGTACATGCGCGCGTTGCGCAGGCTGTTGTCCTCTTTGTAAACGCTGTATTCCACACAGGCTTCCGAAAACACCAGCCGCTTGTCCGGGAACCGATCGCGGATCAGCTGCAGCGCCTCAAAATGATCGCCGCTGTACCAGTGCACCGCCACGCCGTCCACCATCTTTTCGGTTTTTTCGTCGGCCAGGGTCTCGCAGGCACGCTCGTATGCGCGTTCCTTGTTGTGGTCCCAGATCAGGAGGGCCACATGGGCGAGGCCGTGCCTTATCAGGGCCGGATAAAGGAAATCACGGATGAATTCCCCCTCCTCCGTGCCGGTATACAGGCAGGAGTCCCAGGTCTGGCTGGCCGCGGGCTCGTTCTGGGAGGAAAGGAAGCATACGCGCATGCCGGCTTTTTCCGCCTCGAGGATATACCGGCATATATATTCCGCCCACATCGCCCGGCATTCTTTTTTCAGGTGTCCGCCGTGTTTCCGGGAAGCGTTCGTCTTCATCCAGGCGGGCGGCGACCAGGGCGTGAGCATCATGCGGATAGGCTGTCCCGCCGCTTCCTCAGCCCCGAGCAGCAGGGGCAGCACATACCTGAGGGGGCGTTCCATATCGAAGCGGCTCAGATCCCTGTCGTCGGGATCGTCGTCCGCGGCGTACATCTCCGTGGAAAAATCGCAGCTGTCGATGGAAGTCCGCCCAAAGGTATAGCCCAGGCCTTCGGGTGAAAAATAGTCCTTCAGCAGCTGTTTTCCCATTTCCTCCGGCATCAGGGAAAAAACATAGCCGGCCGCGTCGGTAAACGCGCCGCCGAAACCTTCGATGCGCTGGAAGCGAACCTCGGGATACAGATCGATCAGGTTTTTTTCGGCGTCGGAAAGATCCGGATCCGGCTGCGTATCAAGACAGGCGATGCTCTTTTTTCCGTTTTTGAAAAGCGTAAAAAACTGCTTCATATGCTTTGGCCCTTTCCTTCGATGCTTTCGCGGATCCTGCAGGAATGGCGTACGATGATGTCGCCGGGCAGGCGCAGGATCCGGCCCTCCTTTTCGGCGATCAGGCGGAAAACCTCCTTCGCCGCTTCCACGCCCAGCTCCTCCATGTGCGTGCGGATGGTGGTGAGGCCGGGGGTGACATAGGAGGCCAGGATATTGTCGTCGCAGCCAATCACGCTGACGTCTTCCGGCACGTGGATGCCGCGTTCCTTCAGGGCTTCCATGCAGCCCAGGGCGCTGAGGTCGTTTGAAGCAAACACCGCGTCGGGCATTTCGTGCCCCTCCTGCAGGAACCGGTGCATGGACCTGTAGGCGGCGGCGCGCTCGAACCGTCCGGAGATAACGTCCTCCCTGCGCAGGGCGACGCCCGCTTCCTTAAGCGCGGATTCAAAGCCCTTCAGGCGCTGGATGCTGTCGTAATTGTGGGGGACGCCGTAAATGTGCATCAGGTGCCGGTGTCCCAGGCCCATGAGATACCTGGCGGCCATCTGTCCGTGGCGGAAGGATTCGTAGATCACGCTGGAAACGTTGGCCCCGGCCAGCTCCTGGTCCATATACACGATGGGGATGGAGGGGTTTTTCAACTGTTCCTTGTCCTTTTCGCTGAGCCCGCCGAACATGATGATCGCCCCGTCGATGCTCTGGCTCCGGATCCGGGGGAGGGGGGACGCATCCTCGTCCACGATAAAGATCTGCAGGTCATACCCGTATTTCCGGCACAGGTAATGGATGGAGTCCGCCATGTTCCCGTAATAGCTGCCCGTCATGGAGGTGACGAACAGGCCGATATTGCGGGTCTGGGCAGCGCGGAGCTGCCTCCCGTTGACGTTGGGGATGTAATTCAGCTGCCTTGCGACCTCCAGAACGTGCTCCCGCGTCTTGGGCTGCACCACGTCGGATCCGTTGAGGGAATTGGACACGGTGGCGATGGACACGCCCGCCTCCCGCGCCACGTCCCTGATGGTGATCTTGTTCATATCGTTCCGCCTCTGTATCCGCACCGCGGGCAATTAGGGTTCCGTATCCGTGACCAGGACCTCGACGTCCGCGCAGCCCCGCACGGTTTTCAGCTTCAGCACGCAGGCGTCCGCGTTGTTCAGCCGCATGCCGGACAGGTTCTGCCTGTCCTCGGCGGCGCTCAGGTCAAACCTGCCAAGCAGCGTTTCCCCCTGGTATACCTCCAGCACGGAAGCCTCCGCGGCATAGCAGCCCACCTCCAGGGAGGACAGCACCGTCACGTCGTACAGCGAATAGCAGGCGAACTCGCCTTCCCTGAGCCGCAGCACGTACCGGGCCCATTCCCCGTCGAAGGCAAAGCGCTTTTCCCTGTCGGGATAACGGCAGTGCAGCGTCATGCCGGTGTTCTGCCGGTAAGCCGTATCTCCCGCGGCCTTTTCCTTAAAGCCGTAGGATATCCCCGGGCCGGGAAGCTCGTCGAAATCCGTGCCGGCGATGGTGCATCCGGGCAGTCGGAACACGTTGGCCGCAAGCTTTTCGTTGATATTGCAGTTTTCCACCAGCATGTTTTTCAGGTATTCGTTCAGGATCGCCCGGGCTTTTTCATATCCGGGATGCGCGCCGCCGCGGGCGTAATCCAGGATCTGCTGCCATTCCACCGGCGGAATGACCGAGCACGGGGAATTGAGGCAGTTCATTTTTTTCCAGGGCCACATGTTGAAGCCGATGTTCAGGCTGGCCGCCAGGGGCATCATGGCGGAGAACCATTCCATGGTGTTTTCCCCTGTTTCTCCCAGCCACAGCGGCACGTTCAGCTTTTCGGACAGCTCCAGCCAGGGCGTAAAAGCCGAAATATCCGGGCTGCAGCCGTAGCGGTGGAAGTGGATCACCATCTTTGGGTCGTACACATGGGTGAAAATGTCCGCCGCTGTGGCCCAGTGATGGCCTTCAAGGGTGATCAGGTGGTTACTGTCGACCCTGCGGATGCGTTCGATGCATTTTTCATAGAATTCCACAAGGCGCGGGACATAGATGTCAAGGTTTTTGTCCCCTTCATAGCGGGACGGTCGCACCGGCTCGTTCAAAAGGTCGTACCCGCCGACGATCCAGCGGTCGTGATAGCGCTGCGCGATCTTTTCCCACAGGCACAGCCCTTTTTCAAACTGGTCGTCGTCCATGAACAGGCGGCACATGTCGTCCACGGAGTCGTCGATATTGGCGCCGGTCTGGCCGCCGGGGGCGCCGTGAAGGTCGATGAAGGCATACAGGCGGTACTGCTCGCACCAGGAAAGCACCCTGTCCAGGCATTCAAAGCCCTCGTCCTCAAAAACGGCGCCGGGTCCTTCCCGCAAAAAGAGGCGGGAATTGATGGGGATGCGTACGGAATTGTACCCCATGTCGGCCATCATCTGGATATCGTTTTCGGTGATGTAGTTCGTGCGGAATTTTTTCCAGAATTTTTCCGCCCAGGGCTTCCCCGTAAGCTCCTCCACCACCGCCTCGATGCGGCGGGGCCGGTCAAAGCGCGGAAGGCCATAGGCGAGCCACATGTATCCCTCGCACAAAAGCCAGTTGCCCAGCCCCCAGCCCGCCAGAAGCACTTCCTCGCCCCGGCCGTTGACGATGCGGCGGCCGTCCGTATTCAAAAATCCGTTCACCCTGCTTCGGCTGACATTTTTCTTCATAGCGCTCTCCCGGGTTCCGCCCTCTTACGCGTCTGCCGGAGAGGCATGCCTCTCCGGCAGACTCGGAATGTAATTGTATCACATTTTATACATTATTGGTAGCCGTATTCTTCGCAGTAATCCATCCACTGCTCGGTGAATCCGTCGCGGCAGGCCTGCAGGCCGGCCTCGGTCACCTTCTGGCGGAATTCGGCCACGGCCGCTTCCACATCGTCCACCAGGCCCGCCTGGATGGGAGCCAGGTACTGGCGCATCACGTTGGATACGGCGGTGCGCTCAAACTCGTAATCGGTGTAGTCCTCGGTGAAGCCGCCGTAGATGTTCACGTTGGGGAATTTGCTCTTCTGGGCGATCTCGTTGTACCTGTCGAACATTGCCTGGAGGACCACGTCGGATTCCTGGGGCAGTTTGTAGTCGTTCACGCGCAGGTTCCAGGTGTTGAAGTTTTCATACTGGAAGTTTTCGCTCAGGTTCTGGTACACGCCGTCCACCACGTCGTAGTGCACGCCTTTGATGCCGTACTGGACCAGGGCGTTCATGTCCTGATCGGTCATCAGGAAGTTGAGCACCATCGCGCAGCGCTCGGGATACTTGGTGCCGCGCACGATGGCGGTGCCGTTCTGGGTGGCATGGCCGGGGAACATGACGCCGGTGATCTCGCCGTAGGTGATGTAGGCGCTTTCCCATTCCGGATGCTCCTTGGCAAAGGTGTTGGCGGAGGAGATCTGCTTGTTGGGGTTCATGCCGGCCACTTCGGCGATGCACAGGCCGTTGGTGTAGGCTTCGCTGTCGTTGGTGTCGCTCAGGGCGCTCTTGGACCAGAAGCCCTGGTCAGCCCACTTCTTGAGCAGCTTCATGTCTTCCACGAAATCATCGGAGAACCAGTAGTCGTAGATCTGGTCCGGCGTGTCGTAATTGGAGGTCAGGCCGTAGGGGAAGCCGTTGGCCGAGGTCCAGGGATACTTGATGTTCAGCACGTTGGCCGCGTCGAAGGCCACCTGCAGGGAAGAGGCGCTTTCGCTGGTGGTGCAGCGCAGGATGGGCTGGTCGGGTTCGTTGGCCTTGACGCCGGCGAAGTAGGCTTCCATGTTTTCCAGGCTGTCAGGATAGGGCAGGTCATATTTGGCGCGCAGGTCCTCGCGGTATTTGATGCCCAGGGGTACATATTCGGGCCACAGGGCCGGCACTGCGTAGAGTTCGCCTTCCACGCGGCACATGTTCAGCATGTCCTCACCCGCCAGGGCGCGCAGCTCGGGGGCGTATTCGTTGAGCAGGCCGTCCAGCTCCAGGAACGCGCCGGCGCGGGCCAGCAGGCCGTAGTTGAGCCAGTTGGCGATGTAGATCAGGTCCGCTCCGCCGCTGGTCAACTGGGTGTTGTACTTCAGGCTGAAGTCCGTCCAGGTGGAGAACTGGAAATCGATGGTGGCGTTGAACTTGTCCTTCAGGATGGCGTTGATGGCGTCTTCCACCACTTTTTCGTCCTTGGGCGCGTCGCCCATCACATAGAAGACCAGGTTCGCTTCCTGGCTCATGTCGTCCGCCGCCAGGCCGGAGGGGACCAGCGCCAGGCAAAGGACCAGGGCCAGCAGGATGCTCAGGATCTGTTTTGAGTGTTTCATGGGGATCCTCCTTTGTGTTGTTGCTTTATCTTGAAGGCTTGCCGCCCTCAGAATCACGTAACAGGGTTCCGGCGTCCCTTCCTTTGGGGATGATCAGCCCTTGACGGCGCCGATGGTGATGCCGCTGACAAAGTAGCGCTGCACGAAGGGATAGAACAGCAGCACGGGTCCCGTGGCTACCACCGCCATGGCCAGTTTCACCGTCTGGGTGGGCAGGTCCGCGGTGTTCAGGCTCACGTTCTGGGCCATCTGCCGCATGGCCATGGTGGAGTTCACCATGTCATACAGGTAGAACTGCAGCGACCAGGTGTCGCTGGAGGTGGAAAACATGGAGGAGCGGTACCAGTCGTTCCAGTAGCCGAGCGCCTGGAAAAGACCCACCGTGGCAAGCCCCGGCCCCAGCACCGGAAGCACGATCCGCCAGAAAATGGTCCAGTGACCCGCGCCGTCTATTTTGGCCGATTCCACCACCGCGTCCGGTACGGAGCCGGTGATGAAGGTGCGCATCAGGATGACCAGGAACGGGGACATCAGCGCCGGGAACCAGATGGCCAGCGTGGACCCCCGCAGGTTCAGCACGTTCGCGTACATCATGTACCAGGGGATCATGCCGCCGCCGAATATGGTGGTGAAGTAGATCAGGAAGGACACGCTGTTGCGGTATTTGAAGTCTTTCCTGGAGATCACGTACGCCGTCAGGGTGATGACCATCAGGCCCAGGACCGTGCCCATGAAGGTGTAGTAGAAATTCATCTTGTAGGCCTGGATGATGCCCTCCGGGGACCGGAATATGGTCCGGTAGGACTCCAGCGTCGTGTTCCTCGGCAGCAGGCTGAAGCCTTCCTTGAGGATGGTGTAGTTGTCCGTCAGAGAGCCGGAGATGATCACGATAAAGGGCAGCACGCAGATGACGGAAAGAAGCGTGAGCAGCACGCCCTTGATAATGTGGAAGGGAATGGTGGAGCGGTCCCTGATTTTCATGCTTTTCCCTCCTTTCCGATCAGAACAGCGCGTATTCCGGGTTCCGGCGCTTGATGCACAGGTTGGTGACGACGATGACGATGAAACCGAACAGCGACTGGAACAGGCCCGCCGCGGTGCCCAGGCCCATGCTCAGCGGCTGGGTGGTGGTGATGCGGTACACATAGGTGTCGAAAATGTCCGTTACGTTGAACAGGGTGCCGTTGTTGCCCACCAGCTGGTAGAACAGTTCAAACTGGCCTTTCATGATCCCGCCCAGGGCGTAGAGCAGCAGGATGATGAAGGTGGGCTTGAGCAGCGGCACGGTGATATAGCGGATCTGCTGGTAGATGTTTGCACCGTCGATCTGCGCCGCCTCATAGTATTCCGTGCTGATGCCCATGATGGTGGCAAGGTACACCACCATGCCGTAGCCGATGTTCTTCCACAGGTAGAACATGGTGATCAGCCAGGGCCAGTAATGGGGCGTGTTGTAAAAGTCGATGCGCTGCATGTTCATGGAGGTGACAAAATTGTTGATCAGGCCCACCTCGTATTCGAACATGTTGAATACCAGCACCCGCAGGATGACGTAGGATACGAAGTAGGGCATGAAGATCATGGTCTGGGATATTTTGCGAAGCCTTTTGTTGTTTACGTGGGATATCAGGATCGCGAAGAAGATCTGCAGCACGTTGCCGATCACGATGAACACCACGTTGTAAAGCACGGTGTTTTTTGTCAGGTGGAGGATCTCGGAACGGACCAGGAATTCAAAATTCTTGAACCCCACGAAGGGACTGGCAAAAAGGTGGTCGCGGAAATTGAACTGTGTGAAGGCAAAATAGATGCCGGTCATGGGCAGGTAATTGTTGATCAGGAAAAAGCCGAAGCAGGGGATCAGGAAAACGAACAGGATCCAGTTGCGCCGGAATTCCTCTATGAAGCCGTGTTCCCTGCAGCGGGCGCGTTCGGCCTTTTCAAGGCGCTTGCTGAAAACGTATCCCGCAGCGCCCAGCAGCAGCACCGCGCAGGGCGCCGCGCCGGGAACAAAACCCGTCATCCCGTAATGGAGATTGGCGAACACGATCAGCCCCAGGGTGCCTGCCGCCGCCGCCGCGGAAAAAACCATGCCCTTCTGGAACATGGAATACACGCGGAGCATGCCCTTGCCTTCCCTGTTCCTGTCCCGCGTCAGGTAGGCGGCGAAAGAGAGCAGGCAGAAAACGATGCCCGCGGCGGAAACGATCAAAAGCAGGAAGGACCAGAAGCCCAGGATGCCCTGCTTG
Source organism: Clostridia bacterium (assembly GCA_017524725.1). Classification (GTDB taxonomy): domain Bacteria; phylum Bacillota; class Clostridia; order Christensenellales; family Aristaeellaceae; genus RUG756. The sequence goes on along the minus strand of JAFXUZ010000012.1, from coordinate 525 downwards.
CTGGTCTCCACGAAGGACAGGAAGGTGAGCACGCTGTGGTTGGGGGCCAGCTTTTTGATCACGGATGCCTTCAGGCCCATCGCGCTGTACAGGGCTTCGGTGTTCACCGCCCTGATCCAGGAGAAAAAGGGCACGAAGAAAAGCAGGATCAGCAGCGCGCAGGCGCCGAGCGCCATGAGGCGCCGCCGATCCGCCGGTAGGCGCGTGAGTGAACTATTCCGCTGCGCCGATATGGTCTGCCGGGTCATGACGATCCCTCCGGATTGAAATATATTGAAATTAGCGCTAATTAAAAAATTGAAACGTTTTAATTTCGAGTAGACTATAGCATGCCGCACCGGCTTTGTCAATAGCCGGGAACAAAAATAATTAAAACGTTTTATATTTTTGTTACTGTTCACGGTACGGGCGGACAAGAAACAGATGAATAGACATCGAAGGGGTGCTTCTGTAAACGAGGCACCCCTTTTAGGTAGTGATAAAATAGTTAACAGATTTGTAACTATTTAATGCTTTACAATTTGC
>JAFXUZ010000011.1 GCA_017524725.1 Clostridia bacterium | reverse complement strand
GTAATCTGACGATCTCAGTGGCGTCTTCTTCGCTGATCCTGATGGGATTGTCTTCTTTCCTGCAGGGTATGATCTCTCCTGTTTCAGGGTCCACTTTCCCGAGATATCTCCGTTTTGATCTTGGCTGCTTCTTCTCCTTGTCCCAATAGGACGTGCTCTCGTAGGCATATTTAATGCCGGTCTTCTTGTCGGTCTGATAGACGATACTGGACATTCCAGTCCCTCCTTTCGTGATGAATATATTATACACTATTTCAAGCAAATTGTAAAGCATTAAATAGTTACATATCTGTTAACTATTTTATCACTACCTAAAAGGGGTGCCTCGTTTACAGAAGCACCCCTTCGATGTCTATTCATCTGTTTCCTGTCCGCCCGTACCGTGAACAGTAACTTTTTTTTGGTGATCAGGGTATGCGCATTATAGGCCGCCTGATTGCATTTCCGCACCGAATCTGATAAAATGCGGATAAGAGGGGCTTCGGCGCAAAAAACGCCGAAAAAGACCGCCAGCGCGTGTTTGTCCGCCCCGAATAACGGAAGGGGAAAGATCCGAATATGGCCGATCGATCCACAGGAGAACGCGGGACGCGGACGGGAACGCGGCAAAAGACGCATAAAGAAACGCAAAGAGAAACGCAAAGAAAAACGTCCGGAAGCGGCGGAGAAAAAAAAGGACGGACATTCTCCGGGAATGCCGGGAGGGGCGCTGCCCCATGGCCGGCCCATGGCGGGAAACCGGAGGGCAGGCGCTTTAACAGCGCCGCGGGATTTTCCGCCGTCCGGCCGTCAGGGCCGTCCCGACCGGTCCGGCCCCAGGGCGCTGTGCCAAAGCGGAACGCGGACGGCGCTCCGACGCCGGGGCGTACGGCCGCCCTTTCGGTGCTGTGCGACGTACGGGAAAAAGGCGCTTTTATTTCCGCGGCGCTGGATAAGTATTTTTCCGAGCACAACCTTCCGCAGATCGAAAAACGCTTTTGCACCAACCTGACCTATTCCTGCGAGGAAAACCGCCTGAAAACGGCGTACGTCCTGGACCGTTTCCTCCAGGACAGGGAGGCGCTGAGCGTCCGGCTGCAATTGATCCTGGAGATGAGCGTTTCCCAGAAGCTGTACATGGACAAGGTGCCGGACAGCGCAATCGTGGACGAAGCGGTGAAGCTGACCCGTTCCTCCGGGGCGGAGGGAATGACGGGCCTGGTCAACGCCGTGCTGCGCAAGGCTTTTACAAGCCTGGACACTGATTTTATCTGGCCGGACAGGGAGAAAGACAGAGCCGGGTACCTGTCGGTGATGTATTCCGTGCCCCGCTGGCTTTGTGAAAAGCTTTCAGAGGAATACGGTGACGACGCGGAGAAGATCTGCGCCTACCGGGGGCAGCATTATATCACCGTGCGCCCCAACAGGATCAAATATCCCACATCCGAGGCTTTCCGCATGAAGGTGCTGGACAAAAAGGTGTGGGACTGTGAAAAGGCCCTATTCCTGGACGCCTGGTATATTCGCGGGGCCTCGGATATCAGCAGGGATGCGGACTATGCTTCCGGAGGATTCTCCATCGAAGGCGTCAGCAGCATGCTGGCGGCCGAGGCGCTGAATTGCAGGAGCGGGATGCAGGTGCTGGACGCCTGCGCGGCTCCAGGCGGCAAGACCGCGTATATCGCCGAAGGGATGAAAGGGACCGGTCGGGTCTACGCATGGGACGTTTACGAGCACCGGGTGGAGCTGATCCGTGCCATGGCCCGGCGTCTCGGGCTGGACAACGTCCGTCCCGTGGTGAGGGACGCGTCGGTATTCCGTGAGGACATGGCGCAGGCAATGGACGCCGTACTCCTGGACGCGCCCTGCACGGGCCTGGGCGTGATGGACAACAAGCCGGACATCAAGTACAAGGTTTCCGAGGAGCAGGTGCGGGAGCTGACCGCCCTTCAGGAAAAGCTGCTCGAGACCTGTTCCGGGTACGTCCGGCGGGGAGGCACCCTGGTTTATTCCACCTGCAGCCTCCTGAAAGAGGAAAACGAGGAACAGGTGCGTCTTTTCCTCCGGAAACACCCGGAATTCCGCCTCGTTTCCCTTCCCGAGTCTTTCGGCCCCCTCAGGGACCGTATGACGGACAGCGGCCTGCAGATCCTTCCATGGCGTGACGGGATCGACGGCTTCTTTATCGCCGCTATGAAGCGGGAATGACCCGGAGGAAAAGCGCCGCGCCGGGAAGGCGGAAGGAGACAGGATGATCGAGTTGGCCGGGATGTATCCCGATGAACTGAAGGAATGGCTCATATCCCGGGGCGAAAAGCCTTTCCGCGCCGGGCAGGTTTTTTCCTGGCTCGGCAGGGGCCGCTCGTTCGACGAGATGACGGACCTGGACCTCGGACTTCGCCGAAAGCTGAAGGAAGAATGCGTGGATACGGCCGTCATGATCAGGACGGTGCGCAAGTCCGGGATCGACGGGACGCGTAAATTCCTGTTCGGCCTCAGGGACGGCAACTGTGTGGAAGGCGTGCTGATGCGTTATCGCTACGGGTGCACGCTGTGCATCTCCACCCAGGTGGGCTGCAGGATGGGCTGCCGTTTCTGCGCCAGTACCCTGGACGGACGTGTACGCGATATGACCGCTGCCGAGATGCTGGGGGAGGTCACCCAGGTCAACCGCCTTCTGGAAAGCGACGGCGAGTCGATCCACAACATCGTTTTGATGGGCAGCGGGGAACCGCTGGACAATTATGACAATACGGTACGCTTCCTAAGGCTTGTGGGCCATGAAAAAGGTGTCAATATCGGGATGAGGCACATTTCCCTTTCCACCTGCGGCCTGGTAAATGAAATGCTGCGCTTTTCAGAAGAAGGATTGCCTGTGACCCTGTCCGTTTCCCTGCACGCCCCCAATGACGAGATCAGGAAAAAACTGATGCCGGTGGCAAAGTCATATTCCATCCGCCAGGTGCTGGACGCCTGCCGGGTCTATATTGAAAAAACAGGGCGCAGGATCGTTTTTGAGTATGCCCTGGTGGACGGCGTCAACAGCCGGCGGGAGCATGCCGCCATGCTGGCGGACCTTTTGAGGGGCATGCAGTGCCATGTGAACGTGATCCCGCTGAATGACGTGCCGGAAAGGGACCTGAAGGGTGTCAGCGAAAAACAAGTGGCGGAATTCCTCGAGGTCCTGGCCGATAAACATATTTCCGCCACGCGGAGAAGGGAAATAGGCGACGATATCGAGGGCGCCTGCGGGCAGCTGAGAAAAAAATACCTGGATGGAGGCGTGCAATGAAGGTCGTTTGGAAAACGGACGTGGGCCGGATGCGGAGTTCCAATCAGGATTATGTGCTTATTGGCGGCGGCCTTTTCGGCGTGGCTGACGGCATGGGCGGGCACAGGGGCGGAAACGTGGCCAGCGCCCTGTGCTGCAGCACGCTCCTGAAGTGCCTTGAGAGTATGAGGCCGGACGAAAAAGCCCTGAAATACGGGATCGGAGAGGCTAACAGCGCCGTGTTTGAAAAGGCGTCACAGGATGAGGACCTGCAGGGCATGGGGACCACGCTGACGGTGATCTGGGACGCCGGCGAGAGGGTCATCCTTGGGCATGTGGGCGATTCCCGGGCCTACCTTTACCGGGACGGGTGTCTGAAGCAGGTCACGGAGGACCATTCCCTCGTATGGGAAATGATGAAACGGGGATCCATCACGCCGGAAGAAGCCAGGATCCATCCATACCGGAACATGATCACAAAAGCGGTGGGAACAGATCCCGAGGTCGCCCCGGATATCCGCACGGTGAAGGTCGTTCCCGGCGATCTTTGGCTGATCTGCTCCGACGGGCTGACGGAATACCTGACGGACCGCCATCTGGAAGAGATCCTGGAACTCTCTTCACCGGAAGAAGCGGCAGACCGGATGCTTGAGGAGGCGCTGGAAGCCGGCGGAAAAGACAATATATCACTGATCATCGCGGAGGTCACCCCATGATTCAGATCGGGACCGGACTGAAGCTGGATGATCGGTACGAACTAAAGGAACAGATCGGCCACGGCGGGATGGCCCTGGTTTACCGCGCGGTGGACCATCGGACCGGGCATGACGTGGCTGTAAAGATCCTGAAGCCGGAATTCGCCCGGGATCAGGAATTCCTGGAGCGTTTTGACTGGGAAGCCGCCGCCGCCAGCAAGATGACCCATCACAATATCGTCAACCTCCTTGACGTGGGCCAGGTGGACTCCATCAGGTACCTGGTGATGGAGTACGTACGCGGGAAAACGCTGAAGCAGGTCATTGAGGAAAAGGCGCCGCTGCCCTACGATATTGCCGGACAGATCGCTATCCGCATCCTGTCGGCCCTGCAGCACGCCCATAATAACGGCATCATCCACCGGGATATCAAGCCCCAGAACATCCTGGTCCATTCCGAGGGGCATATCAAGGTGGCGGATTTCGGTATCGCCAGGATGGAAGGCGACGCCACCCAGAATAAAAACGACAGTGTGATGGGCTCGGTGTATTATTTTTCGCCCGAGCAGGCCTCCGGACAGACCGTGACCGCCGCCGGCGATATCTACAGCGTCGGGGTGGTCCTGTATGAAATGCTTACCGGCACCGTCCCCTTCGACGGCGATACCCCGGTGGCGGTAGCGCTCCAGCACGTCTCCGTGGAGCCGCGCCCGGTGACGGACCTGGTGCCGGGCATTCCCGCATCCATGGATCGCATCGTCCGCAAGGCCATGGAGAAGAAACCTGAAAAGCGCTACCAAAGCGCTACCGAGATGGCCCAGGACCTTCACCGGGCCCTGCATGATCCTCAGAGGGACTGGTCTGTCAGCACACAGACGGACGTACCCATTCCGATGATCTCGCAGGTGGAAAACCCACGTCCGAACAGCGGCCAGTCAGAAAGGACCAAATGGATGTACCGCGGCCTTTCCGCCCTGCTGGCCGTCATGATGGCACTGATCCTCGCCTTTGGGGTGTACAAGGCGTACGACATGATCTTCAACGTGGTCACCGTCCCGTACCTGATCAATGAATACGAGGATAAAGCCGTGCAGCTCCTGGGCCGGGCCGGGCTGACCCCCTCGATCACCCGGACCAGCGACGGTGAAAAGCCGGCCGGCGCCGTGATCATGCAGGATCCGGGATACGACGCCCGGATGAAAAAAGGGGATATCGTGTACCTGACGGTATCCACCGGGCCCGCGCAGCAGGAAGTGCCGGACCTGACCGGCAAAACAGAGCAGGAAGCGAGGGAGATCCTTTCGAAAGTGGGATTCACCCTCCTTGTGCTTCCCGAGCGCGAGGTCAGCCGGGAAACCGTGGGAACAGTGGTGCGCCAGTCGCCCAGGGCGGGGGAGATCGCCGTCCAGAACGGGATCATCCAGGTGGCGCTGTCCGGCGGATGTGTGCTGCTGCAGGACCTGACGGGCTACAGCTATAACGAGGCCCTGGGTATCCTGGAAAAAATGGGCGTGGAGATAAAGGACATCAAGGATATGCCGATCAGCAATGAGGCCATCGACGGGACGATCGCGTCCCAGCAGTATCTGGACAGGAACGGGAATATCCTGGAGAACAACACCTACACGATCAGAAACAGCGGCGCAGGCGTGCTGCTGGCCGTCTTTCGCCTGGAAGGCGGCGGGGAATAGGCTTTCCGCGGTCTCGCTTACGTTCGCACATCATGGGAGCGGCCTTTTCCGGGTCCGGTTCCTTCTATCGGGTGAATAAATGACAGGATCTGTACAGGGAACGCTCGTCAGGGGTATGGGCGGGCTGTATACCGCAAGGACGGACGATGGCCGGGAGTATGTCCTGCGGGCAAAAAAGAAATTCCGGAGGCAGCGCATCACTCCGCTGGTGGGAGACCGGGTGCTGTTCACCCCGGGGGAGATCAGTGACGAACACGGCTGGGTGGAGGAGATCCTGCCGAGGGCGAACCAGTTCGTACGGCCGCCGGTAGCCAATGTGACGCTCCTGTGCGTCACTGTGGCGCCACTCCCCGAGCCGGACTGCCTTCTGGTGGATAAACTGCTGGTTTTCAGTGAGATGCAGCATCTGAATGCGGTGCTTGTCGTCAACAAAAACGACCTGGACGGCGGGGAGACCGCCGAACGCCTGGCTACAGCCTATGAAAAGGCGGGCGTTAAGGTGTTCGACGTCAGCGCCGGCACCGGCAGGGGCCTGGACGCCCTGAAAGACAGGCTGAGGGGGGAGAGCGCCTGTTTTTCCGGCCAGTCGGGCGTGGGCAAGTCCTCCCTGCTCAACGCGCTTTTTTCCGTACGGGCGCAAACCGGGGAGATCAGTGAAAAAATCGCCCGCGGGAAAAACACTACGCGCCATACCGAGCTGTTTGAGGCGGACGGCTGCCGTGTTTTCGATACCCCGGGTTTCAGCCTTCTGGAGATCGGTGAGCCCCTGGACCCGGTCATGGTGCAGGAATGGTATCCCGAGATGCGGAGGTTGAGGGAGCAGTGCCGTTTTGAGGGCTGCTGCCACGCGTCCGAGCCCGGATGCGCCGTGAGGGAAGCGGCGCGGAAGGGTGAGATGGACATGGGAAGGTATACCAGGTACACAAATCTGCTGGAGGACGCCCGGGCCGTATGGAAAAACAGGTACCGCTGACGGGCTTAGAGGGACAGGATGGGCAATAAAAACGGCAGGGCGCCGTCGGGCGCCGGCAAAAACACAAAAAACAGAAGCAGGGCGCTGACCGAAGCGGGAAAGACCGCAAAAAAAAGCCTTGGGCAGAATTATATATTCGATACTGTTCTCCTTGAGGAACTGGCGGAGAGCACCGGGATCGGCCCGGATGCCAATGTCCTTGAGATCGGAACCGGCATGGGTACGCTGACGGAGGTGCTGGCGCGCAGGTTTCAAAAGGTGCGTACGGTGGAGATCGACAGTGCCCTGGTGCCGGTCCTGCGGGTGTCACTTGAAAAATATCCCAATGTGGACCTGGTCGAGGGCGATATCCTGAGGATGGACCTGGAAGAACTGACGGCGGATATGTCACCGTTCCATGTGGTGGCCAACATCCCTTATTACCTTACCACCGAACTGACGGAGAAACTGCTTTTTTGCCGCCGGGGGGTGCTGAGCGTCAATATGATGGTGCAGAAGGAGGCGGCCGAAAGGATCTGCGCTTCTCCCGGGGAAAAGGGGTACTGCCTCTTGAGCCTCCAGCGGGCGTACTTTGCCGATGCGGAGATCCTTAAGGAAGTGGACCGGACGGCGTTTGATCCGGTCCCCAATGTGGACAGCGCCTTCGTCCGCCTGAAGATGAAGGAAAAAACACGGTACCTTGACCTGCCGGAAACCGAGAAAAGATGGATGAAGATCGCCGCCGCCGCCTTTGCCATGAGGCGCAAGACCTTTTTGAATAACGCGGTGCAGGCGTTTGGGATGGGCAGGGAACAGGCAGCCGCCTGGCTTTCCTCCTGCGGCATCGATCCCAGCCGGCGGGGGGAGACCTTTACCCTGGAAGAGACGTACCGCCTTGCGGAAGCGGACGAATATTTCGCTCCGGCGCGGGGGTAATAAAAGGATATCCGGCTAAATCCGGATACTGGTGCGCACGGTGAAAGCCGGAAAGCAAATAAAAACGGACCGTCCTCATGGGAACGGTCCGTTTTTATAAGACCCTGGGTCTCAGGCTTCGACGGCGGCTTCACCGGCGGGGGCTTTCACCTCGCGAACAGCGCGCTGCACATAACCGCTGCGCAGGCAGCGGGTGCACACGTTGGCGTGCAGGGTGGTGCCACCGACGACGATGCGGACCTTCTGGACATTGGGAGCCCAGACGCGGTTGGTTTTCCGGTTGGAATGGCTCACGTTGTGGCCGGTCAGAAGACCCTTTCCGCAGACCTCACAAAACTTGCCCATAACTCATTACCTCCAAGGGAATGCTCAGCTGAATGGTCGTCAGACCATGACACATTCCAAATTAACAGCTTTACGATTATATCACACCGTCTCGGACTTTGCAAGCGCAACTTTCCCCGTTTTCGCCGGTTTTTCAGCGAATTTTGCCGTCTTTCGGCATGCCGCGGGAAACGTGATCATTCCTTGACGGAACCGTCAGGGTTGAAAAGGGGAAGATGCTCCAGGAAAAGGATGTCCTTGCGGTCCTTGGCGGAGCCTTCGGCCAGGATGGCCATCCTGCCTGCGACGATGCCGCCCGCTTCCTCCACCAGCTTTTCCACGGCCTTGAGGGATTCGCCGGTGGAGATGACGTCGTCCACGATCAGGACCCGCTTGCCGCGCATGGCGTCGGCGTCCTCCTGGTCGATGCACAGCGTTTGCCGTTTGGCGGTGGTGATGGAAGTGACCTCGGTGGAGAAGATGTTGCGCATGTAAAGCTTCGGAGCCTTGCGGGCGATCAGGTAGCGGTTCTCACCGTTCTGGCGCGCCATTTCATATACCAGCGGGATGCCCTTGGATTCCGCGGTGATCAGGATATCGTGCTCGGGGGCGATCTTGAGCAGCTCCCTGGCAGAGGCGGTAGTCAGTTCCACGTCGCCGAAGATGACGAAAGCGCCGATATACAATTGGTCATTGACCCGGCAGAGAGGGAGCCTGCGCTCAAGGCCCGCCACGTGCAGGTCATAATAATCCTTCATTTCGCATAACCTCCAGTTGTAAAAGATGTTCCGGGAAGCGAATAGAGTATACAATGCCGGGTAACGGGTGTCAAGGACGCCCCGCGCCCGACAGGCTCATTTTTCAGTTTTTTCCGGGATGTCCTTTTTTTCGTCGTCTTCCGTTTCGCCGTCTTTATTTTTTTCGTCCTCATCGTTCCCGGCCTGCTGATCTTTGGCGGGGACGCCGGGGAGTGAAGAGGCCAGGGAAGAAACGCCGGATATCAGGTCCTTGAGGGCGCTTTCGGCGGCGGCCCTTTCCAGGCTGTCGCCGTCGGATTCCTCGGCGGCGGCCCTGAGGTCCGCTGCGGTGATCTCCATCAGCCTTTCGCGGGTCAATTCGCCCGTTTCCCGGCTGAGCCTGTCCGCCTGGTTGGAGATGGCGTTCTCAAACAGGTTGCGAACGCCGCGTCCGTTGCCGAAGCCCTTGACGTTTTTGCTCTTTTCCGCCAGGATCTCGGGAAGGAGCGCCCTGGCGTCCTCCGACAGGGTATAGCAGCTTTTGCCGCAGCGCATTTCAAAGATGCCGACAAGCTCGTCCACGGTGTAGTCCGGGAAATGCATGAAGCGGTTGAAACGGCTTTCCAGGCCGGGATTGGAGGAAATGAATTCCTGCATCAGCTCGGTATAGCCGGCCACGATCACGATCAGGTCGTCCCTGTGGTCCTCCATGGCCTTCAGGATGGTGTCCACGGCTTCCTGGCCGTAATCGGTGCCGCCCTTGTTGCTGGTCAGGGCGTAGGCTTCGTCGATGAAGAGCACTCCGCCCAGGGCCTTGTTGATGACTTCCTGGGTCTTGAGGGCGGTCTGCCCCACATATCCCGCCACCAGGCCCGAACGGTCTACCTCCACCAGGTGGCCCTTGCTGAGGATGCCCAGGCATTTGTAAATGCGCGCCATCAGCCGGGCGATCATGGTCTTGCCGGTGCCCGGGTTCCCGGAGAAGACCATATGCAGCGACAGGTCGGGGGTGGGCAGGTCCGCTTCCTTGCGGGCCTTCATGATCCCGATCCAGTTGATCAGTGAATTGACCTCGGATTTGATGACGCCAAGGCCGATGTAGGAGTCCAATTCCGCTTTCAGGTCTTCGATGGTCTCCTCGGGGACCTGTTCCTCCGCTTTGGGAGCGGCAGCGGCGGCTTCCGGAACGGGATTTTTTTCGTCTTTGGTTGCGTCCTTTTTATCGTTTCCGTCAGCGGGAACGGGGGAGACGGGGGGAAGCAGGTCCTTGAAGGGATCCATGGCGGACGTGGTGGTCAGTTCGTTGTGCAGGCCCCAAAGATCCTCGGTGATGCTTTTGAACTGCTTTTTGAGCATGTCCTGCAAAAGTTCGTTCTGGCGGCTGATGATCTCATCCTTGCGGTCCATATTATATCACTCCCGTATACTTATTCTTTATCGGCACCGGAGGCCTCTGTCGGGCAAGACGCGGACACGCCGGCGGACGGGTCGGACCGCATCCGGAGAAAAGTCTCCCTGGAGATCACGCTGTCCGTGCCCAGGCAGGCGGTGCAGCGGGCCAGGCAATTGGGACAGACACAGGACGCGGACGTTTCCGCGTGTTCCATAAACTCCCCGCAGTTGGGGCAGGAGCATCTCATGGGCGGAACAACTCCTTTCAAATCAAAAGTATAACATAGTTCATGATATTGTTCAAACGGAATATTGATCCCATTGTCCACGGCTGTTATTCGTTCCTGTTCACATACCAGTATCCGTGCTCTGTCGCCCAGTTCTGCGCATAGCTTCCGGCGGCACAGAAGATGATGATATCCCTGCCGCGAAAAGCGTCGTCCTCAATATACTCCGTATTCGCCGGAACCCGCACCGCCAGAAAGCCTGCCGCCTGCGCAAAGGCTTCGGATTCCAGGGACAGCAGGCCGGACGGGAGCATGAGCATGGACGCGCTGATGGTGTCGTAGCTCAGCAGCCGGACGCTGCCGGCGGTGATATATCCCTCTTGCCCAGTCGAGCCGGAATCCGGGACCTGTACCTTGTAAAAACCCTCGCTCTCGCCGAGGATTTTCACTATGGTTCCATCGCCGAGATACATCATGGGACTCGTCGTGGAATTATGGGTGGTTTGCACGGTGGCAAATGATTTGGTAATCCGTCCGAACGCCGGGCTGTCCGCGGAATAGACATAGTACACATCCGCGTTTGCCAGCGGCTGGTTGCCGCCTGATATCATTACGTCGGACCACTGGGATCCGGTGCCCGCATAGAAGACGGTTTCCAGGCTGCCGCAGCCATCGAATGCATAATTGCTGACAAAGACAAGCCCCGCTGACAGGGTAACGCTCCTCAGGGCGGTACAGTCTTCAAACGCGGACGTTCCGATTACGGTAGTGCCGGGCAGCTCCACACCCGTAAAGGCACAGTGGGCAAACGCGCATGTGCCGATGCTCGCAACGCTTTCGGGGATGAAGGCATAGTACAGGCCGCTGCAGCCATAGAAGGTATATTCCTCAACGGCGGTGACAGCGGGGAGAATTATTCTCTCCAGGCCGGAACAGCCATAGAAGGCGTAGCCGCCGATGCTGACGACGCTTTCAGGTATATGTATGCTTAATCTCGGACCGCCCACCCAGTGGCCGCCCATGGGATCCGGGGCGTTTGCAGACGCACCAAGGCCTGCACAGTTATAGAAGGCATAGCTGCCGATCCGCTCCAGGGTATCGGGCATATTGATGCCGCCGAGGCTGCCGCAGCCGTAAAAGGCATAATTGCCTATACTTGTCACACCGCTTTCGATAACGATATAGTCGACATCCGGACAAGAGCGGAAAGGACTGTCTTCCGAGCTGTAATCATACATCGGCCCCCTTCCCCGGATGGTCAACGTTGTTCTGATTCCATTGGCTTCCAGGGACCAGAAAACGCCTTCCCCGCAGCTGCCGATAAAATGGATCTGTGCGCTGAGAAGCGGATCGTTGCCGCCGGAGGCGGCGGCGCTGGCGCTTGCGGCATCCCATTCGTCCGCGGTACCGGCGTAATATACATGCATCAGGCTGTCGCAGTAATTGAAGGCATTTTCTCCTACGTTCCTTAAATTACCGGTCATTGTGATGCTCTGCAGACCGGCGCCGGAAAATGCCCCTTCATGCAGGTACTGCACACTGCCCGGCAGCATGATATCTGTCAGGCTGCCGCAGTTCGAAAAAGCCATATCATAAATTGCGCCGACCGTATTGGAAAGGAATACACTCTGCAGGAACTGACAGTCAAGGAATGTCTGCGGCTCAATGACTTTCACACCGTGCGGGATGGTGATACTCGTCAGCCCGCTTGCCAGAAATCCGCCGCTGCCGATATATAGGACACTGTCAGGCAGGTCAATGCTGCTCAGTACCTGACATGAGCGGAAAGCATCCGCTCCTATGTGGATGAGAGAATCGGACAAAATGATCTCCCTCAAAGAATAGCATCCTTCAAAAGCGCCTGAGCCGATCCATTCGACTGTATCAGGCATGCGTACGCTGACAACGAACCCTTCCATGAATGCATTATCCCCGATCTCCATGACCCCGTCCGGAACGGTACAGGAGCTGCCGCGTCCGTCGGCGTATTTGACCAGGGTCGTTTCCGCACGATTGAACAGCGATCCGTCTACGGAGGAATACCAAGGGTTCTGCACATCAACATGGAACTGATACAGGCTTGGGCAGCCGGCAAACGCATCCGCCTCGATCTCCTCGACCGTAGAGGACACATAAACACGCGAAAGGTTTTGGCAGCCACTGAAAGCCCCGCTGCTGATATTGGTGACGCCCTCGCCGATTTCGACCGTTGCGATCTGATATTTGAAAGTTACCCATGGCGTTGAAGTAAAATCCTTCTGCATGGCGCCTGTTCCGTAAATAAAAAGTGTTTCGCTCTGGAATACCCATTTCACATTGGAGCCGTCTCCTTCGGCACCGAAGTCATGCGGAACGCCGCCGGATGAATCGGACGCGTAATTATACACAAATCTTGCCGACGAAAAATCGTTTCCGCTGTCGATCTGAATCTGCTGCCATGCCGAAGCGGAACCCGTGTATTTGACCTCGCGCAGATCGTTCCCGAAAAATGCATATTCTCCGATGCTTTGCAGCGAAATTGGGACCGTAATAAATTTCAGCTGTTCACAGCCGTAAAACGCGTAGCTGTCAATGGAGCGCAGATGGATCGGAAGGGCGATGCTGATAAGGTAGCTGCAGAGAGAAAAAGCATCCTCCCGTATTTCCTCCACACTGCTCGGAATAATTACTCCTTTAAGATACAGGCAGCCGCGAAACGCATGCGGTCCGATCCGGATCGTACCGTATGGGATGGCGTATGACGAACTCCTGCGTCCGCAGGGATACCGCAGAAGTATTGCCATGGCTTTGTCATACAGGACCCCGTCCACGGAACGGAAATACGGATTGCCGTCCGCTGCGTTGATTTCTTCCAGCGCGGTGCAGCTGTCAAAAGCGGATGCGTCGATCCCTAATACATAATACGGAATATCGATTTTCCTCAGTGCGCTGCAGCCATAAAATGCTTCGGCTCCGATTTCCGCTCCGTTATGGTTGCCGGTATCCGTAAACAGGATATCGGTCAGGCTTGTACAGGCGCGGAACGCGTTCTGACCGATTTGAAACAATGTTGATGGAAGCTGAACCACCATCAGATTTTCGCAGTCGGCAAATGCATAGCTTCCTATGACCGCAACCGTATCCCCGACCACGACCTTCCTGATGCTTTCACGCTGGTCGTACCAGGGCGCATGCGCCATCGCGTTGTAATCATCCATCGATCCGTATTGATCCGGACTTGCGGTGATGGTCAGAAGACCATTGCTGCTGTCCAGGTTCCAGAAAACGCCTGTTCCGCAGGCTCCGCTGTTGGCCCCCATGCAGGATGCCATATGAAACAAAACTGCAAAAAACACTGCCAGGGGCAGCCACATAAGTATTCTGCGCATATTCGAAGCTCCTTTCTGATGTGCGGTCACCGTTTCCCGATGCGGGCTTCTCTGCAAGGTATGGATAACAGAAGACATTTTCCGAATTCTGCCTTAATTATACTTTGCGTTCCGGGTTTTGTCCATCCCGGAATCATCTTTCGGCAGGGCTTATGAATGGGAAGAGACGGGAAAAAGCGATATATGAAATCCACCGTCAAATCCATGCATGCGTGAGCCGCGTTCCTCGCCCTGTGCGAGATTGCCACAGGGGCTGTTTTGATGTATAATAACGAAAAATCTCCAAGGAGACGCCGGGATGCTGTCTGTTGTGTATTTATTGGTTTACCTGACCGCCGGGGTCGGGATGGTCCGCCTGCTTCTTCCCCGGTTCAGGATGATCGGCAGGATCTATCTGGGCCTGTGCCTGGGCCTGCTTTTGTGCATGTGGCTGCCGGCCGTCATGGCTTTCCCCTTTGGGTTTACCGCGGCGGGACACCTGGCGGCGCTGGGGCTTCTTGCCCTTGCCGGGGGAGGGTGCTGGCTGGTGAGGGACCGCAGGCCGGCGCGGGAATGGGACGGCGGGGACCAAAGCCTCCTTATGACGGTGCTTATGATCGCGCTTCCGCTGACTGCCCTGTCGGTTTACCTGGAATGCACCCATACCATCGCGCCGCGGCCCGACGGCCTGCACTGCGGGCAGAGCACCTATGGGGATCTGAACCTGCACCTTGCCATCATCACTTCCCTCAGGAATGCCCGCTTCCCGGCGGATTACAATATTTTTCCCGGGGAGCTGCTGGCGTATCCCTTCCTTTCGGACAGCCTGTCCACCAGCATGATGCTTTTCGGCATGGGGCTGAGAAGCGCTGTGATCTTCCCTTCGGCGGTGATGCTCTTCCTGGCGTTTTCGGGGTACTGCCTGCTCTCCGGCCGCATTGCCGAACGCACGTCAGGAGCGAGGCTGGCCGTGCTGCTCTTTTTCCTCAACGGCGGCCTGGGATTCCTGTATGCCTTTGACATGATCGGCGTCAGCCTTGGGACGGATTCCATGAATCAGCTGCAGTCCGGCACCGGGTTCGCCCAGCGGCTCGGCAACATGCTGAACGGGTATTACACCGCGCCGACGAACCATGCGGAACAGGCCTATTACAACCTGCGCTGGAGCAATATCATCTGCGACATGTTCATCCCCCAGCGGACTACCCTCGGCGGGTACTGCATGGTGATCCCCTGCCTGTACCTCGTCTGCGACACCATGGTCCCGCCCCGGGTGGGGAAAAGCGAGGATCCGGAATGCCTTGCGGGAACGGGAAACATGCTGCGGCGCACCGTCCTCATGGGCGTGATGGGCGGCGCCCTCCCGATGATCCACACCCATTCTTTCGCCGCGCTGGCCATGATCAGCCTGGGCTGGATGTCGTACGACCTGGTATTCTGCGCCGTGGAAAAACGGCCGGTGTCGGGCCGCCTGATCCCGTGGGCGGTATACGGGGCGACGGCCGCGCTGCTTGCCCTGCCCCAGCTGTTCGTATGGACCTTTGGACAGATGAAGGGGAGCGACCATTTTATCAGCTTCCATTTCAACTGGGTCAACAATTCCGGCTCTTATGGGCTGAGGGACGGGTATCTGTGGTTCTACGTCAAGAACATCGGCCTGCCGTTCGTCTTTTTTATCCTGTCGCTTTTCGAAAGATCGCCGCGCAGGCGTTTCCTGGCCGCAGGCGCGATGGTGGCTTTCCTGTGCGCGGAGGTCATCCAGTTCCAGCCCAACGAATATGACAACAACAAGATCTTTTACATCTGGTATATGTTCGCGGCGGTCCTGGCGGCGGATTACGCGGTCGCGCTGTTTGAAAAGCTCCGGGGCCTGCGCTCCGGCGCTGTGATCGCCGGGATGTGCGTCATCGTGTTCTTTGCGTCAGCGGTGATCACCGTCGGCAGGGAATGCGTGAGCGATTACCGGCTGTTCGGCACCGAGGACGCGGAGGCGGCGCGATACATCGAGGAGAATACCGGGGAACACGACGTTTTTATGACGTGGACCCAGCATATCAATCCGGTGTCCTCACTCGCCGGCAGGACCATCGTCTGCGGGCCGGATCTGTGGCTGTGGTATCACGGCTTCACTACCTGGGAAAGGCAGAACGAGATCCGCGGCTTTTACGCCGATCCGGAGGAGAACAGGGGGATCCTTGAAAAGTACGCCGTGGGGTATATCTTTGTCAGCAGCTATGAAAGGTCGGAGCTGTCGGTGGATACCGAAGGCCTGGAGGCAGTTGCCGACAAGGTATTTGAATCGTCCCGTGGCGAGATCGCCATCTACCGGGTGAAGGCGGGGAAATGATGGAACGGTTTTTTGTGTACTCCCGGGATCATGCCCGGCCCATTCGCCTGATGGTGCTTCCACAGGATGGGGGAAAGGCGAAGTATATCAACGTGATCTGCGTGGAATGGGACATGGAAGAACTGAAATACATCAAAAATTCGATCCGTGACAAAAAACTTCGCTCGATCTCCCTGGAAAAAGTTCTTTCGGCTTCCTATGCCAGGGGCGACGACGGAGAGACCATGCAGTATGAAAGGCAGGACGGCGATGAATAAGGTCAGAACCCTGTTCCGGGGCGCGGTCCGCAAAATCCGCGGCGTCTGGGATGACGAGGAACGGCGGAAGGAACTTATCTGGTACATCGTATTTGGGGTTTTGACCACAGCGGTCAATTACCTGGTCTACTGGGTGATGAGGAATGTGACCGGGATGGACCATTTGGCGCAGGACAGCGACGCCTACAGGATCAGGGCGAATGTGAGCAACCTGACGGCATGGGTCCTTTCGGTGCTTTTTGCCTTCGCGACCAACAAAAAATACGTTTTCCGCAGCGGAAAACGTATGGGGGACGGCGCCGGACGGGAACTGGCCATGTTTTTCATGTCCCGGGTCGCGTCCTACCTGATCTTTGACCTGGCGCTTTTTACACTATGCCTGTATATCATGCCGGACCTTGTCGACAAGCTCCTGATGAACGTGCTGGTGGTGATATTCAATTATTTTATGAGCAAGATCGTGGTGTTCCGGAAAAAATGACCCGTGGCCGTGCGGGCCTCGGTAGCAAAGGGAAATGAAAAACATGGGAACGACTCCAAAGGAAAAGGCCGCCGCGTTTTGATCCGCGGCGGCCTTTTGACGAGGATCAGTCGCCTGTGAACACGTGCGTCTTCAGGCGGTCCATGGCTTCCCTGACCAGGCTGAAGGGCAGGGCGAAATTGACGCGGATGCCCCAGGGATCGTGGAAGGGAGCACCGGACTGCCAGCCGACCCCGACGTCCCACCCTTTATGCAGCAGGTCCTGAAGGGAGAGGTTATGGGAGCGGCACCATTCCTCACAGTGGAGGAACACCATGTAGGTGCCTTCGGGCCGGGCAAAATCGACGCCGGGGAAGTTATCCTCCATATAGGAGCAGGCGTAATCGACATTCTTCGAAATGACGGCGCAAAGTTCGTCGGTCCATTTCCGCCCCTCGGGGCTGTAGGCGCCGATGAGGGCGTGCATGGAAAGGACGTTCATGCCGTTATAGTGGCAGCATTCGCTCTGGCGGTGCAGCCTGTCCCTGAGGTATGGGCTGTATACGATGTGGTAGCTGCCGATCAGGCCGGCCAGGTTGAAAGTTTTGCTGGGGGCGTAGACTGCGACAGTGCGTTCCCTGGCATCGGAGGAAACGCTCTGGGTGGGGATATGCCTGCGTCCGCAAAGCAGGATGTCGGACCAGATCTCGTCGGAAATGACGACGCACCCGTTGTCCCGGTAGACTTCCATTGCCCGCCGGATCTCCCATTCCTCCCAGACCCGGCCGCAGGGATTGTGGGGAGAGCAGAAGATGGCCAGATGGATCCGGTCTTTCTTCAGGCGGCGGTCCATATCCTCGTAATCCATGCGCCAGACGCCGTTTTCGTCCCGCTTTAAGGGGCTCAATACCGGGAAACGCCCGTTGTTATCCAAAGTGTGGGTGAAGCCGATGTAGGTGGGTGAGTGGACCAGCACCCTGTCGCCCGGGGAAGAAAAAGCCTGGACGGCGGACGCGACGCAGCCGAGCACGCCGTTTTCATAGCCGATGGCTTCCCGGGTGAGGCCGCTGACCCCGTTCCTGTCCCTCTGCCATGAGATGATCGCGTCGTAATAAGCGTCCGACGGCATGAAATAGCCGAAGAGCGGGTGCGCGAGCCGGTCCGAGATATGGCGCGTGACGGCGGGGCAGGTGGCGAAATTCATATCCGCCACCCACATGGGGATCGCGGAAAAACCGTCCCTGGGCGCCTTGGGCGCGTTGGAGCCCTCCTGGCCGCGGCCGATACCGTCCACGGCCAGGGCGTCCATGCCGCGGCGGTCGGGAACGGAAACAAAATCAAAATCCATAGCGGCAATCCTTCCTTTGCTCAGAATTTGATCATCCTCCGGCCAAACTTGTAGGACCAAACCAGCAGCCCCCGGCCCGCCCTGCCGGGCAGCACCGTGAACATGCCGAGCATATGATGCCTGAGGGCGGAATACAATTCCGGATCGAACCGGCGGATATCCATCCACATGGTCCTGTTCATCTCAAGCCCCTTCTCCCCGCTCATGTACTGGAGGGAGGCGGTGGTGAACAACTGGCCCGCCAGGTTGTTGAGCATGTAGTTTTTCAGCTTTCTTGGGAGCGTTTTCAGGTATGACATCGGGTAGGAAGTGATCATGTCGGCGGCGATACGGGTCACCTGGTCCAGGCGGCGGATGATCACGCTGTCGTTGACGCTTTGGTCCTCCCTGCCGATGAAATAGCCGTACAGCGGCTGGTCAAGATAATACAGACGTTTGGTGAAGGGGAGCGGGCGGTATATGTAAAGATTGTCCTCATAGAAGGTATGCTTCGGCAGTTCCAGGCCCATGTCCCGCAGCATCTGCACGCGATAGGTGAGGGAATGGATCATGAACTGCTTCCAGATGGGAAAGGACCGCACCGTGTCCCAGGAAAGGACGCGGCCCGGCTTCATGACAGTGTTGTAGCGGACCTTGAAGCAGCAGGGTTCCTCTTCGCGGTCGTATACGTAGTCGTTGACGACCAGGTCCAATTGGTCCTCCGGGGCGGAATGGTCCCGCAGGATATCCAGAAGCTTCTTAAGCGCTTCCCCGTCCAGGCGGTCGTCGCTGTCCACTGTTTTAAGGTACAGGCCTTTGGCTGTGCGGATGCCCTGGTTGAGTCCCTCTCCGTGCCCTCCGTTTTCCTGATGGATGACCCGGATGATGCCGGGGTATTCCGCGCTGAGGCGGTCTGCGATGGCACCGGTCTCGTCGGTGGAACCGTCGTCCACGATCAGGATGTCCAGTTCATCCCCGCCGCATGTCAGGGAGCGGACGCATCTTTCCAGGTAAGCGGCGGAATTGTAGCTGGGAACGACGATGGTGAGTAATTTCATAGCCGCAGAAAGCCTCCAAAGACACGGGCCAGCATTGCGCCGGCCCGTCGTTCTTGTTTTTATCAGTGGGGAAGGGGATAATCGTTTTCTTCCAGGTAACGTGTCAGCTTCCGCTTGACGCGCTGGAGGGCGTTGTCGATGGATTTGACGTGCCTGTCCAGCTCTTCGGCGATCTCCTGGTAGCTTTTTCCGTCCAGGAATTTATCCAGGACCTGCTGCTCGAGGCCGCTGAGCAGCAGGTCCATCTGCTGCTGGATGCCGCTGAGGTGTTCCTTGGAAATGTACAGGTCCTCGGGATTGGTGGTCCGCCCTTCCAGGACATCCAGGAGCGTCCGGTCGCTTTCCTCGTCGAACAGCGGGCGGTTGAGGGAAACGTAGCTGTTCAGGGGATAGTGCTTCTGGCGTGTCGCGGTCTTGATGGCTGTGATGATCTGCCGTTTGATGCAAAGTTCGGCAAAGGCCTTGAAGGAGGCCTGCTTTTCGGGACGAAAATCCCGTATGGCTTTGTAAAGGCCGATCATTCCTTCCTGGACGATATCCTCGTGATCCGCCCCGATCAGGAAATAGCTGCGCGCCTTGGAGCGGACAAAATTCTTGTATTCGTCCAGGATATAATCAAGCGCCTGTCCGTCGCCCTGCTGGGCGGCTTCCACGGCCTGCTCGTCGGTCAGCGCACGGTAGGCTTCAAATTCATCCCTGCCGTCTTCGTTTTCAGACATGGACGCACCCTTAATCGATAGGATCGTCAGCGGAAATCCCTGACGGCGTACATCAGTATGCCGGCGGCGACAGAGGCGTTGAGACTGTCGATGGCGCCGGTCATGGGAAGTGAGACCCGGTAATCACATTTTTCCAGGGTCAGGCGTGAAATGCCGTCCCCTTCGGAGCCGATGACCAGGCCCACCGCGCCGGAGAAATCGACCTTGCGGTAATGGACGCCGTTCATGTCGGCGGCGTACAGCCAGAGGCCTTTTTCCTTGAGCATGTCCAGGGTCCTGGCAAGGTTGGTCACCCGGGCGACCTTGATCTTTTCGATGGCTCCCGCCGACGCCTTCACGGCCGACGGGGTCAGGCCGACGGCCCTGCGCTGGGGAACGATGACCCCGTGGGCCCCGACGCAGGCGGCGGTGCGGATGATGGCACCCAGGTTCTGGGGATCGGTGACCCCGTCGAGAATGACCAGGAAGGGCTTTTCGCCCCGCCGGGCGGCGTCCTCGAGCATATCCTCCACCTCATAATAGCGGTAGGCGCTGGCAAAGGCGAGCATGCCCTGGTGATTGCGGCAGATCTCGTCCAGGCGGGAACGTTCGACGGTCTGCACCGGGATGTGCTGCTCCCGCGCCTCGGCCACGATCTCCCGCGCGGTACCGTTCAGGTCGCCTTTTGCCACCAGCAGCTTTTCGATGTCCCGGCCGGAGCGGAGCGCTTCACGGATGGGATTGCGCCCGACGATCAGGTTTTCGGGTTCGGAGGGGCGGGAGGGGCCGTCGCCGTGCCCGTAGGGTTCCGCCTGAGACGCGCTTGTATGCTCCGGACGGGGGGAGAGGCGCGTCCTGTCCGCCGGGTGCGGCCGGGAACTTTCCCGGGCGGGACGGCCGGAAGCGCTATCCCTGACGGGACGGGCGGAGGCGCCTTCGGGAGTACGGGCGGGATGACGGTCCCGGAAAGCGGAGGGACGGGAGCCTTCCGTACGGGATGGATCCGCTCCGCGGCCCCGGCGGTATTCGCTGCCTTCGTCCTTTACCCATTCCTTCGCATCCTTGCGCAGGTGATCCCCGCGGGTCAGGGACTTTGGGGGAAGTTTATTGTAATAAGCCATAAATAAGGATCTCCTTTATTGGTGTGGATCTTCAGATCGAGGCGAAATATTCCCTGATCTCCTTTGACCTTCCGCAGGACCTTTTGCCCTCGGGACAGGCGCCCCGGATACAGCCCGGACCGGCGTTCGCAAAGACGGCCGGCGCTTCCCTGCGGCAGATACGCAGCATTTCCGACGCCATGTTCCTGATCTCCCACTGGGCGCGGCTGCAGCACCTGAGAGAGAAGAAGTGCAGAAGCTCCCTGAGGTTCATGGTGACCGTCAGGCGGGTCTCGCAGGCATTGGGGAGCACAAAGCGCGCATCCTCATTGGCGGAGGGTCCGCCCCCGAGTTTTTCCTGCCATTCGGCGTACCAGGCGGCCATCTGCGACATCTGGGCCCTGTATTCCCCGACGGCGTCTTCCCCCAGGGCTTTGACGGCCGGGGGAACGACGTAATCGAAGCCCCCCGCCATGGATACATAGCGCTGGCTCTGGACGCTGAAGGAGGCGATACGGTGCCGGGTCAGCTGGGCCAGCAGGCTGCGGGACACACCCTCCACAAAAAAGGTGAAGGAGGCGTGTTCAAGGACCGAGAGGTGGCCAGAGGACATGACGTTTTCGAGGAAAGCCCCGGTGTCCTTTTCATCTGCCCAGGCTGTCAGCTCATCGGCATGCATCGCGCTGTAGCAGGTGCGCGCGGCAACGGCGCAGGTTTTTTCGATATCGGGCGTATGCGCCAGCAGGGTGACTTTGAGGGCAGTCTCAGCCATGGTCCTCTTCCTTTCCCCGGGCGATCTCGTCAAGGCAGGCGAGGCGGTCGCCGGAGCCGGTGATGAACAGGTATCCGTACAGCGCTTCAAGCGCTGTTGAAGCCCGGTAAAGGTCGGGCGAAAAAGAGTGGGGCGCCGCGTGGCGCGGGTGTGCATTGCGGCCGCGCCGGACGATATCCGCTTCCTCATCGGTCAGGTAGGGCATGATCCGGGCAAGCTGCTCGGCCTGGGCGGATGCGTTGACCTCCATGGCCGAAAGCCGGTGCAAATCGTTGGGCCGCCGGGTACGGTCGGCGATGCGGGTGCGGGTGAGGAGGGTATGCACACTGTCCCCGATGAAAGCCAGTTCCAGCGGGGACAGGAGGCGCGCTTTTTCAGTTGCAACGGCTTCCTTAAGCGTCAGCTTCATTTTGTGGCGGTCTTGGAGTAGGAAGAGGGGCTCATTCCCACAATGTTTTTGAATGCCTTGGAGAAATGATAGGGATCGCTCATGCCCACCTCAATGCCGCTCTGCCGCACGGTATAGCCCTGCTTGAGCAGCACCTTGGCGCGCTCCATTTTGCAGAAAAGCTGGTAGCTTTGGGGAGGCATCCCGACCTCGGAGACGAAACGCTTGCGGAAGGTCTCCACCGGCATGCGGGAAAGGGCTGCCATATCCGCCAGGGAAAAATTGTCCCGGTACTGGTTTTTGCGCATGGCGTCCACTACCTTGGCGATCTCATGGCTGAGCACCGCATCCATGGCGACGGGCTGGCCGTTGTGGGTGGCCAGCATGGCCCAGAGCAGCTGCTGCAATTGGGCCGAGGAGGATTCCATCACGTCCAGGAGCCGTACCGTGGCCTGGACGATGTGCTTGGCAAGGTTCAGCTGGGTGGGGAGCGCTCCCTGTTTCATGATCTTCTGGGGGATCGCGCCCAGGCGGATCATGAAAGCTTCGGCGAGGGCGCCGCCCACCATGATCCACAGGATCCGGGATTCCTCGCTGATGTCAAGCACCACGCCGTCCGTCCCGGGAGGGATCATGCAGCAGTCCCCGCCGGAAAGCGAGATCAGGGTATCGCCGTACCGAAGCTCCATCTGCCCGCTTTCAAGGGCAAACCAGGTCCATTTCTCCAGCGGCTGGAGCCGCTGGGAGGAGCACTGGAGCATGGCGGAGCCGGACGCGGAAATATAGACCGCGGAACGTTCTGCCAGCGGGTCGGGGGTATGGATACCTTCCACAAGTACCGCGGGCTGGTCATCCGGGCTTTCGTTGAGAATAAACAAAAGGGACTCGGACATCTCATCTTCCTCCGTTTCTGATAACCATCACATTTTATATCCCAAATCTTACATTGTCAATATTCCTGACCAAATTCTACATATTTGATGTATCCCGGTGAAAAAAAGCCCGAAAAATGAAGACATGGCTTGTTCGGATGGAAATTGACAGTCGGACGCGGGCGGGATACAATGAAACGGCAGCCGCGCCGGTCAACACATAAAACACCGGTTCTCTGATATCACACCTGTCCGGAAAGGCTGAAAGGCCCTTTTACCATCCGGACTTTGCCGGGAGGGTAATATGCGTATCCTCGATCACACGGTCACAGCCTCCGAGGAAGGAAGCACGGTGGGGCAGATCCTGAAAAACCGGATGAAGCTCGCAAGGAGCCTGATCAGCCGGCTGAAATTCTCTTCAGCCATCCTGTTGGACGGGCAGGAGGTCCACACGGACCGCCGGACGGTCCGGGGGGAGAAGGTGACCGTCCTCCTCCGGGACGAAAAGCCGGTGTGGCAGGGACTGAAGGCATTTGACGGCACCTTCGGGGTCCTCTATGAGGACGAGGATCTTCTGGCTGTGGACAAGCCGGCACCGCTGGCATCCATCGCTTCCGCAAGGCAGGGCGGCGACAGCCTGGAGGGGAGGGTGTTTCATTATTACGGTGAAGACCGCTTTTTTGTGTACCGTCCGGTGAACCGGCTGGACAAGGGCACCAGCGGGGTGATGCTGATCGCCCGGAACGCTTTCTGCCAGGCGGGGCTTCAGAAAAAACTGCATACCGACGACTTCGTCAGGACTTACCTGGCGGTGACGGAGGGGATCCCGGAGGAAAAAGAGGGGCTGATCTCCCGTCCCATCCTGCGGGAGGCGGGGGGAGTCAGGCGCGTCGTTTCAGACCATGGGCAGAGGGCTGAGACTTTTTACCGCGTGCTGGAGACGGGGCGAGGGCGGGCACTGGTGTTCCTTCGCCTTTATACCGGGCGCACCCACCAGATCCGCGTGCATCTGAGTTCCCTGGGATGCCCGGTGGCGGGGGATTACATGTACGGCGAAAAGCTGGACGCGCTTCCGGGACGGTTTGCGCTCCACAGTCATACCGCGGAATTCGTCCATCCGGTAACGGAGGAAAGAATGAAACTGACGGCGCCCTTCCCGGAAGAGCTGAAGGCCCTTTTAGGGTAAAAGCGGGGGAAGAAACGATCCGCCGATAAAGCCGGTTTTCCGATCCGGGCAGCAGGGAAAGAGCCGAAGCCCGGGTCTCGTTTCGGGATAAAAAAACCCGCTCCGTGAGGAGCGGGATATGGAACGCGGAAAAATTACTTGATCTCGACGGTCGCGCCGATCTCGGCGAACATGGCCTTGATCTTTTCGGCTTCTTCCTTGCTGGCGCCTTCCTTGAGGGCCTTGGGGGCGGATTCCACGAATTCCTTGGCTTCCTTCAGGCCCAGGCCGGAAACCACTTCACGGACGGCCTTGATGACCTTGATCTTCTCGGAACCGGCGTTGGCCAGGATCACGTCGAATTCGGTCTGCTCTTCAGCGGGAGCGGCAGCGGCGGCGGGGCCGGCGGCAACAGCCACGGGAGCGGCGGCGGAAACACCAAACTTCTCTTCCAGAGCTTTGACCAGCTCGTTCAGCTCGAGAACGCTCATGCTCTCGATAGCGGAAATAAATTCTTCATGCGTCATTGTGCGCATCCTCCATTCAAAATCTTCGTGCGGTGGTACATGTCAGGCAGTGGCTTCTTCGTTCTTTTTGGCGATGGCATCAAGCAGATAGACCAGCTTGGCGACCGGGCTGTTGATGGAACCGACCAGGCGGGCCAGAAGGACTTCCCTGGAGGGGATCAGAGACAGGGCCTTGATCCCTTCATCGGTCATGACCTGACCGTCCAGAAGACCGCCCTTTACGCTGAGGTTCTCCTTTTCCTTCTTGTTCTTTTCGATGAATTCGCAGATGACCTTCGCGGGGGCCACGGCGTCCTTCATGCCAAAGGCAAAGGCGTTGGGGCCTGTCAGATGATCGCCGAGGCCGGTGATGTTGAGTTCATCCAGCGCGCGGCTCACCAGCTTGTTCTTGAGAACGCAGTATTCAACACCGTTTTCACGGAACTGATTGCGCAGCTTGGTCACTTCCTCGACGGTGACGCCGGAGTAATGGACCACCACCACGGACTGGGCGTTCTGGAATTTTTCCTTGATCTCGCTGACGATCTGCTTTTTTGCTTCCTGATTCGCGCTCATGCTTCAGTTTCACCTTCTTCCAGGCTGAATTAAAAGAGCCCCTGTGCGGCTGGCACAAGGGCATCGAAACATCACTTGTGAAGTAAATGTCTGATCACACTTGCACCTCGGCTGGCGGGAAAACCCATTGAACCGCGATGCGGTACCTGCTGTCTTAGGCACAGGCTCTTTTGAGCCTTGGATATTATAACGTCCGCTTGAAACAATGTCAAGCTTTTTTTCCTAACAGGCGAAAGCGATAGAGCGGCCTTTGAAGTTTTTTTGAATGCTTTTTTGGGTGCTGGGGTTGTGATGGCCGAAAAACAACGGTATAATTGAAGTTGGTATGATTTTACCGAAGACCAGCATGAAAGGACAGGCCCGATGGTTTTCTGTTCCCTGTTTTCCGGATCCTCCGGCAACTGTGTGTATGTTTCCTGCGGCTCCACTGCCATACTGGTGGATGCGGGCCTGTCGGGAAAGGCGATCGAAGGAGCACTCGGTTCCATTGGCGCTGATATCTCCCGGATATGTGCGGTGGCGGTGACGCACGAGCATATCGATCATGTCAAAGGCATCGGCGTGCTGATGCGCAAATATCATATCCCTGTTTACTCTACGCCCGGGACCTGGCGGAATATGCCGCGATCCGTGGGGGAGATCCCTGCTTCCTTAAGGCGGGAGATAGCCCGCGGGGAGGATTTTTATATCGGCGACCTCAGTCTGACCCCTTTCCCGATCTCCCACGACGCCATGGAACCGGTAGGGTACCGCATCTGGGGCGGCGGACGCAGCGTCGCTGTCGCCACGGATATGGGATATATGAAAAAAGAGACCCTGAAGACCCTGGCGGGGACGGACCTGGTCCTGATCGAAAGCAACCACGACCCGGATATGCTGCGGGACAATCCGCACTACACCGCGGCGCTGAAGGCCAGGATCCGGGGCAGGACGGGACATCTGTCCAATGACGACTGCGCCAGGGCGGTGATGGAACTGTACGACTCGGGCACAAGGAATGTGGTGCTCGGGCACCTGAGCCATGAAAACAATACCCCGGAAAAAGCCCACGGGACCGTCTGCGCCCTGGCGGCAGCCAGGGGGATCGTACCGGACAAGGACCTCATGGTGGACCTGGCCTGGCGGGACAGGGCGGGCAAAGTGTATCATCTGGAATAAGGGCAGGTGACCTGGGGGATGCGACCCGCTCCGTTCTGGAAAGGAAGGCCGCTGTTTTCATCGGCGCTGTTCATGGCTTTGGGGATCCTGGCCGGAAGGCTCGTGGGGTTCATGCCGGGGATCATGTCAGGGTCCGCCGCCATGGGCGCGCTGCTTATTCTGCTTTTGTCCCGGCTGAAAAAAGACGTTTTTCCCGGCGTCGTCGCCGTCGTTTTCTCCCTGTCCGCCCTGTATGCGGGGTATGCCTCCCGGCCTTATGAAATCCCCGCCGGGGGCTATGTGGCGGAGGGCTATGTGTCGGGAGAAGCGGTCCGGCGGGACAACGGATCCTACCGGGTCGTGCTCAGGGATGCGGAAGCGGTGGACATGACCGGAAAGCATGTGCGCCTGGGACGGGTCTACTGGACGTTCCGGCCTTATGACGACGAAGAGATCGATCGGATGGGGCGGACGCTTTTTGACGGGGATAGGGTGACTTTTGCCGGCACGGTGTACCGTCCCTCGGGACAGACGAATCCCTGGGGTTTCGATTTTTCCCTGTACCTGAGGCAGAACGGTTTTGACTGCGCCTTATCCGGCTGTTCCTCCCCGACGGTGGTTCGGGAGGCGAATGTGGACTTTTCGGGCATGATGCTGCGCATGCGGCTTAGGCTCAGCGCTGAAATGGACCGGATATTCGGTGATTCCGCTCCGTGGCCCCAGGCGCTCCTCCTGGGGGAGAGGGACAAACTGAGCGAGGATACCAGGCAGGCTTTTGCCGACCTGGGCATCGCCCATATCCTGGCAGTCAGCGGGCTGCACGTGGGCCTGATCGGCGCCCTGCTCCTGTTCATCCTGAGGAAGGCGTCGGCGCCGCCCCGGCTCCGCCTTGCCGTGCTGGCGGGCTTTATGCTGTTTTACTGCGCCCTTCTGGATTTCAGCCACCCGGTGTGCCGGGCGGCGATCCTCCTTATCCTGGGAGAGGGCAGGCACTGCGTCCGCCGTTCCCCGGATCCGCTGACCGTCCTGTCGGCCGCGATGACCGTGATCCTGCTCATATCACCCCTGAGCCTGTTTTCGGCAGGATTCCAGATGACCTTCTGCGCCGTACTCGGGATCACGGTACTTTCCGGCCCCATCTCCAGAGCGCTGCGTCCGCTGGGCCGCGGTCCGGCGTCGGCGCTGGGCGTTTCCTGGGGTGCGGCTGCCGGCGTAGCCATTCCCCTGGCAGGCACGTACCATTCCCTGGCGCTCCTCGGCCTGGTCCTGAGTCCGCCGGTATGCCTGGCGATGGGCATCCTGCTGCCGGCGTACCTGGCGGTCTTTGCCGTGGGCTGTGTGTGGCTCCGGGCGGGGCAGTTCCTGTCCGGGCTCCTGCATGCGTGCCTCAGCCCGCTTGATGGGCTTTTCTCCGCCTGGTCCGCCCGGGGTATCGGGGTGGTGTCCGTCCCGGCGGCGCCGGCCGCGGCGATCGCGGCGCTGTGCGTTCTGGCGTTTGCCGTATCGGATTATACGGTGATGAAAAAACATGTCCGCATTCTTTGCGCCGCAGCGTCGCTGGCGCTGGCGGCGGGCGCCTTTGCGGCAAAAAGCGATCCGCGGGTCAGGTACCTCCAGCTTTCCGCGGGTCAGGGGGACTGCGCCCTGATCCTTGACGGAAGCGAAACAGTGGTCATCGACTGCGGCGAAGACGGAGGCGATCTCAGGTCCTGGCTCCTTTCGGAAGGCAGGCAGGCGGATACGGTGGTGCTGACCCATCTGCACGCGGATCATTGCGGCGGACTGATCGACCTGATGGAGGGCGGCGTCAGGATCGGCCGCGTGATCCTTCCCGAAGGCGCGGAGGATGTGGAGATCGATGCCCTCGGATATACGGTCATGGAGATGCTCCGGGAGAGGGAGATCCCGATATCCCGGGTGCGGGTGGGGGATGTGTTCACGACGGCCAGGGTCCGTTTTGAAGTCCTTTGGCCTGAGGGGGAGACTGTGCGTCCCCGGGCGGACGCAAATGATTACTCCCTGACCCTTTTGTGCGAGGCGGGCGGCGTGAAAGTGCTTTTTACGGGCGACCTGAGCGGGACCTACGAAATGTACGCCGCGAGGGATGCGGATATCCTGAAGGTGGCCCATCACGGAAGCGGTTCATCCACCGGGAAGGGGTTCCTTGACATCGTGACCCCGAAGATCGCGGTGATCACCTGCCGGAGCGACATGAAGCTGCCGGCTGACGATACCGTCGACCGCCTGCTGGAAGCGGGCTGCACGATCTACAGGACGGACGAAAGCGGATGCCTGACGTTTTATCTTGACAGCGGCGGCGCGGCGGCGGAGATGTACCTGCCGGGGACGCTGAACTGACCGAAAGCTTTTTCGGGATCCGGCGGCGGGAGAACAAAACGGGACGCGGCCTTTTGCGGGCCGGCTTATCGAATCAGGGGAAAAAATGACGGAAAGCGGCAAATACGATTATCTATCCTTCTTTGCGGATATCCGGGCGGGCCGGTTCCACAGATGCTGCCTGTTTGAGGGCGAAGAGGAATATACCAAGGACAAAGCGCTGGAACAATTGATCGCCGCGGCTGTCGGGGACCGGTTTCCGGAGATCAACGTGACGACCCTCCGGGACCCCGCACCGGACGAATTGATTGCCTGCGCGGAAACGGTCCCCTTCATGGCGGACCGGCGTGTCCTTGTGATCAGGGATTACGCGATGCTTACGGGCAAGCCCAGGGATTATGATGAGGATACGGCGTTCGACAGGCTGGATCAGTATCTTCCCCATATCCAGGAGGGTGTCTGCATCGTCTTTTTCGTACGCGGGAAAGCGGACGGGAAAAGACGGTTTAAAAAAATGCTGCAGAAAAAAGCCCTTTGCGTCGATTTTGTGCGTCCGGACGACAGGTATCTTACGAAATGGACGGCGAAGGAACTGAAAAAATACGGCAGGATCATCACACGGGAGACCATGGCCATGCTGTGGTTCCGCTGCTCCAGGGACATGTATACCCTGGAAGGCGAGATCAGCAAGCTGGCGGCCTATACCGACACTGAAGAAGTGACCGAGGCGGACGTGGAGGCCGTATGTTCCCAGCAGAGTGAGGCCAGGGTGTTTGACCTGGCGTCAGCCCTTCTTTCCGGCGACGGTCTGAAAGCCTTCAGGATCAGGAGGGAACTGACGCTGGGCGGCGAAGCCTCCGCAAAGCTCCTGGCCCTTCTGGCGGAGGAATGCCGCCGGGTCCGGTATTGCCGGGAGATGTCCGGGGACGGCATCCCGACATATGAGGCGGCGTCCCGACTGGGAATGCCGGAGTTTGCGGTGCGGGCGGCCCTGCGCGTCGGCAGGGATTATTCTGCGGAGAGCCTCAGGGACATGTGCAGGGACTGCGTGGAGACGGAATATGCCGTCAAGTCCGGGGCCCAGGAGGAAAACGGCGCGCTGGAAGCGCTGATGCTGCGCATCCTGTACCGGCGCAGCGCCGGAAAATCCCGGGACCTCCGGACAGGCCCGTGAAATAAATGAAAGGCGGAGAAATATGGAGATCAGGGAGACCCTGGACAGATACCGGATCCCGTGGGACCCGGAAAGTATCGAACGGCTGGAGGTTTACCGGAAGTTCCTGAGGGAAAAGAACGCCGTTATGGACCTGACCAGCGTTCCGGATGAGGAAACGGCGGAAAGGCATTTCGCGGATTCCCTGATGCCCCTGGCGTATCCCGGCATCATTCCCGGGGAAGGCCGCGCCGCGGATGTGGGGAGCGGGGCCGGTTTTCCCGGACTTCCCCTGGCGCTCTTCTGCCCGAGGGTGAGTTTCTGCCTGATCGACGCCCAGGAAAAACGGTGCGCTTTTTTGAGGGAATGCGCTTCGCTGATGGGGCTGAGGAACGTTGATGTCATCCACGCCCGTGCTGAGGACGCCGGAAGGCGGGAGGAGCTCAGGGAAGCGTTCGACCTGACCGTCGCACGGGCCGTGGCGCCCCTGAACGTGCTGTGCGAATACCTGGCGCCCCTGACCAAAGCGGGCGGGAAATGCGTCTGCTGGAAAGGCGCGCCGGATCAGGAAGAGAAGCGGGACGGGGATCATGCCGCGCGCATCGTCGGCTTTGGGGCGGGGGAGGAGGTCGCGTTCCGTGAGGCGGGCGCCGAAAGGACGCTGTATATCTACCGGAAGCTTTCGGGAACACCGGAGAAATACCCAAGACGCAGCGGCATCCCCTCCAAACGGCCTCTGAGGGAAGGATAACGGAGGAAGTTTGCTGTTTTTTCATTTTGTGTTCAAAAACTGTTCATTATTATACATTATAATTCAAATGTGAGCAGAGATGCTCATCCTCTCTCCCCTTCTTACAGGCAGGACCCGTGTGCTGCGAAAGCGGCGCCCGGGTCTTGTTTATATTATGAAAAAAGATCCCGCGCGTTTCCGGATGGGGCAGCGCGCGGGATCTGCGTGTTCTGTAAAAAGGTTCAGCGGGATTCGAAGAATTCCTTCAGGACCTGATCGGGCTGGTCCGAACCGGCCAGATGCTCCCTCAGCATACCGGCCACGGCGATCTCCTGATCCGTAAGCATCAGTTCGCCCTTGCGGGTGAAGGAATGCAGGATGTCTGCCGCCGGTGTGAATACGTTTTCGCTTCCGGGTCTGAGCAGGGTCAGTACCATGTTGCCGGTTCCCTTGAAATCTTCCAGGATCGCTTCGTCCAGCGGGGTGGAAGCGGGCGAATACAGGACGGCGATCACCGTCAGGGTCCCGCTTTCTCTGGTGTTGCGGGCCGCTCCGAAAAGCTTCCTGGCCTTTTGGGTGCTTCCGGCGGCCAGGCCTCCTGCCAGGGTCCGCGCGGAAACCGGCGCGGCGCTGTTCAGCGCCCGACAGAGACGGGTGAGGCTGTCGAGGAAGAGAACGACGTCTTTTTTCTGCTCCACCAGACGCATACAGCGTTCCAGGCACAGTTCAGCCGCGTGGATATGGTTTTCGATCGTCGAATCAAGGGAGGAATGCATCACTTCCCCTTTGAAGCGATCCTTAAAGTCGGTCACGTCCTCGGGCCTTTCGTCTACAAGGAGCGACATCTGCCTGGCCTCGGGATATCCCTTTGCGATCGCTTCCGACAGGGAGATCAGGAAATCCGTTTTGCCGCTGCCGGCGGGACACATCAGGGCGGCCCGCTGGCCGAAACCGATGGGACACAGGAGGTCGATGGCTTTGAACAGGGTATTGGAAGGATCCTGCGGGGCAAGGGCGATCTTTTTGAGGGGATAAATAGGGGTCAGGTTTTCGAAAGCGGGCCGCTGGGTGTTCTCCTCCGGAGGGTTCCCGTTGACCTGGGTGATGTACAAAAGAGCGCTGTACCGGTCGCCTTCCCTCTGGGGACGGGTCTTGCCGGTGATATGGTCCCCCGTGCGGAGGTTGAAACGGCGGATCTGCGCGTTGGAAACATAAACGTCGTTTTTCCCGGGGGCCAGGCTGGCAGTGCGCAGGAAGCCATAGCCGTCGGGATGGATCTCGAGTACGCCGGCGCTGTCGCCGCATTCGCCCGTGGCGAGCATCTCGCTGACGGCAGAGGAGGGACCCGGGTCGTTCCTTTGAAGTTCCGTCTGGGGGTAGGGAACCTCTTCCCTGTGGGTGGGGACCTCCGGCCGGAGCTGGACGGAGGGCCTGAGATCCGGCCCGAAGGACGGGGCGTCAGCCCCGGTGGAGTCCGGGCCGAAACGATTCACTCCGGAAGCGGGCGCCTGGGAACGGGCGGAATAGGAAGGCTCCGGCCGCGGCGGGGTGTAGGATGAGGAACGGTAGGACCTGTCCCCCTGCGGACGTTCATATCCGCGGGAAGAGGTATTCCATCCCCCCTGGGCGGGTCTCGGAGAAGAATAACTGGGCTGATAGCTGCGCGGATTATGCCAGGAACGGGAACCTTCCAATGTAAAGGCCGGCGCTTTGCTGGAGATCGAGGAAAGGGTGGAACTTTTTTCGGGCGCGGGAGAGGGCGTCGGAACAGGAGAACTCTGGGAGGCGGGGCGGCCGGGACCCGGCCTGGAATAAACGGTGAGCACCGGGGTGTCCTCGTCCTCGTCGTCGGTAATAATGGAAGCGGTGCGCACCTTGCGCGCGGCGGGCGCGGCGGGAGCGCTCTCTTCCACGTTCATCTCGGTCTGGACGGGCGCGCCTCCTTCGGCGGAACCGGTCTTTTCCCGGATGAGGTCGATGATAGCCTGCTTATTGGAGCCCGCGGGCAGCCTGACGCCGAGCTCCTTGGCCGTTTTTCTCAATTCGACAACCGTCATCGATTCATAATTGTCGCTCATGCAAAAAGCCTCCCGATGCTGAAAGAAAAAATGACGCTCCTGCCTTACGTAAGTAAAAAACGCCAATCGTCATGTCCGCCAGGGGCCGGACACAGGAAAGGAACTTACCGGATGTGGCTGCGGCCCGGAACGGCCGCTATTTTCGGAACCTTGAATAATCATAACAGAAAAAAGCGGTAAATTCAATGCCCCGGGAAACAAAAAGGAGAAAAAAAGGAGCTGAAGGATACCGGAGGAGCCGCGGAATATGACGACGGTGCCGCATGATGCCGGGGAGTAAAGCGGATACACGATCCGGATGCTTTCCGCGTACGAGAACCTGAAGATCAAGTGCATCGGCATGGGGATCAGGCCGAAGGGATACGTGGAGGAACTGCTCAGGATCGTCGGACTGGAAAACACCGACGCCAGGAAAGGAGCCGGTTCCTATTCCCTGGGAATGAGGCAGCGCCTGGGCATCGCGCTGGCGCTTGTGGGCGAAGGTCACCGAAAACAATAACGGCGGCATGATGGGCATCATCAGCAGGATCCCCGGCGATGAGGCAAGCCTCAACGCGCTCATGGATGAAATGAACGAACTGAACAAGATGACAAACCAGAAATGACCGGGTCGGGGAGAAAGACATGATGAACAACAAGGAGATCTACCGGAAAACAGTGGGTTTTTCCGTTCGCCGCCTGCTGTGGGATATTCTTGCTTTCCTGATCCTGGCCGCCCTGGCCGGGGCAGGATACGCGCTGTCCGAAAAGCTGACGAACAAAGGCCTGGTAGGTATGGGGATCGGCGTCCTGGCAGGGGTCATCGCGGTGGCCTTCTTCCTGCGCTATATCTCCTATATCTATAAGGCGGGGCAGATCGCCATGATGACAAAGGCCGTGTCCGAAGGCTCACTTCCCGGGGATGTGATCGGTGAGGGGAAGAAAGCGGTGAAGGAGCGTTTTGTTACCGTCGCCGTGTTCTTTACCGTCACCAGGATCATCAGCGGCATTTTCCGCCAGCTGGGAAGGGGGATCGTTTCCATCGGTGAAAAACTCGGGGGCGACAGCGGCAGAACCATCGGCAGCGCCATTTCCTTCGCTGTCGAGGTGGTCATCGCTTACCTGAGCGACTGCTGCCTGGGATGGGTCTTTTACAGGAAGGATGTCAAAGCGGCAAAAGCGACCTGCGAAGGCGCGGTGCTGTTTTTTAGGCATGGGAAGACCCTGGCGAAGAACATGGGCCGCGTGTTCGGCATGGGCCTGATTTCACTTGCGCTGATCGGCGGCGCATTCACGGGCGTGTTCTATCTGATTGCGTCAGGCTTCCCGGCCCTGTTCACCCGTATGGCCGCCGAAGTGGCGGAAGCGGCTGCCAGGGCGGAAAGCACGGTCTCCGCCGCCATGACCGATCCGAACACCCTGATGTGGATCTGCGCCGGCCTGGCCGGGGTCATCCTGTGGAGCATCATCCATTCCGCTTTCATTCGCCCCTTTGTGCTGGTGGGCGTGCTGCGCAATT
Organism: Clostridia bacterium; assembly: GCA_017524725.1. Classification (GTDB taxonomy): domain Bacteria; phylum Bacillota; class Clostridia; order Christensenellales; family Aristaeellaceae; genus RUG756. The sequence continues at coordinate 7,954 of JAFXUZ010000011.1, read as the reverse complement.
ACATCGAATCCGGCATGCAGGACGTTCCGTCGGAGGATTCGTTTGCCATGCTGGACGGGAAATCCGCCAGGTTCAAAAAACTGCATTCGGAGCTGGCGCAGTAAAACCGGGATCGTACCGGTCCCATTGGTTTTGCGGGCATCCGAATACCATGAGGTGCGGCTTTTGAAAAGCCGCACCCCGCATCCGCTTTTACCGGGGGCATGCCGCAGTGCATGTCCCTTTTTTGATCCGGCCGGAAAAACCGGGGACGGATACGACGGCCTTGCCGCCCCTGTGACGCTTTGGGAGGAATGAATATGTATTATGGGACGCTGAATTATTTCCTGGAGCTGTTTGACAACGGAAAACGGGAGTTTGCCTACCGGGCGGAAAGCATTCCGGAATATCTGGAATGGAAACAGGCCCTTAGGTCCAGGCTGACGGAGATCACCGGCCTGGATAAGTGCGTAACCTGTACTCCGGCGCACGGGTACGCCGGAGAAGAGGAAATAAACGGCTTCCGCGCAGAAAAACATACCCTCATTCGGTGCATGACGGAGGGCACGAATGGAGGGGGGACGGGATGCGGCCGTTCCTGGCCAAAGCCGTGGGCGCCGGGGTGTGAAGCGTATCCGTCCTTTCGCCTGCGGGAGACGGGGAAACCGCACGGAAAGCGAGGAAAAAGGCGCTGTCCGCCGGGCTTACGGGCCTATTTGCCTACGCAGAAGCGGGAAAAGATCTCGTCCATGATCTTTTCGTCCACCCTGTCCCCGGTGATGGAGCCAAGGTGCGACATCGCCTCGTGAAGGTCGACGGCGCAAAGGTCAAGGGCGCCTCCGGCATCCGCAAGGTCCGCCGCGCTCTCCAGGGCGCCGGCGGCTTTTTCCGCCAGGGAAATGTGCCGCATCCGGGTAAGTTCCCCTTCGCCGGCATAACGGGTGTAGCGGGAAATTTCGTCCCGCAGCCGGTCCATCCCATGGCCTGTGACGCAGCTCAGGGCGACGGCTTCGTTTTTGAAACGCCGGACCGTCTCGGGGCATCCGGGCAGGTCCGTTTTGCTGAGCACGATGATGCGGTCCCTTCCGGCGGTATCCCTGAGAAGCGCTTCGGTCTCCGGGTCCACCGGACGCGTGGAATCAACGACCACCAGGCAAAGGTCCGCGCCGGTCAGGGCAGCCCTGGCTTTTGATATGCCGATCCTTTCGATGACTTCCCCGCTTTCCCTGAGGCCGGCGGTGTCCCGCAGGTTGACGCGGACGCCGTTTGACTGGAAAGAGGCGGTCACGATGTCCCGGGTGGTCCCGGGAATGTCGGTGACGATGGCGCGTTCCTCGCCGCACAGGGCGTTGAGCAGGGATGATTTTCCTGCGTTGACAGGGCCGCAGATGACGGTGTCAAGGCCGTTTTCCGAAAGATACGCGCCGCGCCGGTCGCAGGCGGAACGCAGAGTGAGGGCCAGGGCCCGGGTTTTTGACGCAAGAGACGCGCAGGCTTCCTCCTCGTCGATCTCCTCGGGATAATCCAGGGCGGCTTCAACTCCGGCGATGATCCCGGTCAGTTCTTCTTCGCATGACCGGATAAAGGAGGAGACGCCCCCGTCCAGCTGCCGTACGGCGCATCTGGCGGCACGCTCGGAGCCGGCGCTGATCAGGTCCATGACCGCTTCGGCCCGGCTCAGGTCGACGCGCCCGTTCAGGAAAGCGCGCCGGGTGAATTCGCCGGCTTCCGCGACGCGGATCCCCATCTGCCTGAGGGCTTCCATCAGCCGGTGGGATGAAAAAAAGCCGCCGTGCAGATGGAATTCGGCCACGTCTTCCCGGGTATAGGTCGCGGGAGCCAGCATCAAAACGGCCATGCATTCATCCAGGGGCTCCCCGTTTTCGTCCAGGGCGTGGCAATAAGTCAGCCGGTGATCCTCAAAAGGTCCCCGGCGGTCCGTAAGACGGGAAAGAGCTTCCCGGGAGCGCGGGCCCGATACGCGGACGATGGCGATGCCGCCTTCCCCCGGTGCTGTGGCCGGCGCGGCAATGGTATCCTGAGAGGTGATCAAGGCATATCCTCCTTGCGACGCCGCGGGCGTCTTTTTTCATGCGAAGACAGTATACCACAGATCGCCTGACGGCGCACGCTTGTTTGCATTCTTCCGGGACGGTCCGGCCGCGGGGTGCTTGCATTCCCGGGGCAGATAGGATAAAATGTCGATGGTTCAAAAGGAGGCCAGGGCATGACGGAGCGCGATCAGAGGGAAACAGGACGGGAATGGACCGGCTGGGCGGCATACCATCAGGTATTCGTTTTCAGCGCCGTGTACCATTTCCTTTTCTGTATCCTTGTATCCTCCGCCATCCTGTCCAAGCCCCTGATCGGCGCTATCCTCTATCTTTTCGGGCGGGTGGTCAGCGTCAGCGTCCTCCGCCTCCGTCCGCCCAGGAGCGGGGTGCTGTCGGGAAAGGAAAAATGGCTTGGGGCGGGGATCCTGTTTCCGGCCTTCCTGCTGCTGCTGTGGATGATCGCGACCTCGGAGGAAAGCATATTCGGAAGGGGATTCCTGACGGTTTTTTCGCTGTGCCTGATCCTGATCCTGCGGGAAGGCGCGACGGGCGCGTGCGTGGAGAGGGATCTGGTCGCGGGAAGGAGCGTAAGGCGGTCTTTTTCAAGGGTATTCCTGATCCAGGCGGCGTTCCTTGTGCCGGTGTCGGTGCTCCTTCTCATCTTTATCAGGACCAATATGGCCCTTTCCATGATCGGCGGCTTCGTTCTGGGCGGGATCTGGGAATGGAGCGATATCTGGCATGACCGGGAAAGGCTTCGCACGTGGGAAAAAACGGACCGGGAGGAGATCGAAAGGATCAGGCAGGCCCATGCCTACCGGATGTTCCAGGCGATCTTCCTGGCGGTGACCTTTGCTGCCCAGGTGACGATGCCCCTGACCTATGCCATGACCGGAATGATGAGCAACGTGCTTTTGTACGGCCTTCTGACCGCGTCGGTGGTCACCGTCGGTTCCGTGTTTGCCGCAGCGAGGATCATGAAGCGTTTTGAACGCAGGGGAGAGGAGTCCTTCGGGATCATGATGATCGGCCTTATGCTGTGGCTGTACGGGCTGATCTTGTTTTTCCGCACCTATTACGAGCCCAGCGCGGCGGAGACCTATCTGGGCCTGGCGCTGAGCACTGCCGGATGCACCGTCTGCGTGCGGGCCCTGGACTATTTCGACTCCGCGATGCGCAAGGTCGCTTCCTTCGCCGTCGGCCATGAGACCACCCCGGCCTACGACTGGCTGCAGCGGTCAAGGATCGAGATGGCGGGGCTCGGGGGACAGACCCTGTCCATGGTCCTGCTTTGCGTGCTTGAATATTTACGGCAGGGCGACGGCGGCCTGCCCGGGGCGGAAACGCTGCTGAGGATGAGCCCGCTGATGCTGATCCCAGCGTTTGCCGCCATGGCCGCAGCGCTCTTTACCGTGCTCCGGTTCCCTGTGACCGGCGGACATATCAAAAAGCTGAACAGGTACCTGAAGCTCCGGGAGGAAGGAGAAAACAACGAGGCGCTGAGGACGCAGCTGGAGAATGTGCTCCTGCACCGCAGCTTCAGGCATTACGGGATCAGGATCGTGATGTTCATCCTCCGTCCTCTCTACAGGCACAGGGTCATTGGCCGCGAAAACGTTACTGCGGACGACGACGCCAGCTGCGTGTTCATCTGCAATCACGGGGAGATCTACGGGCCGGTGGTGACCAACCTGTATGTTCCCTTTCCCTTCCGGCCCTGGGTGACCTCCGAGATGTGCGATCCCCGGGTGATCGCCGAATATATTTACGAAAACACCTTTTCAAAGCAGGAATGGATCCCCAAACGTCTCCGCCGGCCCTTCTGTACGCGCATCGCCGGCCCGGTCCTTGCGTGGATCATGCGGTCCGTGGATTCCATCCCTGTGTACCACGGCAATCCCAGGCAGCTGATGGATACCTTCCGCAGCACGGTGGACGCCATGGAAGCGGGGGACAACATCCTGGTGTTCCCCGAAAACGGCGCCGCTTCTTCCGACGGACGGTATGTCAGGGAAGGCGTGGGGCAGTTTTTTACGGGTTTTGTGACCATCGGGCAGCTGTACTACCGGAGGACGGGGAGGTGCTGCCGCTTTATCCCCATCTACGCCAACCGAAAGGAAAGGATCATCCAGTTCGGCAGGGAAGTACGCTATGACGGTGACAATGCCCCCGCCGATGAGAAGGAACGCGTCTGTGCCCTGCTGAGAAACGAGATCCTCCGCATGGCCGGGAAGAGAGAAAACGGAGAAGCGGAGGGGAACGCGGAAAACCGGGAGGAGACCCGGAGGGAACAGGAGGGCCAAAGACAGGGAAACGCCGGGAAATGACCGCAAAAAAAACGGGAAAACACCTGAAAAACTCCAAAAAAGCGCCGCCCGGAACATTGACAATTCCGGGCGGCGATACTATAATAATATGGTTGTCTGCTATAGGCGGACAGCTGTCTCGCGTCGCCAGAAAAGGCCGGGACACACAGGACAGACTATATATCCCTGGGGTTGCGGGGATTTTATAGGAGGAGACCGTTCATACCGGCTCCGATCATTTTACAGGAGGTACTTCCATGCCAACGATCAATCAGTTGATCCGCAAGGGAAGAGTCAAGGTTGCAAACAAGTCAACCGCGCCCATCCTGCAGGGCTGCCCGCAGAAACGCGGCGTATGCCTGAGTGTCAAGACGACCACGCCCAAGAAGCCCAATTCCGCGCTTCGCAAGATCGCGAGGATCCGTCTGACGAACCAGATCGAAGGTACCTGTTACATCCCGGGTATCGGACACAATCTGCAGGAGCACTCCGTGGTACTGATCCGCGGCGGCCGCGTACGCGACCTGCCCGGCGTCCGTTACCACATCATCCGCGGCGCGCTTGATACGGCCGGTGTGGCCAAGCGCAACCAGGGCCGTTCGCTCTACGGTGCAAAACGCCCCAAGAAGTAATTTTCTTATGCATTCCTCCGTCTAAAGCCGCTGCCGCGGACCAGCCGGACGGACCGAACGCTTTCGGGGCGAGAGGAACATCGCTTCGGGAAGCGCCGCTCCGGTATGGACGGCACCCTGTAAGGACAGGCGCGATGCTGACGCGCCGGGACGGCCGGGCGCGAGGAACAAGAAAACCGCACTTAAACATTCCAAGGAGGGAACTGACATGCCCCGTCGTGGATTTATTCCCAAGCGTGAAGTGCTGCCGGATCCTGTATACGGGACGACGGTAGTCACCAAGCTGATCAACCAGATCATGCTGGACGGTAAGCGCGGCGTAGCACAGCAGGTGTGCTACGAAGCCTTCAATATGATCAAGGAAAAGACCGGCAAGGAAGCCAACGAAGTCTTCCAGGCCGCTCTGAACAATGTGATGCCCCAGGTAGAAGTCAAGGCCCGCCGCGTCGGCGGCGCCACCTACCAGGTCCCTGTGGAGATCAGGCCCGAACGCCGTCAGACCCTGGCGCTGCGCTGGATCGTGGACTTCTCCCGCAAGCGCGGTGAAAAGACCATGTACGAGCGCCTGGCCAACGAACTGATGGAAGCGGCCAACAACGGCGGCAACGCGGTGAAGCGCAAGGAAGAAATGCACCGCATGGCTGAAGCCAATAAGGCCTTTGCCCATTACCGCTGGTAATCTCCCTTTTTACGCTAATCGATAAGGAGAGCATATTGCATGCCCAGAAGTCATTCCCTCGATAAAGTCCGCAATATCGGGATCATGGCGCATATCGACGCCGGGAAAACCACAACCACCGAGCGGATCCTGTTCTATACGGGCAAGACACACCGGCTCGGAGAGGTTCATGACGGCGCTGCCGTCATGGACTGGATGGAAGAAGAACAGGAACGCGGCATAACGATCACCAGCGCCGCGACCACCTGCTTCTGGAAAGGTTACCGGGTCAATATCATCGATACCCCCGGTCACGTGGATTTTACCGTGGAAGTAGAACGGTCCCTGCGCGTACTGGACGGCGCGGTCGCCGTTTTCTGTGCGAAGGGCGGAGTCGAGCCCCAGAGCGAGACCGTATGGCGTCAGGCCAGCAAGTATCACGTGCCGCGTATCGCCTATGTCAACAAGATGGATATCACCGGCGCCAATTTCAAGCGCGTCGTTGATATGATGGTCAACCGTCTCCACACCAAAGCTGTTCCGATCCAGCTGCCTGTCGGAAAGGAAAACACTTTCCGCGGCATTCTTGACCTGTTCAAAATGCGCGCCGAGATCTACTATGACGACGACGGCAAGGATATCCGCGAAGAGGAGATCCCCGCCGATATGATCGAAGAGGCGGAAGAAGCGCGCAGGAACATGATCGAGGCGATCGCCGAGACGGACGACGTACTGATGGACAAGTTCCTGATGGAAGAGGAAATTTCCAACGAGGAACTGACCGAAGCGCTGCGCAAGGCCACGATCAACTGCGAACTGACCCCGGTGCTCTGCGGCACCAGCTACCGCAACAAGGGCGTGCAGCTGCTTCTGGATGCGATCGTCGCTTTCCTTCCCTCCCCGCTGGATATCCCCGCGGTGAAGGGGAGCGAGCCTGACGATCCCGAATCCGAATGCGAGCGCAAAGCCGACGACGCCGAACCCTTCGCGGCACTGGCGTTCAAGGTGGCGGTCGATCCTTTTGTGGGCAAACTGATCTTCTTCCGGGTTTATTCCGGAAATGTGGAGACAGGCAGCTACGTCTACAATTCCAGCAAGAAGAAGCGCGAGCGCTTCGGCCGTGTACTGCAGATGCACGCCAACCACAGGGAAGAGATCGACCATGTATACGCCGGCGATATCGCCGCGGTCGTGGGCCTGAAGGACACCACCACCGGCGACACGCTCTGCGATGAGAAAAACCCCATCATCCTTGAATCCATGGAATTCCCGGAGCCTGTGATCCAGGTGGCTATCGAGCCCAAGACCAAGGCAGGCCAGGACAAGATGGCCCTGGCGCTCCAGCGCCTGGCTGAAGAAGATCCCACCTTCAAGACCTATACCGACCAGGAGACCGGCCAGACGATCATCGCCGGCATGGGCGAGCTTCACCTTGAGATCATCGTTGACCGCATGATGCGCGAGTTCAAGGTGGAGGCGACCGTAGGCAAGCCCCAGGTGTCCTACAAGGAGACCATCAGCAAGAAGGTGCAGGCCGAAGGACGCTATGTCCGCCAGACCGGCGGTCACGGCCAGTACGGCCACTGCGTCATCGAGATCGAGCCTGTGGCTCCCGGTACCGGTTACAGCTTTGAGAACCGCATCGTGGGCGGCGTGATCCCCAAGGAATATATCCCCGCGGTGGACAACGGCATCCGTGAAGCCAGCGCTTCCGGTTCCCTGGGCGGGTTCCAGGTGGTGGATTTCAAAGCCGCGCTGCTTGACGGCAGCTATCACGAGGTGGACTCCTCCGAAATGGCCTTTAAGATCGCCGGTTCCATGGCCTTTAAAACAGCCCTGGAAAAAGCGGGCGAAAAGCTGCTTGAGCCTGTCATGAAGGTGGAAACCATCGTGCCGGACCAGTATCTGGGCGACGTGGTCGGAGACATCAACTCCCGCCGCGGCAGGATCGAGGAGATCGAGCCCAGGGATGCGGACCAGAGCATCCATTCCTTTGTTCCGCTGAGCGAGATGTTCGGATACGCAACGGACCTTCGCTCCAGGACCCAGGGACGTGGGCTGTATACCATGCAGTTTGACCATTACGAGGAAGTGCCCCGCTCCGTAGCGGAAAAGATCGTCGGTGTACGCTGACGGCACACGATTATAGAATTACTCCTTCCCCGGGGCGCCGCATCCGCGTGCTGTCGGACGATGGCCCAAACAGCGGCCGGGACGGGGAATAAGACAAACTTGGAGGGATTGATACCTATGGCTAAGGAACATTTTGAACGCAATAAGCCGCATGTCAATATCGGGACCATCGGTCACGTTGACCACGGCAAG
>JAFXUZ010000010.1 GCA_017524725.1 Clostridia bacterium | reverse complement strand
TACTGATCCTGTTTAAAAAGGCTAAATGCCTTTTTATAGCGCCGAAGGCGCGTTCAGGATCGCATGAGACGGTATGACGCGCTTTGCGCGGCATGAGCGTGCGCAGCACGCGGATTCTCAAATTGATAATATCAATTTGAGAATAGTATCAGACCAGCCGTTCCAGCATGCGGAACCCCCGGGCCTGCAGGAATTCCTCCACTTCCGTCAGGTCGGCGCAGCGAAGGATGGCCACGGGCCGGCGGCTGAGGGTGCTGTAAGTGACATAAAGGTAATCCAGGTTGATGTTGCCCCGGTTCAGGACGGACAGGAGGCCGTTGAGGCTGCCGCATTCGTCGGGGATCTCCGCGGCGATCACGAGTTCGCTGCGGCACATATAGCCGGCCCGGGTCACCTCCCGGGCGGCTTTGTCCGTATCGGATACCAGCATGCGGATGATGCCGAATTCGGCGCTGTCGTTGGTCACCAGGGTATTCATGTTGACCTGGGCGTCGCAAAGCACCTGGGTGATGTCGTTCATGGTGCCTTTTTTGTTTTCCGCGAAAATGGATAATTGACGTATCATGGTCCTGCTCCTTTTTGCACCGTCATTTCAGCGCTTCTTTCATGGATCTTACGTATGCCCCCACATAAGGCGGGGCGTCCTTTCCGTAGCGTGCCATCAGTTTCACGATGGCAGAGCCTACGATGGCCCCGTCGGACAATCCGGCCATTTTTTTTGCCTGTTCCGGCGTGGAGATGCCGAACCCGATGGCGCAGGGGACCTTCGCGCTTTCCCGCACCAGACGGACGATGGAGCCGAGGTCGGTGGTGATCTCACTGCGGGTGCCCGTGACGCCCAGGCTGGACACGATGTAGATGAAGCCTTCCGCTTCGCGTGCGATCATGGATATCCGGTTATCCGACGTAGGCGCGATGAGGGAGATCAGGTCGACGCCGTTTTCCCGGCACAGGGAATGGAATTCCTCTTTTTCCTCAAAGGGCACATCCGGCAGGATCAGGCCGTCGATGCCGTTTTCCCGGCAGAGGGTGATAAACCTTTCCGCTCCGTAGGAGTACACCACGTTGGCGTAGGTCATGAACACCATGGGCACGGACACGTCCCGGCGCAGGGAACGCACCAGGCCGAAGATCATATCGGTGGTGACGCCGCCCGTCAGGGCCCGCAGGCTGGCCTCCTGGATCACCGGCCCTTCCGCGGTGGGATCGGAAAACGGGATGCCCAGTTCGATCAGGTCGGCTCCGTTCCTTACCGCTTCCCGTACGGCGGCGGCGGTGGTCTCCAGGTCCGGATCGCCGCAGGTGAGGAAGGCGATAAAGGCCTTGCCATGGTCGAAAGCGGACGCGATATTACTCATATATATCCTCCCCCCTGTACCGTGCGATGGCGGCGCAGTCCTTGTCGCCCCGGCCGGATACGGTGATGACGACGATCCTGTCCTTATCCATTTCAGGCGCGGCCTTCTGTGCGTACGCCACGGCATGGGCCGATTCGATGGCGGGGATGATGCCTTCGGTTTTTGCCAGGTATTCAAAGGCGCACACCGCTTCCTCGTCGGTGACGGGCACGTATTCCGCCCGCCCGATATCGTGGAGCCAGGCGTGTTCCGGCCCCACGCCGGGGTAATCCAGCCCGGCGGAGATGGAATACACGGGGGCGATCTGGCCATATTGATCCTGGCAGAAATACGATTTCATGCCGTGGAAAATACCCAGCCTGCCGGTATTGATGGTGGCTGCCGTTTCAAAGGTATCGATGCCCCGGCCCGCTGCTTCGCAGCCGATGAGGCGCACGCTTTTGTCCCCGATAAAATGGTAGAAGCTGCCGATGGCGTTGCTCCCGCCGCCCACGCAGGCGATCACCGCGTCCGGAAGGCGTCCTTCCTTTTCCAGCACCTGTTCCCTGATCTCCCTGGAGATCACGGCCTGGAAATCCCTTACGATGGTGGGAAAGGGATGCGGCCCCATGACGGATCCCAGGCAGTAATGGGTATCGTCGATGCGGCTGGTCCATTCCCGCATGGCCTCGCTCACCGCGTCCTTGAGGGTGGCTGTGCCCGTTTTTACCGGGATCACTTCCGCCCCGAGCAGGCGCATCCGGTAGACGTTCAGGGCCTGACGGCGGGTGTCTTCCTCTCCCATGAACACCACGCACTCCATGCCCATCAGGGCCGCGGCGGTGGCGGTGGCCACGCCGTGCTGGCCGGCCCCGGTCTCGGCGATCAGACGGGTCTTGCCCATCTTTTTCGCCAGAAGGGCCTGCCCGAGTACGTTATTGATCTTATGTGCGCCGGTGTGGTTCAGATCCTCCCGTTTCAGATAGATCTTTGCCCCGCCCAGGTCGCGGGTCATTTTTTCCGCGTAATACAGCCGGGAAGGGCGGCCTGCGTATTCGTTGAGCAGCCGCGTCAGTTCCGTGCTGAAATCCGGGTCATTTTTGTAATGGTCATAGGCTTTTTCCAGTTCGATGACGGCGTTCATCAGGGTTTCCGGGATATACTGTCCGCCGTGGACCCCGAACCTGCCGCGTGGGTTGGTCATGATTTATCCCTCGCTTTCACCGCTGCCACAAAGGCGCGCATTTTTATAGGATCCTTTGCCCCGTCCGTTTCGATCCCGGAGGAAACGTCCACGCCGAAAGGGCGGATATCGTCAACGGCCTGTCCCACGTTCTCCGGGTCCAGTCCTCCTGCCAGGAAGAAGGGCCTTCGCATGCCGCGGAGCAGTCCCCAGTCGAAGGCTGTGCCTCCGCCCGCCCCGGCGTCCAGAAGGACAAGATCCGCCGGGCTTATCTCCGCTTTTCGGACGTCGTCCCGGGAGACGACGCGGAATGCCCGGATGATGGGCCTGTCCGTCAACTGCCGGAGACGGGCGATGTATTTTTCGTCTTCCTGTCCGTGAAGCTGCGCCAGGTCGATGACGCCTTCGTTAAGAAGCCTCGCGACCTCATCCGTGTCTTCATCAACAAATACGCCCACCGCCCGGATGCCGGGGCAGAGCAGGCGTTTCAGGGCCGCCGCCGTTTCTGCGTCTACGAAGCGGCGGCTTTTTTCAGCAAATACGAAGCCGACATAATCGGGCTTCAGCTCGTTGGCCGCGGCAATATCCTCCGCCCGGCGCATGCCGCACAGCTTGATCCTTGTCATGATCCACCTCGCAGTTTTCCGAGCATAGCCGCCTTGTCGGGGGAACGCATCAGCGCTTCCCCGACAAGGGCCGCGTCCGCGCCGATCCTTCGCAGCATTTCCGCGTCCCGCGGTTCCCGTACGCCGCTTTCCGCCACGTATACGCAGTCCGGAGGGATCAGGTCCCGAAGCCGGGCGGCGTTGGAAAGATCCACGGAAAAATCCTTCAGGTTGCGGTTGTTGACGCCGATGATATCGGCGCCGGCGATTTTCGCCGAGGCGATCTCCCGTTCGTCATGCGCTTCCGTCAGGGCTGCAAGGCCCAGGTCACGGCAGCGGGCCAGATAAGCCGCCAGGGCGGACGTATCCAGCAGCGCGCAGATGAGGAGCACCGCGTCCGCGCCCATCACCCGGGCCTGGTCGATCTGGTAGAGGCTTACGGTGAAATCCTTTCGCAGCATGGGAATGCGGATCCTTTGGCGTATCCCGGTGAAAATCTCGTCCGACCCCAGGAACCATTTCGGCTCTGTCAGGCAGGAAACACAGTCCGCTCCCGCGTTTTCGTAAGCCTCGGCAATGTCCAGATACGGAAAATCCGGTGCGATCAGTCCTTTGGAGGGGGAAGCGCGCTTTACCTCGCAGATGAAGGACAGCTCCGGCTTTTTAAGCGCTTCCGTGAACCGTTTCCCGCCGCCCGGTCCCAGGGCGTCCGCCATATCGCGCATGGCTTCGGGAGGGATCCTTTCCTGGTCTGCCCTGACCCGCTGAAGGGCATGGCCTGCCAAACTGTCCAGGATGTTCATGGGGTGTCCTCCGGCAGGCTGCTCAGCTCGATCAGCTTTTCCAGCGTTTTTGCCGCTGCCCCGGAATCGATGATCTGCGCCGCCAGCCGGACGCCTTCCTCCGGGGAGGCGGCTTTGCCTCCGATGTACAGCGCCACGCCTGCGTTCAGGAGCACCGCGTCCCGCTTCGGGCCTTTTTCCCCAGAAAGGATGGCGCGGGTGATCCCGGCGTTCTCCTCCGGCGTGCCGCCCGCAAGCTCTTCCTTTCGGCAGCGGGTGAAACCGAACTGTTCGGGCGTCAGTACATAGGATTTATACCAGCCGTCCCTGAATTCACACACCGTTGTGGGTGAAGACAGCGAGATCTCGTCCAGTTTATCCTGGCCGTATACTACCATGCCCTTTTTGACTCCCAGGTCCATCAGCACCTGTGCCAGCGGCAGCACCAGGTATTCGTCGTACACGCCGAGCAGCTGCATGGAGGGCCTGCCGGGATTGGTGAGGGGGCCCAGGATATTGAACACCGTACGGAAACCCAGTTCCCTGCGGATGCTGCCGACATATTTCATGGACGTATGGTATTTCTGCGCAAAGAAGAAGCACATGCCCACTTCGTCCAGCAGAGTGCGGCAGCGGTCCGGGCTTTGGTGGATATTGACGCCCAGGGCCTCCAGGCAGTCCGCTGTGCCGCAATTGCTGGAGGCGGCACGGTTGCCGTGCTTGGCGACCCGCATCCCGCCGGCCGCCGCTACCAGCGCCGAAGTGGTGGAGATATTGAAGCTCCGGGCGTTGTCGCCGCCGGTGCCCACGATCTCAAAAAGGTTGTCGCCTGCGTCTACCCGGACGGCTTTTTCCCGCATGGCGGCGGCGCACCCGGCGATCTCGTCGGTGGTCTCGGCCCGGGCGCTCTTGGTGGAAAGGGCGGAGAGGAAGGCGGCGTTCTGGGTGGGGGTGGTCTCTCCGCTCATGATCTCGTTCATTACGGTGTACGCTTCATCGTATGTCAGGTCTTCCTTGCTGACGATCTTGACGATGGCTTCCTTGATCATGGTTTGCGCTCCTTTCACTGTTTCAAAAAGTTGCCGAGCATCGTTTTTCCGCAGGGGGTCATGATGCTTTCAGGGTGGAACTGTACGCCGAAAACGGGGTATTCCCGGTGCTGCACGGCCATCACCTCACCGTCCGCCGTCTGGGCGGTGACCATGAGGCAAAAGGGAATGGTGCTGCCGTCCGCGGCCAGGGAATGGTAGCGTGCCACGGGCATGGGAGAAGGACACTCCGCAAACAGGGGACAGGAGGGATCGAAGGTGATCATGGACTGTTTTCCGTGCATCACTTCCTTTGCGTAGGTGACCGTGGCGCCGAAGGCGGCGCAGATGGCCTGGTGCCCCAGGCATACGCCGAGCATGGGGATATCCTTTCCCAGTACCCGGGCCGCTTCCACGATGACGCCCGCGTTCTCGGGGCGTCCGGGGCCTGGGGATAAAATGATGTGATCGGGCCCCAGGGCTTTGATCTCTTTCACCGTCATTTCATCGTTGCGGATCACCCGGATATCCGGCGAAAGCTCACCCAGCAGCTGGACCAGGTTGTAGGAAAAACTGTCGTAATTGTCGATCAGCAGGATCATTCGTCCGCCTCCTTTGCCATCCGCAGGGCGTTAACGACTGCCTTTGCCTTGTTGACGCATTCTTCGTATTCCTTTTCCGGCACCGAATCATTTACGATCCCGGCGCCGGACCTGACGAACACCCTGCCGTTTTTCCTGTAGGCGATACGGATGGCGATGCAGGTGTCCATATTTCCGGTGAAATCGATGTAACCGACGGCGCCGCCGTAAATGCCGCGTTTGTTTTTTTCCAGTTCGCCGATCAGCTGGCAGGCGCGGATCTTCGGCGCGCCGGAAAGGGTGCCCGCGGGAAGCACGGCCCGGATGGCGTCCAGCGCGTCATATTCCGGCCTGATCCTGCCGCGAACGGTGGAGCCGATGTGCATCACGTGGGAATACCGCTCGACGGAATGGAGTTTTTCCACTTCCACCGATCCGAAGAGGGATATCCTGCCCAGGTCGTTGCGGCCCAGGTCCACCAGCATGTTGTGTTCCGCCAGCTCCTTTTCGTCGGCAAGCAGTTCCTGCTCCAGCTGTATGTCTTCCGCTTCCGTTTTGCCGCGGGGCCTGGTGCCCGCCAGGGGGAAGGTGTGCAGAACGCCGTCTTCCAGCTTTACCAGCGTTTCCGGGCTGGCTCCCGCCACCTCCACGTCGGTTCCGGAAAAATAGAACATGTAGGGGGAGGGATTGATGGTGCGCAGGATGCGGTAGACGTTCAGCAGGCTGCCTTCATACGGAGCGCTCAGGCGGTTGCTGAGCACGATCTGGAAAATATCCCCTTCCCGGATGTGGTGCCTGGCCTTCTCCACCATGCCGCAGAAACGCTCCCGGTCAAACAGTGCCGTTACCTCCCCGGTCAGTCTTCCGGCCGGTTCCTTTTTCTGCGCGCCTTCCGTCAGCAGCGTTTTCAGGGCCTGCAATTCCAGAATGGCTTTGTTATAGCCTGTTTCCACATCGCTTAATGGCATATTCACGATCAGGATGATCTTCTGGCGGAAGTTGTCAAAGGCGATCACCTTGTCGAACAGCATCAGGTCCACGTCCTTGAAGTGCTCGGTGTCGTCCACCTCCCGCCGGGCAGTGGGCTCGTAATAATTCAGGTAGTCGTAGGAAAAGTATCCCACCAGGCCGCCGGTGAAGGGAGGAAGGCCCGGAAGGCGGGGACTTTGGTGATCTGCCAGGATCTGGCGAAGATACGCTGCCGGGTCGTTCGTTGAGAACTTCAGGCTGCCGATCTGCATGTCGCCGTCCGTGCAGGTGATGCTCAGTTTGGGATCGAAGCCCAGAAAGGTGTAACGTCCCCACTTTTCCTTTCCTTCCACCGATTCCAGCAGAAAACAGTGTGAGGACACGTTTTTCAGTATCCGCACGGCCTGGATGGGGGTGCGGATGTCCGACAGCAGTTCGCAGGCGACAGGGGCCACCTTGTACTTGCCCGATCCGGCCAGGCGCCGGATCTCCTGAAGATCGGGATACACCAACATGTTTTTTCCTCCGTTGCAAAAAAGATCGTGTCCTGGAGCCGGGGTATGGAAAAACCCCCGACAGAACCATTTTCTGTCAGGGGCGAATAATCATTCCGCGGTGCCACCCTGCTTCGCGGCCCTGAGGCCGCGCACTTGAAGGGATACGATCATATCCCCGGCCGGTTACGTCGGCCTCACGTCGCAGAATACTTGGCGTGCCCCGGCGGCTCCTTCGCCTTTCCCTGCGCCCTCCGCGGTCCATTTGATGAACTGTTTCCCACCCGGTTTCCAGCGTCCCGGGCTCTCTGCGGGGGCATTTTCACCGTTATCTCCGCATCAACGGTTTGGATGAAATATGCGATTGAAGGGATTATAGCAACGTATACGGCGCCTGTCAACGGAGGATACAGGGAAAAAACAGAAACTACCAATTGTGGTTATTTTCTATCGATTTTGCCTTCCGCGCTCACCTGGTTTTTATTCGGTTCCGCCCGCCGGCTGGCTGCGGACTTTCCCCGGAATGGGCATACAAAAAGGCCGCTGCGTTTCGCGGCCCTGGGATCGATGGATATTCAGTCTGTTTTTCCGGCGCTGCCGGCGCCCGGACCTTGAGCCCGGAATCTTTTTTGCTGCCCGGCCTACACCAGGGAAATGCCGCTGCTGGCCTGATCCGCGCGGTAGCGCTCGATCAGTTTGCGGATGCGGTCCTGGGGGGAGAGGAGGGTATGCAGACTGCGGTCGTGGTTCAGTGTGGCGATGATGTAGCTGATATATTTGCTCAGATCAGCTTCGACGAACCAGGGGCTGTTAAGGGCTTCGGGCCTGAGATAGGTGAGGTTGGTGGAGATCACGCGGCTGATGATGCCGTCCTGATAGGCCTTGTCAAAAGCTTCGGTGCCGTTGGTAAAAAAGGCGAAGGAGCAGGCGGCGAAGATGCGGTTGGCCTTGCGCTTTTTGAGCTCGTGGGCCAGGTCGATGATGCTTTCGCCGGAGGAGATCATGTCGTCCACGACGATGCAGTCCTTGCCTTCCACGTCGGCGCCCAGGTATTCGTGGGCGACGATGGGGTTGCGGCCGTTGACGATGGTGGAATAATCACGGCGCTTATAGAACATGCCCAGATCCAGGGACAGGAGGGAAGCGTAGTAGATGTTGCGCTGCATGGCGCCTTCGTCCGGGGAGATGAACATCATGCTGTTCTTGTCGAACCTGAGGTCCTTGACGCTGCGGCACAGGGCCTTCATGATCTGGTAGGAGGGCATGACGTTTTCAAACCCGTCCAGGGGGATGGCGTTCTGCACCCGGGGATCGTGGGCGTCGAAGGTGATGATATTGCTGACGCCCAGGCTGGCAAGCTCCTGCAGGGCCATGGCGCAGTCCAGGCTTTCCCTGCTGGATTTGCGGTGCTGACGGCTTTCATACAGGAAAGGCATGATCACGTTGATGCGCTTGGCCTTTCCGCCGATGGCGCCGATGATGCGCTTGAGGTCCGCGAAGTGGTCGTCGGGGCTCATGTGCACGTCCATGCCGTACATTTTGAAGGTCTTGTTCCAGGCGGTGACGTCCACGATGATGTAAATATCATAGCCGCGCACGCTTTCCTTCAGAACGCCCTTGCTTTCGCCGGTACCGAACCGGGGACAGTAGCATTTGATCAGGAAGCTGTCGCGGTTGACACCCGGCTGGGTATAAAATTCTTCGTCCTGGACCTCCTGAAGGCTGTTCCATTTCAGCAGCCAGCTGTTGACCTTGCGGCCCATTTCTTCACAGCCGGCCATGGGGATGACACCGAGCGGTCCGATGGGGATGCTCTTCAGGTCCTTGTCCCATTCGGTCAGGAAATTGTTCAAGCGAGGTCCCTCCTTTGCGGCGGTCGACATTGGACGGGGTGCATCGCTATTATACACGGAAAAAAGAGAAAATAGAAGGGCTGGTGAAAAAACTTTCAATATTTATGCAATTTATCCATCATGAGGGCGATTAATTGCATAAAAACGTCCAGAAGAAAAAAACCGTCCCTCTTTCGCCCACGCCCTCAGGACGAAAAAGGCCCCCCTAGGACAGATCCGAAGCGCGGTCAGATCAAAAAACCGCCGTTGACGCCCAGCACCTGGCCCGTGATGAAGGACGAGGCGGGGGAACAGAGGAAGAGGGCGGCGGCGGCGCAGTCCCCGGGGGTGCCGATACGTCCCAGGGGGGTGGCGGAGATGAGCTCCTCCCTGTCGCTTTCCGTCAGGTCCCTATTCATTTCGGTATCGATGAGGCCGGGGGCGATGCAGTTGACCCGGATGCCGGAGGGGCCGCATTCCCGGCTCAGGGCCCGGGTAAAGCCGATGAGCCCCGCCTTGAAAGCGGAGTAGGCCGATTCGCAGCTGGCCCCGGTCTGTCCCCACATGGAAGAGACCGTAACGATGCTCCCTCCGCCTGCGGCGATCATTCCCGGCAGCGCTTCCCGCACGCACAGGAAGGCGCTTTTAAGGTCCGCGGCGTACAGAGAGTCGAATTCCTCTTCGGTCATGTCCTGGATCAGTCCCTTCCATGCCTGCCCGGCATTGAGCACCAGGGCGTCGATGCGATGGACCTTTTTCAGGAAAAAACCGAACATCCGACTGACCTCGTCGGAACGGGACACATCGCAGGGGGTGAACAGCGCGCCGGTCTCCCGGCACAGGGCGGAAACGTCCCCGGTCTCCCGGCGCGCGCAGGTGAGGGGCAGCCATCCGGCGCCGGCAAAAGCGCGGACGCATGCGGCCCCGATACCCCGGGATCCGCCGGTGATGAGCACGGTCTTCATCAGAAATTGCCCCCGTTCCAGCCCCAGGCGTCCGTCGGCAGGTAACGGATGTAGATGTTTTCCGCGGGTATGCCGGTGCGGGCGGCGACACAGGCGGTCACCTTCTGCGTCATGGCTTCCAGCTGATCCTTTTCGGGACAGCCGTACATGGATACGCCGATGAAACAGTACTCTCCGTCCGTTTTTCCGCGGAAGGCCATGGCGCAGTTTTCCTCAAAGCGGAGCATCAGCCAGTTTTCGCTCTTTCCGAGGACCCGGACGGCCTGCCCGAAGTCTCCGGTCAGCTCTTCCCGGATCCGGGGGGGGAGGGAAACGGTGGTTTGTGTGTGGATGTACGGCATGGCTTCTCCTTTCCGGCGCGGCGCCTGCCGCGTCCTGTATCATTATACCACGCCAGGGGGCAAAGGCGGAAAAACAAAAAACGCAAAAGGATCCCCCGAGTTTGATAGAGGGGGAAATGGGATAAGAAGTATGAGAAGCAAGAAAACAGAAGTATAGAGTGTAAAAAGCACAAAAAATAGGTTTCAACAAGAAGATTTACCAACTATCAGAAGGTAAATCTTCTGTTTTTTTGCTATTTTGAGTTGACAAACGGAAGAGTATATTGTATAATAGTAGTAG
>JAFXUZ010000009.1 GCA_017524725.1 Clostridia bacterium | reverse complement strand
GGATCCATATCGTGCTTTATCAGGGAGACCTGCCCTCGGGCGTGCATGAACTGACGGAAGAAGAACACGAAGCCCTGGAAGCATCGGCCCTGCAGGCCCGGCAGATGGAGATCCTCGGGGAATACCTGGCGGAGTGGAAAAACCAGTATACCATCGAAACGCATCCGGAACTTCTGCATTGACCGGGCGGCCGAAAAAATTTTTGCGGTATGCCGCCCCTTCCGTTTTATACGCCCTGACGCCCCTTCCGGGAGTTTTCCCGGAAGGGGCGTCAGGGTTCTTATCCTGTTATATAAGGTTTCTTATTATTCGGCCGGCCGGATGGAAATCGCTGTCCCGGCTGTCGGCCCGGAGCGGGATGGATGAGCGTGTTCTTATACTTCGGTGGTCTTGGTTATGTCGCCGGCGGCGCCTTTCTTTTTGGCGTCGCAGATGGAGCCGATCTCAAACAGTCCGATGAGGCCCAGGATGGGCAGGAAGATCCAGGTGAATACGCCGGCCCTGCCCTGGATGACGTCGATCACGTTCCAAGCGATCAGTGCAAGGGTGAAAAGAAACGAAACGATGCGTTCGGTCATGTGTTCAGACATTTTGTTTACCTCCACGCCGTCTTTGCGGCTTCTTGTTTTCATCATTTCGGCAGCGTATCTCCGGCTGCCCTGTCCGAGGGAGGTTTGTCCACCGGACACTCTTTGATACGCTTATCCAAAGGGAGCGGCAGTTGTTTTTTCGCTTTTTTCTTTCGCTTTTTGCACGTTTGTTAAGTATCGCCGCATAAAGCCGGCGCGCTTTGTCCTTCCCGGAAGCGCGGTGATGTCCATATGTCCGGGAGGATACATCATCATGGGGATGCGGCGCCCCTTTGCCACTACCAAATGTGGTCAAAATGAAAAAAGTCCCCAAAATAAACAGCTGTGCCCCTTGCAAAAAAGCAGAGCGTACGATAGACTGTTTACTGATTAAAAATGTCCGTCTGCTTATTATTGCGGGGCCGCTCCCCTCGGCGCGTACCTTCCCCGGGCGCCCCGGTTCCCGGTCGATATGATAAAAAGGCGCTGAACATAAGCGGGCGGGAAAAGGACGGATCGGCATTGCGGACCAGATTGCGTTTGAGCCGTGGGAGAAGGAAAAGGAAAGATTCAGTCCTGTTTTACACCTTAGGCGCCGCCGGCGTATGCCTGCTGCTTTTCTGCCTCTTCCTGCTGGGACGGTATGCGCTGAACGCCGTGCGTTCCTCAGCGGTCAGGCAAAGCTTTCAGGAACTGTATTCAAGCCGGGACGCCGATCCCCCGCAGGCCACGTTAAGGCCCGCGGTCCGGCAGTTCGAGATATCTTTCCCCAAAGCGTCCGCCGACAGCCCTCCCGGGGCGTATCCCGTCCCCGTTATGAAAAACTGGCCGGACAATCCTTCCATGACGGTGTCGGCAAAATTCAAAAAGCTGCAAAGGCAGAACAGGGACATCGTCGGATGGCTCGAACTGCCCGACATGGCGGGCCAGCCCGTGGTGCAGCGGGACAATACCTATTACCTGAAGCGGGACTGCCTGGGCTATCACAACGTGAACGGCGCGCTGTTTCTGGAGGAGACCATCTCCCTGAAGAGCCGCCCGGACACCTATATCATTTTCGGCCATAACATGAAAACCGGCGAGATGTTCGGCAGCCTGCGCATGTTTGAAAACGTGAGCTATTACAGGGAAAACGCCGTGATCGATTTCAACGTGCTGTACGAGGACGGACAGTATGTGGTCTTTGCCGTCGCGGATATCGATACGGTGCAGGGAATGAGCCGGTATGTGCCCTTTATGCTGCTTTCCGGCATGGAAGCCGGACCGCGCTCTGAGGCCATCAGGAAGCTGCAGGCATATTCCGCGATCGTTTCGCCTGTCCAGGTCGATGCGGAGGACCAATTGCTTCTGCTGGTGACCTGTGACGGAACGGAAGACAGCCGCCGCGTGGTGGCTGCCCGCCGCCTGCGCCCCGGGGAAACGAAGCAGGCCATAACAGACGCCCTCAGGTATGCCCGGAAACGCTGAAGGCGCCGTCGTGTCGGAATATCGGTATTTCAACGATATATGAGAAGGTATTTCCCATGAAAAGACTTTTCGCCCTGCTTCTGGCCGCTGTTTTTGTATGGCTGGCCATGCCGCTGGACCTGGCGGCGGCGGCGCTGAACCCGCCCCCACCGCGCAGGAGCTGTCCGCGGCCGTCACGCTGACGGGCCTCAGCGACGACGCGCCGGGCTACCATCCCGGCATGGAGATCTCATCGACCATGAACGTGCAGCAGATGGTGGGATGGATCGTCGATTTCGCGGAAAATAAGCTGGCCTCCGTCATGAATACCTTTGAAAACTACGACGTGGAGCTGCACTACCTCAAGGACCACGATCCCGTCAGCTATGGCCTTTTGTCCCAGGTCCATAAGAACGGGATCGATTTCTTCTATTATCGCTACGACGAAGCGATGGACATGAGGGACGAGATCACCTATTACCGGGATATGCTGAACAAGTACGCGTCCGATGTGTTCACGATGGCGGAGGAATTGAAGGAAGGCGGCCTGACGGAAAAGCAGCAGGCGGTGTACGCCTATGAGATCCGGGACGGCTGGCGCCGCCTCCGGGAACTGATGGACGACGTATCGGGGCTGGCGACTGCCTGGCGGAGGCAGTGCAGGCGCATGGAACAGATGGCTTCCGGCGTCCTGGAACCCCCCCAGGGTGAGGAAACGTTCACCTGGCTGCTGGATTCCATCGACGCGCTGCGCGGCAGCGGGCACGCCTCCACCAGGAACATGACTGTCCCCGCCAGCGCCGTGCGCGTCGAAACGGACCGGACGGTGATGACCCGCCTGGCCCGCCTGTCGCCCATCGGCAGCGCCCTGGCGGACGCCGACCAGAAGATGTCCGTAATGATCATGGACGACAAGTCCTTTGCCATAGGCGCCATGGACGGCTTTGCTTATGCCCCAGGACTGGAAGGATACCCACAGCATCTACCTGCAGGTGGAAAAAATGTATACCACCGACAGCAACTCATTCAGCGCAGACGCGAATGCCCTGACGGCCAGGGGCGCGAGTGATCCTGCGGTCATCTCCGTCAGCAGGAACGGGGAGGTGCGGCGTGAAGGCGGCGGCCTGCTCCGATCCCGCGGCGATGGCACGGAAGAAAACGATCCCGGCTACGCCTCCATGTTCAAAACGGACCTGAATTTTGACCGTATGCGGCTGAATACCGATTCCAACGACGTGGAGATCTATTCAAGGCGGTGGGACGCCAGCGACGGTACGCCCATGGTGACCCTGACGGTATACAACCAGAGATACATCGCCATGGAGAACCGCAGGAACAACGTGCTGGTAATGGAGGCGTACCTGGACGACGAGACCGCCGTGCCCTCGTTCCGCTACAGCTTTACCGAAGAAGTGAGCAATAAGGAGACCTGGAACTT